>JBFWYI010000138.1:0-20403 GCA_050186575.1 Sandaracinaceae bacterium | reverse complement strand
GACGTCCAGGTCTCTCGTTCGATGTAGACGGTCGGTGCCGACGGTCGACTCGACTAGCTCGCCGGCGCCTCGGCGCCGCCGGCCGCGTCGAGCAGGTACGCCTCGATGAACTCATCGAGGTCGCCGTCCAGCACCGCGTTCACGTTGCTGATCTTGTGCTCGGTGCGCTCGTCCTTCACGAGCTGGTAGGGCTGCAGCGTATACGTCCGGATCTGCGAGCCGAAGTCGATCGCGCTCTTGCCGGACTCGTAGGTGTCGCTGAACGCCTTCGCCTTCTCCGCGAGCATGCGCTCGTAGAGGAGACCGCGGAGCATCTTCATCGCGGTCGAGCGGTTCTTGTGCTGACTCCGCTCGGCCGAGCACTTCACCACGATGCCGCTCGGGACGTGCTTGATGCGGATCGCGGACTCCGTCTTGTTCACGTGCTGCCCGCCCTTGCCGCCCGCCCGCATCGTGTCGACCTCGAGGTCTTCCTTCCTGATGTCGACCTCGACGTCGTCGTCGATCTCGGGGACCACGTGCACCGCCGCGAACGCGGTGTGACGGCGCGCGTTCGAGTCGAACGGGCTGATCCGGATGAGCCGGTGCACGCCGTTCTCCGCCTTGAGGTAGCCGTACGCGTTGGGACCGCGCACCGCGAGCGAGACGTCCTTGATCCCCGCCTCGTCGCCCGGCTGGTTGTCGAGGACCTCGACCTTGTAGCCCTTGCGCTCGCACCACCGGAGGTACATGCGGAGCAGCATCTCCGCCCAGTCCTGGGCGTCGACGCCCCCTGCGCCGGGGTTGATGTAGAGGATGGCGTCCGAGCGGTCCTCGGGCTTGTTGAGCATCCGCGCCAGCTCGGCCGTGCGTACGCGCGCCTCGAGCTCGGGGATCTGTCCGGCGACGTCGTCGACCATCGCCTCGTCGCCGCCCTCGGCCGCCATGTCCAGGAGCTCGGCGAGGTCCTTCGTCTCGCGGGCGAGCGTGTCCAGTCGCGTCACGGTCGCTTCGACCGTCGCGCGCTCCTGCACCAGCGCCTGCGCGGCCTCGGGGTCGTTCCAGAGGCGCTCGTCGCTCGACTTCGCGTTGAGGTGCTCGAGGTTCCGTCTCAGGCCGTCGAGGTCAAAGATACCTCCCCAGCGCGTGGATGCGCTGTTCGAGGTCCGAGAGCCTCGCGCGTGCTTCGCCGACCGGCATGGTCATGATGGGAATCCTTCTATCGAGACGGGGAGTGCGCGCCGATCGTAGCGCGCATGCGCGGCGCCGCTCGTCAGCGACGCGCGGCGGTTGGCGGGCGATGTCGCGAGCTCAGATGTCGCGAGCCCAGATGTCGCCAGCTCAGAGGTCGAGCGCGTAGCCGACGGTCAGCCCAGCCCAGCCCCAGATCGGCGCCGCGAGGATATCGGAAGAAAAGTTGCACGCTGCGGGGGTGTTGTCGTCCACGGTCATCGTGCACGACTCCGGCTGCGACTCGAGGATCCCCGTCGCGCCGAAGGCGAGGCGACCGAACAGGCCCATCTCCCAGCGATACTCGAACGTGACGCCCATGTGGAGGTTGAACGCGAAGTCCCAGTGCCGCGTGACGACGCCGCCCGAGACGTTGTTGTCCCAGTCCTGCGCGCCGCCGCCGACGCCCGTCATGAGGCCGACCGCGCCGTTGCCCACCGGGAACTGGAAGCGGATGCCGCCGCTCGCCTGACCGCCCGCGCGACCGATGCCGCCGCCCGCGTAGATCGCGAGGTAGCGCCACGGGGTGAACTCGATCGCGCCGCCGGCCACGCCGAACGGGGTGTCGAGGCCGACGGTGGCCGAGAGCTGGAGGAGGCTCCCCCACACGTCGCGAGGCTCCGCGTCAGGCGCTCCGTCCGAGACTTCGGGAACGGGGTCGTCCGCGTACGCGGGCGAGGACAGCGCACCGATCGACAGGGCGAGGCCAAGGGCGAGGGCGCAGGTGGCGCGGGACAGGTTCATGGGGCGACCTTGTAGGCCTCGATCGCTCGATCATCAAGCGGACGTTTCGTCCATCTGAGGGGGATCAGAAAAGGTCGATCGCGAGCGTCGCCATCGGGCCGCCGCCCGGCGCCGATCCGAGCGCCAGCCGCACCTCGGAGGCGCGCGACGCGTCGCCGTAGAAGACGCCGGGCTGCGCGAGATCGACGATCACGAACACGAGCCCGACCGCGCCGAGGAGGGCCGCCGAGACGGCCAGGCCGATCGAGGCGTTGCGCATCTGCTGCGAGGACTGGAGGTGGTCGGCCTGCGGCGTGCCCTCGATCAGCGCAACCGGAGCGTCCGGCGAGCCGCCCTCCACGCCGATCATGCGGTATTGGTTCCACGACTCGTCGGCGGTGAGCACCGCGCCGAGGAGCCCGCCGCCCGAGAGCGCCAGGCTGACGAGGCCGATCGCGAGCATCGTGTGATCGGGCGAGCGCCCGTTGCCGACCGGGCCCGGATCGGTCCAGCTCTGCGCCAGCATGGGCCGGTTCGCCGGCGGCGCGGTCGGCCCGCCGACGAACGGGTTCGGGGTCGGTCCGCTCGGCGCGCGGCAGCGGGACTCGAGCTCGCTCGCCTGGCGGGTCGCCTGCTCGCGGAAGCGACCCTCGTCGTCGAGCGACGCGCACTGTCGGTACCAGGACTCGGCGTCGCACGCGCGACCCGTCCGCTCGAGCGAGAGAGCCAAGTTGCAGGCGGTGGACGCGCGCGCGTAGAGGCCGAAGCTCCGCTCGAAGTACGAGCGGGCCACGTCGTCGTTGCCGCGGTTCATCTCCTCCACCCCGCGCTCGAACAGGATGCGCGCCTCCTCACGCGCGTCCTGGGCGCGCGCCCGGCTCACCGCGAGGCACGTGGCGAGCGAAACGAGAAGGCAAAGAAGGTTGCGACAAGCGAGGTTGCGGTCGTGCATGAGGGCTCGATGAGGTGGGGGGCTAGGATCAGAACTCGGAGATCGGCCCGTTTCCGTTCCAGAGCGGCGGCGAGCCCGACGATCCGCCGCTGCTCTGGGTGCCCGTTCCCTGGCTGGGCGGGAGCGGTCGGACCACCGGCTCGAGCGACTCGCTGCCGCGCGCGGAGCGACCCGAGGAGCCGCGGCCGCCGGTCGGGTTGCGCGGGCCGACGGGCACCGGCTCGGGCGCGTCGTCCGTGGACGGGTGGGTCGGCGGCGCGTGCACCTCGGCCGGGGGGAGGCCGGACTCGGAGGCGGCCTCGACGTCGGCCTCCGAGGTCGTCCCGGCGGACGGATCCGGCGTCTCCTCGGGGACCACGCTGGGACCGGGCTCATGGACCGAGGGCGGCGGGGGCGTGTCGGAGTCGTCGGGTCCGCTCAGCACCATCATGAGCGTGATGGTGAGGATGCCGGCCGCGATCAACCCGAGCAGCGCGGCCACCGCGATGCGGAAGAGCCACGGGCTCGGCTCGGCGGGCTCCGGGGCGCTCGGTGGACCGACGGACGGGGAGCCCGGCCAGCTCGCGGGGGAGGGCGGCGCCAACGCGGCCTCCGGCAAGGTGGGCGCCGGCGCGCCGAACGGACGGACGCCGGCGGCCGGCGTAGGGGGGATGACCTCGCTGTGCCACGGCGCGACGGGCGCGTTGCGGGCCGGCAATCCAACTTGCGACTGCGCATGAGGGCCCAGCGCGTGTGGGCCCGGCGCGTGTGGCGGGGGACGCTGCGAGGTCGGCTGCAACACGGCTTGTGGTCTTCCGGCGGCCGGCGAGACCTCTTCGATCGTCGGCGGCACGTCGTGGGACGAGAGCCGCGTCCCCGACTCGGCCATCATCGTGGCCATGAGATCGATGCGGGCGCCCGGCGCGCGCGCCTCCTGCGTCGCGGGCAGCGGGCCGAACACCTCGTCCTTGCCGGGCCGGGTACGCTCGGGCGCGCCGGAGGGCAGCGTCCCCCCGATCCGCGCCGGGAGCGGTCCCCCGATCGCGTTGAGCACCTCGCGGAGCGCGGTCGCGGCGGCCGTCATGGAGGCGAAGCGACGCTCGGGCTCCTTCGCGAGGAACCGCTCGAGGACCTCGTTGATCAGCGGCGCCCCCGGCAGCTCGGCGGGGAGCGGCGGCATCGGCGTCGCGAGGATCTGGTGGATCAGCGCGGCGGTCGAGGGCGCCATGAACGGCAGCCGACCCGTGATCGTCTCGTAGAGGCAGATGCCCACCGCGTAGATGTCCATCGCGGTCGACGGCGGCGCCGCGTTGAATTGCTCGGGCGCCATGTACGGGAGGCTCCCGAGGATCTGCTGGCTCTGCGTGATCTTCGAGAGGAACGCGTCGTCCATCGACGCGGCCAGCCCGAAGTCGAGCAGCTTGACGAGGACGATGCCGCTGTCGGGGAGGCCGACGTTCGACGGCTTGAGATCGCGGTGCACGATCCCGGCGGCGTGGCAGTCCGCGAGCGCGTCGCACAGCGCGGCGCCGATCGTCAGCGCCTCGCGCGGAGGCAAGCGCTCGTCGCGGCCGAGGCGATCCTCGAGCGTCTCGCCCTCGAGGAGCTCCATCACGTAGAAGGGGCCCGACTCCTCGTCGATCCCGAAGTCGGTGACCTGCGCGACGCGAGGCGTGGTGAGCTTCGCGAGCGCGCGCGCCTCGCGATTGAAGCGGCGCACGAGCTCGTCGTTCCAGCGCTCGAGGCGCAGCACCTTGAGCGCGAAGCGGCGGCCGAGCGACGCGTGCTCGACCTCGAGCACCTGGCCCATCCCGCCCTGACCGAGGACGCGGAGCACGACGTAGCGACCCGCGATCGACATCCCCGCTTCGAGGATCTGTCGCACCGGACGCGCGGGGTGTGACTGGGCTGCGCTCACCCCGAACCCCTGGCCATCCCACCCATCGTCGAGGGCCGAGTCTAGCAAGGCTGGGCGCCGATCGCCTCGCGGTGGCGTCGACGGAGCTCCAGGCCGGGTGGGCACACCCACGTTTACGTCGGGCGACGCTGGATCTCCGCCTCGCGGCGGGGTGATAGTGACGCCGTCCAACCATGGAGACCTCGATGCGAACCGCGCCCCCGCGCACCGCCCCACGATCCTCGTCCGCGCTCTCTGCGCTCGGCCTCTCCGCGCTCGTCCTCCACCTCGCGTTCGGCTGCGACGGTGGGAGCGGCACGGACGCGGGCCCGCCCGACGCGGGGCCCCGGCCGCCGGTGACCCCGGCGCCGATCGACTACTGCGCCTTCGAGGAGGTGCCGCCCACCGGCGGCGCGGGAGGCACGGTCACGAGCGGGGCGCTCGAGGCCGGCGTCGCCGAGGGGTTTCTGAACCTGCCGCTCGGCACCGCCCTCGGGGCGTACACCGCGCGCGCCGAGGCCGCGGGTGCCGGCGGATATCTGCCGGACGGCTATCGTCGCAGCGAGTACCTCGCGAACGCCTTCAGCCCGTCGATCGGGATCGAGACGTGGCCGCGCATCGGCGTCCTCGCGCTGCGCGCGGGCGGGGAGACGGCGATCCTCATCAAGGTGGATCTCGGGAGCAGCTACCAGGGCTTCGTCCACGACCTCGAGCTGCGCCTCGGGCCGGAGTACACCGGCAAGATCATCGTCGCGACGAGTCACAGCCACTCGACGTTCGGCAACTATACTGGGCACACCGCGTTGGCGGTCGGCTTCTCGACGTTCCGCTCGACGGTCTACACCCGCGTGGTCGATCAGCTCGAGCTGGCGGTGCGCGACGCGCTCGACGCGATGCAGCCCGCGCAGATCGGATTCTCGTACAACGGAAACTTCGATCCGGACGACCGCGTGAACCGCGATCGGCGCGGCGAGAACGACGATCTCGCCGGTGGGCGTGAGGACGACCACCACCTCTTCATGATCCGCGTCGACGCGATGGACGGCACGCCGATGGCGGCGCTCCCGGTGTTCGGCATGCACGGGACGCTCCACGGCGAGGACAACGCCATCATCTCGACGGACGCGCCCGGCGGCGTCGAGCGCGTGTTCCGCGAGAGCTTCGACTCGCCGGTCGTGGTGATGCACCTCCAAGGAGCGGGCGGCGACGTCTCGCCGGCTGGCTCGAGCACGTACGACTGCATGGGCGCCGAGGTGTGCACGGACTTCGGCAAGCCGGAGACGGTCGGCCACTACGCGCTCGCCGAGCTGCGCGCCGCCTACGACGAGGCGGGCACGAACATGGTGAGCGCGACCGAGTTGGAGATGGTGACCCGCGACATCGCGCTCGGCCCGGACTGGGAGACGTTCACCATCCGAGATGGGACGCTGGCGTACGCGCCGTTCGATCTCGAGCGGGACGCCGACAACGAGGTGTTCGATACCTCCGGCAACCTCATCTCGCCGATCGACGAGTTCAACGCACCGTTCTCGGCGGCGCTGTGCAGCCCCGACCGGCTCGCGCTCATCCCGCGCGCGCAGATGCCCAACACGAACAACTCGGAATATCCGTACCGCGGGTGCAACCGCATCGAGGCGGTCGCGCGCACGTTCGAGACGATCATCAACGGCGAGTTCGAGGGCCCGCCGATCTGCGAGAGCACGCGCACCACCGTCACCGCGCTGCGCATCGGAGATCACCTCATCGGCACGCTCCCGGGCGAGCCGATGACGCTCGTGACCCAGTACGTCCGCGAGCACTCGCCGGTCGCCGAGGAGAACACGATCGTGATCGGCTACGCGCAGGATCACGGCGGCTACATCCTCCTCGCCGAGGACTGGTTGTCGGGAGGCTACGAACCCGAGATCACGTTCTGGGGACCGCTCGAGGGCGAGTACGTCGTCGAGCAGCTCGTCGATCTCTTCCCCCTCGTGATGAGCCCCGAGCGCGAGGACGCGAACGCCGATGGGATGCCGCGGCCCAGCACGCCGACGATCGTGGACGACGTGCAGGTCGACACGTCCCCGATCGCGCCGGGGACCGTGCCGGCGAGCGTCCCGGCGGGCAACGTGGTTCGCTTGCTCGCGGAGCTCACGTCGGCGCAGCCGGCGCCGAGCATCCATCGCCTCGAGTCGGTCTACTTCACGTGGGTGGGCTCGGATCCGCTGAACGGGACACCGACCGTTCACCTCCAGCGTGAGGACGAGACGAACCCCGGGACCTACGCCGATGTGCTCCGAGCCTCGGGTCGGCCCGTCACCGAGGGCGACCTGATCCTCACGTGGACGCCGGACCCGCTCCTGCGCCAGGCGGGGACGCCGCGCACGCACTACTACACCGTCGAGTTCCAGGCGGTCGCTCCGCTCGGGACGGAGGGCGCCGATGGGCTGGCCGGACGGCTCGGGCTTCCGACGGGCAACTACCGCTTCCACGTGGTGGGTCCCGACTACACCGTTGACAGCGATCCTTTCGCGGTCGATGTGGCCACGCTCCTCGCGACCACCGCCGCGGCGGGCGCGGATCTCGACGTCACGCTCACCGTGAACGCGCCGACCGGCTTCCGCGTGCTCGATCTGATGACGGTGAGCAACGGCCCGGTGCCGCTCCGCTCGCGCACCGTCAGCGCGACGGTCGACGGCGGCGCGGCGATGATGCTCGACACCGACGGGGATGGAACCGTCCGCGTGCCGGGCGGGGCGGGCGCGACGTCGATCGTGATCACCGACGCTTACGGCAACACGGTCACCGTCGCGCCGTAGCCCGAGCACGGCGAGCGTCAGCTCTCGCCTTCGTCGCGCCGGCGCTTGCCGATCAACTTCTCGTACAGGATCGATCCGAGCGACTCGCTCATGAGGCGCTCGACGATGGTGTGGATCCGATCGCGGTCCGCCTCGGAGTCGTAGACGAACCCGATCCCCATCCCGGGGTCGGCGTCGGCGTCGCCGCTGTCCTTCACGATCCACATGACCTTGCCCTTGATCGTGAGGGGCGCTTCGAGGGTCGGGATCTGGAGGTGGAACATGAACTCCGTCCCGATCGGGAGCGGGTTCTTGGTGCGGATGAACGTGCCGCCGCGGCTGATGTTCTTGGTGTAGTCGGCGAAGAACGAGTTGAGGCGCTTGTACTCGACCTTCAACGCGATCGGCACGCGGGGGCTCGTGCGCCGTTCGGATCCGTCCTCCTCCACGCGCAGGACGATAGTCCCGTCCTCGATCGGAGGGCAAATGAGCGACCGGAACCGCGGGCGCGCAGAAGCGTCGAAACCCGCGCCGACCCTCGCGCGTCTCCCGGGTGGGTCGAATTGCGTGATGGTCCCAAGGGCCACAAACCGGCTTTGGTTAAAGCGGCGATGGAGCCCGTGGCCACCGCTGTACCTCCGCCGCGACGCGGTTCGTTGTCTGTTCCCACCGTATCTCCTACGATGGCGCCACGGGCGCTCCGACTCGTGTACAGCGCGCCCGCTCCGTCGACTCGCCCCATCCCCGGACGTCGCGGGGTTTCTCGCGTGATGACCGATCCGAGCGAAGCGAAGCTCCTCCACGCGGCCCAGGCGGGCGACCGCCGCGCGTTCAACGGATTGGTCCGCCTGCATCAGCGACGCGTCTTCGCGTGCGCGGTGCAGATGCTCGGCGATGGGGGTGACGCGGACGACGCCGTCCAGGAGACGTTCTTGCGCGCGTGGCGCGCGATCGCGCGCTTCGACGGACGCTCGCAGCTGTCCACCTGGCTCTATCGCGTGTGCGTCAACGTCTGTCTCAATCACATCCGTAAGCGCAAGCGTCACGACGCGGCGGACATCGACTCCCCCAAGGTACCCGAGCCCAAGGCCGATCCCACGCAGGGCTCCACCGACCCGCGGCACGCGCTCGAGGTGCGTCAGCTCGAGGCGCAGGTGTCGGTGGCGCTCGAGGGGCTCAGCGAGTCGCTTCGCACGACGGTCATCATGGTGTTGGTCGAAGGCATGCCGCAGAAAGAGGTCGCGAGCGTGCTCGGGTGCTCGGAGGGGACGATCGCGTGGCGCATCCACGAAGCGCGGCGCCGCTTGCGGCTCGCGCTGGCGACCCACACCGATCCCGACGAGGACGCGCCAGCGGCGGACGCGACGGCCAAGGCCGCAGGAAGGCGCGCGTCATGACGCAACGCGACCCCATCGACGGAGAACAGAGAGCGGTGCCGGATTTCGACGAGGCGCTCTCGCGTCGCATCAGCGCGGCGCTCGATCGCAAGCCTGGAGCCACGCTCGACGTGTTGCGTCGGCTCGACGACGAGCTGGCGGACGCCTTCGCCGATACCGACGCCGCCGCATTCGCCGAGGAGCTCGCCGCGGTGGATCGTGCGCTCGCGTCGCTCGGCGCGCAGCGGACATCGAGCGCCGGCGCGGAGCGCGATTGGGACGCGATGGCCGCCGCGATCGAGGCGCGTCTCGATCGCGACGAGGAGCTCGACGACATCGGAGACCCGGCCGCCCCTCCACGGTTCGAGGGCGAGCTCGAGGCGCAGCAGGTCGCGGCCGCCATCGCGGGCGCCGCCGCACCGGTGGGCACCGGCGCGGCGGCGGCGGTGGCGGCGATGCCCGTCACCTCGACCGCGCTCCCGGACGCGCCGACCGCGCCGGTCGTGGAGCTCGCAGCGCGACGGCGTCGGATCTTCGCGGCGATCGGCGGTCTCGCCGCCGCGGCCGCGGTGGGCTTGGGCGTCACCGCGGGCTTCAGCATGAACAGTCGCTCGCCCGAGTACGACAGCGTGGGCGCGTCGGGCGCGGCCGCGCCGGTGAGCGTCGAGGCGGCGGAGGTGGCGATGGACCCCGCGGCCGAGCCGGCGCCGCCGATGCCGGCCGCCGCGCCGGCGGCCGGCGAACGCAACGAGGGTTACTGGGCACAGCCGGAGACCAGCGAAGCGGCGACGTCGGCCGACGTCGCGGGGGCGTGGGAGCCAGAAGAAGAAGCCCCGATGGCGGTGGCGCCGACGCCGACCGGGATGATGGGCCCCGCGCCGATGGACTCCGTCGCGACCCCCCGCGAGGTGCCGCTGCCCGAGCCCGCCCGCGCGGCGGCCGATCGAGCTCCGACCGCCAGGCGCGCCCGGGCCGCGAGCGGCGCGTCGGGCACGTCCCTCGGGCTCGCACGCGGCGTGGGCGGCGGCGGTGGTGGTGGTGGCGCGGCGCCGAGGACCGATGCCCTGCTGGCCGGGCCCGCGCACACCGTCGACGCGCTGCGCAGGGCCGAGCCCGCGGTTCGGGCGTGCCTCGAGGAGGGTCACGTCGCGGGGGTCCGCGTCACGGTCGACGGCTCCACCGGCGACGTCACCGGCTCGAGCGTGGTCGGTGCGCTCGGCGCCGCAGAGCGGGCCTGCGTCGAAGGCGTCGTGCGCGGGCTCCACATGCCGACGAGCGCGAGCGGAACCTACGTGGCGTCGTACACGTATCGACCGCAGCCCGTCGCGGGGGGCAGCCTCGCCGGACGTTCGTCCGCATCGAGGAGCCGCTCGCCGGCGAGCCCGGCGGCGACCCCGGCTAACGAGACGGCTCCGCCGCCCGCCGACACGCGCTGAGCCCGCGATCCCGAGATCGGTCGCGGCTCCTCCTTCGGAGTATCCTCGCCGCGCGTGTCGGCCGCGATCCCGTTCGGTCAGTACGAGCTCTTGGAGCGCATCGCCGAAGGCGGGATGGCTGAGGTCTGGCGCGCGCGCTCGCGCGGGGTGGCCGGCTTCGAGAAGACGGTGGTCATCAAGCGCGTGCTCCCCGCGCTGCTCGAGCGGCCGGGGTTCGCCGAGCTGTTGGTGCGCGAAGCCAAGATCGCGGCGGGGCTGAGCCACCCGAACATCATCCAGATCTTCGATCTCGGCGAAGAGCAGGGCTCGTACTTCATCGCGATGGAGTACCTGCGCGGGCGCGACCTCGCGACGGCGCTGTCCCTGAAGGCGGCCTCCGGGGAGGAGTCGCTTCCGCTCGCGCTGCGCCTCCACATCGGCGCCGAGGTGGCGAAGGCGCTCGACTACGCGCACCGCGCCAAGGGCCCGGACGGAAAGCCGATGAACATCGTGCACCGCGACGTGAGCCCGCAAAACGTGTTGTTGGGCTTCGAGGGGGAGGTGAAGGTCGCGGACTTCGGGATCGCGCGCGCCGACCCGCCGGACCTCGGTAAGGGCGAGGACCCGAAGATCCTGCGCGGCAAGTACGCGTACATGTCTCCCGAGCAGGCCCGCGGCGAGGCGCTCGACAAGCGCAGCGACATCTTCTCGCTCGGCATCATGCTCTTCGAGCTCACGACCGCGCGCCGCATGTTCCGGGGCCGCGCGAGCACCGACGTGCTCGCGGCGGTTCGGGCCGGGCAGCTCCCCGACTGGCAGAGCCACGTCGAGTCGCACGAGCTAGCGGCCATCATCGGCCGCGCGTTGGCGCCCGACCGCCACGACCGGCAGCCCTCCGCGGGCGCGATCCACGACGAGCTCAAGCGGGTGTTGCACGGGCTCGGTGAGCCGGTTGGCGCGACCGATCTCGCGGCTGCGATGCAACGTATGTTCCCCGAGACGGATGACGTGGCCGCGAACAAGCTGCGCGTGGATTTGCTCGCCCGCGCGTTCGACGACGCGACGGCGGCGAGCGATCCCGGTCGCAGCGTGGACGACGCGACCGTCGAGGCGACGATGCGGACGCGCGCGCTCCCCACCTCGCGGCGCCTCAAGAGCGAAGTGCGCCGCCTCGTCTACCTCGTGGTGCCGAGCCGGCCCGGGGAGGACGAGCTCTTCGACGAAGCGGTAGAGGGATCGGCCGGGGTGGTCCAGGAGACGCAAGACCGCATGCGCATCGCGACGTTCGGGGTCGGCAACGTGGAGCGGGCCAGCGGCCACGCGACCCGCGCCGCGCTCGAGCTCCGCCGCGCGAGCCGGTTGAGCGGACCGGTGCGGGTCGACGCGTGTCCCCCGATGATCGTGCGCCCGGCGGAGACCAAGCTCGTCGAGGGGGTGGTGCTCGACGTGCCGCCCGAGCTGCTCGCCTCCGCGTGGGCGATGCTCGCCGACACCCAGCCAGGCGAGGTGCGGCTGGACCCGGCGCTCACGAGCGAGCTCGGGCGCGAGTTCACGCTGCTCGAGCACGACGGCTCGGTGTTCGTCGAGGGGTTCCGATCGCGGCGCGACCGCGACGCGGTGGCGATCCGTCAACGCGCGCCGCTGATCGGCCGGCGCGCCGTGTTGCAGCGCCTGTTCGCCGAGCTGCTCGAGGCGGCGGAGGGGCGCGGGTCGATCCTCCACCTCGTCGGCGAGCCTGGGGTCGGTAAGTCACGGCTGCTCGCCGAGCTGCGGACCCACGCGGCGCCGCGCGACTTCCAGTTCGTGCACGGGCGCGCCGACGACGCCGATCGCGACCGGAGCTTCGGGGCGCTGATCGACCTCGTCCATGATCTTTGTGGGATCGAGCCGGAGGACGCGCCGGCGCAGCGCTTCGAGAAGGTCGAGCGGCTCCGCGTGCTCGGACTGACGCGCCGCGAGGTCATCCTGGCCGGCGAGACGGTGGGCCTCGCGTATCCCGTGGCGCGGAACGAGCGGGCCGGGCGCCCCCGCGGGATCGAGCTGGCCGTCGCGCTGGAGAAGGCGATCCGCCGACTCGCGCAGGATCGCGTGGTCGTCCTCGCGCTCGAGGATCTCCACTGGATGGACGACGCCACGCGGCAGGTGCTGCCGCTCCTCGTGAACAGTCTCATTCCTGGACGTGTGCTCGTCTTGTTGACGCGGCGCGCGGGCGCGTTCGGCGCCGAGGTCGCGTCCGGGCGCACGATCGACGTGCCGCCGCTCGACGCCGACGCGACGGGCCGGCTGCTCGCGCACCACCTCGGCTGCCGCGCCGTGGAGCCGGATCTCGCGGGGTGGGCGCACGCGCAGACGGGTGGCGTGCCGCTGTTCGTCGAGCTGCTCGCGCCGCCGCTCAAGGAGCGCGTCGCGATCGAGGGCGAGGTCGCGCGCCGCCGCGCCGACGACGGGGACGGACCGGAGGTCCCCGACGCGCTGCGCGCGAACGTGGCGGCGCGGCTCTCACGGCTCCGGGGGCACGAGCGCTCGATGCTGCGCGCGGCGGCCGCCCTCGGCGGGGTCGCCGACGTCACGCTCCTCAGCGCGATCGAGGGGCTCGTCGGTCACACCGAGCGCGCGCCGCTCCGGCGGCTCTGGATGAAGCGCCTGGTGGTCGCGGAGGAGGAGCACGCGGCGCCTCCCGAGACGCACGGCGCGTGGGGCGGCGACGAGAGCGACGAGCGGCTCCCGGGGCGCGTGCGCGTGTGCTCCGAGCTGATGCGGCGCGCGATCCTCGACGAGCTGAGCCCGATCGAGCTCGAGCGCCTGCACGGGCGGATCGTGACGACGTTGGAGCGGCTCGGGCGGGCCGACGACCTCGAGGGTTGCGAGCAACTCGCCTTCCATGCCGAGCGGAGCGCGGACCATCGGCGGGCGTCCGACTATCGCGTGCGCTCGGCCGAGCTCTCCCTGAGCGAGGGCGATCCATCGCGCGCCGCCGGGCACTTCGCGGCAGCGGCCGCCCTGATGCGTGCCGAGCGCGGCGATGCGCGGGACGAGACGGCGTTCGCCCTCGGTCTTCGCGCTGTGCACGCCGCGTTGTCGGCGGGGGCGATCGACATCGCCGAAGCGGCGCTCGCCCCACTCCTCGCGGCCGGCGGCGCGGTCCAGCCCGCGCTCTCGGTCGGCCGGGCGATCGGGGTAGCCCGGTGCGCGCGAGCGCGGCGCGATCAGGCGGAGGTGGTCCGAGCCCTGAGCGGGGTCGAGGAGCACATCGGTGAGGCCACCGCGAGCGATCGCGACGCGGCCATCGATCTCCTGGCCTGCGCGCTGATGGACCTCGGCGAGAACGAGCGGGCGCTCGAGGTGCTCGACGCCTACGAGAGCGACTCGGCGCACGCGCTCCGCGCGCGTGTCCTCTCCCGCGCGGATCGGATCCGCGAGGCGGAGGACTCGGTGAATCGCGCGCTCGCGTGGGCGGCCCGGACGGGCACCCCGGACGCGAGGTTCGCCGCGCTCGTCGCGCTGGCGGTGGTCGCCGAGGTGAAGGACGAGGACACGGTGGCCCAGCGGTACCGGGAGGCGGCCGAGCTGGCGGTGGCTGCAGGTGCGCAAGGGGAGGTGTCGCGCCTCTGGGTCCGCGCTGCCGCCGCGGCGATGTGGGAGGGCGACGAGCGAGGCGCGACCCTCGGCGCGGCCGCTGCGGAGCGGGCGCTCTCGGGGCGCCCCGACGACAGCGACGCGGTCCTCATCGAGGCGGTGCAGGCCGCGCTCGCGATCCGCGAGCATCCGGATGCGAGCTACGTACCTTCCATCGTCCGTGCGGTAGACCGTCTGACGGAGATCGCGGATCCCGACGCCGCCGTGCTGGGGCTCGAGATGCTGGTGCACGCGCACATCGCGCTCGACGACGCGGGGGCGGCCGCGCGCACGTTGGTCCGCGCGAGCGACCTCGCCGCGTCGATCGGCGACGCGGCGGCGGCGCGCCGCGCCCGCGAGCGCGCGGCTCGCTACGGAGGCGGATGAGGCGGGGCGCCCTCCTTGACTGCCCAAGGGCGCCAACCTAGACCTTGCGTCCGCGAATCCATTCTGGATTCGGGCGAGACCCCATGTTCGGGCGAGCCATGATCTCGAGTCGCACGCTGCTCACCCAGTCTTCTCCCGCACGATGACGGACACCTCCGAATCCGAGGGGACCTCGACCACGGTCGAGTCCCCCACCGACGCGCCCGCCGCGTCTCCCTCCGATGTCGACCACGCTGGCGCGAGCCCCGACGCGGGCTCGGCCGCGCCGACGCGCGCCGAGGGTCACGATTCTCCGGCCCCTCCCGCCGAAGCCGCGCCGAGCGAGGCCGCGTCGAGCGAGGCCGCGTCGAGCGAGGCCGCGTCGAGCGAGGCCGCGCCGAGCGAGGCCGCGTCGAGCGAGGCCGCGCCGAGCGAGGCCGCGTCGAGCGAGCCGACCGACGACGGCGGCACGGAGGAGACCGGGGACGGCGCGAGCGCCGACGGGGCGAGCGCCGACGGCGGGGAGGGCAAGAAGAAGCGCCGCCGCCGCCGCCGTCGCAAGAAGAAGGACGGCGCGGAGGCCGCCGAGGGCGCGGAGGCCGCCGAGGGCGGCTCGTCGTCGGGCACCGCCGAAGCGCCGAAGCCGCGCAAGGACAACCCACTCGCGTTCCAGGCGTTCTTCTCGGGCGGCGCGCGCCGCCACGCGTTCTCGGTCGGCGAGATCATCGCGGGCCGCGTCGCGAGCGTCGCGGACGACGTCGCGGTGGTCGACCTGTTCGGTAAGGCGACCGCGTACGCGCGCGCGCAGGAGCCGCGCGACGTGCCGATCATGGAGATCCCGAGCGCGTCGAGCCCCGGCGTCGTCGCGGCGGAGACGCCCTCGAGCGACGCGGGCGAGGCGGCCGACCCGTCGACCGAGGCGGCCGTCGTCGAGGCGCCGCTGGATGGGGCGAGCGCGTTCGAGGACGAGGCGTCGGCCGACGTCGCCACGCCCGAGCCCGCCGCGGAGGCAGCGTCCGACTCCGCCGACAGCATCGAGTCGGCGCTCAAGAAGGCGTCCGAGCCGCCGCCCGCGCCGGCCGCGATGGCGGCGTCGAGCGATGCAACGGACGATGACGACGACGGCGACGAGCTGCCGCTCGACGACGCGTCGATGGACGAGACCTCCTCCGGCGACATGGCCGCTCCGGCGGAGCCCGTCCCGCCGCCCGCCTACGTGGTGGCGCCCGAGGGCGTCGAGCCGATCCCCACGAGCACCATCTTCCGCGGCCGCATCGGCGCCATCGCCGAGAGCGGACACATCGCGATCGTCAACGAGCTGATCGACAAGACCAGCACGCGTCAGTACCTCGCACAGGCGCGCGTCCAGCGGGCGCGCGTACCGGGCCTCGTGTTCGGCTTCAACCGCGGTGGCTTCGACGTGCTGGTGTACGGCCTTCGCGCGTTCTGTCCGGTGAGCGGGATGGTCGTCGAGAACATCGACGACCCGCAGCCGCTCCTCGGCACGTGGGCGGAGTTCCACGTCCAGTCCGCGCGTAGCGGCAACCAGGGCCTCGTGGTGAGCCGGCGGAGCATCCTCGAGAAGGAAGCCCGCAAGAAGGCTCGCGCGCTGCTGAAGGGCCTCGAGCCGGGTCAGCGCCTGAAGGGGCGGGTCACCCAGATCCGCGACTACGGCGTCTTCGTCGACATCGGCGGCGTCGAGGGCCTCGTCCACCAGAGCGAGGTGAGCTGGGATCGCGGGCAGCGCCCGAGCGACGTCGTCAAGGTGGGTGACGAGATCGATGTCGCGGTCCTCAAGGTCCACGAGCGCGAGAACAAGCGCGAGCGTCACGACCGCGTGTCGCTCTCGATCAAGGCGACGCAGCCCGACCCGTGGGACGCGCATGCCGCGGAGCTCGCCGAGGGCCGCGTGTTCAAGGGCACCGTGGTGCGCACGGCGGAGTTCGGCGCGTTCGTCTCCGTCGCGCCGGGCATCGATGGTCTCTTGCACGTCAGCGAGCTCGGCAAGTCGCTCCAGCACGCCAATCAGGCCGTCAAGGAGGGTGACGAGCTCCATGTCGTCATCGAGCGCGTCGACGACAAGGCGCGCCGGGTCAGCCTCAGCAAGCTGAGCGACGCCGAGGCGGAGCTCTTCGACAAGGGCGAGCTCACCGACGCGACCCGCGCACCGCGCCTCAAGCAGGGCGGCGCGATCAAGGTCATCGTCGAGCAGGTCGGCGCGGCGGGCCTCCAGGTCCGCGTCGAGAACGTCATCGGCAAGAAGGGCCGCGGCTTCATCCCGAACAGCGAGATGGGCACTCCGCGCGGCACCGACCACCGCAAGAAGTGGCCGCCGGGCACGGAGATCGACGTGACGATCATCGGCACCGATCGCGACGGCGGCCTGCGCTGCAGCCGCAAGCGCTTCCTCCAAGAGGAGGAGCGGCGCGCCGTCCGCGAGTACCGCAAGGAGGCCAGCCGTCAGGGCTTCGGTACCTTCGGCGACCTCCTCAAGGCCAAGCTCGGCGACAACGCCGACGGCTGACCTCTCCGTTCATCGGCAGCCGCGCGCGTTGTGTCTTGCGTCCCCGGGGGGCGTGAGGTAGACCGCGCGCTTCCTGGGCGATTAACTCAGCGGTAGAGTGCCACCTTCACACGGTGGAAGTCGCGTGTTCAAATCACGCATCGCCCACTCTGAAACGCCCAAAATACGGCCGGATGAGGGTCATTCCTCGCCGGCCGTTCCGCTTCCGTCGCCCGACGTGACGGTCGGGGTGACGGTCAGCATGGCGAGCACGCCGTCAACCGCCCGGCGCTTCTCGTCGCGCTCGATCCACGAGTAGTGCTCCGTCATCTGCTCGGTCACGTGACCCGTGATCGAGCGAACGACCTCGGCGGCCGCGACCTGCCGCGCGAGGTTGTTCAGCGAGCGACGGAGGCCGTGCAGCGTGATCCGTCGGTCGATCCCGACGGCGCGCACGGCGCGTTGCAGGACCTCACGCGGCGCGCTCGCGAACTGCGGCGTGCCGGCGCGCGAGGGGAACACCAGGCCGCTCGAGAGGCCCGGGTGCTGCGCGGAGAGCATCCGCGCGCGGTGAGCCTTGAGAGCGGCGCTGAGCGCCTCCGGCATGGGGACGACGCGCACGGTGCCGGTCTTCGTCGAGTCGACCGAGCCGTGCCACTGCGCGCGCGCGATGCGGATCTCGCCGGCCGCGTGGTCGATGTCCGACCAGCGCAGCGCGGAGAGCTCGCCGTGCCTCGCGCCGGTGATCAGCGCGGCGAGGATCTGCGGGTGCCACGCGGACGCGTGTTCTTCGAGCCAGCGCAGGACCGCGGAGGCCTCGCCGGCCGTGAGCCGGTTGCTGGTCTCCTCCGTTCGCGCGGGCTCGCGCACGGGACGCACGCCGAGCGCGGGCGAGCGCGGGATCACCCCGTCCGCCACCGCATCGGCGAGGAGAGCGCGGAGCACGCGCAGCCGTCCGTTGACGGTTGCGGGCGCGCCGGACTGCCGATCGCGCCACGCCGAGACGTCCGCGCGGTCGATCGTGTCGATCCAGAAGTCGCCGATCGGGTCAGCGACGATCGCGCGCAGCGCGAGGGCGTAGCGCGCGCGTGTGGACGGCTTGATCGTCGCGGCCCGGGCCTCAGCCCAGCGCGCGGCGTATTCGTTCAAGCGCGGCCTGGCGGTCGGCGGCGGAGCCTGCACGCTCGCGACGAGCTCCGCGCGCATCAGCGCGGCTTCGTTCATCGTGCGTGCGTTCACCGTTCGTCGTTTCCGCCTCTGGCGGCCTGTTTTCGGGCAGGTGAACCACGTCTCGATCCGCCACTTGCCCGATGCAAGTCGAGTTACGCCCGGGATCTGCTTTCGCATCTGAACCTCCCCGGGACGCTGCGTGTCGCCCGCGAGAGTACCGCAGCGCGCGCCCGCGCAAGAACGCCTCGAGCGTCGCGGTCGTGAACATCAGGCGGCCGCGACCACCGCGGCCGTCGGGCACGAGCTCGCCGCGCAGGACCGCGCTCCGGATCCCCGAGGGCGTCATGCGCAGGAACGCCGCCGCCTCCGGGGTCGAGTGCCAGTCCTGCGCGGGAGCTCGCATTGTCAGCCTCGCAGGCCCGCGCGGTGGTCGGCCGCGAGCTCGATCACCCGATCCGCGAAGTCGTCGAACGCGCGCGGCGTCGCGAGCCACGCGGCGAGCACGTGCAGTACTTCATAGGCCGTGCTCCACGTCGCCTCGCCGGCGCGGAGCTGAGCGACGTCGAAGAACACCATCGAGAGCGCGTGCCCACCGTCGACGCCGGCGGCGCTCAGGTGCCGCGTCGCTCGCTCCTCGCGCATCGAGCAAGCCTCGATCAGCGCTGAGACCTGCCGGCGAGGCGCCTCCCCGAGCAGCTCGCGCTCGAGCGCCAGGAACGCGGCGCACAGCACCTCGGCCATCGCCGGCGCGCTGAGGCGCTCGAGCGCGTCGACGGCGAGCGCGAGCCGCGGGTTGTCCGCGTGCACCGCGAGCTCCTCGAGCGTCGCGCCGCCGTCGCTCGATTCCGCATGGAACCTTGCGGCGTAGAAGAGCGCGAGCGGCGCGACCTGGCCGAGCGCCGCGAGCGCGCTCGAGCTGCGCTCGCGATCGTCGGCCGCCGCGTCGTGCGCGATCGTGGGGGTTCCGGCGGTTCCGCCGAGGGACCGCGAGGCGCGCGCCGAAGCGGTGGGGAGAAGGGCGAAGGGCGGCGCGATCTCGCGGCCGCGCAGGGGCTGTGCTAGCGTGTTCATCGATCGGGTTCCTTTGTCGGGGGCCGGTCATCGAGGCCTCGATCGTTGCGAGCGATCGGGGCCTTGCTCGTTCCGTCACCGGGCATCGGTGGGGAACGGATGCGGCAAGAGTGGTCCCGAACTCTACCCGAAATCAACCCTGACTTGAGCGGGTGGCACGCTGAACGACGCGCCACGTGTCGATCAGCATCTCCTCGGCCTCCGCCTGCGACGCGATCCGCTGTGCGTGTCGCCACGCGAGCTCGGGGTCATCCGAAGCCGCAATGGCCTGTGCGGCCTGCACGAGCCGCGACGCGAGAACCGCCTGCGCGATGTCCCGTGCCTTCTGCAGCTTCCGCGATGCGGGCGCCTTCTCCGCTTCGGCCTCGCGCACGGCGTTCGCGCGTCGCGCGAGCACGCGCCACATCCGCTCCGCGTCGTGGATTCCGCCCTCGTCCGCATCGACGGGAGTCCGCGTTCCGGTGGCGAAATCGTGGTACGAGCTGTCGGTGGGGTCGATGAAGTAGCGCGCGTCGAGCCCGAGCCGTTCGACGGCACGATCGATCATCTCGTGCCCGATCTGCACGACCTCGCCCTGGATCACCTTCGAGATGTAGGACGGATGCACCCCGAGGCGTCGAGCGACGGCGGCCTTCCAGCCGTATCGGTTGCGGAGCTCTGACCCGAGCTCGTGCAGTAGCTGGCGGTACCGTTCGCTCGCGCGTCTGCCGCGCGCATCGTTCGCCCACTCCGCGGTAGTCACGGGCCGAGTATGCGCGCGAGCGCCTCGTGGGTCAGCTTCCGATCCTGCGCTTGTCTTCGGAATGACTTCGGGTAGACTCGTTTCGATGACGGCTGCAGAACGACTCCGGGAGTGGATGGCGTCAACGAACACGACTCAGGCCGCGATGGCTGAGCGCCTGGGCGTTGCCAAGAGCTTCGTTTCACATCTCGTTGTCGGTCGGAAGCTGCCCAGCCTCCGCACCGCGGCTCGAATCGAGCGGCTCACACGCAACGCTCCCGGCGGCGCGATCCTCGCCGTCGAGTGGGTTCAGGACGCCGCAGCATGAACGACGGAAAGGCAACGGCCGCCCGTGTTCGGGGCGGCCGTTGAGAGCAACCGAGCGGAGGTCGCACGTGCATGGTAGGCGCGCTCCGCGCGCTCGTCCAGCGCTCATGCGACGCCGCGGGAGGAATGCATGAGCTTCGAGACGATGAGGGCGAAGGCCTTCGAGCAGTGGCAACGCGCGATCCGCTCGCGGCGCCGCGACGTGATCCGGAAGTACGCGAGCGCCGAGACGCTGCGCGTGAGCCAAACGAGCGGCGACATCCGCGAGGTGCATCGCGCGTTGCGCGACTCCGCGCGGCAGC
>JBFWYI010000137.1:0-20598 GCA_050186575.1 Sandaracinaceae bacterium | reverse complement strand
GTCGCCGATACTTGAATCCCTGCGAGGCCTCGCTGGCGGGAACCCGGGTCGACCCGACCTGCGGAGGAGGATGAAGATGCGCGTTGATTGGCTTCTCGGTGGGTTCGCGGGAGCGCTCATCGGGGTCCTGGTGTCGGCTTTCCCGGGCCGCGCACAAGTCCGCGAGCTCGAGCTTCCGGGGGCGTTCTGCCAGCCCGAGTCCGACGAGGACGACGTGAGCTACGTCAATCACGCCTACCAAACCCACCAGGCTTACGACCTCGTGTGCCCGCTACTGGCGACGGCTCACTATCCCGAGGATGTCTTGGGCTCATCGCAACTTCGCATGCGGGTGTACGATGGCTCCAGCGTCGACGTCGTGATGGTTCAGGGCTGCCATGATCTCTCCGAGACCGACACGGGTTCGGTCTGCGGTGCGGCGGCCGCGACGGGCCTGTCCTTCCAAGGCTGGTTTACCCTCGCGCCGTCCCCCAAGGAGGCGATGAGCACATCGTTCAACGTCCACTACCTGTTCGTCGAGCTGCCGAGCGAGAGCGTGGTCCACAGCTATCGCGCCTTCTCTGCGGATTGATGCCGGAGGCTTCATGCGTATCCCGACGTGCTCGCTGACGGTGACCTTCTTTGCGGTGTGCACAGGCGTGATCGCCGGGGGCGTCGGCGGGTCCGTCACGCGCGCCGACATCGGGTTCCCGGATCTGTGTGACATCAACTACATGAAGCTCCCGGGCACGTTCTGTCAGCCTCGCGTCGACGAGACCGACCTCAGCTACGTGAACCACGCGGTGCGGCTGAACTCGGCGGACAATCCGTTCAGTGAGCTCGTCTGCCCCTTCCCCACGCTGGCGGAGTACCCGGCCGAAGACCACGTGGAGGACGGGCTCGAGGTCGTCCGCTACCTCGCGAACGTCTACGACCCGAGCGGGCAGGAGCAACTGTATCTCAGCGCGTGCCGCAACCTCGATGGGTCGAGCGAAGCGCGCGTCTGTGGCGAGGGCGTTGCGACGGGGAAGAACTTCGTCGGTTGGACGGCGGTCGATCTGTCGGGTCCCCAGCCGGACCTCGAGGGCGACCGGCACGTCTACTTCCTGCGCGTCGTTCTTCCCTCCGGCGGCATTCTTCACAGCTACGCCGTCCTGCGCGGTGGCTACTTCGCTTGTTTCTGACCATGGCCTGCGCGTGGAATAGACCGCAAGTCACCGTGCGATATCTGGTGCCGCTCGCCCTGGGCGCGGCTCTGCTCGCCTGCCATAGCTCGGTCGAGCTGCACGACGCGGGGGCCCGCTTCGACCCGTGTGGCGGCTGTTCAGATGCGCAAGTCTGCTGTCTCCTCGACAACACTTGTCGCGCGGCCGCGGATTGCGGTGTCCCAACCGGGCTGGACCCGGAGTCCTGCACCACGCACGAGGAGTGCGGACCGGGCGCGGCGTGCTTCGCGCTTCAGTGTCTCGGGACGGGAAGTTGCGTGAGCTTCACGGATGCGCCCAGCGGGGCTCCGGCGTGCGGGTGTGACGGCACGACATACGCGAACATCCGCGACGCGGTGATCGCGTCCGGCCGCATCGCGGCGAGCGGGCCCTGCGGAGAGCAGATCGGACAGTCGCCGACCGGCAGGCCGATACTGTCGTGCGTGACCTCGAGCGATTGCGGTCCCGCGGAGCACTGCTGCGAAGCCAGGCGACGATGCGTTCGTGATGAGTGCGTCACGTGCTGCGATCCGGGGCCGTTGGATGACCTTCCGTGCGACTCCGACGAGGACTGCTTCGAGCGACAATACTGCTACTCGGCTGCAGGCTGCGGGACGCCTGGGGTATGCCGACACCCCGCGAGCGCGGTCAGTTCCGGCTGCGGGCTGGACGAACCGACCTGCGGGTGTGATGGGAACATGTATCTCAACCCCTGCTCGGCGGCTCGAGCCGGAGTCAACGTATCTCTCTCATGCGACTGAGCTTCCCGTAGAGAGGCACTACGTCGCCCTCACCGATCGATCTCGCCTCTCGAGCGGGCGTGTCGCCGATCCCGCCGTCGACGTCCTCACCTGACCGCCCCGCCGAAGGCGCGCGCGCGGCAGCGGTCGAGCGGCTGCATCGCGGCCAAGAACCGGCGGATGGAATCCTCGTCGTTCCGGCGGTCATGCTCACCATGAGCCTCGTGACAAGGTCACGTTCTGTCACCGGGTGGCGCGACGCGACACGCCTTCCTCGTACCGTCGGGCTCGTTGTTCTCGTGAGCGCGGCGTTTTCCGAGGCCTCCGCCCAGGCGTGTCGCGACGGCTACTTCGGGGACGCGTTCGCGTTTCGATAAGCGCGCGGCGAGCAGCCGACCTCGCGTCGAAACGCCATGCTGAACGCGCTCTCGGACGCGTACCCAAACTGGAACGCGAGCTCTCCGATGGGGCGATCGGTCGTCCGCAGCGCGTCCTTCGCGAGCGACACCCTCCACTGGATCGCATAGGCGAGCGGCGGCTGCCCGACGAGATCCTTGAAGCGCGCAATGAACGTTGTGCGCGACATGCCCGCCACCCGCGCGAGCTCGGCCAACGAGGTGCCGTTCTCCACGTTCGTGTGGATGTGGCGAAGCGCGGCGCCGATCTGCGGATGGGCCAGCGCACGCAGCCAACCGCTACGCGCGGAGCTCCCGCCCGCCGAGTCGAGCCAGCGCAGCGCGTAGGTCAGCACGAGCTGCGCGAGCTGGTCGAGCGCGCGCACGCGACCCGGCTCCGCCGAGCGCACCTCGTCGATGAGGAGGGGCAGGAGGGCGCGCAACGGGGTCGCGTCGTCGGCGGGGATTCGCGCGTACGCGGGCAGCGCGTCGAGGAGGAGGTGTGCGTTCGCGGGATCGAGAACGAAGTGCCCGCCGATGATGTGCACGATCGGTTTCGCGCGAGCGCTTCCGAGTCGGACGACCGTACGTCGGGTGTCGTTGAGGAGCTCGCTCGCGCTTCGGCTGCGCGTCCCGAGATCGCTCGCGATGAACGCCGCCGGAGGGTCACCGAGGAGGAAGACGTCGCCCGCTCGAAGCGTCGTCGACGAGCGTCCCCGAACGCCGACCAGACACTCTCCTTCGACGACGACGCCGAACTTCACGGCCGGCAGTCGGTCGAAGGCGAGGCTCCACCGACCCGACGCGCGCAGCTCCGCGGCGAGCACCGCCTCGGGTCGCAAGAGCGCGAGCACGTCGGCGAGCGGGTCGACCGGACGGGCGGCCATTCCGGACGATATATCAACTATTCCGACCATTCCATCATGGATCGTTCGGTAGGGCGCGCTATCCATGTCAACGAAGCAACCGATCGGTCCGGTCGCGACCGCATCGGCTCGATAGGGATGGAGCGCTAATGCAACTTGCTCTCTGGATCGCCTCCGGGCTCCTCGCGTCCGCGGGGCTCCTCGCGCTGCTCGCTCCGTTCGTCGCCATCGGACGAGCCGGGGTCATCTCATGAGGACGCGTCCGCGGCGCGCGACACAGGGAGAACGCCGATGACCTTCGAGATCATGTCGTACGTGATGGTCGTAGGCGGGTGTGTTCTCGGCCTTCGATTCCTCTTCGCCGGAGCATCCGTCCTGAAGTCGTGGGGCATCGAGCCGACCGACGGGCCGATCATCATGGGGCGCCGGATCGGTGCGCTCTACCTCGGGCTGGCGCTGATGTTCCTCCTCGGGCGAACGGCCGGCCCGTCGGACCTCCGTTCGGCCGTGTGCCTGGGCATGAGCGTGGCGAGCGCGCTGCTCGCGGGGCTCGGGTTCTACGAGCGCCGGGCGGGCCGAGTCAGCTCCGGCATCGTCGTCCCGGCGATCGTCGAGGTCGCTTTCGCAGTGGCGTTCGCGTGGGCGTCGTGGGAGGGGCGCTGACCGCGTCGCGCATTTCCCATCGTGGCCTGGCCACGACGACGCGACGCGCGTGCTCATGACCGCTGCGATCGGCGGTGCATCGGGCCGCACATTGGGGTGCGATCGGACACGAGCGGAGCGAGCTGACGGCGTCGCTCGGTTCCGTCGAGTTGGAGGTCGGCGTCCAGGCTCCGGATGCGAATGCGGGTCTTCGTGCGGCACCCCCCTGACGACGTGCGGAGCGCCTCTCGCGAGCTCGCGTTTCGCTCCGTTCTACAGTGTCGCAACGCGGGGATAAATGACATTTGATTACATGATTTGAGATCGCCACATGCTACGGCCTACGCATGCTGAACGCATGCCCCGGCGAGTGACGTACTCGCAGGTGCGCGCGATCTGTCGGGGCGCCACGCCGGCGAGCGAAGAAGCGTTCATCGAGATGGCGAAGAACACGACCGCGTCGCAGCTCGAGCGGATCGTGCGCGGAGTCGAGGGCACGCGCGCGCTCGACGAGCCCGACGACGTGAGCCGCGCGCCGTCGCGGTGGGTGTTCCAGCGGCCGATGCCTGACGGGTCGTTTCGAGTGGAGGCGCAGCTTCGCGCGGACGAGGCGGCGCGCGTGATGGAGGCGATCCGCACGATGCAAGAGGTGATGCGACAGGAGACGCGCGGCGCGATGGATCCGGCGGACACGGCGTCGCTCCCGATGCCGACGCTGGCCGACGCGCTGGCCGCATCGCAGAGCACCTGGAAGCGACGCTGACGCAGAAGCCGTCGTCGCGCTCCGGCGCGGACCGGGCGTGCGTGATCCTGCACTTCGCGGAGGACCGGCTCGCCACGCTGAACGCGGCGACGTCGAGCGCGGTCACATCGAGCGCGGCGACGTCGAGCGCGGCGATGTCGAGCGCGGCGACGTCGAGCGCGGCGACGTCGAGCGCGGCGATGTCGAGCGCGGCCACGTCGAGCGCAGCCACGTCGAGCGCGGTCACATCGAGCGCGGCGATGGTGGAGGCTGATTCCGCGGAATCGGATCCGTCGGCGACCTGGCGGACCGAGTGCGACGCGCCGACTGATTCCGCGGAAGCGTCCGGCGTCCACCCGCTCGAGCCGGTGCCCGATGCTCTCGCTGATTCCGGAGAGCGCGATGGGCGGCCACGATGGACGACGGCTCGCGGATCTCCGTCGAGACCTTCCGCCGCATCGCGTGCGACTGCTCGCTGATCGGCGTGAAGCACGACGCGGACGGAGACCCGCTCGACGTGGGGCGCAAGACGAGGACCATCCCGCCCGCGCTCTGGCGCGCCATCGTCCTGCGCGATCGGGGGTGCGCGTTCCCCGGGTGCACGAACGAGCGGTTCCTCGATGGCCATCACATCGAGCACTGGGCGCAAGGCGGGGAGACGAACAAGCGCAACCTCGTGTGCTTGTGCACGTTCCACCACCAGCTCGTGCACGAGGGCGGATTCCGCGTGCGCACCGATGAGCAAGGGCGCGCCGCGTTCTTCGACCGAACGGGTAACGAAATGCGCGCGAACGGCTGGACGCCGCCGAGCGTGACCCCCCTCGAGCTGCTGAAGCCGATCCAGGATCGCCAGGTCGAGCTCGCGATCGACGACGAGACGGCCTACCCGATGTGGGACGGCAGCATCCCCGACTACGACCTGTGCGTGTGCGCGGTCCTCGGCGTCGAGCGGAGGGCGCGGCAGGCGGAGTCGGTCGCGGTCCCAGGCTCGTGGACCGGGTCGCCGCACGGGGACGCCGGGTAGTCGCTCGTGGATCGACGAGCGACCTCGCTCCGCGATTTTCCGCGCCTCGCCCTGCCGCGACACCGCACGGTCGAGCGACATCCGGAGACCGACGCACAGCTTGCGGAGTCGATCAAATCCTGACTCGCGCACCCGTCAACGTGGTATGTCCGAATCCATGAGACCTGCCCTCGCGATGGCGCTCGTCCTGCCCTTGCTCCTCGCCCTCCCCGGTTGCCCCGCTCCGATGCGTCGCGTCGAGGTGGTGTCGCCCCTACGCGGGGGCAGCCTCCCCGTGCACGTGGTGAATCAGCCGTCGACCGTCGGCGCACACGGCCCCACGGTCTGGCGTCACGAGTGCCAGGCGATCCCACGCCTCGGCGCTGACGAGACACGCGCGGCCTGGCTGAGACGGGTCGAAACCTACGTGGAGCAGCAGCCGACTCAGCTGTCGTCCATCAGCTATCCCCCGGGCGGAGCCGTGGAGGAAGCCTTGGTCTGCTTCTCGGTCGAGACACCCTATGTTCCGCGCGCGACGCGGGCGGCGGTGCAGATGCGAGACGACGAGCGGCCGCCGCGCTGAGACGGATCGCGATCGCGGCCGAGAAGCGCTCGACCGAGGCGTCGTCGGCGCGGTGGGCCCGCGATGAGCGTCCCGAAGTCCACGACGGCCTCGAAGAGCTCGCCGACCGCGCGCGCGATCGCGCGCCTGCTGGGGCGACCGGATGGCGTGGGGCCGGCACCGAGGAGCCCGCCGTAGCGTGCGAGGCGGCTCGGCATCGGTCGCTCGTCGCGCACGTTGCTCGAGCCCGAGATCGCCGAGGGTAGGGCGTCGCGTCTCGGCGGTCGCGCGGCGACGTAACGAGCTCGACAGCCCTCGAGTAATTGTCGGCGGGTGTGCCGTCAGAGCGGGGCGGACGACGGGACGCGGGTTGGCGCCCCCTCTCGAACTTGTACGGATCGCAAGTGTGGTTGAGGCCAGCCCTGGGTACGGTTCTTCGCGGTGGTTCGCGTTGTCCGCTGAGGCCGACGGTGAGACAGTCACATGGTCATGACACGCGGCGGCGAACGCGACCCTGCCGACCCACGTTCGACGAGCCGCGGTCGCGCGTTCCTCGGCGCGTTGCCCCGCGCGGTCTGGGTGTTCGGCCCGATCGCGCTGCTCGCCGGGCTGAGCCTATTGGGGCCCCCTGCCTACCGAGCATGGCGTGACCGCGACCGTTCGACTCCCCTCGCCGGTCGGGCGCGGTTCTCGCTCCGGCTCGAGGCCGAGCGCGAGTTTGCGCGGCGCGAAGGCGAAGACATGGTCGCGCGCATCGAGGCGGGTGGGGCGAGCGCATCGCTCCGACATCAGGACGTGCAGACGATCGAGCTCGACGTGGACGCCGCGAGCTCGGTCGTCGACGTGACCGCGGCGATCGCACCCCACGCTCTGAGCTCCACCTACTAGGGCCGGGGTTCCCTCCCGAGGGGGAGATGCCGCCGCTCCCCTCCAAGCTGCGCTGGAGCCGACTCGGCCAGGTGCAGAGCAACCCGCCTTCCGTGATCCTGGGTGGCTGCGACGCGGCGCGTGACTACGCGACGCAACCGGTGTCGATGTGCCTCGTCGCAGTCGAAGATCTCCACAGCGACGATCCCGACAGCGACCAACCGCTCTGTCGCGTGCTGTGTCTCGATCCGGAGCCGGTGCTGCGGGGGCACGATATCGATTCGATCACGATGGCCGAGGTCAGCGATGAACCGGTCGTGCTCATGACGTTCACGTCCGCGGGGGCGACTCGCCTGGGGCAGGCCAGCGCCGAGCGCATCGGCAGCGTGATGGCCGTCGTGGTCGACGGCGAGATCGTGACGCTGCCGACGATCACATCGAGGCTCGGCGCGCGCCTCCAGATCGTCCCTGGGTTGTATGACGCCGAGCACGGCGTGGAGCTCTGGCGAATGCTCGCGGATGGAGGGCTGTTCTCACCCTGGCGCCTCGTCGATGCTCGAACCGAGTGAGCGGACGGCCAGTCATGTTGCGCGCGCGGACGTTAGCCCCCTCCGTGGACCGGCGACAGCAAGTGTTGCGTTCGGTTCACCACGTAGATGAGCCCTCGTCCACCGGGGCGGCGGCCGGCGGATCCGTCGAGCTCGCCAGCCGAGCGCACGCGAGCTCGCCTCACTAACGCTGTGACGGAGCTTGGTTTGCTGGCGTACGGTGACCCTGCCGCGCCGCATCTTGCCCGGGCGGAGGAGGCGGAGGCGTCGCGCTCAGAAGAACCAAAACGCTGCGCGGCATCGGCGAGGGTCGTCGCCGTTGATCCGGTCCATCGCGGCGATCATCGTCGCGAGGTCCTCGCAGGCCACGCCGCGCGATCGGCGATACGCGTCCATGACCTGGGCGAGCTCGTCGCGCCATACCCAGGTGGAGCGCGGATCGATCTCGGTCGCGCCCGGGTGCCGAAACCGCCGCACCGGCACCACCGCGTCGTCCGGGTCATCCGAGCGGCCGCCAGCCAGCAGATCGAACAGCTCGTAGTCGCGCCGAACGTCGAACCGCGCCGCGCTCACGCTCGACGCGCCGTGCGGATCGCTCGCGAGCTCGAGCTGCGCATGGATGTCGATGCCCACGCCCCGAATCTGTGTGAGCGCTCGACGCTCGGCAAGTCCGGGCGGCGTGAGCGGGGACGAGAGGCGGCCATCGAGATCCTCCGCCTCGAGCTGGAGCGCCAAGTCGCCGAGGCGCGCGCACCGCGAGGCGAACGGATGGAAGGTGCACGGGTCGCGTGTGAACGACGGCTCAGGCGAGGGGATCGCGGTAGATCGCGTCGACCGGCAGCTCGCATCCGAGGCTCTCGAGGCGCACGCCTTCGCCCGACCGGAAGCTGAGCTGCGTCCAGCCTCGGTCGGTACGACGCCAGAGATCGACGCGCTCCTCGTCGTGCGCCGTTCACGGCGATCCCCGAGAGACTGGGAGACCCTCCCGCCATGGCCCAGGCCTGCCCGTCGAGGAGCTCGTGTCGCACCGTGCTCTCGGCTTCGAGCGCGAGATACTCGGCGAAGGAAAACAATTGGCGCGCCGCTCGGGTCACCGCCCTATCGTAGCGTCCCGCCTTCCGAGGCCCTACCTCCTTCGAAGCCTGAGCTCGGACCGGGCTCCGAATCCGAATCCGGGGGATCCGAGGCCGTGCCCGAGTCCAGCACGCGGATCGATGGATCCCACTCGTCCTCTGGCAACTCTTCGTGCAGCATACCCTCCGGAGCGCGCTGATCGATCCAGTCGATGCGCCGGACGCATGACTCGCTGAACGTTCCGTCCGGACAGGCGAAGCTGAGCGTCGCGCTCTGCGGGTGTACGATCGGCATCCACTCGTGCGCCTGCTCGGGCCGGTCGTAGAGGATGTCGGCCTGGCGTATCGAGACGGGGCCGACCCGACCGATCGGCCACTGGTACAGCGCAAAGGCCGACGGTTGGTCGTACCTCTCGCCGGGGGGCGCGGCGATCACGGCCATGGTCGCTTCTTCGATCAGGACGTAGCTGCTCCGGATGAGTCGGCAGTTCTGACAGTCCGGCATGCGGGCGAGGACCTTCTCGAAGTAGTGGCCGAAGATGTTGCCCTCCATGTGGATGATCCCGTCGCCGCAGGGGTAGCCACCCATCTCGCCAACCGCGAGGCGCGTCGTGAAGCGAATCAATCGATATTCACCTGGCTCCGTCGTGCGCCATTGCGCGCAGGAGACCGGCTCCACCGCCTTGAAGGACTTGAGCTTGAAGAAGTACCGCGGGGGAAGGTCGCGGTTCAGATCACGGATCTCGTTCTTCTGTTGGATGGGACCCGCGTGCGGAAACCCGTCCTGTCGACAGCCGATCGTGATCGCCACGAACAACACGACCGAGGCGCCGGTGACCCATCGTGGGCGTTCCACTTCGCGCCGCGAGGCGCCGCTCTCGTGCAAGTGGAACATCAGATGATGATATACGGCCGGAAGGATTGCTGTCAGCCCGGAGGAGCGCGACGGCGTCGAGCACGGCTGATTGGGCGGACGAAGACGTCGAGGTCGTCGGTGGCGCGAAGGTAGCCGTGCGCCGCGAGGGCGTAGCCGCCTACGAGGATGAACTCGGCGCCCGCGTCCGCGAGGGCGACGAGGAGGTCACGGAAGTCGTCCGGCAGCGCGGCGTCGTCCATGCTCGATCTCGAAGACCTCGGTGGGCCAGTCGCGGCGGGCCACCCGCGTGATGGGTCGCCCCGCGAACGTCCAGGTGCGCACTGTGAGCTGCCAGAGTCGCGCGAGCCGCTCCTCGATCGACATCGCGTCGTGAAGCGGAGGCTTGTCCGCACCCGACGGGACGCGCTCGATCGCGCCCCACGTCCGGCGACGAACGTCCGCTCGGCGGGCCCGAGCCACTTCGTCGGCAGCGTCGGTCACGAAACCAATCTATCACGCGGTTGCCCCAGTGAAGTGACGGCGGGCGGCGCGGATCAGATCCGATGAGGACGGTATGCCGCCTCCGACCAGCCGCAACGCGTGTCGATGAGCTGGATTGCGGTAGCCGAGAGTGTGGTGGGGCCTGCCGAAGGGCACTCGCACCGTCTCGGCGCGCGGTACGCTACGTAGCTTGCTCGGTCTACGCGCGGTGCACCTCAGCGGGCGTGTGCGCCAACACGGGACCGATCGTCTCACCCCCGCGGCTCATAGATGAAAGGCGTCGGCGACCGACACGACGTACAGCTGTTCGTCGAGCGCGAGGTCCATCATGGTGATGAGGTCCCCATAGGTTCCGATCGCGATCACCAGGATGATCGTGTGCTCGTCCGGCGAGCGTCGCACCTCGGCTCGCAGCGCCTCAGTGACTTGGCGGCGCGCTTCGGCCTCGTCGTCCCGTCGAAAGGTCACCTCGGTTGGTTCGCCCCCGTGTTCGGGGACTCGGGCGATGACGTAGCGGTTCGCGTTGATACCGAGGAAGAGGCGTCGCGTTGGGCTAGGCGGCGCAGGGTGCGTCGGGAGGCGCTCGGCGATGGTCATCCGACCGAGGCTGCCCCCCTCCCGCTGGGCGACGAATTCAAACTCGTACAATCCGCCCCGCGCGAGCGTGAGCATGACGGACGCGAGTGCCTGTAGGTCCACTCGCTCGTCGGCGCGCAGCGTCACGCGGGTGCGCGACGGACCGCTGACGGGCGGCCGCTCGCTGAGCGCGGTCGAGAGCGTCTCGACCTCGTGCAGCGGCGAGCCCGCTGCAGGCATGTCGCCGATCTCGTGGCCATCGATCGCGATGTGGTCGATGGTGAGCGTCACGGCGACGGCGGCGGGGAGCTGGTCCGACAGGTGCCGCGCATGTGGCAAGCGCAGTGCGTCCGTCGTCAGTGTGTCCGTCGTCGGCAGGGGCTCGGCCACGATCACGGGCGCCGGGTTCCGAATGGCCGAAGGCTCGGTGGTCTGCCCCTGCGCTCCCCCGCAGCCGAGCAGCGTCGCCAGAGAGAGGAGCGTGCAGAGCGCGCCCATTTGGGCACGGTGGCACCGCGAGGACGGGGGGGTAGACCCGTCGGGGTAGACCCGTCCGCTCGCAAGTGTGGTTGCGTCCGGCTCTGGGTTCCGTTGCTCGGGTGCATCCGGGGTCCGAGCGGAAGCCAGGGCGACCTCCCTCGACTTGGGGAGCCATGCGCCTGGCTCGTCGTTGAGCCGATCCGGGAGCCTCACGGCTCCCTCCGTCATGAGACTAGCGACCTCCATCACGGTCCTCGCGCTCCAGATGTGTGGGTCGCGCATGACGGACGCGGGGACGATGTCCGGGGTCGATGCGGAGACGGAGCGGCGCGACGGGAGCTCGTCCGCAGAACCGGATGCCAGCCGCGCGCGCGATGCGGGGCCGCTGGACGCGGGAGCGGCCGATGCGGGCGGCGTGGACGGAGGCGGCGGGGACGCGGGGGTCGTCTCGTGCGTTGGCCCCGGGACCCCGGGGTACGACCGCGTCGACGGTCGAGGCCTGCGCATTACTCGCGATGGCACCTACGGCTGCTTCGATCGGTTCCGCCATGTCACCCTGGCCGAGGGCACTGGCACCCCCGCGGTGTCGTTCCCGACGCCGAACCCCCTGATGATCGACGGCGTGATGATCCCAGCTGGCACGATGGTGCACGTCGGCAACGGGGTTCTCACGATCGATGGCGCGCTCCCGACGGTGGTTGGGGACTACGGCGCAGCGATCGCTTCGGGGGCTCGCGCGATCATCGCAGGCGTGTGGACCGACGAGGTCACCCTCGCGACGTACTGGAGACGGATGGGCGGCGGGTTCGAGGTGACGTTCCAATCCTTCGACCGCCGGACATACGTGCAAGTCCGCGTGACATGGCCGTTCGAGGTCACCATCGGTTTCCCCAACGAGAGGGCGACGCTCGATGGCCTCGTCGGGACGTACACGCAGTCAGGGGATGTCGAGCTCCCATGTGAACCGTGCACCGATGCGGATCGTGGGGGCACCATGCTGCGGGGGAGTTGGATGCGCGTCGCTCCGACGACGGAGCCAATCGGTCCTCGCGTAGCGCTCACGTGCCTACAGGAGCCGGCGACCCTCGGGTACAGCGACGAGGACTACACGCTCCTTTACGAGCTGACGAACTATGGAGACCAAGCGATCGACGCTCCCGTCGAGCTCGGTTACCTCTACGACTGCGCGGCGACGGGCGGAGTGCTGAGCAACCTGGTGGAAATGGTTGGATCATTGACCCACCTCGAGCCCGGCGAGTCGGCCACCGGAGCGCTGTCGGGGCCGATCTTCGCAGGAGACATGTACGGCACCGTCCTCGTGCATGGCAGCCCACGCGCGGTCGTGTCGCTCCCTCCACCGGCTCCGAACCGATTCTTGGTTACCAGCCCGCCCCCGCCCGACGGCATGGTCGGTGTCCCCTACCGCCATATGTTGAGCGTCGGGCCTCTTCAGCCCTGGTTGCCCGATCCGCCGGCCGTGACGTGGCGACCGTGGATCTATCATCCTCGCGTCGTCATCGAGCTCGAGCCCGCCATCCCCGACTGGCTCACGCTCCACCCCAGTGGTCTCCTCGAGGGCACGCCTCCGGCTCCCGGTCAATACGTCGTGCTCATCAAGGGCGAAGCAACGGACTACCGGACTGCTCGGCTCGAGCTGACGATCGACGTCCGATGAGCTGATCATCTCCGCGCGCGGCGGCCAGCGTGAGGTGCTCTAGCTCGAGGCCAAACGGCTTGCGACGTGTATCGAGGTGCTCGAATGCCTACGCGAGATGCGGGTGGACGGGTACGTCGAGCGCCCCGCAGGCCGCGACGATGTGAGGGGGACGCGCAAGCATAGGACCGGTCACCGCTCCGAACGACTGGCTCCCGGTCTTCCTACGCCTGCTGCACGGCGTGCTCACTTGATGAGCGTCTGTGGTGCTGATTGAGAACGCACCGTAGGTTGACCAGTTCACTCGGCGAACGGTCGCGGGCCTACCGCTTGCCGGCAAACACTTCCAGTGCTGCAAGCTGGTAGAGAAATGCCTCGCACGCATCATTGCCTACGAAGTTGTAGTCGGAGAAATGCACTTCGCGGAGGAATGTGGCCAAGGCGCGCGTACGGAACACCCAGTTCTCGAGGGGTACCTCATCGACGATGAAGGGCGCAAGGCTCGATGCTTCGTCGTCCATGAATCCACCTCCGTCACCACCCGCGTGCGGCCCGAAGACCACTGCTTCCAGCAGCTCCTTCACCTCTCGGTCACTGAGCGGCCGCCGCAGTCGGGCGAAAAACGCGCCTCCTTCGCCGCGTAAGCAAGGTATGTGAATCGGAGTGGGCTCAACGTCTCCGTCGCGATAGCGCGCCGCGACGCAAGTCCGGACAGCCACCGAGAATCCGCAGCTCGTTAGCACGTCCGCCACGTCGCGATCCGTACCACGCAGCGTCGCCACACCCTGTGGTTGCGGCGCGCCGTCCTGAACGATCACCTGGCGTGTGCACGCGATCATGAGAGGCCCGTTATCTGGAGCTTCGAGGTAGCGAGCTACCTCGAGAAGGGCACCGAGCCGCTGCTCCTGTGTTTGGTCGTCGCGCACGTGCTCCGTCTGAGTGAGCGAGTAGACCAATGTCACCCGCGCACCCTCCGTGACGGAATCAACCGCATGATCAACATCCGTAAACAGTGCAGCCCAGCGGAGTAGAAGGGGATCCACCGGGCCACTCCAATCGATCACGTTCGGGCCGACCTCGTTCTCGATGCGGAACGCGCCACCCTCGTGTGCGACGGGGAGGCCGACGATGAGCGTACCGATCAATGCCGGCGATCGCGGCGTGTCCTTATGGAGTGCGAAATGGCCTCCAACGGGGTAGGTGATGACGTCCGTGAGCGTCGCGGCGAGGTGAGTTCGCGGCGAGAGCCGCTCCTCGATCTCGGCGATGATCGTAGAGAGATCGAGCCCGATGACGCGGCCATTGCCGCGCGTAGTGAGCCGCAGTGCGCAACGTACCGAGGGGTCGAGTTTGGTCTCATGGCCTTGCCCAAACGGTGCTGGTTCGGAGCGTGGGACGAGCCACTCGACGAGCGCGGGCCCGTACGCAGAAATCGGCTCTCCACCTGGCAGTTGCAGAGCGAGCGGTCGATCGAGACGAACAAACCCCTGGCACAGCGCAGGTTCGTCGAGCGCGTCAAGCGCGTATCGGAGGGCCTCGAACTCCATCTCCCCGTGGGACTGGTCCAGCGTCCGACTGGCGTCAAGGTGCGCCTAGCGGAGAGTGGTCCGAGGTCTTCGAAAGTCCGACGTCGTCCGGCGATCGCCGGCCATTCGGCCGGCGGGTCGCCGCTTCCGCCACCGCGCTCGTGAACACACGCGTCGCACTCGCCGCGGAATACGTCTTGCTGCATACCGCCGCCGTGACGGATCCCTCACCGCTACGAGCAAGGCTCGATTTCATCACGTCCAACCGCGACATCGAGGAGCTCTCGCGTCTGTTCGGCGACCCGCTCCTCTCGAGCGCGTCTGATCGGTCGGAGGCAGTTCGAAAGTCCGCCCGGTGAGCGCCGGCGACCGCCCGGGCGGCCGCCGCGGATCGCCGCGCTTCGCCACTCGTGCGCGTGATAATGACCCGTGGCCGGGCCGGATCGCGTCTTGCTGCGTACCGGGTGGACCCGTCCGTGGAGCCGACGACAGCGAGTATTGCGTTGGGTCCACGGCGTAGCTGTCCTCGTCCGTTCGTCCGGCGGCGGCCGGTGGCTCGCCGGCGGATCCGCCGATCTGGTCACGCGAGCGCGCACGAAGTCTCGGCGCCTGCGGTCGCACGGAGCTTGGTTGCTGGCGTACGGTGACCCTGCCGCGCCGCATCCTGCCTGGTCGTACGTATGCGATCACTCGCCGCACCGAGCGGCGGAGGCTGCTGTCGCGGCCGGATGACCGGTTCAACGCGCTCTTCCTCTGGGTGCTCGCCGTCACGGCGAACGAGCTGGGCATCGAGGTCCACGCGGCGTGCTGCATGTCGACGCACTTCCACCTCGCCTGCGTTGGCCCCGAGGATCAGCGCGGTCGACTCGAACGCTTCGCGACGATCGAGCTCGGCACCCGCGTCCAGCAACCACTCCACGAGCGCGAGCTGTCCTCGTCAGACGCACCGCGTGCTCGGAGCTCCGTCATGCAGCGCGCGAGTGGGTGCTCGTCGTCCACGTCCGTTCTCTACCCCAGCACACGAAGCCAGCCACACGCGGCTCGAGGCTCGCCGACCCAGACAATCGCTCCATGAGTGGGTTACCCTGCCGTCGGGCGTAGCCAGGAAGGTAGGTAGCGGGTGGAGCTGAACGACGAAGCACGCGGGGCGGTCGATCGACTGCTCGAGACTCTCGCGACCGACGATTCGATCCGCGCGGTCGCCGCCTTTGGGAGCGCGGTGCGAGGCGACTTCGATCCTCGTCGCAGCGACGTCAACGTGATGATCGCGCTCTCGACGGCGTCGCTCGAAGCGCTGACCGCGATCGCACCCGCGCTCCGAGACGCGCGCCGTCGCGATCGTGTGCAGCCGTTCGTCGTCGAGGCGAAGGAGCTGCCGCGGCTCGCCGACGTGTTCCCGATCCGCGTGCTCGACATGAAGCGCCGACACGTGCTGTTGCGCGGCGACGATCTGCTCGCCCCCATCGACGTGGAGCGCCGTCACCTCCGGCTGCGCGTGGAGCAGGAGCTCCGCAATCACCTGCTCCGGACGCGTCGCGCCGTCCTCGAGGCGGACGAGGACGCGGCGACGCTGATGCACGTGTCGCGCGTCGCGGTCCGTCGGCTGCGGCTCGAGCTATGGGCGCTGACGGTGCTGCTCGACGATGAGCCCGCCGAGCTCGAGCCGGTGCCCGTGCTCACCCACGCGGCGCGCCTCCTCGACGTCGACGCACGGTCACTCGACGCGCTGCTCGACGCCGGCGCTGAGGATCCACCCGCGCGCACGCGCGCGTTGCTCGATCTGCTGGCGCGGGCGATCCGCGCCGCCGACGAGCTGGAGGTCGCGTGATGGGCATCTTCGATCTCCGCGGCCCGGAATTTCTCTTGCTCTATGCGGTCGTAAGCCTGTGTGGCCTCGTCGTCTTCGGTGTGGTGACCGTCTGGGTGAACAGCCCCTGGGTGCCCGAGGACGAAGAGGCGGAGCGCACGCTCCATCCGTACGCGCTCGCGCTCCTCGCGGGCGGGCGCTCTCGCGTGATCGAAGCGGTGCTCGCGGCGCTGGTCGCCAACCAGTACCTCGAGGTGCGAGGCTTGAACGTGCATGTGCTCGAACCGCCCGCGTCCCCGCGCAAGGCGGCGGTGGGCGGGACGGCATACCGAGTCGACGCGCGCGCTCCGAGCGACGGGCTCAACCCGCTCGAGCGCGCAATGCTCGATGACCTGCGTCGGCAAGGACCATCCGGCATGCCGGCCATCACGACGCGCTTGTCCAACGTGGTCGATCGAATGAAGCCGGCCTTACGAGACGTGGGCCTCTGGGTGCGCGACTCGCGCACGCAGAGCGCGATCGCGCTGGTGGCGATCAGCGGGCTGTGCATCCTCGGGCTCGGAGCGGTGAAGGTCTCGATCGGGATGAGCCGGGGTCGCCCCGTCTCGTTCCTCGTGATGGCGATGGGTGCGGTCGGGCTCGCCACGGCGTTCGGCATGTTCTGGCTTTGGAGCTTGGATCGGCCGACCCGCCGCGGGACGGCGCTCGGTAGGGAGCGCCAGCGAGAGCTCGCGGGCCTCCGCACGACCGCCGAGGCGAACCCGGGTCTGCTCACCGCGCAGGACGCGGCGCTGGCCGTCGCGACATTCGGCGGGACCGTCCTCCTCGGGAGCGCGCTCGCCCATGCGCTCCTCACCGAGCAGCGAATCGAACGCGAGCGCAAGGCCGCGGCGGCGGCGGCCAGCTCCGGCGACAGCGGCAGCAGTTGCAGCAGTTGCAGTAGCTGCAGCGGCTGTGGGGGTGGCGGCGGCTGCGGAGGGTGCTCGTGATGCGCGGCGTCGGGCTCGCGTGGCGTCCCGAGACGGCGTGGTCCATCGATCGCCGACCGAGCGTCGGCTTCACGGAGGTGATCGCCGAGTCGGTATGCCTCGCCGCTCCCCCCGCCGCCCTGATGCGCCGCGTCGCCGGCGGTCTCTCGGTGGTGGTGCACGGCGTGTCGCTCTCGCTCGGGAGCGCCGAGGGCATCGACCCCAAGCGCATCGACGCGCTCGCGCGGGTCGCGGAGCGGTTGCGCGCGCCGCTCATCAGCGAGCACATCGCGTTCGTCCGCGCGGGAGGACACGAGATCGGTCACCTCACCGCGGTGCCACGGACGATCGCGATGCTCGAGATCCTGATCGAGAACGTCCGTGCCGCGATGCGCGTCTTGCCAGTCCCGCTGGCGCTCGAGAACATCGCGACCCTCTTCGAGTGGCCGGACGACGAGATCGATGAAGCAAGCTTCGTTCGGACCCTCCTCGACGAGACGGGAGCTTGGCTCCTCCTCGACGTCTCGAACCTCTACGCCAACGCCATCAACTTCGGCTGGGACACCGGCGCCTATCTCGACGCGATCCCACTCCATCGCATCGCGTACGTGCACGTCGCCGGTGGGACGGAGCGCGGCGGAGCGTTCGTCGATACGCACGCGCACCCGATCGCGCGCGGGAGCTACGCCCTCATCGAGGAGCTCGTGCGTCGGGGTCATCGCCCGCCGGTGTTGTTGGAGCGCGACGACCGCTTCCTCGCGAGTGAGCCGCTCGAGCCGGAGCTGGACGCCCTCGAGCAGGCGCTCGCGCGTCGTTCACGAGAGGGGGCGTCCCATGTCGTCCACCCGTGAGCGCTTGATCGCCGCGCAGCTCGAGCTCGCTCGCGCGCTGACCGACGACGACGCGCCGACCCCCTCCGGGTTCGACGGGGACGCGCTGGAACACGCGCGAGAGGTCCTTCATCGCAAGAAGGCGCGCTGCGCCCGTCGATGCACCGACTCAGCGGTCGAACACCCGTTGCGACGGCTCGCGAGGCTCTTCACGAGGTGAGTCAGCGTGGTGGGCGTCCCACGCCGGCCGACGCTCGACGCTGCTATGCTCGACCCGTGGGAGACGCCGCCCACCGCCGCGCGATGTATCAGGATGTCCTCGACACGCCCCCCGAGCGCGTGGCCGAGGTGATCCGAGGCGTGCTCTACACGCACGCGCGTCCGCGGGCGCGTCATGCGCGGGCGAGCTCGCAGATGGGCGTGATCCTCGGCGGCCCGTTCGACCGCGGCGTCGACGGACCCGGCGGCTGGCTGATCCTCGACGAGTGCGAGCTCCACCTCGGACCGGAGCCCGACATCCTCGTGCCCGACCTCGCAGCATGGCGCCGCACCACGCTGACCGAGCTCCCCGACGAGGCCTACCTCACGGTCGCGCCGGACTGGGTGTGTGAGGTGCTCTCGCCGTCGACCGCGCACATCGATCGTGCTGACAAGATGCCGGTCTATCTGCGAGAGCGGGTCGCCCACGTGTGGCTCGTCGACCCGGACCGCAAGACGCTCGAAGTCTTCCGGCTCGACGGCGAGAGCTACCGCCTCGTGATGACGTGGCGCGACGACGCACGCTGCCGGGCCGAGCCGTTCGACGCCATCGAGCTCGGGCTCGCCGAGCTATGGGCTCGCTGACGCGCGGGCGCCGGCGTCGTCGTCGCGGTCTGTGAGGCCGCCATGAACCTTCCGTAGTCCCCGATGGCCTCGGAGACGTTGGCGATCGCCGCGCATCTTGCGTTGAGCGCTTGCGGTTTCCTACCCTATCATCAGTTCGTGACGTACTACTGGCGGCGGCAGGTGGGACCACTTGCGTTGCGCGAGGGCGACGAGCGTCGCACTCTCGGCGGCGGCTTTCTCCGCGAAACGGCGCGCGGACGGATCGTCGAGTCCGCGATGTTCGACCTCGAACCCGTCCCCGGAACTGCGCCCGCGTGGCAGCGAGGTGCACCGCGGCTCAACGTCCAGGTCCGGGTCGACGTCTCGCTGCGCAACCGCGGGAGGACGCCCAGGGGCGAATGGACGGAACGCACCCTCGATGATTGTATCGCGCTGAGCGTCTGGGGCGGGCGAGAGGACCGCCGCTATACGTGGGTGCAGGCCTATTCCGATCAACCCGAGACTGTGATCCGCGCCGACGGTACTCGCACGATCGAGGATGCTGCGTTCGATGGGGAACGCCCGCTTGTCGGTCAAAGTGGGTTCCACTATGCGGGGCGCGAGTGGTACGTGGATGCCGGGTCCGACGCCAGCGCTCGATACGCTGACCGCGGCTACGACCTGTCCGTCGCGCCGAACGGCGAGGTCATCTACGACTCGCCGAACTCCGAGCTGGTCCTCGGACCCTGGCTGCGCGATCGCCCGGACGTCATGCGGCTCGAGCGAACGATGCAGTTTCAGAGCTACGCCTTCGAGCTGCCGGGGATGGATCCGACGGTTCGCATCCCTCGTCATCCCGTCGTGGCGGTTGTCGCGTGGAGCCGTGATGAGGTGTACACGCGTGACTCCCTCGGCGGCCCTGCGCGTCGCGTCTCGCCCGCCTACTACGTTCACTTCGTCGTGCCGAACGCGGCCGTGCCGGCGGCGTTGACGACCGTGCTCTGGCGCACCTTCCTCGGGCACTGATCACTCGCATGCGCTCTCTACGACTGCAAACATGGTTGTGCCTCGCGATGCTCGGCTGCGGTGCGCCGCAGGAGCTGAGCGAAGCGGCGCCGTGCTGGGAGGACCGCTTTCCGGTCCGCGCGTGCGCACATCCTGCACGCCCGGAGTACGTCGGCCTGTGGGTCTACGCCGAAGGAGACCTCCCCGCCTTCGTCTACGACGGATGCGACGTATCGAGCCGTTTCGTGCCGAGCGGCTCCTTCACCAGCCCGTTCCGAGGGTTCGCGGACGCGGAGCGGGAGCTCTCGGTCGACATCCGCGACTACGCCGACCCGTACCCCTACTATCGTGAGCACGCCGTGTGGCGGGACCGCTTACTGCATCCCGATTCCATCCTTCACCACAGCCTCGCGGAGGCCGCGCCCGATGGCTCCGGCATGCGATCGACGAACGGCCGCCCGCTGCGGCGCGTCGACGATCTGCGCGGACTCTCCGACGAGGTCCTCCTCTTGCTCTGTCCTCGCGGGCGTGTCCCGACCGAGGAAGAGCTGTTGGATGAGCACGGGATGGCGCGCGACGCCGAGCGGTTGCCGTACTGAGCGCGTTCGGAGAGTCGAACGGTTCGATGCGACGAAGCGCCAACGGTGTTCGTCGGCCATCCGCGTCCTGCGCGGCGCCTGCGAGGACAGCAGACACGCTCGGTGTGATCGGTCCCCGCCCAGTGATCGGTGTGATCGGTCCAATCGTGTGATCGGTCCGAGGTAGTCGAAAGTCCGGTCCAATCGTGTGATCGGTCCGAGGTAGTCGAAAGTCCGCCCAGTGAGTCGTGTGTGATCGGTCCGAGGTAGTCGAAAGTCCGCCCCGTGAGCGCTGGTGTGATCGGTCCGAGGTAGTCGAAAGTCCGCCCAGTGAGCGCTGGCGACCGCCCGGCGGCCGCCGGCGGATCGCCGCGCTTCGCCACTCGTGCGG
>JBFWYI010000136.1:0-20960 GCA_050186575.1 Sandaracinaceae bacterium | reverse complement strand
CGAGGTCTGCTCGAGCGGAACGTGCGGCCTCTCCTGCGGCGGCGCGACGCCCACGCTCTGCGGCTCCGCCTGCGTCGACACGGATACCGATCGCACCCACTGCGGCGACTGCGCGACCGCGTGCGCGGCCGGCGAGGTCTGCTCGAGCGGAACGTGCGGCCTCTCCTGCGGCGGCGCGACGCCCACGCTCTGCGGCTCCGCCTGCGTCGACACGGATACCGATCGCACCCACTGCGGCGACTGCGCGACCGCGTGTGGATCCGGTGAGGTCTGCTCGAGCGGAACCTGTGGCCTCTCCTGCGGCGGCGCGACGCCCACGCTCTGCGGCTCCGCCTGCGTCGACACCGATACCGATCGCACCCACTGCGGCGACTGCGCGACCGCGTGCGCGGCCGGCGAGGTCTGCTCGAGCGGAACCTGCGGCCTCTCCTGCGGTGGCGCGACGCCCACGCTCTGCGGCTCCGCCTGCGTCGACACCGACACGAACCGTGCGCACTGCGGCGGGTGCGGCATGGCGTGCGCGGCGGGACGCGTTTGCGTAGGTGGCATGTGCTCGGCGTCGTGCGCGATGCCGCTCACGGACTGCGGCGGCACCTGCGTCGATCTCCGCAACGATCCGAGCTTCTGCGGGACCTGCATGACGAGCTGCGCCGCAGGACCGCATCAGATCCCCATCTGCGTGAGCAGCGCGTGCGCGACGGTCTGCGCATCGGGCTTCGCGGACTGCGACGGCGCGGCGATGAACGGGTGCGAGGCGGACCTTTCGAGCTCCGCCACGTGCGGAGCGTGCAGCAACGCCTGCAGCAGCGAGCCGCACGCGAGCCGCCCCTGCACGAGCGGCAGCTGCGGCGCGCTCGCGTGCGACGCCGGGTTCCTCGACTGCAACATGAACCTCGGGAGCGGCGGGGATGGCTGCGAGACGATGGGGACGTTCTGCGTCCGCATCATTGGCCGCGTCACGTTCGGCGACGAGAACGACGACCTCCCAGAAGGCCAAGCGGTCGCGACCGACCCGAGCGGCAACGCGTACCTCCTCACGACGACGCCGACCCGGCTCGAGGTCGACGGCACCGACCACGCGGTCGGTCCGAGCGGCGCGCTCGTCATCGCGCGCACCCCGCTCGGCGCCGCGCGCTGGGTCACCCGCATCACCGACTCCGCGCTGATCGGTGAGGTGATCGCCGTCCGCGTGCTCCACGAGCCCACCACCGGCACCGTCGTCGTGGCGGGGAGCGCGCACGGCACGCAGCTCGCGGTGAACGGAACGAACGTGGCGCCCCTCTCTACCGACGTGATCGGGTTCGCCCTCGCGCTCGACGCAGCGAGTGGCGCGCCGGTGTGGACGACCACGTTCCCCACCACTGCCAGCCACGCGAGCGCCGTCGAGGGACTGTCGCGAGCGCCGAGCGGTGAGATCGCGGTGGCGGGCTACTTCTCCGGCTCGCTCGTCACGCCGAGCTACGCGTCGGCGGGGAGCAACGACGGGTTCGTCGCTCGCCTGTCCGCGATCGATGGCTCCATCCTCACGAGCTTCCGCTTCGGCGACGCGGGAGACGAGCGCGCGCTCGCGGTCGTCGCGCTGTCGGGCGGCGACGTGGTGGTGGGCGGCGCCGCGTTCTCCGGCCCGATCGATCTCGGCGGGATCGGCGTCGCGTTCGGCGGCGCCGTCGACGGCTTCGTCGCGCGCTTCGACACGGCCGGCGTCGGCGCGTACGCGCGAGCGATCAGCACCGCGAACGACGAGCGCATCACCGATCTCTCGGCCGGGCCGAGCGGCGCAATCTACGTGGCGGGTACCTACGACACGTCGACCACGATCGGCTCGACCGTGCTGAGCGGTGGATCTCCGGGCCTCCACATCTCGCGGATCGACGCGGCCACCGGGACCGCGAGCTGGACGCGAGGCTTCACCGGAGGCGTGGCGACCGTGGGGACGCACGCGCCCTTCGCCGTCGGGGGGAGCGACGCGATCCGCATGGTCACCTCGATCGGCTCCGTCGGGGGCAGCGCGATGTTCGGGAGCACGCCGATCACCGGCGTCGACGCGCACGTCCTCTCCATCGACGGAGCGACCGGCACGGTCACCCGCCTCGAGGCGTTCACCGGGATCCAAGCGCTCGGGGTCGGCCTCTTGCCGAGCGGTGAGGCGTTCGTGAGCGGGTGGTTCGGCCCATCGAGCGTGGTGGTCGACGGCATCGGCTTCAACGCGGTGATGAGCTCGATCGACCAGTACTTGATGCGGCTCACGTACTGACGCCCGCCACCTACACGAAGGGTCGAGCCTCGTCATCGACGATCCTCGTCATCGACTTGTGCCAGCATGCGCGTGTGCCTCGCATGATCCTCGCTGCGCTCGCGGTTGGCCTCGTCTCCATGTGGTGTGCGGGCTGTGGCGCGCGCACCGAGCTCGACGTCACCCCGCCCGAGCGGTCGGACGCCGGGCGCCGGCCCGACGGCGGACGCGTCGACGCCGGCCCGCCGCCGCCGAGCGGTTGCTCGCTCGGGCCGCTGCTCGGACCCTACGTCAGCGACGCGCCGTCGTTCGCGTACTCGCTGGCCGAGCATGTCTCGCCGGAGGGCGAGGCCGAGTACGTGGTCGGCTACTCGAACGGTTGGCCGCCCGACGATCGCGCCGCGATCATGACGCTGAGCCTCGATCTCACGCGCCGCACGCGCGACGTCATGCTCCCCGGGACCTGGGAGCGCGTCGGTGTGGCTCCGAGCGGCGATCACCTCTGGGCGATCGCGGAAGACGACAACGCCCTCGACGCGCTCGAGATGACGCCGGCCGGCGGGACGTGGGTGATCCATCGGGGCCCGCAGATCTGCGTCGACTGCTTCGTCGGATGGACCGCGCTTCGTCCTGCGATCGCGGAGGACCGCGCACTCGTCGGATACCGAACCGCCGCGGGCTCGTCGTTCCTCGCGGTCGTGGATCGGTCCGACGCGGTCCTCGCGACCGCGTACGAGTCGGAGTCTGCGCCCCGCGCGATCGAATATCCGGGCGGCGTGATCCTGATCACGAGCCTCGCCGAGCCGGGCTTGCTCCGCGTGCGATTCCTCGACGACGCGCTCGGCCCGGTGAGGGAAACGGACATTGCGATGTACTCCACCGGCGAGCCACCGGCGCCGTTCACGCGCGAGTCCGAGGTGTTCCTCGTCGGCCGACCCGCCCTCGATGGCCCGCTCGCGGTCTTCCGCGTCCCCGCGATGGGCCTTCCGGGGTTGTTCGAGATTCCGGTGGATCCGACGCTCGCGCTGGGAACGCACGTCGCGCTCTCACGAGGCAACGTCGCGGTCCTCATCGAGGGCATCGACGGCGACACGATCGTCGTGACCGACGAGGGTGGCGCCGTCGTGATGGATCCGACGCCGCTCACCGTCGAGACGGGCTCCTATCGACACAGCCCGCACATCGCGCCGCACCCCGAGGGCTTCGCGATCGTGTACGGCGGTTGGGAGGAGTCCGGCTTCTACGGCATCTACGGTCGCCTGTTGCGCTGCTTCGCGCGCTGAGCCGTGGCAGCATCGCGCCCGATGAAGGCGGTGGTGATCGGCGGTGCCGGCTTCCTCGGACGCCGGATGGTCGAGCTCCTCGCGGGCGAGCCGCTCGATCCGCGCTGGCCGCGCTACGCGTCGATCCACATCCTCGACACGCAGCCGCTGCGACCGGTGGAGTCGACGCGCGTCGCGGTCACCTCGCAGATCGGCGACATACGCGAGCCGAGCGATCTGCGCGAGGCGCTCGCCGGTGCAGACACGGTCTTCCACGCCGCGTCGGTCGTCGATGTGAGCCTCTCGCCGCACCCGCGCATCGAGGAGGTCAACGTGCGCGGCGCGCGCAACGTGGTGGAAGCGTGCGTGGAGCTCGGGGTGCCCCGGCTCGTCTACACGTCGAGCGAAGACGTCTTGCTGTGCGACACCCCGGTCCGCGGCGCCGACGAGTCGGCGCCCTACCCCGCGCGCGCGATCCACGCGTACGTCGCCACGAAGATCGAGGGAGAGAAGATCGCCCTCGGCGCCGACCGGCGCGGCGGCCTGCGCACCGTATCGATCCGTCCCGTGCACATCTACGGACCCGGCGACCCGCACGCGATCGTGACGAGCCTGCGCGCGTTCCGCGATGGGAGCGTGCCGTTCCTCCTCGGCGACGGCAGCGCGCGCTTCGACGTCGTCTACGTGGACAACGTCGCGCACGCGCACTTCCTCGCCGCGCACAAGCTCTCGGACCCCGACTCCGTCGACGCGGTGGGCGGCCGCGCGTACTTCGCGGGCGAGGACCACGCCCCCAACTACTTCGACTGGCTGCGCCCCTACGCGGAGCAAAAAGGCATCCGCATGCCGACGCGCCGGCTCGGTCGCCGCCGCACTCACCTCCTCGCGAGCGCGATGGAGCTGTTCGGTCGCTTGACCCGCCGCGAGCCGACGTTCCATCGCTTCCACGCTCACGTGATCGGCGAGGACTTCTTCTTCGATCACTCGCGCGCCAAGCGTGAGCTCGGCTACGCGCCGATCGTCGACAAGGAAGAGGCGTTGCGTCGCACAATCGCGTGGCTCGACAGCGCCATGTGAGCCCGGCGAGCGGCCCCGGTCGGGTTCCCCGCGCACCAAACCACGGCTACATTGCGGCATGCTTAGCCGCCTCACCGCGCTCTCGAGCGTTCTCTTCGCCCTCCTCGTCGCCGCCTGCGATGGACCTGGCCACACCGACGCCGGGTCCGTCGACGCGGGCACGGTCGACGCCGGTGCCTCCGACGCCGGGACCACCCCCGACGCGGGACCGCCGTTCATGCTCGTCCCCCCCGACGAGCTCGAGCTGCCCCCCGGGACCGCACCCGTCGCGACCCCGGCCGACGTCGTCTTCACGACGATCCCGTACGGCCCGCACGCGCAGCAGGTGATGGACGCGTTCATCCACCCCGACGCCGCGACGCCGAGCCCCGTCGTCATCTACATCCACGGGGGCGGGTTCATCGGCGGCAACCGGACCGAGCCCTACAACGGCGGCACCGCGGCCGGGCTCACGTATCTGCTCGAGCAGGGCGTCGCGTACTTCTCGATCGACTACCGCCTGCTCACGCTCACGACCGAGACGGAGGGCGTGAAGAAGTGCCTCGGCGATGCGCAACGTGCATTGCAGTTCATCCGGTACTACGCCGAGCCGCTCAACATCGATCCGGACCGCGTCGCCCTCGTCGGCGCCTCCGCCGGCGCGGGCACGAGCCTCTGGCTCCTGTTCCACGACGACCTCGCCGATCCGAGCGGCGACGTCCTCGCGCAACAGAGCACGCGGGTGCGCACCGCCGTCGTCGCGGCGACCCAAGCGACGTACGAGCTCTTCCGCTGGCCCCCCGACGTGTTCAGCCCGACCTACCCGCTGACCATCGACGGGTTGCTGATGGACACCCTCAACGCGATCCAGGTCACCACGTTCTACGGCGTGCCGTTCGAGCTCTCGAACGATCCACAGGCGCTCCAGGATGCGCTGAGCACGCCGGAGTACGTCGCCTATCGCCAGGACTGCGACATGCTCGCGCTGATGAGCGCCGACGACCCGCCGTTCTTCGCGCGCAACGAGGCGCCGAACGCGGCGCCCGGGATGGCGGGCTTCGATCTGTTGCACCACCCGTTGCACGCCCAGGCGCTCGCCACCCGCGCGAGCGAGGTCGGGCTCGACGCGGTCGTCGAGGCCCCCGCGCTCTCGCTCGGCGGCAGCGAGAGCTCGTCGCAGTTCCTGCTCGACGCGCTCGCGCCGTGAGGGACAGTCAGCCGCTCGTCGTCAGCCGCTGCCGCACGCGGTCCAGCGCCACGGCGAGCACGATGATCGCGCCGACCAAGATCTGTTGCACGTAGGTCGGCACGCCGCTCAGCGTGCATCCGTTCGCGAGCACGCTCATGAAGAACGCGCCGAGGAGCGAGCCCGCGATGCTCCCGCGTCCGCCGGACAGGCTCCCGCCCCCGATCACGACCGCGGCGATCACGTCGAGCTCGAGCCCGATCGCCGTCGTCGGATCGCCGACCGTGAGGCGGCCGTACTGCATCACGCCGGCGACGCCCGCGAAGAAGCCGGCGAGCGTATAGACGCCGAGCTTCACGCGGGACACGGGCACCCCGCAGAGCCGCGCGGTCGCTTCGTTGCTTCCGACCGCGAACGTGTGCACGCCGAACACGGTGCGCCGGAGCACGAGCGTCATGACGAGCGCGAGCACCAGCGTGATCCACACGCCGCGCGCGAGGAGCAGCCACGCGGGATCCGGCGTCTTCGTCATCAGGTCGGCGAGCCAGCCCGCGTCCGCGCGCACCGTCTGCTCGTCGGCCAGCCACTTCGCGACGCCGCGCGCGATCCCCATCGCGCCGAGCGTGACGATGAAGGGGACGATCGAGAGCCGTGTGATCAGGAGCCCGTTGAGCGCGCCCGCCGCCGCGCCGACCGCGAGGCCACCGAGCAGCGCGACGAGCTCGGGCGCGCCCTCGCGCAGCAGCACCGCGGTCACCACGCTGACCAGCGCGATGATCGAGCCGACGCTCAGATCGATCCCGCCGCTGATCATGACGAACGTCATCCCGATCGCGCCGAGCCCCACGATCACCGTCTGCGTCGCGACGGTCTTGAAGTTGTAGAGGCTCAAGAAACGATCCGGCACCAGGATCGCAAAGAGGATCGCGACGACGACGAGCCCGATCAGCGGACCCGCCACGTCGAGCACCCGCGCGAGCTGCTGCTTCACGCCGCCGCTCCCTCACCCGCGCCGCGCGCCGCCTCGTCGAGGATGCGGGCCTCCGTCCACTCGCCGACCGGCCGCGCCGCGCCGAGCCGACCGCGGTGCATCACCGCGATGCGATCGCAGATGCCCATCAGCTCGGGGAGGTAGCTCGACACCACGAGGATCGCCTTGCCCTTGGCGGCGAGCGCGCCGATGAGGCGATAGATCTCCGCCTTGCTCCCCACGTCGACCCCGCGGGTCGGCTCGTCGAGCAAGAGGACGTCGGCGTCCTGATGGAGGAGCCGCCCCAGCGCGACCTTCTGTTGGTTACCGCCCGAGAGGTTGGCCACCGGGATCTCCGCGCCCGCCGCCTTGACGTTCAGCTCGCGGATCCAGCGCGCACCGACCTTCGCCATGCCTCCCGCGTCGAGCCAACCCCACTTGCTCGGTATGCGTGACAACGTGAGGTTCTCGACGATCGAGCGCGAGAGCGAGAGCCCCTCGTCCTTGCGATCCTCACTGAGCATCCCGAGGCCCTGCCCGATCCGCGCGCGCGCGTCGCGCCCGCCATCGGTCGTGCCCGCGATCGTGACGCGCCCGTCCGCAACCCGATCGAGGCCGAACAGCGCGCGCAACAGCTCGGTGCGCCCTGCGCCGACGAGCCCCGCGATCCCGAGGATCTCTCCCCGATGCAGCGTCAGGCTCGCGGCGCGCGGCGCGCGCTGGCCGGCCAGCCCCTCGAGCGTCAACACGACGTCCCCGCGCTCGTGCGGCACGCGCGGGTACACCTCGTCGAGCGCGCGCCCGACCATCGCCTCGATCAGCCGCTCGATCGACACCTCCTCGAGCTCGCCCGTCTCGATGCTCGCCCCGTCGCGCAGAACCGTGTAGCGGTGCGCGACGCGCTTCACCTCCTCGAGGAAGTGGCTGATGAACACGACCGCGACACCGTCGCGCGCGAGCCGGTCGATCAGCGCGTAGAGCGTCTCCGCCTCGCGCGAGGAGAGCGAGCTCGTCGGCTCGTCCAAGACGACGATGCGCGCGTTCTCCAACACCGCGCGCGCGATCTCCACGAGCTGCTTCTCCCCGACCGAGAGCGTCGCCACCCTCCGGTCCGGGTCGAGCTCGGGGTGACCGATCTTCGTCAGCGCCGCGCTCACTCGGGCGCGATTGTCCTTCGCGGTGAGCCATCCGAGTCGGCTCGCCTCTCGACCTAGCAAGAGGTTCTGCTCCACCGTGAGGTGCGGCGCGAGGTTCAGCTCCTGGTAGACCATCGCGACCCCGCGCGAGAGCGCGTCGCGCGGTCCTCGCGGGACGTAAGGTCGCCCCTCGAGCTCCATGCTCCCGGCGTCCGGCGACACGGCGCCGCTGAGCACCTTCATGAGCGTCGACTTGCCGGCTCCGTTCTCGCCGACGAGCGCGTGCACCTCGCCGGCCCGCACCTCGAGATCGATCCCGCGCAGCGCCTGCACGGCTCCGAAGCGCTTCGTCACGCCGCGCATGCTGAGGAGCGCCTCGCTCACCGGCGCGCATCATCGCACGACACGAGGGCCATCGTTCATGGACGCGAAGCCGTGGGCTCGTCGACCCACGAATCCTGCCTGACGCGGACGCGACATTCGGGGTGTATCCGGCGTCAGCTCGGGGGATCGCCCACGGGGGTCAGGGTCAGGTCGACGGGGCCGTAGGCGGTGTAGATCAGGCCCGACGGATCCAACGAGGAGGCGAGGAACTCCCACCGGAGATCGCGAAGGATCGCGGCGAGCGACTCGCCGCGTCCCAGACGTTCGACGAGCTGCGCCCCGTAGCTCATCGCAAACGTGCGCGCGACGGGGACCTCGGTGCCGACGATCCCGATCGCACCGATGCGCGCGAGCGCCGCGAGGAGCCGATGGATCACGTCCGCACGCGTCGCGGTCGTCTCACACGCGTTGAGCACCGCGAGGAAGGGGTGGACTCGTGGCGTCGCGGTGGTGAGGCTCGTCGCGTCGATGTTCGAGACGTTCCCGTTCCGGTCCCGCATTCGAAGCACGAACGTGCCGAGCTTGGGGTCTTTGGCGCCGTGGCACATCAGGTAATAGATCGGCGCGTCCCGATCGAGGAACGCGTCGAGGACCTCCGAGCGATCCTTGAGCGATCGCAGCGACCTCGCGCCTCGGAGCGCGTCGCGTACGGCGTCGGCGTGATCTTTCGCGCCGGTCAGCCGAGGGTCGTAGGCGTAGACGACGTCCTCCGGGCTGACGAGATGGGGCCCGCTACTCACATTGACACGAAGAGTGTCGCCGTCGGCGGTCTTTGTCGCCGCGAGCGGTTGCTCTATTCGATTACGTAGGCCCCAGAACCCGAACGGACACACATGCCGCCGATCGCGCACACAGCTCGCGTCGGACCCGCACGTCACAGCCCCACCGACGCCGCGGTCTGCGATACGACGCGCGGCGCCCGGGCACAGCGCGAGGTTGGGATCCTGCACGTCGAGCTCGCGATCGTAGACGAGGCCCCACGGCACGCAGTCCGCCGTGGCGTCGATCCGGTCGATGCGCACGACACCCTCCCCCCGAACGCCATCGAGGGCGGCGCGGTAGTCCGGGTCGTCGGCGTGCGCGTCTACGTCGGCCGCGAGCAGGAACAGGTCGGTGAAAAGCACTCGCCCCGCGCGCGCGAGCTCGACGAGGATGGTCTCGCGCTCCGCGCGGTTCGCGTCGCTCAACGCATCGCGATAGCGGTGGGATCGTACTCCCTCTTTCATCACGCTGTGCGCGTCTTGCAATGCAACTTGCGACAGCGCAGCGTACTTGCGCAGATCCTCCTCGGCGATCTCGCGGAGCGCGAGGTCCAGGCTCGGCGCGCCTTCGGCGCGTAGCCCCATCCAGTGCGTCTCCCCCGTCCGGTTGATGAAGAGGCTCAGGGGACGCGGGTCTCCGTCGAGCTCCGCGAGGCGGTGGAAGTCCTCCGTCGCGACGTAGTCGAGCTCGAAGCTCGCCGACGGCCCGTTGGGATCGGCGTGCTCAGTCACGAGTAACGTGACCGCGACGCTCTGGAGCAGGACGTTCCGGTAATAGATCGCGACACGGACCGGGATGTCGCCGAGCTCGAGCGGACGCGCCAGGATCTTGCATACCTTGCTGTCGGCCAACCACGGGAGGGTCATCGACGCCCTACGTGGACCATCGACCTTCCCCTCGGGATAGAACAGCGCCACGGTGAGCTCGGCGTCGCGCCCCGGCGCATCGAGCAGATGGCGCACCACCGCGTCCGGGAACGCCGACGCGAATCGCTCGGCGAGCTTCTGGGCCGTGACCTGGACGCAGAGTTCAGTCCGTTCCCCGCGCGCGATCGTCCCCTCGACCACCTGACCGTCCCGCTCGAGCCAGACGGACGTGTAGCGATGGGTCAGCTCTGGGTCGTCGTCGACCGCCGCCTCGAGGTCTTCGACCGCCGACGAGGCGGCCAGCTCGCCCCGCGCTCGGAGCACGAGGTCGAGCGAGTGTTCCTCGTGGGCGAAGTCCAAGTTCGAGAGAAACGTGGCCTCGGCGCGCATCTTCGCGCGCGCATCGCGGAGGTGGCGCGTGACGTCGTCGCGGATTACCCGCGCGCGCGTGCGTGGGGCCGGCATCGACTTCGGACCCGACTCCGGCCGCGCGGCGAGCGGCTCGAGCTCGTCGAGCCACGGCGGGAGCTGCAACACCCCCGCCTCTTCGGCGACGCTCCGCGCGAGCGAGAGCGACGTCTCCCCGCCGGGGCGGAGCACCAGGATCGCGTCCCCCGAGGCGCGCGGATCGTCGGTCTCGGCGTGCGCCACCGATCGATCCAGCGGCCAGTCGTGAAAGATCTTGCGGTACATCGCGGCCAGCCATGCGCGCTCACGGGCACCCTCTCGAATCACCAGGGCGGCTTGCCAGACGTGTGGCTCGAGCATGGTGAACAGCTGCGACGGCGCTGCGTGCCATCTGTCGAGCTCCTGCGAGGTGATGACGAGGAGACGGCAGGGCGGCACGGTCGCGATCTCGCCCTCGACGGTGTGGGCGACGGCCAGCGGCTCGCTCCACTGCGCACCGACGAAGCGCAGCGCCCGCTTCCTTATCGCGTGCTCGACGTACTCCTCGCCACGCAGCGCGGCGAGCACGGAAGCATCGGTGACGCGCACCGAGAACGGGAACCGGATCGCGTCCGGGGCTTCTACCCCCACGGGCACCCGGAGCGCAGCGATCGCGCGACCCTCTGCCCGCGCGATCCGCCACGGGGTCGACGCGTTCCATGCCGGTCCGTCAGGCTCGAGGAGCCGCTGGGTCTCCGCGAGCTCGACGTCCACCGTGACCCGCGTGAAGACATCGCGGCCGAGGAACCAGTCGTGACGCTCTACGTCGTTCCACAGCGTCCGGACGGATGTCCAGAATACTGTCGCGCTACGGTCGACGCGCGGCTCCTCGAGGGTGATCGCCTCGTCGTCGCTTTCGACGAGCGCGCGCGGATAGTTCTCCGTCGCCGTCACCGTGGAGCGGATCGAGCCATCCCGGCCGCTCCGTATGTCGATCGCGAGCAACCGGCATCGCGGAGTCATCTGATCCATCGCACCCTCCCTCGGTCGGCTTGCAACGATCCTTGTGTCCTCTCGGCGAGTCGCCTCGCGTACGACGTCGTGCTTCGTGTATCCGCGATCCGAATCCTCCGCCCTCGCGCGGCGGGAACCCTCAGCACCACGCGCGCCTCGCGCGCCCGATCGGCCGGAGCGCAGACACCGCTCACGGCGCGACCAGGCTCTTTTTCACGAATTCGATGGCGGGTGGCCGATCGAAGTACAGCGTGTGGTGAACCGCATCCTTCTTCTCGAAGGCCAGGACCTGGCCTGCGCCCTTGATCTCGGCCGTGTTCGACAGCCATGTCTGACTCGACGTATCGACGACCAAGTCGTTGGCGTCATCGAACACCGGATCGACGGTCTGGTTCGCGATCCGCAAGCCACCACCCTTCCAGAACTTCCATCCGAGCGGCTCGGGGTCGAAGTCGCTCGTGACAGCGAAGTACCCTCGCGGCGCGGCGCGCAAGCCTTCGTGCAGCTCGCTCATGATCGCGTTGGTCCCCGCCCGGCTCATCCCCGCGAAGCCAGGGACCAGGGCCACGCCCGCGTCGAGCGCGGGCGTCTTCGACAACAGCTTCGCTGTCTTCTCGAGCGCGCCGAAGACCATCGCGATCGCGCTGAAGAACGGGACGGCGGACGAGACAAGCTCAGTTCCTTTGCGCATGCACCAGGCGACGTTCCCGAGAAAGCCGAGCGCGCGCTTCAACGCAGGCGGCGCGGCGAGGCTCGTCCCGGAGAGGGTCGCAGCGATAAACACCGATCGCGTCTCGTCGAGCCGCGATCGCGCGTAGAGCTCCAGCCAGCAGCGCGTCACCAGCCCGCCCTGACTGTGCGAGATCACGTCGACGGGTCCTTGCAGGTGGGCGCGCGCGAGGCGGGCCAACGTCGCCGCGCTCGCGATCGCCTCCTGCGAGAGCGTCGGGTAGTCGAATGTCACCACCGCCTCGTACCCGGCCGCCTTCGCCCACGATAGAAACTGCGGGTCGGTCAGCGCGATCCGCTTCAGGATCGAGTCGGTGTTGCTGAACGTCCCGTGCACGAGGAGCAGCGTACGACCACCGATCGGCGCATCGAGGTTCACCAGCGCTCCGCTCTCAGAGACCTTGCGCATCCCCGCGTGGGGTGACAGGCGCTCATCGATCTTGCGCAGCACGGCGTGGACTTGGTTGCCGGGGAGGTCGCGAAACGCGATGCGGCGACGCACCCGCGACGCGGTGTCGGGCACGAGCACCGCCCCCGCCGACGCCGCCGGTGCGAACCACACGGACTCATCGTCGATCTCGACGTCGATCTCGGCGTCGGCGTCGGAGACTCCGGGTTGCGCGTCCGTCCCACTGAGGAACTCATCCTGCGCCACGGATGGAGCGATCACGTCCGCGTCTACCGCGCTCAGCTCGGCCTCGAGGTGCTTCAAGTCGTCTTCACGTGCCACGGGTCCCCTCCCTCTTCTTCAACGGGCACCGCATCCCGCGGAGCGGTCCGCGGGATCGGTCGCCTCGCACAGCTGCGTCACGAGTCGGTTCGTCGCGAGCTCGTGCACGCGGACCCAGCCGGTGTCGGTCACTAGCGCGACGCGCGACGCGTCTGGGGCGAACGCGTGCTGCACGTATCGGAGCACTCGGTTGCCCACCGCGCCGAGGCTCTCTGCATGCTCGCCGAGCTCCGCCGCCGCCCCCGGCGCCGCGATCGCGATACGCCCGAACCCGGCCCCCTGCATGAACACCCGTCCGAACGGAGAGAGCCATCCCAATGGCCGCTCGCCCTCGAACCGCGATCCGGTCTGCAACGAGTCGACGCGGTGCCACCCCCCGTCCGTGCTCCAGCTCTCGATACCGCTCGCCCGCAAGACGAAGAGCGAGTCGGTGCTGAGCTGGAGGTCGATGACGTCGGCCGTGCTCCCGAGGTCGACCCGCGTGGTGACGCACCGCCCCCTTTCCCCGGGGCCGATGAGCGACGCTCCGATGTCGTCGAGTGCGATCAGCCTCCCGCCACGCGGCTCGAACGCAAGCGCCCTGGCCGCACCGGACAGGTCGCTCATGCACGAGCGGTCCGAATTCGCGGGCCCGGGGGAAAACCAAACGTGCAGGCGTCCATCGTGGCTGGCTGCGAACGCGCCGTTCGGTCCCAAGGCGAGGGGTGGACGGAGGGCGGAGAGCGCGGCCCCGCGGACGGTGTCGGACATCCCGGCAGAGCCGGTGGAGCCGTGCGGGCACGCCAGGAGCCAGTCCGCGCCGCGGGCCACGAGCTGACAGCCCTCTCGGTATGCGACACGACTGACCGACTCCACTGACGCGCGCTCGGGGCGCGGGTGGTCGCCGTCGGGGAGGCGCCACGTCGCGAGTCGAGACCCGCGCAGCACGAACACGTGCGTCTCCGACATCGCGATCGCGTCGATCCGCTCGGCTCCGGGCGGCGCGCGCCCCGGATCGATCGGGAAGCGTGCCGAGGCGCCATCCTCGAACGGACACAGCACGCGGGCGACCAGCGGCGCGCTCCGCGGCGCACCCGGCTCGTGCCCGACGACCAGTGCGCACGCTCCATCGGGCGACAACGCGAGATGCTCGATGACCGGATCGGCACACGGCGGAGTGGCACGCGTCGGGTCATAAGGGGCCACGTCTTGGTGGAACACGCCGAGCTGGTCGTAGCGGTCCTGCGTGTCGCGGCTGAACAGATCGACGGTACCGTCACGCGTCGCGGTGAGGCTCAGCCCGCCGCCGACGAACGCCGCGCTGCAGATCGGCTCGTCCGACGACGTCGGGATCCCGTCGATCGTCTCGTCGCGTCCGAGCGCCCAGATGCGATGACGCCAGATCGCGGGTTCCGGATCCCAACGCGAGGTCAGGACGCTCGGGTCGGGCGGCGCGGTGCTCAGCCGCGCAAAGAAGCGGCGCGTCCCGAGCTGTCCGCCGGAGTTCGGTGCGTAGCGTAAATTGCAACCGTCGCGCACGCGTTCGGCGCGCGCGCGACCATCGTACGCGGTGAGGTAGAGGATCTGCGACGCCGAGCGCGCCCCCGCCAAGCGACACTCGGCCTCCGGGAGGATCTCCGCGGTCGCCGCGCTTCGGCGAAAGAGCGACCATCGATCGGAGAGCTCGGCGAGGATGACCTCCGTCCCGGCTACCGAGGCGCCCCACGAGAGGCCGCGCGGGTGTATGAGCGGCGCGCCGTGCGAATCCGGCTCCGGGCCTCCGAGCGACGCGATCGTCAGGGCACCATCGTGCACGCGTGCGACCCGCCCGTCGGGCCCGAGCGCGATCAATCGGCCATCGAACGGCGGCACGGTGAGCTCTCGGTCCTCGGCGGCGTCCCACGCCCGCGCGGTGGGAGGCGAATCGTCGCCGATGAACAAGAGATGCATGTCTTCACCGCACCGCTCGCTCGCCGGACAGGTGCTCCGCGAAATCTCGATCGTCCCCACCCCTGCCCGCCCGACGCTCGATGCGAGACCGCCGTGCATCGCGAGGAGATCGTGCTCGGGGCTCACGAGGAACAGCGCGCTTCCCCAGGGGGACCAGCCGCCGGTCGCCGCTCCCACGTAGCGTCGGGTCTCCGCCATCCGCGCGATCGCAGATCGCAATGAAGATTGCGTGCCGATCGGCTCGGTTCCGCATCGGTCGGACGCATACCGTGAGACGTCATCGATCAGGGCGCGCGCACGAGGGGCGGGGACATCCTCGTCGGTGAACACTTCACGCGAGCTCACGTAGTGGCTCGGCTGCTCGAGCTGCCTCCGAAGCGTGTCGCAGGCGACCCTCTGGAGCCGTGCCTGTTGCTGTGCGGCGTCGAGCGCGTTCTGGGTGTGATCGATGGTGGCTTGGGTGGTCTCCGCGGTGTGCCACTGTCGCCCGACGAGCAGCGACAAGCCGACCATCGCCAGCGCGGCGACGTAGCTGCCGCGCTGGTAGCCGACGACCCGGCTCCGCTCCCGGCGCGCCGACGCACGCGCCTGGGCCTGGCTCCACTCGAGCACCACACCAGACAACGTATCGTGCCTCAAGCGATACGTGTCGATCCGTGTACGCCCGACGATCTCGTTGTGAGGACGCAGCAAACCCGCCGCCACCAGCGCGTCGAGGAGCGCCCGGAGCCGGACCGGCTCCGCGATGTTCAGCTCGTCGCACCGGGCGTCATACGGGCCGAGCAGCTCATCGGCGGTCCTCCGTTCGGTGCTCAACGCCGCGCCCCTGCGCACCACCAACTGCTCGAGCAGGACCGCCACGCAGGTGGCGGTCTCCGTTCCGTCGTACCCGTCGATCGCGAGGGCATCGACGCGATCGCTCCAGAACTCCGAGAGATAGTCGTGGAACGTCGTCTTGCCGCCCTTCTCATCGAGGAGCATGTCCTCCTCGACCACCGGGGGCTTGCCGCTCTTCTCGCTCTTCGCAACCGCCTTCGCATGCAGGCGCGCACACACGATCTGGAGTAACGGGAGCAAACCGTCGCGCGTGCTCGTGCTCGCCAGCCGCTTGGCGAGCGTCGCTGCGACTCCCCGTCCGAATCGAAACTCACCGTACGCTCTGCGCGGAGAGAGGGGCGCACCGTCCACCGGCTCCCACTCGTCGATCGGGATGTCGGAGGTGGGCTTCTCGATGATCCGGAGCAGCGTACGCTCCTCCGAGATCTCGTCGAGCCAGAAGTCGCGCATCGCGATGGGACCCGCCTGATGATCACGCAGTGAGCCGAGGAGACGACCGTAGTACTCGGTGCGGAGCGACACGACGATGCGCCAGCCCGGGGAGCCCTCGTCGGCGGCGGCGACCAGCGCGGAGAAGAACGCGCGCGCTTCGCGCTTGTGCTCCGCGGCGGCGAGCGTAAAGACTTCTTCCGACTGGTCGATGAATAGGACGAATGTGTATGGGAGGACGCGGCCCCACGCGGTCAAGAGATCCGCGAGCAACGTAGGTTTCGCGATCAGCGCGTCTCCGATCGCGACCGGATCGACGGTCGAGAACCGATCGTGAAGCGCCCTCTCGAGGTGCTCGCGGCCGGGTCCCGGCGCGCACCCGTAGCGCGCGAGGCTCACCGCGAGCTGTCGCAACGGCTGGTTCGTGCAGCGGATGAAGAGCGCCGCCTCCGCGCCGGTCTCGTCAAGCGCCCCCGCGCTCGGCAGAGGTCGGTAGGGACCGTCCAGCGCGGGGATCACCCCGGCCCGAAGGAACGAGCTCTTTCCCGCCCCGGACTGACCGTGCAGCAGGATCAAGCGGGTGGACGGCTCGTTGAGCGTCTCGAGGAACAGGTCGACCTCACGGTCACGACCGACGAAGAGGTCTTGGTACTCGGCGTCGTACGGATCGAGCTCCGGATACGGGCGCGGCGGTGGGGCCCGCCGCACCTCGTCCGAGCCAATCGCGCCGTTCGTGAGCATCTGGACGTCGGCGCGCGCGTCCGCGGTTCCCGGAACGCTGAGCACGTCGGTCAACGAGACCCGAGCGGCCTGATCGAGGTTCTCGACGATCAAGTCGTGCGAGGCGTAGAGGCCGTACACCAGGCCGCGGAGGTCCGAGGTCCGAAGGCCCGCCAAGATCGTGCCGAGATCCTGCTGCTGCGTCAGGAGCGCGCGGAGAAGGCGGTCGCCGGCATCGCGCGCAAAACCACCTGACACGACCGACTCGGTCAGGATCCCACCCGCGCGCGCCCCGAGGAGCGCGCTGACGAACGAGCCCTCCCGATCGTCCGCCTGGCCCCCCGAGTGGCACGCGTTCAGCATCACGAGCCGGACGGGACACTGATGCTCGCGTTCGGCTCGCTGGAGCGCGGCCTTGACGTCGATGTGCTTCACCTCGGCCTCGCCGAGTCGCAGCTGTCGTGCAGTCGCGTGGGACAGCCAGTACACGAGACCCACCGGGTGAGCCATCAGTCGCGCCTTCGCCTCGTCCCACGACGTCACCACGTCGATGCGGGGGTGCGCCGCGAGCCGACGGTAGCGCTCCATGATCCCGAGGCTCTCGCCGAGCACCGGATCGAGGACGAACAGGATGGCGGGGTCCTCCACCCGCTTTGGCCAGTACTTGCGATGGACGGGTCGACCGACCTGGATGCGAAAGCGATTGCCCCAGAACGCCCCCATCGAGTCGCCCAGACCCTCCTCGGCGACCACCGTCCACGGGACGTGAAACTCCGTCGACATCGTCACGCGAAAGGTCGCCCCGCTTCCGAGCTCAGCGAGCTCCTGCCCGATCTCCTCGGTGAGGTCGAGCAGAGCGGAGTCAGACGGCGTCAATATCGCTTGCCTTAGCTTCACGCCGTGTCGGAGAAGCTCCGACAGCGCCTCGGCCTCGTCCCTCGAGAGGGGATCCGCAGAGTCCATCCTGCGATGGCGCATCTCGTAGACGAGCTCTTCCAACTTGCGACGCGCATCGCTCGAGGTGTCGCGCAGTTGGTCGAGCTCCGGCCCGTCGAGCTCGTAGGCCGGCCGCATCTCGCCATCGAAATGCCAGACCACCTTGAGCGCACGACCGCGGAGCCCCTCCTCCAGGTGTACGGTCACGTCCATACGCGTCGCCGACTCAACCCCCTTGGCGAGGGGCTACCCTACCAGAGTCAAGGTACCGTCTGACGTACGCGCGGCGCATACCCCGATCAGGCCACTCCGTGGAACCGTAGGGGTGCCTCGACGCGACGAGGACTCAGGTCCGGTAAGGCGCGGCGGGCGGCGGCGGCACGTCGACCACGAACGACGTGCACGCAGCGGCGCCCTCGTACTGGTTGACGTTGGCGACGACGCACTCGGCGACCCGGCCGCGATAGACGACGTCGACCCGCGCCTGCTCGGCGGGTTGGCTCTTGCGGAAGTCGCTCCGGTGTCCTTCGATCTCGTCGTCGTCGGTCGCGCCGCTGAAGATGCCGCCGCCCCCGTAGAGGATCCCCGTTCGTAGATCGCGGACCGCGACGGCGCTGATGCCCTGGACCACCATCAACAGGACCTCGATCTCCTCGCCGACGCCGATCGGCGCGGGGGCATAGACGCAGACGTTGAGACGCGGCATCGCGCGACTCTACGCGCAGCCGCTGACGCGGCGCCATCGCACGATGCGTCGTGCGCACGGAGCTTCGACGGCGAACGCTCAGCGTCCGCTGGACTCGACGCGCGAGCGGCGGAGCAGCGCGTCGGAGGTCATCACCGTCACGGTCCACGGGCCGTCGCCACGACGCACGAGGGCCCAGCCGGCTCGGGTGCGCCGCGCGTAGACGCTTCCCGTCGCGGTGACGTGCGCGGCGAGGATCTCGGCGGGGAGCGGCAGCGCGGTGACGCCCTCGGCGGGCACGGGGATCTGGATCCGCGGCGCGGCCGGGGCACCTCGACGAGGCGCACGTGCGATGGCGGCATCGATCGCGAGCGCATGGGCGCGCGCATCGACGCCTTCGCCGACTCGCTGCACGGTGACGAACACATTGTCACGGACGAATGCGACGATCGACGTATCGCCCCACCCCCGATCGCCGAGGCTCGCGATCTGCGGCATCTCGCGCGTGACGGTCTGCTCGATCCACGCGAGCGCGGCCGCCGCCGCCGCCGCGTCGTCCGCGACGAGGACGTCGACGCGGAGCGTCGCGCGCGGCAGAGAGGTGGAGTCGTCGGCGCCAGGTCGCACCGTCGCGCTCCCCGCGCGCGCCGGCGCGAAGTAGAGCCGCACGCCGTGCCCTTCGTGCTCGGGGACCTCGACGTCGACGCGCTGCATCCCCGCCGGCGTCAGCGAGCCTACCGGCACGCCCGCGATCTGCGCGGTCGCGGTGGTGGTCCATCCGACAAGAACGATCGCGACGGCCGCGAGCAGAGAGGCGCGCGTCATCGGATCCGCACCTTGTCTTCCACGTACACGCGCACGCTCCCCGACTCCGGGCTGAGCCGGGTGAGGTAGTCCATCTGGGTGAGCCCCTGCACGAGCAGGCGTTCGTTCGGGGCCGAGCTCGGGTCCGCGTCTCCGTCGACCGCGAGCGTCGCGTCGAACACCCGCGTGTCGGGCGGCCCGGTGATCGCGTGATAGCGGAACGCGGTGCGACCGCTGTTGAACGGCGACGGACCGAAGTCGAACCCGATCGCGGCGAGCCAGTTGAGCTCGAAGCTGTCGCGGAAGTTGTGTTGGATGATGTGGTAGCTGAGATCGATCCCGACCATGTTCGCGTACGTCGAGACGATCGACGCCGCATCGGAGCAGTTGATCACCGTGCCGTCGGCGAGGTCGGCGAAGCGGCTCAGCTCGAACGACGCGCCCTCCCAGCCGCCCGGATAGTCGGTGTAGTGCGACGCGCCGGACTGACGGTCGTAGCGCAGACCGAGCTCCAGGTAGACGCCCTCGACGATCCGCGCAGCGACCGCGTCGGGGTCCGCGCTCGCGCCATCGACCCACCCGGTCACCCGATCGAGCACGTCGACCCAGGCGCGATGCGGCACGTCGTCGTAGCCGAAGCTCGGCTGCGCGACGAGCCCGTAGAAGCGATGCGTCGTATCGAACTGCCCGGGGATCGCCACCCATGGATCGGTGGCGCTGCGCCGCGCCTCGAAGCGCCACGACCAGGTCACGTCGTACCGGCCGACCGCGGGGATCGGCGTGGCGCTCGACGCGAAGCTCAGCTCGGCCCCATCGACGATCGGCGCCGGCGCGCCGAGCGTTAGCCCGTCGGGCGCGATCGCGCGCACCTCGACGGAGCGCGGATCCGCGACGCCGTTCGCGTACGCGGTGGTGAAGCGCGCGGTGACGTCGACGCTCGAGCCGGCCACCCACGCGGTGGGCAGGCTGAACGTGTCGCGCTCCACGCCATCGGGCGATGCGCCGTCGAGCGGCGGCGAGCGCAGCTCTTCCCACGGACCCGCGCGGGTGCGCGCGGTGCCATCCGCCAGCTCGAGCGGCACCCCGCCCATCTCCACCGCGTCGGGAGCGAGGCGCCAGGGCACGTCGCTGGTGTCCATCTCGTAGTAGCCGAAGCGCTGCCCATCGAGCGCGGAGTAGAGGATCGCAACCCGTCCTGCGCCGCTGAGCCGGACCTCCGAGACACCGAGCCGGAGGACCTCGATCGATGAGGTGGCGCGCGCGACGTCGGCGCCACGCGTGACGATCGCGGTCGCCTCGACGACCCCGGGCGAGACGAGCGCGCCGAGCGCGTCACGACCGTCCCACATCGCGGTGCACGCGTCCGCGGCGAGCGAGCCGTCGAGCGTTCCGACCTCGCCGTCCTCGTTCGTCAGCTCGATCGCGCACGACGCCGCGTTCGCGTTCGTCACGAGGAAGCGGAGCTCGACGCCGCCGAACGCGTCGAGCCTCGGATCGAACGCCGCGATCATGCTGGGATCGCTAGCGACGGTCGGCGACGCAGGCAGCGCGACCTGGTCGGTCGCGAGGTAGACGACGGGCGTGCGCTCGCATCCGAGCACGAGAACCGCCACCGAGACCAGGACGGCGCGACGCACGGAGAGAGCCTAGCAGAGCTCGGGTTCGCGAGCCGCGGGGACGATCTCGGCGGTGAGAGTCGCATCCTATCTTGCGGATCTCCGATTCCGATTCCGATTCCGATTCCGTGTCCGATTCCGATTCCGATTCCGTGTCCGATCCCGATTCCGTGTCCGATTCCGATTCAGAAGGGATGGAGTGGCCAGCCTCCTACTCGCCGAGGTCACCATAGGTGCCTCACTGGTTTTATACGCGGTCAATCCCGCAATGGAGAAGGAGGCTGGCCTT
>JBFWYI010000135.1:0-21321 GCA_050186575.1 Sandaracinaceae bacterium | reverse complement strand
CCTCCGCGAGGTCGAAGCGGAGCGCCACCGAGACGAGGGGGAAGTCGATCGCGCCGCGGGGGCGCCACTTCACGTAGCTCGCGCGGCGCGGGCCGCCCACCGCCAGCGTGATCGCGGTGGTGATCTCACCGGGCTCGCGCTTGGTGTGGGCGAGGCCGTCGGCGTGGAAGTAGTCGGCCAACGGCATGGTGCGCCGTCCGTTGGGACCCGCGAGCTCGATCGCGGCGTCGAGGCTGATGAGCGCGGGGACGCAGTCGCTGGAGAGCGCGGCCACGCAGTTGCGACCCTTGGGGACGACGTGGCAGACGTCGCCCTCGCTCTTGAGGCAGCCGCCGATCGCGCTCCGCCAGAACGGCGTCTGGTTCACGTACCGGCAGCGCGTGTCGAGGTTCACGTTGCCGCCGAGCGTGCCCATCGCGCGGAGCTGCGGGCCGGCCACGAGGCCGGCTGCCTGTGCGAAGGAAGGAAAGTGGCGGCGCACCTCCGGGTGCCGCTCGATCTCGGCGAGCGTCATGCCGGCGCCGACGCGGAGCGTGGTGCCGTCGAACGCGATGGCGCGGAGCTCGTCGACCGCGTGGAGCGAGACGAGCGTCGGCGGCCGATGGAGGCGGTGCTTCAGGTTGGGGACGAGGTCCGTCCCGCCCGCCACGATCCTTGCGCCGTCGACGCCGAGCGCCTCGATGGCCTGGTCGATCGTGCTCGGTGCGACCACGTCGAGGTGGGGAAGCCGCAGCATCTCAGGCGCTCCTCCGCTCGCGCGTGGGCGCGCCCAGCGGATGACCCTTATGCGGAGCGAGCTCGCCGGACTCTTCCTTCTTCTTCCGCTCCTCGAGCGCGGCGAGGACCTTCTGCGGCGTGAACGGGAGCTCGGTGAGCCGAATGCCGACCGCGTCGTAGACGGCGTTGGCCACCGCGGGGATGGAGGAGTGCAAGGGACCTTCCCCGGCTTCCTTCGCGCCGTAGGGGCCCTGCTCGTCGGGCGCCTCCACGATCAGCGCCTGGATGCGCGGCGTGTCCAACGTGGTGGGGATGCGGTAGTCGAGGAGGCTCGGGCCGGCGTGCACGCCGTTGTGCGCCGCGTCGACGTAGTGGTGCTCGAGCGAGACCTCGGCCGCGCCCATGTACGTCGAGCCCTCGATCTGCCCTTCGACGAGGCGGCGGCTCAGCGCGCGCCCGCAGTCGTGGGCGACCCAGATCGCGTCGATGAAGATCTCGCCCGTCTCCGTGTCGACGCGGACCTCCGCCGCGTGCGCGGTCATGCTGTACGCGGGCGACGCGCCGATCGTGCCGCCGCGGTAGTCGCCGTGCCGGTCCTTGGGCGTGTTGTAGCTGCCCGCGGTGCTGAGGAGACCGTAGTCCGCCTCCGCCCACTGGAACGCCTCCTGGATCGAGACGTGGCGCTCGGGGTTCTCGCGGTCGATCGCCATGCGATCCGCGAGCGAGACCTTCTTCGCCTTGGTCTCCCAGCGCTTGGCCACCGCCTTCGTGACCTTCTTGCGCAGCTTCTTCGCCGCCTCGAGGCACGCGTTGCCGACCATCAGCGTGATCCGCGAGCTGTACGCGCCGAGATCGACCGGGCAAAGGTCGCTGTCGGCCGAGAGCACCCGCACGTCCTCGATCGGGATGCCGAGCTCCTCGCTCACGATCACCGCGACCATCGTGTCGCTGCCCTGACCGATCTCGGACGCGCCGCTGAACACGCGCGCGCGACCGCTCCGATCGAGCGTGATCTGCACCGCCGCCTGCGGCATGTCGTTCGGGTAGATCGGGTAGTTCGTCCCGCTGATGTACGTGCTGCCCGCGACGCCGAGGCCCTTGCCGTACTCGAGCGTGGCCTTGCGGGACCACTCGCTCGCCTCCTCGACCTTGTCGAGGCACTCGAGGAAGCCGCTCGAGCCGAGCTTGAACTCGTTGACCGTCACCGAGTTCGGCGCGAGCGCGTTGCGGCGGCGGAGCTCGATCGGATCGATCCCGAGCGCGGTCGCCGCCTTGTCGAGCTGGATCTCGATCGCGAAGCGGGGCTGCACCGAGCCGTGGCCGCGCTTGGGCCCGCAAGCCGGCTTGTTCGTGTACGCGCGCCGGCTGTCGAAGCGGAACGACTCGAACTCGTAGGGCGAGCAGAGGAGCTGCCCCGAGTAGTACGTGGTGACGAGGCCGAAGCTCGAGTACGCGCCGCCGTCGAGGATCGTCCGCGCGTCGACGCCCGTGACCTTGCCGTCCTTCGTGAAGCCGGTGCGGTAGTGCATGTTCATCGGGTGGCGCCCGCGGTGGCTGTAGAAGACCTCCTCGCGCGTGTAGAGGAGCTTCACCGGGCGGCCCGTGATCATCGCGAGCTTCGCGACGCAGAACTCGAGATCGAACGGCTCGGACTTCCCGCCGAACGCGCCGCCCACCGGCGGCTGGATCACGCGGATGGTGTGGGCCGGGCGCTCGAGCACGCGCGCGAGCTCGCGGTGGAGGTAGTGCGGCACCTGGGTGGCCGACCACACCGTCAAGACGCCGTTCGTCTCGAGGTTGCCGATCGCGCAGTGCGGCTCGATCGCAGCGTGCGTGGTGCCCTGGAACTTGTAGTCGCCTTCGATGACGAGGTGCGAGGCGGCGATGTCCTTCTCCACGTCGCCGAACTCGAGCTTCACCGACTTCGTGAGGTTGCCCTTCTTCGAGAAGGGGTTGATCTGGACGTCCGCGGCGAGCGCCTCCTCCGGATCGAAGAACGCGGGCAGGATCTCGTACTCGACCTCGATGAGATCGAGCGCCTCGATCGCGGTGTCCTCGTCCTCCGCCGCGACGCACGCGATCGGGTCTCCGACGAAACAGACCTTGTCGACGCAGAGCGCGGTCTCGTCGCGGGTCCACGGGATGATGCCGTACGGCGTGGGGAAGTCCGCGCCGGTGACCACCGCGGCCACCCCGTCGAGCGCGAGCGCCTTGGAGACGTCGATGCCCACGATGTTCGCGTGGGCGTGGGGGCTGCGCAGCAACTTGGCGTGCAGCATCCGCGGGAGCTTGATGTCGTCGGTATACCGCGCGAGGCCGCGCATCTTCTCCATCGCGCCGATCTTGCGGTGGACCCCGCCGACCCCTTCGCCGCCGTCGGTGCGGCGCTCGCTCGAGTCGTCGCCGAAGCTCGTCGTCTCGTCGCTCATGAGGTGGCCTCACCGTTCTGTGTGTCAGCGCTCAGGGCGCGGCTCGCGTCGATCACCGCGTCGATGATCTTGGTGTAGCCGGTGCACCGGCAGAGGTTCCCGCTCAGCGCGACGCGCACCTCGTCCTCGGTGACCTCGCGGCCCGCCTCGCGGAGGAACGCATCGGCCGTCATGAGGATCCCCGGCGTGCAGAAGCCGCACTGCGCGGCGTTGTAGCGATCGAACGCGTCTTGGAGCGGGTGCGCGACCGGTCCGGTGAGGCCCTCGACCGTCTTCACCTCGCGGCCTTCGGCGCGCGCGGCCAGCGTGAGGCAGCTCAGCACGGGGACGCCGTCGAGCTGCACCGTGCACGCCCCGCAGTCGCCCTTGTCGCAGCCTTGCTTGCTCCCGATCAGATCGAGCTCGTAGCGGAGCACCTCGAGGAGCGTGTGGTGCGCGGGGGCGGCGACGGTCACGGGCGTCCCGTTGACCCGCATCGAGAGGAGCTTGACGTGTTTGGTCATCGTTCGGGGGCGGCCGGACGCCGGCCTTCGCGGCGAGCCGCGCTGGCGTCTTCGGCCGTGAGGCATCATAGCTGGTTCAGCGGGGACGCAACCCGAAGGACCCTCGGCTCCGCCGGCCTCGGACGACCCCAAAGGGCATGACGACGTGACGGAAAGCCGCAGCGAGACCCCGTTCGATTGGGCCGAGGTCACCGGTCCTCGACCGACGCCGAACCCCGCGTACGAGCTCCACGACGAGACGCTCCGCGACGGGGTCCAGTGCCCCTCCGCCCTCGACCCGGACATCGACAGCAAGATCCGGATGCTCCACCTCCTCTCGGACGCGGGCGTCGACTCGGTGAACATCGGTCTACCCGGCGCCGGCCCGCGGCCGTTCGAGGACGCGATCCGACTCGCGCGCGAGATCGTCGATCACAAGCTCCCGATCAAGCCCACCGCCGCCGCGCGCACCGTGGTCGCCGACATCGCGCCGATCGCCGAGCTCGTGCAGCAGGTCGGCATCCCCGTCGAGGTCATGACGTTCATCGGCTCCTCGCCGATCCGCCAGTACACCGAGGACTGGACGTACGAGCTCATCTGCTCGCGCTCGCGCGAAGCGATCGCGTTCGCGGTGAAGGAGGGCCTCCCCGTGACGTTCGTCACCGAGGACACCACCCGCTCCGCGCCCGCGATGCTCGAGCCGCTCTTCCGCGCGGCGATCCACGAGGGCGCGCGCAGCCTCGCGCTGTGCGACACGGTCGGCCACGCCACGCCGGACGGTGTGCGGAACCTCATCCGCTTCGCGCGTTACGTCATCGCGACGTGCGGGGCCGAGGTCGCGATCGACTGGCACGGCCACAACGATCGCGGCTTCGCGCTCGAGAACGCGCTCGTCGCGATCGACGCCGGCGCGGACCGCGTGCACGGCTGCGTGCTCGGGATCGGCGAGCGCGTCGGCAACACCTCGCTCGAGATGCTGATGCTCAACCTCGCGCTCGACGGACGGTTGGGGAACCGATCGATCGCGCCGCTCGCCGAGCTCTGCCGGATCGCGAGCGAGTCGATGCGAATGCCGCTCTCGGCCGACCATCCGCTGACGGGCCCCCACGCGGACGCGTGGCTGCGCCAGACGTGAGTCGCGGCCCTTCGGCCCGTGCGCGAGGCGCCGTTTAGCCCTCCCCGTGTCCCTCCACCCGACGCTCCACACGACGCCCGGTGGGTCGCTCGCGCGGGGGCCGGAGTCACCGCGCGCACGTGCGTATCTGGAGCAGCTGCCGCACGGCCTCGACTCGTATCCAGACGTCCGAGCGAAGGCCAGTCTCGTGCACGAGCTGCTCCCGCTCACCGTCGGGTGGCCGCTCGACCGCTCGCTCCCCGAGCCGATCCTCGATCTGTGGCGGAGCCCGCCACCGGTGACGCGGTGGGTGCCGGAGGTGAGCTACCGCGCGCTCAAGCTGGCCATGCTCGATGCCCAGGGACTGTCCGACGACGAGGCGCTGGAGCGGATGCGCAGCAACTATCGGCGGCTGATCCGCGGGCCGCTCTACGGCGCGCTCTTCAGCCTCTTGGGCGCGGAGCGCATGATCCGCGGCGCGCCGAGCCGCTGGACCCAGTTCCACCGCGGCACCTCGCTCGACATCGAAGCCATCGGTCCGCGCAGCGCGACGGTGGAGCTGCGCACGCCACACCCCATCCTGTTCGGGCTGGTCGGTGAGCTGCAGGTGCTGAGCTTCCGCGTGATCCTCGAGCGCGCGCACGCGGACGGAGTCCGGTTCGACACCGAGCCGACGGATCGCGGCTTCCGATACTCGATCGCGTGGTGAGGACTCGCAAGTCGAGCTGACGTGCCTCGAAGGGCCATTGAAGCGGGCGATCCGATCTTCTACCTTCGCGCGACACGTGATTGAGGACGAACGTCGGCGCATCGAGGCGGAGCTCACTCGCACGTGGAGCGACCTCGGGGTCGACCCGCCGACCGAGGACGCGCTCCCCCACGCGCACACCATCTCGAGTGAGGTCGCGATCTCGAGCAGCTTGCCGCGACTGTTCGAGCCCTCGAGCGCGGGGATGCCCGAGCTCGTCATGGGCGAGGTCCTCGGCGAGGGCGGGATGGGGACCGTCTGCGCGGCGACGCAGACGAGCTTGTCGCGCGACGTCGCGGTCAAGCTCCTCCTCTCCGATCCGAGCGCGGACGAGCGACGGCAACAGTTGTTGCGTGAAGCGAGGATCACCGGTTGGCTGGAGCACCCGAACGTCGTCCCGATCCACGCGCTCGGTCAGGACGAGCGGGGCAACCCGTTCATCGTGATGAAGCGGATCGAGGGTCGGCCGTGGGGTGAGCTCCTGTTCGAAGCGAGCGGAGAGGAGCGCGGCACCGAGGCATACCTGCGGCGCCACCTCGGCATCCTCCAGCAGGTGTGCAAGGCGATTCACTTCGCACACTCGCGTGGTGTCGTGCACCGCGACGTGAAGCCGGACAACGTGATGGTGGGCTCGTTCGGCGAGGTGTACGTGGTCGACTGGGGGATCGCGGTGACCACCACCGTGTCGAGGCGCGGCGTCCCCAGCGTCGGGGACGTCCGTCGGATCGAGGGAACCCCCGTCTATCTCGCGCCGGAGATGGCGTCGGGAGACGGCTCGCGGATCGGGACCCACTCCGACGTCTACCTGCTCGGCGCCACACTGCACCACGTCTTGACGGGCGAGCCCCCGCACCTCGCCCCGCACGTGCGCGCGACGATCTTCATGGCCTATGCGTCCGAGCCGTTGAGCTACCCGCCCTGGATCCCCGACGAGATCGTTCGCGTGGTCCGGAAGGCCATGGCGCGCGATCCGGTGGATCGCCACCCGAGCGCGCTCGCGCTCGCGGAGGATCTGGAGGCGTTCCTCACCCACCGCGGATCGATCGCGCTCTCCAAAGAGGCAGAGCGGCGCGCGGCGTCGCTGGCGGAGGTGGCGCGGGAGTCCCCGACCGACGAACGGGTGGACCCGCTCTTCCACCAGGCGCGGTTCGCGTTCGATCACGCGCTCGTCACCTGGCCGGAGAACGCGCGCGCGCTCGACGGCCGACGGGCGCTGTTCGAGACGATGATCGACGTCGAGCTAAGGAGGGGGACGCCCCGCGCTGCGCAAGCTCTGTTGCGATTGCACGACGCCCCCCCCGAGGCGTTGGAGCAGCGGGTCGCGGACGCGATCACGGAGGAGCGCGCACGAGAAGAGCGGCGCGAGGCCCTCGAGCGCGACGCGGACGTCCAGCTCGGTGCGCGCGGGCGCGGCATCCTCATGCTGCTCGCGGCGGCGGCGTGGACGGGCGTGTGTGTGGCGTGCAGCGTGCTCACGCGGACGGGCGTGTTCCCGATCGACCACGTGCGCTTCGCCGGCTTCGGCGCCGCCTTCTTCGTCGGGATCCTCGTCGCGATCGCGCTGAGACCAGAGACGACGCTCGCGAACGCGGTCATGCGGCGCGCGACCTTCACCACGCTCACCATCCTCGCGGGCGGCGCCGTGCTCTGGCCGTTGATGGGCTGGGCCGGACTCTCGATGCCGGCCGCGACCGTGGTCGGGTCCTTCGCGACCGCGATGCTGTACGTCACGTTGACGTTCTACTTCGGCTGGCGCTACATCCCGCTCGTGATCGGGCACGTCCTCGTCTCGGCGGGCGCCGCGATGTGGCCGGCGTACCACTTCGAGGTGTTCGCGTGCGCCGGGATCGCCATCGCGATCGCCGGCGTGCTCAGCATGCGCGGCTCGGATCAGCCAGCCGCGCGGATCTGAGCCGCGATCCAGTCGCCGGTGGCGCGCGTGCCGAGCGTGCCGCCGACCTCGGCCGTGCAGTGCTTCGTCTCGATCGCGCGGCGCACCAGCTCGGTCAGCTTCGCTTCCTCGCCTTCATAGCCGAGGTGGGTGAGGAGCATCCCGACGGTGAGCACGGTCGCGAGGGGGTTCGCGACGTCCTTGCCGGTGAGCGGCGGGGCGCTCCCGTGCACGGGCTCGAACATCGAGACCTTGCCGGGGTGGATGTTGCCGCTCGCCGCCATCCCCATCCCGCCCTGCAGCGCCGCGCCGAGGTCCGTGACGATGTCGCCGAACAGATTGCACGTCACGATGACTTCGAATGGAGAAGGGTCCTGCACGAGGAAGAGGCAGAGCGCGTCGACGAACACGTGCTTCGACGTGATGCTCGGGTACTCCTTCGCCACCTCGAAGAACGTCCGGTACCAGAGCTCGTGCGCGTGCATCATCGCGTTGTGCTTGTCGGCCATGTGCACGGTCTTCTTGCCCTCGCGCACCGCGAGCTCGAACGCGGCGCGGACGACGCGCTCCACGCCCTTGCGGGAGTTGACGTCCTCTTGGATCGCGATCTCGTCGGGGGTGCCCTTCTTGAAGTGGCCGCCCATCCCCACGTAGATGCCTTCGGTGTTCTCGCGAAGCACCGTGATGTCCACGTCACTTGCCTTGAACTTCTTGAGCGGCATCAGGTCGTCGGACAGGCACACGATCGGGCGCAGGTTGATGAACAGGTCGAGCCCGAAGCGCAGCCCGAACAGGATGTCGCGCGCGTGGCGCATGTCCGGCACGCGCGGATCGCCGAGCGCGCCGAGGAGCACCGCGTCGCACTCGTCATGGATCGTGTCGAACGCCTCGTTCGGGAACGTGGTGCCGTCCGAGAGAAACCGGTCCGCGCAGAAGTCGTAGTGGATGAGCTCGTGCTTCCACCCGCGGACCTCCGCGAGCGCGTTCAGGACCTTGACGCCCTCGGCGACGACCTCCGGGCCGATGCCGTCGCCGCCGATCACCGCGATCTTCTTCGTCATGCGGGGCGCACCGTAGCATCCCCGTGGCGACGCGGTGACGGCTACTCGCCGCCGCCGATGCCCGCGACGGTGAGGCCCGCGTTCACCAAGCCCATGAGCCCTTCGCCGGCGACGAGGCCGGACGCGAGCGCGAAGTTGAAGCGGTCGAGGCTCTTCGGTGAGACCTGCTTCCAGATGAACCACGCGATGAGGCCGTAGAACATCACGAACGAGTAGTAGGCGGGGATGATGAACGCGATCCCGCACGCGAGGCCGCTCGGGACGTACGCCTTGACCGAGTCGACGCGGCGCAGGACCGCGAACAGCACGCCCGCGATCGCGGCGATGAGGACGGCCCACTCCGCGTTCTGTGGCAGCGCGTCGAGCCCCTGCGTCAACAGCTCCGCCATCGCCTTCCACGAGTGCGCCGCCGGCGCGGGTAGCGGCGTGTTGGGATCATCGAGCGGATACGCGGTGGTGAACAACACGTACGCCGGCACGACGAGCACGACGCCGGCCGCGATCCCGATCAGCTGCGCGATGAACTGCTTCTTCGGCGACGCGCCGAGGAGGTGGCCCGTCTTGAGGTCTTGCATCATGTCGGCGGCCTGCGACGCGCCGGCGCCGGTGATCGCCGCGGTCATCAGGTTCGTTCCCATCTGGCCGGGCGCGAGCGCGCCGTAGACGAGCTGGGTCACCTTGCCCACGCCGCCGATCGGGTTGATGTCGGTCTCCCCGGTGGAGCGCACGGCGACGATCGCGAGGATCGCGGACAGCGCGATCGCGATCGGCGTCATCCACCACGCGATGTCGAAGACGGAGTACGCGATCACGGTGGTGAGGATCGAGCCAAGAATGAGGCCGCCGATCCACCACGAGTTCGGGATCGCCTCGGGGTCGTCGCCCGCGTCGCCCACCTTCGCAGGCGGCCGGAGCGCGCGCAGCACGGTGCGCCAGTTGAGCGCGAGCGTCGAGAGCGCCTCGCTCACCATGAGCGACACGCCGGTCCACAGCACCCAGCCGCGCGCGCCGTCGGAGTAGCTCATGATCGCGCCGGGCGCCCAGCCCTGTGATTGCGCGTACGGGCCGAGGACCGCCCACGCGATGATCGCGCCGCCGACCAAGCTCAGCGCGACGCGCGGACCGATGAGGAACCCCGCGCCGAGCAGCGACGGACCGAGGTAGAGCTTGAAGCCCCACGCGGCCATCGTCGCGAGGAACGCGACAGACGGGATCCACTCGTGGATGGGCGGCCCCTCCAGCACCGGGAAGAAGTGCGTGCCGAGCGTGAACACGCCCGCGACGAGCGCGCTGATCACGAGCATGCTCGCCTTGCTGCGCGCGTCGCTCCCGTCCGCGTTCATCGCGAGCACGGTCTCGCACGTCGCGATGCCGGTGGGGAAACGAAGCTTGTCGATCTCCACCATCTGTCGGCGGAGCGGCACCGCGAAGAACACGCCGAGGAACGCGACGGCGAGCGCCCACAGCATGAGCTGGTACCAGCTGAGCTCGAAGTCGAGGAGCTGCATCGCGGGGATGGCCGCCACGAGGCCCGCCGCCGACGCCATCGCGCCGGCCGCCGAGCCGGCCGTCTGCGTGATGTTCGTCTCGAGGACGGTGAGCTTCTTGCCGAGCGCGGCGAACAGCGCGAAGCCGAGCACCGCGCTGATGATCGAGGCGCCGAACGTCCAGCCGATCTTCAGGCCGATGTAGATGTTCGTGCACGCGACGATGCTGCCGACGAGGCACCCCGCGATGAGCGCGCGCGCGGTGAGCTGCGGCTCGTCCTTCTGCGGCACGTACTTCTGCTCGGGGTGCTTGCTGCCCTCGAGCGGCGCGGTGGCGGGCTCGGGCGCGGGGCTGTCGTCGAGGCCGGGCATCGTGGGGTTGCGTCGGTCGTTCGCCATCGCGGTCCTTTCGGCGGGAGACCCCGTATCAAATCGAGCCCCCCGTGTCGATCACCGGCGAGCGTGTGATGCCGACGCGCCCTCGTGGAGCGTCAGGCCGAGCTCGACGCAGCGTGGGCGCGGTGAGCGAGCGGTCAGACGACGCAGAAGTAGTCGTCGCCGACGGTGACCGGGATCATCACGCCGCCGACGTCGAACACGAGCTGGAGCTGCCACGTCGCCCCGGCGACGCACGCGTCCGTACACGCGCCCGTCGGCGCGGGAGTGCCCGCCGTCTTGCGCTGTGCAAACATCGTGGCGGACCCACCGCTGAGCGGGACGGCGGGGAAGTCGACGGTCAGCGTCTGGACGATCGGCGCGCCCGACGTCGGGGTCACGGTGAGCTGGGCGCTCACGAGCGTCGCGACCGTCACGCCGGCGGGTGCGCCGGTGACGTTGACCTCCCAGAACGCGAGGATCGGATCGGGCGGTCCCAGAAAGCAGCTCCCATACACCGCGGGGCTCGAGATCGTGATGCTCGTGCTCGACGCGTCGACCGCCGGACCTCCATCCGGTGCGCTCCCGGCGTCGGATCCCGCGTCCATCGCGCCGCCGCCGTCCATCACGCCGCCGTCCATCACGCCGCCGTCCATCGCGCCGCCGTCGCCGTCGCCGGCATCGCTCCCCGCACCTCCGTCGTCGTCTCCCCCGTCGACGTCGCCGCCGTCGATCCGCGGACCCGCGTCGCGCGGCCCAGCGTCGGTCCGGCCGCCTCCGTCGACGCGCGCGCCGCCATCGATCCCCGCGTCCGCGTCGGCGCCATCACCGCAGCCGACGAACACGAGAGAGAGTCCGAGGAAGAGAGTCGAAGCTCGCGAGGTCATCCCCGGACTATACACGCTGGTCGCGCACGCTCATCCCCGACCGGTGCGCCGTCGTCGTCGGAGCGCGCCGCCGATCGCCAGCATCGCGAGCAGCAACGTGCCTTGCGACTGTCCATCACCCGGCGACGCGCGGCAGTCGCAGCCGGGCTGGCTCGATCCGCGCATGCCCGCGTCGAACGTCGGAGTGATCCCGGCATCGAGCCCCGGAGGCGGCGGTCCGGCGTCGGTCCCCGGCATCGTCCCGCCGTCGGGCGTCACCGGTACGCCGGCGTCGGGCAACACGCGCGGGACGCACATTCCGCCTTCGCACATCTCGCCCGCGCCGCAGGTCGCGCCCATGCACGCGTCGACGCAGCTCCCGCCGTCGCACACCTGGCCCGCGGGGCAGCTCATGTCGACGCACGCCGCTTCGACGCAGAGCCCGTCCATCTGACACGAGAGCCCGCTCGGGCAGGGGTCGAACTGACACCGCGCGATGCACGCGCCATCCGCGTCGTCGCACACCGTACAGGCGTCGCAGTCGTTGCCGGCGCAGAGGTCCACGCAGCGGCCGGCTCGGCACGAAAGGCCGATCGGGCACGAGATCCCGTCGCACCCGTCGACGCACGTCCCCCCGCGGCAGCGCTGACCCGCCGGGCACGTCACCGTCTCACAGCCGCTCTCCACGCAGCGACCATCGAGGCACGACTCGCCGGTGGGGCAGCCGCCCTCGAAGCACCCCGCGAGGCAGACGCCGCTGACGCACACCTCCGTCGCGGAGCAATCTCCGTTGCCTTCGTCCACCATCCCGTCGCAGTCGTTGTCGAGCGCGTCGCAGAGCTCGTCCGACGCCTCGACCGCCGGATGGCACTCCGTCCCCATGCCGACACAGCGCGTGATTCCGTCGGCACACACACCCTGCATCCCCGTGCTGCACGCCGTGCCGGCGTCCGGGCACACGATGACGCCGCTCCGGATCTGGAAGCGCCAGACGCCGGTCTCGCCGACGTTCGACTGGGTGCAGAGGTGCGTGTGGATGGTGTTCAGCCGCGAGTTCATGATCTCGACGAAGTCACTCGTGTTGCCGGCGTCGAAGCCCGACTGACCGGCCACCCCGGGCGGACACCGATTCATCGCGTCGCACGTCGCGGTCGGGTCCCACGGGCACTGGTACGGCAGGAACGGCAACAGCCGCGTGCACATCTGCTGCGGCAGCGCGAGGCCGTTCTGGCCACCGCTCGCGTCGCCGGTGTTCCACTCGCACTGGGTGAACCGGAACTCGACGTCGAAGTCCGAGCCGCCGCCCATCGTGCACGAGGTGCCGGGCGCCGCGGTGAGGATGAGCTGGAACGTCATCCGCTTGTCGACCTTGCAGTCGTAGTAGCCGACCTGGTGCCACGTCACGACGACGCGCTCGTTCGGGACGTCGAGGTGCCACCACACGCCGTTGGTCGTCGGGTTGTGGCACGCGGGCGCCGGGGTCGTGCCGCCGTCGGGCCCCATGCACGTGCCGCCGACGTTGCGGATGTCGACGTCCGCCCAGTAGGGCGCGATCATCGGCTGCGACGCGACGGGGAACGCGTCGGGCGTGTACGTCGGCACGGGCCCGCTGAAGCTGATGTTGCCATTCGTGTTGACATACATCTGCGTGTGGTTGGCGCTGAAGAACTGCACGCCGCCCATCCCGAACACCGGCCGGATGTCGATCGGTCCGGCGTAGCCGTCGTCGTTGGGCCCGAGGCAGCTCGTGCCGAACCCGACCGGTCCGCCGAAGCCGTTCAGCAACGCGGGTTGCGCAGAGACAGGCGCGGCGACGACCGCGACCAGGAGGGCGATCGAAGCGAGGGCGACAAGGCGAGCGCGGTCCACCGGCACCTCCGTGACGCCTCCACGATATCAGCGCTCCGGTTCGGCGACGATGGCGGAACAGCGGAGGTTTACTCTTCCGCCGCTGCGTCGGACGGCTCGGCGGTCGGGAGGACCGGACGCGGCCCGCTCCCGCGCGGCCCGCTCCCGCGCGGCCCGCTCCCGCGCGGCCAAGGGGTGGGGCGCCCGAGGACCCAGCGCGCGAACCAGCGCCGGAGCCACTCCATGATCAGATAGATGATCGGCACCACGATCAGCGTGAGGAACGTCGAGCTGATGACCCCGCCGATCACGCCCATCGCCATCGGGGAGCGGAACTCGCTGCCGGGGCCCTGGTTGAGCGCGGTCGGCAGCATGCCGAGCACCATCGCCGCGCTCGTCATCAGGATCGGACGTAGCCGCGACGGGCCCGCGTCGAGGATCGCGCGGTGCGCGTCCCAGCCTTGGCGCACCCGCTCGACGGCGTGATCCACGAGGAGGATCCCGTTCTTCGTGACGAGGCCCATCAGCAGGATTACGCCGATCATCGCGCCCATCGAGAGCGTCGAGCCCTGGAGGAAGAGCGCGACGATCGCGCCGACGATCGCGAGGGGCAGCGCCATCATGATCGTGACGGGGTGGAGGAACGACTCGAACTGCGACGCGAGCACGATGTAGATGAACACGAGGCCGAGCAGCATCGCGACGAGCATCGACGTGTTGCTCTCGTTCATCATCTTGGCCTGACCCTCGAGGGTCCACGTGACTCCGTCCGGCAACCTCTCTTGCGCGGCGCGGCGCTCGAACTCGGCGACGATGTCCCCGAGCGAGCGACCATCCGGAGAGGCGGTCACCGTGATGATGCGGCGGCGGTTGCTCCGCTGGATCTCGGCCGGCGTCTCGGTGCGCTCCACCTCGGCGAGATCGGAGAGCGGAACGAAGCCGCCCGGCGTGGCGAGCCGCAGCCCTGCGATGCGCTGCGCGTCCTCGCGATCCTCGGGCCGCAGGCGTACGCGGATGTCGAGCTCGTCGTCCCCGTCCCGGTACACCCCCGCCACCTCGCCGGCCAGGCTGGTGCGCACCGAGCGCGCGATCGCGGCGAGCGGGACGCCGAGCTGCGAGGCGTGGTCGCGATCGACGCGCACTCCGAGCTCGGGGCTGCCCGGCGAGTACTGCATGTCGACGTCCTTGGTCCCCGGGATCGTCGCGAGGATCGATCGGATGCGCTCGGCCGCCCACTCGATCTGCGCGAAGTCCTCGCCCGCGACGTCGATCTGGATCGGATAGTCGCGCGCGCCCTCCACGATCGCGGGATCGGTGATCGAGATGTCGGCCTCCGGCATGTGTCGGCGGATGACCTCGCGCGTGCGCTCCTGGAGCTCCCACACCGTGACGTCCCGCTCGGTCTTGGGGACCGTCACGATGCGCCAGGTCACGCGGTTGCTCCGCCCGCTCACCCCCGCCTGGGAGTAGAGCGTCACGAAGTTTGCGTCCTCCAGGAGCTCGGTCTCCGCTGGCGCGCTCCTTCGCGCGGACTCCTCGAGCCGCAGCCCGGCCGGGAGCTCGATGTCGACGTTGTACATCCCGCGGTCCTCGGGCGCCGCGAAGTCGCTGCCCATCAGCGGGACGAGCCCGCAGCTACCGAGGAAGACGACCGAGGTGACGACGATCGCGCCGGCCATCGTCAGGCGCCGCGAGAGGATCCACGCGAGGAGCGCGCCGTAGAGCCGGTCGAGGTGGTCGTAGAACGCGCGCATCGGCCGCGTGACGAAGCCGAACCGCTCGCGGCGCTCCTCGCCTTCCTCATGCACGACGGCGAGCCGCGCGCTGAGCATCGGGTCCAGCGTGAACGCGACCCAGGTCGAGATGATCGTGGCGCCCGCGACCGTGAGCCCGAACTCGCGGAAGAACTGGCCGACGATCCCGCTCGTGAACGCGATGGGCACGAACACCGCGCAGAGCGTCGCGGTGGTCGCGAGGACGGCGAGGGCGATCTCGCGGGTGCCTCGCTCGGCCGCCTCGAACGGCGGCACGCCGCGCTCGAGGTGCTTCATGATGTTCTCGCGCACGACGATCGAGTCGTCGATCAACAGGCCGATCGCGAGCGTCAGCCCGAGCAGGGTCATCATGTTCAGCGTGAAGCCGAGCAGCCACATCAAGAAGAACGCGCCGAGCACCGAGGTGGGCAGCGCGAGGCCGCTGATGAACGTGCTCCGGAGATCGAGCAAGAACACCAAGATGACGAGGATCGCCATCGCGCCGCCGAACACGATCGCGATCTCGACCTCGTGGACGTTCTCCACGATGAACTCGGACTGCGCGAGGATGACCTCCGCCGTCACGCCGTCGGGCATCGCGAGCTCGTCCATGCGCTCGGTGACGAGCTCGGAGACCTGGACCGTGTTCGCGCCGCTCGTCTTGACGACCTCGAACACGACGGCCGGCTCACCGTTGTTTCGGACGAGGGTCGTCTCGTCCTCGTAGCCGTCCTCGACCCGGGCCACGTCGGAGAGGCGCACGATCGAGCCCCCCGGCCCCGTCCCGATCGGCAGCTCGCGCAGCTCTTCGACGCTGCGCAGCTCGCCGATCGTGCGCACGCTGATGCGGCGCTCGCCCTCGTCGAAGCCCCCGCCGGGCACGGTCACGTTCTCCATCCCGATGCGATCGACGATCGAGACCGGGGTCAGCCCGAGCGCCTGCACGGCGTCGAGATCGACCAGCACGTTGACCTGGCGCTCGCGGCCGCCCTTGACGGTGACCGACGCGACGCCCTCGATCTGCTCGAGCGCGGGCTTGATCTCCTCGCGCGCGAAGCGACGCAGCGCCTGGACGTCTTCGCCTCCCGAGAGCGTGTAGAGCATGATCGGCGCGGCGCCCACGTCGACGCGCGCCACCGTGGGGGCTTCCGCTTGGCGCGGCAGGAGCGCGCGCACCTGCGCGATCCGTTCGCGGACTTGGGTGGCCGACTCGATCGGATCCACGTCGAGGTCGAAGATCACGACGACGTTGGAGACGCCCTCGCTCGAGTAGCTACGGAGCTGATCGATCCCCGCGATGGAGACGACCGCGTCCTCGATCTCTTCGGTGACCTGCGTCTCGATCTCGCTCGGGCTCGCGCCGGGATAGATCGTCGTGATCGTGACGACGGGAAACTGTACGTCGGGAAAGAGATTGACGCCGAGCCGGAACAGGCCCATCACGCCGAGCACCACGATGCCGACCGACACCATCGTGGTGAACACCGGGCGCTTGATCGCGACTTCGGAGAGGGTCATCCGGCCGGCTCACTAGCGCTCGAGCGACGCGGTGGGCGACTCGCCCTCTTGCGCGCGCGGGCGCACGACGGAACCCAACCGCGCGGTGGCCGGGCGGAGCACGACGCGATCCTCGACCGTGAGCCCCTCGGTGACGAGCCACGATCCGTCGACGTCCGCCTGCGCGGCGACGTCGCGCGATACGACGCGATCGCCGTCGCCGATGAGGAGCACCGTGCCGTCGGGTCGGACCGAGGTGGCGGGGACGCGCAGCGCGGGCCGCGCCGCGCCGACCTCGACCTGCGCGCGCACGAAGCTGTTCGCGATCAGCGTATCGCCGTCGTTCGGGAAGCGGACTTCGACGGGGGCGCGCCGCGTCGCTGCGTCGAGCGAGCGCACCACCGCGGTGAGAGTGCCCTCGGCGCCCACCTCCTCGAGGCGCGCCGTCATCGACGTCGTGAGGAGCGAGAGCTCGCGCTGGTTCACCGTCGTCGACATCCGCATCGCCGTCAGATCCTCGACGCGCACGAGCGGCACGCCGGGCGTCGCGACCACGCCGACTCCGTCGGGCACGCGGGTGATCACGCCGTCGAAGGGAGCGCGCAAGATGTGATCCGCGCTCGTCGCGGCGAGCATCTGTCGACCCGCGCGCGCCTGGCGCACCTGCGCGTCCGCGACCGCGAGCTGCTGGCGCGCGGTGGTGAGCTCGCGCTCCGGGACGGTGCCGCGGTCGACGAGCGGCTCGAGCATGCTCACGCGTTCGCGCGCCATCTCCGCGTTCGCCTCCGCGACCCCGATCGCCGCGTTGTTCTGCGCGGACTGCGCGCCGACGCTGCTCCGGTCGAGCGTGACGAGGGTGTCCCCCGCGCGCACGGTGGCGCCGAGCGCGACGTGCACGCGCGAGACGCGGCCCGGCACCTCGAACGCGAGGTCCGCGGACTGGATCGGCTGGAGCGTGCCGCTCAACACGACGATCGGCGCCGCCTCCGCCGCGCTCGGGTGCACCACGTCGAGCTCCGGCGCGAGCCCGCCCTCCTCGGCCGCCGCCTCGCGGGCGACCTCCATCTCCGCCATGTCCCCCGCCGCCGCGACCACGCGGATGACGACGGCGATCAGGAGACCGGCGATCACGACGAGGGTCGTGAGCACCGCGACGCGCTTGGCCATGGGGGGCGGTGGCCTGAGCTCGGAGGTGGGGTCCATGGGTCGCTCGCGGCCCACGACTGTGGGTCCTCGGCGGGGCCCGGGCAAGTTCGGGGCGGCGCGCGCGCTCTCGCGCTGCCAAACAAAATGAAACGGTCGACCCCGCTCACGACACAGCGTGTCATGAGATCGATCCTCCGCTTCGGCTCGCGCGTCGGGTTCGTCTGCTCGTGCCTCCTCGCGCTGAGCCCGCGTCTCGCGAGCGCGCAGGCCTCGGAGACCCAGGTGTTCGTGGAGCTCCCGCCGGGAGCCACCCCGTCGCAGCCCGCGCCCACACCCCCGACCGTGGTGGTGGACGTCGGCGCGCTGCCGCTCACCCCCGACGCGGTGCGCGAGGCGGTCGGCGCGGAGCTCGAAGCGCGCGCCGTGGCCCCCGAGGACGCGGCCGAGCCCGGCGCCGGGCGCCTCGTGGTCCGCATCGACGCGGACGAGCGCCTCATCGTCGAGTTCATCGACGCCGAGGGGTCTCGCCTCGTGCGCACCGTCGCGGCGTCGGACGACCCGCGCGCGCTCCTCATGACGATCGCGTTCCTCGCGGGCAACCTCGCGCGCGATCAGGTCTCGGCGCTCATCGATCGACCGGGCGCCCCCGTGATCGCGCCGCGCGCGGCGACGGTCGGCGATGTGCTCGCGCCTCCTCCTTTGATCGTGGAGGTCGATCGCGTCGAGGTGCTCGAACGCGCGAGCATGCCGATCACCTCGATCGGGCTCGACCTCGGGCTCGGCGGCGTGCTCGCTCGCGTGCTCGGTAGCTACGAGGGGCTCGACGCGTTCGGGCAGATCGAGTTGTCAGCGCTGTTCTACCTGTTCGGCCCGAACGTGTCGGTCGGCGGCCGCGTCGGCACGGAGAACGGCTGGCTCGCGTTGGTGGACGGCCCCGTCCAGGAGGACCGCACCTCGGACCTCGCCGTCTGGTACACCGGCGCGGTCCAGCTCGAGACCCAGGTCGAGCGGGTCTCGCTCACCGTCGCGATCGACGGGGGGATCTTCCACCCGAACCTGATGCGGCCGGACGGACGGTTCGTCAACACGCGTATCGTTCCCTATGCGAGCCTCCGCGTCGGCGCGTACTACCCGCTCGCGGACATGGTCGAGCTCGGCGTCTCCGCGTACGCCGCGACGACCTTCCTCGATGTCCAGAAGTTCGACGACGTCCGCGCCCCGCTCCGGTTCGGCGGCACCGTGAGCACGCGAGTGCTCATCCGATGACGAGCGCGATCCGCAGCTTCCGGATGGAGGTCGGTCGCGCCGATCCGCTCGAGGGGCTCCGCCGGGGTGAGCGCGTCGCGATGCGCGAGTGCTATCGACAGCACGCCGGAGCGATCCGCGCGTTCGCGTTCCGTCTCACCGGGGACGAGGACGCCGCCAAGGATCTCACGCAAGACGTGTTCGTCGCGCTGCCCGCGGCCATCGCCCGATTCCGCGGGGAGGGGAGCCTCCGCTCGTATCTCGTCTCCATGGCGGCGAACATGGCGCGTCGCCACGTCCGCGTCGCGGCTCGTCGCCGGAGCGAGCGCGCCGACGTCGACCTCGTCTCCACGCAGCCGTCGCCCGAGCTCTCGGCGTACGACCGGCAGCTCGCGGGGGAGCTGAGTCGCGCGATGGATCGCCTGCCGCTCAAGCTGCGGATCGCGTTCGTGACCGTCGTCATCGAAGGCTACGACGGGCCCGAGGCGGCGCGGATCCTCGGCCTCCCGGAGGCCACCTTGCGCACGCGGGTGTTCCGGGCGCGCCAGGCGCTGCGCGAGACGTTGATCCGGCGCGGCGTGGAGGGAGCACGATGAAAGACGTATTGCAAGCTCACCTCGACGCGCTGGACGCGGAGGCCCGGGCGCAGGCAGCGCCGGACGACGCGGAGCTCGACGCGATCCTCGCGCGCGTCGATCGGGGGCGCTCGCGGCGTGCGTGGATCACCGGGCTCGCGGCGGCCGCGATCCTCTCCGTCGCGCCGACCGCGTGGGCGCTGCGCGCGAGCTCGATCGGCACGTCGACGATCGAGGCGTCGACGATCGAGGCGTCGACGATCGAGGGGTCGACGATCGCCGCCGCCGTCACGGCGTGGTCCGTCGCGACGAGAGCGGTCCCGCCGCGCGTCCGGGACGACGATCCCCCGAGCGCGCCTCCCGCAGCGCCGGGCGCACCGGAGCCATCGCCACCGCTGTCGAGGCCGCCAACGCCATCACCGTCGCCATCGGTCTCGCCATCGCGGTCGACGTCGCCACCGTCGGCGTCCGCGCGGTCCAGCGCGCGTCCGGATCGAGCCGTCCGGGCGCGGCGCGCGATCGAGCCGCCCGATCCGGCACCACCAGCCCCGTCGGAGCCCGAGCTCGCGGTCTCACCGCTCTACGCGCGGGCCCACGAGCTGCATTTCCGCGGGGGTCATCCCGCGGACGCGCTCCGCGCGTGGGACGCGTATCTCTCCGCGACGCCCGATGCGTCGGACCTCGACCTCCGCCCGGAGGCGCGGTTCAACCGCGCCGTGTGTCTCGTGCGCCTCGCGCGTCGGGACGACGCCGAGCGAGCGCTGGGCGACATCGTCACGGCGCGCGGCTATCGCTACCGAGACGCGCAACGCATGTTGCAGTCGCTCGGGTCGCGGCAGCACATCGAGTAGCGTCGGCGGCTCCCGCGGGGCTTCGGTCGAGGAAGCTCGGCCCCGCGCGTCGCGTAGGTTCGACGTGGCGCAAAGCGACTCCAAGAAGCCTCTCCTCATCGGTGCGATCGTCGTGCTCGCCCTCCTCGGCGCTTGCTGTTGCTCCGGGCTGATCGGCGTGGCCGTGCTCGGCAAGCGAGAGAACGACGCCCGCGCCGCGACGTTCGGAAACCTCTCGATGGCGTGTCGCGGCCAGGGGATCCCGGAGGCGGCCGAGCTCGTCGCCGACGGGACCATCCACGCGCAGGCCTACGACGAGGACGGCGACATGCTGCACATGTACCTGCCGAGCGAGATGCGCTCGACCGCGCTCTCCGACACGGAGGTCGTGGTGTGCAGGATGGGCCGCGCCGAGTCCTACGTCGTCGAGCGCTGCGACTACGAGACGGGCATCGTCACCGGCATCACCGGAGGAGAGAACGTCATCGAGCGCGAGGCCTACCACACCCGATTCCGCGTCGTCGCCGCGCGCACCGGCGCGACGATCGCGGAGGAGCTCATCGACGGCGAGATGCCGGACCCGTGCCCCGAGAGCGCCGAGTTCGACACCGGAGGCGAGACAGACACGTTGCGGGGCGACTGGCCCGACGGCGACGAGGTCTCCGCCTGGATGCGCACGCTCCCGCTCTGATCGCCGTCGTCCACGGACGAGCGAGCGGGAGCAGCGTCGCGGCGCCCGCTTCGCTGACCACCGTGGATCCGATTCCGAATCCGATTCCGAATCCGATTCCGAATCCGAATCCGATTCCGAATCCGAATCCGAATCCGAATCCGAATCCGAATCCGAATCCGAATCCGATTCCGATTCCGATTCCGAATCCGATTAGTCCGATTCCGATTCCGGTTCCGATTGTTCCGATTCCGAATCCGATTCCGATTCCGAATCCGAATCCGAATCCGAATCCGATTCCGATTCCGATTCCGATTCCGATTCCGATTCCGATTCCGATTCCGATTCCTGCGCGTCAGCGTTGATTGCAGTGGACGTGGGGGGGCTCGTCCGTTCGGGTGCCCCAGGGTGCCCTCCGAGCGCGCACCGCCTCAAGGAGGGCTGCGCCCCCAGCGCTGCGCGCTGGCTTCGTCGCTTCGGTGCGCCAGGTCAAGCCTGGGAAAGGGGAATGCGATGAGTTGAGGAGCTGAAACCTTTCATTGGAACCCCGCGGGTGAGAGCCCCGCCCGGCCAAGGGTCAGACCGC
>JBFWYI010000134.1:0-21430 GCA_050186575.1 Sandaracinaceae bacterium | reverse complement strand
ACACACCGCGAGCGGGACGAAGCCCCCGTCCGCACGCGAACGGCCGAGAGGGGATGCGAACGTCTAGACCCTCGCGACGGAGATCGCGACGGGTTGATCGACGCCCTCGAACCCGCTCTCGACCCTCGTCGCTCCTCGACGATACTCCGGCATCGCCTCGTCCCGCCGAGGGCCAATCTCGCGCCCGATCATCGACGCTGAACCCATCGCGATCTCCGTCGCGAGGGTCTAGTTGAGCTGCGCGGCGCGACGAGCGATCATCGCGTCGCCGTCGCATGGACGTCACCCTCGAGACACTGACGCAGGCCGCCTACGCGCTCGGCGTGGGCGCGCTCATCGGGCTCGAGCGCTCGTTCGACTCGACGCGCGGGGAGCGCACGGACGACGCGGAGCCGGCGCCGGAGCCGGCGGGTGCCCCCACCGTCGAGCCCGGCGAGTACGTCGGGCTGCGGACCTTCTCGGTCCTGAGCCTCGCGGGCTTCACGGCCGCGCTGCTCGGCGACGAGATCCCCGCGGTGCCTCCGGTCATGCTCGGCGGTGTCGCGGTCCTCGTCGTCGCGATGTACGTGCGCGCGAAGGGTCAAGGCCTCGGCGTGACGACCGAGGCGGCCGCGATCGGGACCTGCGCGCTCGGCATGCTCTGCCACTACCACCCCGGCACGGCAGCGGTCCTCGGGGTCGTCGTCACCGTGGTGCTCGCCGCCAAGCGATTTACGCACTCTACCGTGTCGCACATGCGGCGCATCGAGCTCACCGCGACGCTCCAGTTCCTCGCCGTGGTGCTCGTCATCCTTCCTCTCTTACCCGACCGCACGTTCGATCCGTACGAGGCCCTCAACCCATACAAGGTGGGGCTGCTCGTCGTGTTGACGTCGGGCATCAGCTACGTCGGCTACTTCCTCACGAAGTTCTTCGGCGCGCGCCGCGGGCTCGCGCTCACCGGGGTGCTCGGTGGGCTCACGTCGTCCACCGCGGTGACGGCGGCGATGTCGCAGCAGGCGAAGGAGTCCTCGCCCGACGCGTACGAGATGCTCGCCGCCGCCACCCTCGCCGCGAACGCGACGATGTTCGCGCGCGTCGTCGTCATCGTGGCGGTGCTCGACATGAGCCTCGTCCAGCGCCTCGGCTGGTCGGTGGGCTCGATGGCGGTGGTCGCCGCCGTCGCGACCGGGTTCTTCTGGCTTCGCTCCGGTCGGGAGAGGACGGACGGGTCCGCCTCGTCGAGCATCCAGCTGAAGAACCCGTTCGCCCTCGGGCCGGCGCTGAAGTTCGCCGCGTTCTTCGTGGTGATCTTGTTCGTGCTGAAGATCTCGCAGCGCTACCTCGGCGAGAGCGGCGTGTTCACCGCGGCCGTGCTGTCGGGTCTCGCGGAGGTCGACGCCATCACGCTCTCGCTCGCGGAGCAGGCGCGCGCGGGCGACCTCACGGAGTCGGTGGCCACGATCGGGATCACGATCGCGGTCGTGTCGAACAGCGTGAGCAAGACAGGTATCGCGATCTATAGCGGCGGCTGGAAGTTCGGGCGCTACGTCGCGGCGGGGCTCGGCGCGGCCACGGTGGTGGGGCTCGCGATCGCGTTCCTCATGTGAGCGCGCTCGGCGGCTCCGCTTCGGCGAGGGCTCGTCCGATCGCTTCGCGCATGACCTCGACCGGCTGCGCGCCGGAGAGCGCGAGTCGCTCGTCGAAGATGAAGAACGGCACGCCGCGGATCCCTTGCTGCGCCATCGCCATCGCCTCGGCCCGCGTCCGCGCGAGCTCGCCCTCGTCGGTCATGAGCCGACGGGCTTCGTCGGGATCGAAGCCGTGCGGCTCGGCGAGGCGGGTGAGCACCTCGACGTCGCCGATGTCCAGGCCCTCGAGGAAGTACGCGTCGAACAGCGCGCGGGCGAGCCGTCGCTGAGCACCTTCATCGGCGGCGTGGCGGAGCAGGGTGTGGGCGCGGGTCGTCGCGACCGATCGGGTGACCTTCGCGAAGTCGAGGGGGATGCCGCTCTCCCTCGCCGCCGCTTCGACGCGCGCGAACATCGAGGACGCCGGCACGCCGTACTTGGCCTCCAGGCGCGCGCGAAGATCCACGCCCTCGTCGGGGGTACTCGGATCGAGGAGGAACGGGTGGAAGCGCACCGTCGCGCGCACGTCCGGCATCGCCTCGAGCGCTTGGTCGAGGCGGGTCACGCCGATGAGACACCAGGGGCACACCACATCGCTCACGACGTCGATGGTCAGCTCGCGCATGAGGGAGCCCTGGGGCGCGGAGAGCGCCGCGTCAATCGCTCGCGCGGACGCCGGTGTCGTCGAGGACGAAGCACCGGTCGCTGATCGCGTGCGGCGCTCTCGCGGCGTCACCCTCCACGCGCGCGCGCATCGCCTCGATCAGCTCCGGCTCGCGGGCGCACGCGAACAGCGCGTCGCGATGCGGCACCGCGACCGCGAGCGGGGTCCCGAGCTCGGGTGACAACACGTCATGCAGCGTGGGCAAGAGCAGCCTCGCCGCGTCCAGACCATCACCCGTCCGCGCGAGCGCGATCGGTCCGGCGCTCGTGTCGACGCGGGCGAACCGCGCGCCGCTCGATCGCCGCGCGAGCTCGGTCACCGCGTGGGCCAGCGCGTCGCCGAACGAGACGCTCACGCGCGCGAGCTCGGCCGCGCGCACGAAGCGGGAACGGTCCTCGTACGCGAGGACGAGGTGGATCTCCATCGCGCCATCGAGCCAGCTGCGATGGGCGAGCTCCGTCTGTGCCTCCTCTGCGAGCCTCGAAGCGAACCCCGGCGCGGTGAGGCGCGGCACGAGGTGCTCGGCCATCTCCGCCCACGTCAAGAGCGATGGCGATCCTCCAGGGAGCATCGAGACGAGCTTCTCGATCGCGCGGCGCGCCGCCTCGTCGGGCTCGCCCTCGGTCGCGCGCAGCATCGCGCCGAGGTCGAGCTCGATCTCCTCGCTCAGCGTCACCGTCGGACCGAACGCCCTCGCGATCGTCAGCTCGGGGCGCGCTCGCGCGAGCTCGCTCCGGAGGAGCCGCGTCGCGCGGCCGACACCGACCTCGCCGCGCGCCTCGCCCTCCGCGCGCCTCACCTCGAGCGCCAGGGCGGCCCACGCGTCTTCCGCCTCGAGCGCGCGCTCGATCGCGCCGAACGGATCGAAGAAGCCGTCGTCGCCGAGGTGGACGCGGTGCGCCTCGCCGCGGGCCACGTGAGCGCCGCGGCCGACGTGAGCCAACAAGAGGAGCGCGAAGAGCGCCCCGGCGCCTTCGACGAACGCCTCGTCGAGGCTGGAGCTCACCTCGGCGCCGTCGTCCTCGCCCCAGCGATCGACCGCCTCGGCCAGCGCGCGGATCCCGTCCGGCCCGCGCTCGACGGAGCGCGGAGCGCCCGGGTGCTCGGACACGAATCGGCCGGCCGCGGCGACGAGCGGCGCGGCGACGCTCTCCCACGCGCTCGCCCACTCGAGCGTCACGAGCGCTTGTGCATGTCCAAGAGGTGGCGCGCGATGAGGGTCCGCTGCACGTCGCTCGCGCCCTCGTAGATCCGCAGCGAGCGCACGTCCTCATAGAGGCGGGCAACCACGTTGTCGAGGAGGACGCCGCGCCCGCCGAAGAGCTGGACGGCGCGGTCGATCACGCGCTGCGCGCTCTCGGTCGCGGTGAGCTTGGCCATGCTCGCCGCGTACGCCTCGGCCTCGCGACCCGCTCCCTCGTCGGCGAGCTTGGCCGCGCGATAGACGAGCAAACGTGCCGCCTCGACGTCGCACGCCATCTCGGCGAGGCTCATCTGTACGGCTTGGAGCTGACTGAGCGGCGCGCCGAACTGCCGGCGGGTCGACGTATGCGCGACCGCCTCGTCGAGCGCGCGCTGCGCGAAGCCGACCGCCGCCGCGCCGACCGTCACGCGGAAGCGGTGGAGCGTCCCCAGCGCGGCGCGCATCCCCTCGCCATCCGCGCCGATCAGGTTCTCCTTCGGCACGCGGACACCGTCGAGCACGAGCTCGCCGATCGGGTGTCCGCCGAGCACGCGCTGCGGGATGCGGGTCAGACCCGGCGCGTCCCCGGGCACGACGAACGCGCTCAGCCAGTGCCGTTCGCTCTTGGGGGCGACCGCCGCGAACACGGTGAACACGTCGCCGACGGTCGCGTTGGAGATGAAGATCTTGCGTCCATCGAGGACGTAGTGGTCCCCGACGACCCGCGCGCTCGTCTCGATCCGGCTCAGGTCGCTGCCCGCTTCGGGCTCGGTGATCGCGAAACCGGCGACGGCCTCACCGCTCCGCACCTTCGGCAACCAACGTTGCTTGAGCGCTGCGCTCCCCGAGAGCGTGATCGGGTAGCTCCCGAGGCCCTGCATCGCGAACGCGAGCTCGAGGAGCGCCGAGGCGTGGCCGAGTCGCTCGCGCGCGAGACACACCGCACGCCAGCGGACCTTGTCGAACCGACCGCCCTCGGGTCCGTCGACGATCAGCTTGAGCAGCCCGCGCTCGCCGAGGAGGCGCACCATCGCGCGGAGCGCCTGGTCCTTGTCGGGGTGCTCCGCCTCGATCGCGGCGCCCGCCTCGGCGAGCTGGTCGGCTCCCGTCCACGCCGCCGCGATCGTCTCGTCGTCGAGGTACTCGCGCGGCAGCCGCTCGATCACGAGCGCTCCCCGCCGCGTCCTTCGAAGCGCGGATCGCGCTTCTCCACCCACGCGTCGTACGCCTCGCGGAAGTCCGGGTGCTGCATGCAGATCGCCTGCGCCTGCGCCTCCGCCTCGATGCCGGTGGCGAAGTCGACGTGCGCCTCGTACTCGACCATCCGCTTCGTCATCGAGTGGGCGAATGCGGGGCCCACCGCGAGCATCTTCGCGAGCTCGTGCGCGCGCGCGAGCGAGCTCGGCCCCTCGACGACCTCGTTCACGAGCCCGATCTGGAGCGCGCGCTCCGACTCGACGAACTCCCCTGTCAATAGCAGTTGATTGGCGCGGCCGAGGCCGATCGTGCGCGGGAGGAGCCACGCCGCGCCCATGTCGGCGCCGCTCAGCCCGACCTTCGGGAAGAGGAACGCGATCCGCGTGTCGGGGGTCGCGATGCGGAGGTCGCTCGCGAGCGCGATCACCGCGCCGGCGCCGCAGCACACCCCGTGGAGCGCCGCGATGACGGGTGGGCGCGCGGCGCGGATGGACGAAACGAGCGCGCCGGTCATCCGGGTGAACTCGAGCAGACCCCGCATGTCGCGCGAGAACAGCTCGCCGATGATGTCCTCCACGTCGCCGCCCGAGCAGAAGCCGCGCGACCCCGAGCCGGCGAGCACCACCGCGCGTACCTCGGGGTGATCCTCGCGGAGCGCACGGAACGTGTCGCGGAGCTCGGCGTAGATCGCGAACGTCAGCGCGTTGATGCGGTCGGGCCGGTTGAGCGTGATGGTGGCGACGCCGTCGCCGTCGAGGTTCCAGTCGAAGGTCTGCGGATCGATGGTCATCGTCGCTCCTCTCACGTGGCTCAGCGGTCGCTCGGGAGCACCGCGGTCGCTTCGATCTCGACGAGCGCGCGATCCTCGAGGAGATCGGCGACCTGCACGAGGGACATCGCGGGGTAGGAGCGGCCCATCCGCTCGCGATACGCGGCGCCGATCTCCTTGGTGGCCGCGAGGTATGCGCGCTTGTCGGTCACGTAGATGGTGAGTCGTCCGATGTGATCGGGGCCGCCACCGGCGTCCTGGACCACGGTAAGTACGTTGTCGAGCGCGAGCGCGAACTGCGCCGCCATCCCGTCGACGAACTTCATCTCCTTGTCCCAGCCCACCTGGCCCGCGACGAAGAGCACGCGTCCGCCGTCGAGCACGACGCCGTTGGAGTACCCGCGCGGGGGCGCGAGCGAGTCGGGGTTCACGGTGGTCCTCACGCGCGCGAACGTAGTACAGGTGCCGTTCGAGTTCGACTCGCGATCGGGGGCGGGGACGGCCAACCGAGCGCGATGATGTGGTAGACCGGACCTCGCATGGCCAAGCGCAAGAAGCCCAAGCGCTCCGCGGCCGCTCGCCGCGCCGCGCGGCAACGCCGCGACGAAGGCGATCCGGAGCGGATCGATCGCGAAGACAGCGACGAGGAGGTCGACGAGCCCGAAGCGAGCGCGGCGGCCGAGCTCCCGGCCTCCCGCGAGCCCCGGGACGAGGACGATCGCGACGGCGCGGACGACCCGGAGCCGGAGGACGACGAGCCGGAGGACGAAGAGCCGGAGGACGACGAGCCGGAGGACGACGAGCCGGAGGACGACGAGCCGGAGGACGACGAGCCGGGCGACGAGCCGGACGAAGACCCCGCGGAGCGACCGCGCGTCGCGGCGCGCCGAGCCGATCCCGCGCCTGGACGGAGCGCGGTCGAGGCGAGAGCGAGGTCGTCGCCGACTCGCGCCGAGCCGGAGCAACCGGAGCCGGAGCAACCGGCGGGCGGGGCCGGCGGGCTCATCATCATGGGCGTGGTGTTCGGGTTGATGGCCTTCGCCGTGATCGTCCAGTACCTCGTCGACTGATCACCGCGCGTTCCCGTCGGGACACCGGCTCGTGCTAAGCCTCACACCCACTGCGCATCGCGGGTGGCCAGGTGCGTGACCAGGTACGCAGGTGTGCTAACCGAAATGCCCACGAATGACGTGGCTCCGCCCGACCGCCGCCGCGGCTCGGTTCGTGCCTGCCGAAGCGCGGAAGGCCCTCAAGTGTCCAACGCCGTAACACCTCTGGACGAGTCGAGCCCCGACGTAGGCACCGCGCCCGCGTCTCGGTCGGGCCGCGAGCTGATCGCGGCCACGAAGCCGTTCCAGAGCGAGAACCGCGCGCGCAGCTGGTTCCACGTCTTCGAGACCTTCGGCGTCATCGCCGCGCTCACCGCCGCGATCGCGCTCGTGCCGTACTGGTACGTGAGGCTCCCGCTCGCGATCTTCCAGGGCCTCGTGGTGGTCCGCGCGTTCATCCTCTACCACGACTTCATGCACAACTCGCTGCTCCGCGGCAGCAAGCTCGCCAAGTTGATTTTCTATCCCTATGGCGTGCTCGTGCTGACACCACCGAACGTCTGGCGTCAGACCCACAACTATCACCACGCGCACACCGCAAAGATCGTCGGCTCGCACGTGGGCAGCTACCTCATGGTCACGACCGAGATGTGGCAGCAGATGAAGCCGTCCGAGCGCTTCATGTATCGCCTCATCCGCCACCCCGTGACGATCGCGATCGGCTACTTCACCATCTTCCTCTACGGGATGTGTGCGAGCTCGTTCCTCCGCAATCCGCGCAAGAACTGGGACTCCGCCATCGCGATCGTGGTCGCGCTCGGGCTCCTCGTCGGGCTCGGTTGGTGGCTCGGGTTCTGGACGATGTTCTTCGTCTACTGGCTGCCGCTGATGGTCGCGACGGCGACCGGCGGATACCTGTTCTACGCGCAGCACAACTTCCCCGAGATGCACGTCCAGCCGCGCTCCGAGTGGGAGTACACGCGCGCGGCGCTCGAGTCCTCGAGCTACATGGAGACCGGTGCGATCATGGGGTGGCTCACCGGCAACATCGGCTACCACCACGTGCACCACCTCAACCCGGGCATCCCGTTCTATCGGCTCCCCGAGGCGATGGCCGCGATCCCGGAGCTGCAGAGCCCCCGCAAGACTTCGCTCTGGCCCCGAGACATCATCGCGTGCTTCCGCCAGAAGCTCTGGGACGCGGACGCACAGCAGATGGTGGGTTACCCGAAGTAGCCGGCGGGAACGTCGGTGCTCATCTCACGCGGTCGACGAACGATCGCCACCCTCGTCGTGCTCGGTACCGGCGTCCTCGCGAGCGCCGCGCTGATCTGGTTCATGCTCCCGTCGGAGGAGCCCCAGTACGAGGAGCTCTTCAGCGGCACGGTGCCCGAGGAGTCGTGGCCGCCGGCTGCCCCGGCGGATCTCGCGGACGAGCTCGCCACGACCGAGGCGGCGCGGCGCATCGGGATGAGCGGTCTCTTCGCCGACGCCTCCAACCTCGACGGAGGGGTCCGCGTCGGCGACGTGCACGGGCTCTCGGTGCGGACCGGTACGGCGCAAGGCTTGTTCTACATCGAGGCGGTGTTCGGCGACGACGCGGACTTCGACGACCCGATGCCCATGGCGCTCCTCATCCACGGCCGCGGAGATCGCGCGCGCATACCGGGCGGTCCGTTCTGGGGCCTCGGCGCGCCGCTGCGCGTGATCGTGCCGCAGGCTCCCGATCCGCTCGGCGACGGCTACGAGTGGCTGCCGGTTCGCGTCGGTCAGAACCTCGTCGATCGGCTCACCACGTCGCTGATGGCGCGCGCCGCGCAGCTCGCCACGTTCCTCCGCGAGATGCGCTCGACGGTCCCCACGGTGGGCAAGCCGATGGTGGTCGGCTTCAGTCAGGGTGGCTTGCTCACCTTCACCTTGGCGACGCACTTCACCGACGAGGTGCAAGTCGCCTTCCCGCTGTGCGCGTGGCTCCCTCCGGCGCTCGTGCCGCCGTACGCGCGCTCCGACTACCCGCCGATCCGCGCGATGCACGGGTCGGCGGACCGCGTGATCCCACCGGGCCCGACGGAACAGCTGTTCGAGACGCTGCGCGAGCGCGACATCGACGCCGAGCTCGTGGTGTTCGACGGCGTGGGCCACGAGATGACCGAGGCGATGGACGAGAAGCTGCACCAGTGGCTCCTCGAGGCGATGGGCGTGCTCGTGCGTCAGGGCATCGACGAGGGGATCCTCGACGGCGGGATCCCCCCGTGCACGTCGTACGCGGACGGCGGGATCCCCGAGGCAGGGATGCCCGAGGCGGGCTGGCCGGACGGCGGCGCCCCGTGTCCCGACGGCGGGGTGCCGGACGCGGGGATCTTCGAAGCAGGGCTCGACGCGCGCTGAGCGCGCGGCCCTACGGATTCTCGGCCCGCAGCTCCTTACGCTCGCTGAGGCGGCCCGGGCCGTCGACGAAGTACGCGATCGCGGAGCGACCGATCGCGAGCGTGCCCGCGCCGGCGACGCTCGCGCTCACCAGCGTGCCGGCGCCGGGGACGAGCTTGGCGAGCTGCTGCGCGCTCCATCGAAGGCCGAGCCCCGCGCCGGCCGCGCCGCCGATCGAGGCGACCCACTCCGCGGCAGCGCGACGATCCCACGGGCGACCGCTCGTGTACGCGATCGCCGTGACCATCGCGACCTGGAGCGGGAGCAGCACGAACACGTCGGCGAACGGGATCGGCGTGATGCCCACCGTCAGCGCGAGCGCGGTGCAGCTGTTCACGATCTGACGCGCGATCTCGCGGCGAGCGTCCGGGGTGACCTCGAACGCGCGGATCGCCTCGAGCTGCGCGGGCGGAGGCAAGCGCGCGAGCAGACGCTCGGCGAGGTCGCCGTAACCGAAGCGGACCGGCCCGCTCGCCACTGCGACGAAGTCGGCCTCGTCGAGCTGGAGCTCGTACGCCGCCTCGCGCACGTCGGCGAGCGCGACGCGGATCGCGTCGGCCTTCTCGGCCGGGTCGCTCGGGTGCGGGGGAAGCGTCTCGACGCCGTCCATCACCACGAGCACCGCGACGTCGTGACTACGTTCGTTGCGAATATACTTCGCGAGCGCCCCCGCGTTCGCGCACGCGCTCCGGACGTCGTCGGCGGATGCGTTCGCCGAGACGAGCGCGATTACGACGTCGGGCAATGTCGCGTCGAGACCTTCGCGCGAGCGCTCCACGATCTCGGGTCCGACCGCGAGCTCGAGCCAGTCGAGGCGCCGCCCGTCCGCGTCGATGCGCACCCACTGACCCTCGCGCGCCGGCGGGGCCGCGCCCTCGGGGCCGAACGCGAGCGCGGTGAGGAGCCGATTGGCGAGCGCCATCCGGTCCTCGGCCCGCGCGCCGATCACGGCGATGCGCGGCGCGCGCCGGTCGTAGATCAGCTTGCGGAGCGCGCCGAGGTCGCGGGTCACCTGGCCGACGAACGGGAGGCGGTTGAGCACCTTCATCCAGTCGTCGAGCTCGGAGGAGTCGCGCCGTTCGTTCGCCTCGCGTCGCTCCGTGCCGCCGCGTCGGTTCGGTGAGCCGTGGGTCCTGTCCACCATGTCGGTCAGGATAACCGGCGAACGCGAGGGTCGCTTCCGTGCGGTAGAGTGCGCCGCATGTCCCAGGATTCCGTGACCGATCCCATCCCTGAGCTGCCCGTACGGCTCAACATGGCGGACTATTTCCTGGACGCGCGGGTGCGCGAAGGGAAGGGCGACCGCGTCGCGGTGCGCGTCGGCGACGACAGCTGGACGTACCGCGCGGTCCAAGCGCGCTGCGATCGGTTGGCCAACGCGCTCGCCGATCGTGGGATCGGTCGCGACGATCGCGTGCTGTTCCTGCTCTTCGACGGCATCGACTTCGTCACGACGTTTTTCGGGACGCTCAAGGCCGGCGCCGTCTTCTGCATGGGCAACCCGCTCCTCGGTGAGTCGGACTTCGACTACTTGCTCGAGTACACCGGCGCGCGCGCGGTGGTCGCGGACGCGCGAACCCTCGATCGGTTGGCCCCCGCGCTCGCGAAGCACCCGCGTTGCTCGGTCCGCCTCATCGCCGGCGCGACCGCGGACCTCGCCCTCGAGTCGCAGCCCGCGTGCGAGTCGTTCGACGCCGTCCTCGAGGCGGCCGCCGAGGCGCCGCGCACGGCGGACACGCACGGCGACGACGTGGCGGGTTGGCTCTTCACGAGCGGGACGACGGGCGAGCCCAAGGGGGCGGTGCACCTCCATCGCCACTTCCCATACAACACCGAGCGCTACGCGAAACGTGTCTTGCGATTGAACGAGGACGACGTGTTCGTCAGCGTCTCGCGTCTCTTCTTCGGATACGCGACGGGCACGAACCTCATGTTCCCGTTCGCGGTGGGCGGCACCGCGGTGCTGTTCGAGGACAAGCCGACCCCCGAGCGCCTGTTCGATCACATCGAGCGGTACGGCGTCACCGTGCTGACGAACGTGCCGGCGATGATCCGGCAGATGGTCGATCACCCGAGCGCGCCGGAGCGGGATCTCTCGAGCGTGCGGATGTGTCTCTCGGCCGGCGAGGCGCTGCCGGAGGCGCTCTATCAGCGGTGGCGCTCGCTCATCGACGTCGAGATTCTCGACGGCATCGGATCGGCGGAGCTGTTCCACATCTACATCACGAACTATCCGGGCGACGTGCGACCCGGCTCGCTCGGCCGGCTCGTGCCGGGCTACGAGGCGCGCATCGTCGGACCCGACGGCGACGACGTGGGCGACGGGGACATCGGACGGCTCTGGATCCGCGGGGACAGCGCGGCGATCGGCTACCACCGCGATCAGCGCAAGTCGCACGACGTGTTCCGCGGCGAGTGGACGGTGAGCGCGGACCTGTTCCGCCGCGAGGGTGACTACTTTTATTACGCGGGTCGAGGCGATGACATGCTGAAGGTGCGCGGCATGTTCGTGTCTCCGCTCGAGATCGAGGACTGCCTGTGTACGCACGAGGCGGTGCGCGAGGCCGCGGTGGTCGGGGTGGACGACGGGAGCGGGCTCACCGTGCCCAAGGCGTTCGTCGTCCTGCGCGAAGGCTTCACCGCCGACGACGCGCTCACCAAGGCGCTCCAGGAGCACGCGAAGACGGAGCTCGCGCGCTACAAGTTCCCCCACCAGGTGGCGTACCTCGACGCGCTGCCGCGCAACGACCGCGGCAAGATCATGCGGCGCAGTCTGCTCGAGGGCTGAGCGGCGGGCCGCGCTCGTGCGGCGTTCTGCTACGCTCCGCGCATGCACCGGCGCGCCACCGATCTCGGCGAGCTGACCTACGAGGAGGCGGAGGCGCTCCTCCGGGACGGCGCGGTCGGGCTCTTACCGACCGGGGCGACGGAGGCGCACGGGCCACACCTCCCGCTGGAGACGGACGTCGTGATCGCGCGCACCGCGGCGCGCCGCGCCGTCCAGACGCTGCAGCGCGACGGGGTCGGCGCGATCGTGCTTCCGCCGCTCGCGTATGCGGTCACCGACTTCGCGGCCGACTTCGCGGGCACGATCTCGATCCCCCTCGAGACCGCGACCGCGCTCGTGCGCGACGTGATCGTCGGCGCCTCGCGCGCGGGCTTGCGCGGCGTCGTCGTATGCAACGCGCACCTCGAGCCCGGCAACCTCACTGCGCTGCGCGAGGGGGTCCGCCTCGCGAACGAGGCGGGCGTCGAGGCGGTGTTCCCGGACATCACGAAGAAGCCCCACGCGCTCCGGCTCGGCGACGAGTTCAAGAGCGGCGCGTGCCACGCCGGCTCCTATGAGACGAGCCTCGTCCTCGCGGCGGATCCGTTCCTCGTCAAGGCGGAGATCGCGGAGGGGTTGGCGCCCAACCCGAGCTCGCTGTCGGTCGCGATCCGCGAGGGCAAGACGTCTTTCATGGACGCAGGAGGGCCTCGCGCGTACTTCGGATTCCCCGCCGACGCGAGCGCGTCCGAGGGAGAGCGGCTCTACACCGAGCTCGCCGACATCTTCGCGGCCGCGGCCCGCGAGCTCCTCGGCTGAGCGTCCCGTCCGCTCGACGTCGTGGATCACCGCTGAAGAGGGTGGCCACGAGCGTTTTAGAATCCATTAGACGGGGTTTTAGAGGCCCTCGGACAGAGTGGATCCCGAAGGCGGTGATGCGATGAGGATCCACTCCGAGCCGAGCTCGAAACCGTCGTGGACGCGAGGTGTGCGCCGCGTCGTGCTGGTGCTCGCCACCGCGCTGGCGTCCTGCACGTACAGCTCGCTCGAGCCCGACGCGGGCGGGCTCGATGCGGGTGATCTCCCCGACGGGACGGCGCGCCGCGACGGGAGCGCGAGACCCGACGCAGGCGACGAAGACGCGGGCAGCGCCTCGGTGCATCGCTACGTGTCGAGCCGGGTGGAGCCGGCCGAGGCGACGCTGTCATGCGATCGGACGCAGGACTTCCGCATGCTCGCGACGCGCGACGACGGGCTCGAGGTGATGCTCCCGCTCGTCGACTGGGCGACCGACGCGCCGGGACTCGGGACGGTGAGCGAAGGGCGATTCACACCGCGCGCGGGATGCCGCGCATCGGGGAGGGCGACCATCACCGCGACCGCGCCCGATGGCTTCGGGGCTGAGCTCACCGCCGACGCGACGGTGACGGTGCGCGTCGATCCGCCACCGGGCGTTGAAGGCGTGACGCTCGCCGACGCCGAGGCGCGCTTCATGCGACCCGCGGGCGCCGCCGCCGCCGCCCGCGTCGTGTACCCGCTCGATGGAGTGCTGCTCCCGAACAACATCGCGCCCATCGATCTCCAGTGGACGGGTGGCGTGGAGGGGGACGTGTACCGCATCACGATCGAGAGCGAGACGCTCCGCGTCGTGCACTACGTCGCGCACACCGGCGCGGGGTTCGGCTACCACTGGGTGCCGTCGACCGAGGCCTGGGCATACGTCTCGGAGAACTACGACGGGCGCTTCGAGGTGCGGGTCGACCGCTGGTCGTCGAGCAGCGATACGGTCAGCCTCGGCGCGCCGATCCAGATGCGCGTCGCGCGCTCCGGCTTCGCGGGTGCCGTGTACTACTGGGGGATCGCGCGCGACTCGTCCACCGCGACGTTCGAGCGGATCAACGTCGCGACGGGGCTGCACGAGCAGATCATCGAGAACCCGCCCACACCGTCGGGCGCGGGCAACGGCTGTGTGGGCTGCCACACCGTGTCGCGTGACGGGCGGTTCCTCGCCGCGAACCTCAACGGCGGCTCGGGCTCGGCGAACGAGGGCGGCGCCCTCTTCGATCTCACGGGCGACCTGAGCGGGAGCCCGACACCGACGGTGTTCCCGACCTGGCCACGCAACGACCGTTTCTGGTTCGCGGCGACGTTCAACCCGGACGCGACGCGGCTCCTCATCAACTCCTCCTACGCGATCCTCATCGACACGAGCGACGGGAGCACGGTGCCGGCGACCGGGATTCCTCCGCGCGACGCGCAGCATGTGTACTACGGCAGCGACTGGTCGCCCGACGGCAACACGATCGTGATGGCGCGTTACGACGCGACGACGTCGTCTTGGGCGCACCTGTTCTCGCACTCCGACCTCGAGATCCTGCCGGTGATCGGACCGGATGCCTTCGGTGGCGTGACGGTGCTGCATCGGGGCGATGATCTGATCGGCGCGCCGGAGGGGGGGCGCGTCGACGTGCACCCGTCCTTCTCACCCGACTCGCTCTACCTCGCGTTCCAACACTCCGACTGGTCGAGGACATCGCTCGGCGGGGGATCCACGTTCGCTGGCGGCTGGACGTCGTCCGCGCTGTACATGGTGTCGATGACGGCGGGATCCCCGATCCGTCTCGACAACGCGGTGAGCGGTGTCCATGGGCACCGCGACTACTGGCCCACGTTCGCGCCGTTCCGCACGACGGAGCCGGATGGGACCGTGATCGTCTGGCTGGCGTTCACCTCGGGCCGCGACTACGGGAACGAAGAGAGCGGGACGGCCGCGGTGTCCGACCTCTTGGGCCGACAGATCTGGGTGACCGCTCTCGAGCTCCCTTCGGACGAGCTCGGCGGCACGGTGACGCACGATCCGTCGAACGTGCCGTTCTGGTTGCCCGGGCAGAACACGGGCCTCGAGAACCTGGGCGCGTACTGGGCGGGCCTGCCCTGCCGCGCGCAGGGTGACGGGTGCGGCGTGTCCTCCGAGTGCTGCTCGGAGTACTGCGCGCCCGGCGGCGGCGGCGCGCTCGAGTGTCAGCCGGTCCCCTCGGGCAGCTGTCGCGAGCGAGGCGAGAGCTGCGGGAGCGACGGCGACTGTTGCGTGACGTTGACCTGCATCAGCGGGGCGTGCGTCCCGAGCGGGCCGATCTGATGCGGACCCTTCGAGGCGGAGGGCCAGGGAGCTACGATCGACCCATGAAGTGGCTCGCGTGCTTCTTGGTCGTTCCGATCGTCGCTTGCGATGGCGCGCACGGGGCGGACGCGGGCATCGACGGTGCTGTCCATGCGATGTGCCGTCCTCCAGGCGTCGGCTGGTCGCCCGGGCAAGCGGCGTTCGTCGAGCGTACGGATGCGTGGGGTCTCGCGGGGCTTCGGAGCGCGGGCGTCACCGTCGCCGATCTCGACGGAGACGGCTGGCCCGACCTCGTGGTCAGCCCCTACTACACGCAGACCTATGACCGCCTCGAGGGGCACGTCTTCTTCAACCGCCCGGGGGCGGGCGCGGGCCGCACGTTCGAGGATCGGAGCGAGGCATCGGGACTGTTCCGACAGCGCGACGGAGGTGGCTTCGCACGGCAGGCGACCATGGTGCGGCTCATCGACGCGGACAACGATGGTGACGTCGACGCGTTCACGGGGACGTTCATCGTCCCGGACCCGAACGATCCCCGCGAGCCGTACAACGACGGCGCGGAGCTGTCGCTCAACGACGGGACCGGGACGTTCACCCTCACGCCGGTGCAAGTTCCCGTGTGGCATCCGATCCCCACCATGAGCGACGGGGTGTTCTTCGATCAGGATCGCGATGGACGCCTCGATCTCGCGCTCGCGTTCTGGTTCGAGCAGCCGAACCTGAGCGGGCTCTACGGCGAGCACCCGATCTTCTTGCGCGGCGACGGAGCGGGCGGGTTCGTCGATCAGACGTTGGAGGTGGGCATCTCGCTCGGGCGGAGCCTCGAGGCGTTCGAGAGCGGCACGCACGTCCGCCCACTGTTCGGGCTCGCGATGTGCGACCTCGACGACGACGGCCGACAAGATCTCGTCGGGGCTGCGTATGGGCGGATGTACAACGAGCTCTTCCACGACGAGGGTGGGACGTTCGTCGAGATCGGTGCGACGACACTCGTCGGCTCCGACGATCGGCGGGACTTCTCGGACGACAATACGTTTCGCTGTTATTGCGCGTCCCACGCGGGCGCGCCGGAGTGTGCGGGCGCCGAGCCGCCGTATCCCAACTACGGCTGCCGCCCCGGTTGGGCGCCCGGCGTGAGCGATCAGCCGACCATGCTCGGCGGCAACACGTTCTCGCACCACTGCGCGGATCTCGACAACGACGGGGACCTCGACTTGTTCGAGACGAACATCCGCCACCCCGACGTGCGCACCGCGAGCGATCCGTCCGAGATCATCGTGAACGAGAGCACGCCCGGCGCGCTCACGTTCGCGCGTCCGGGGCGCGACGCGATGGGGCTCACGCCGCCCGTCGATCTGACGCGGATCGACGAGGGCGGGCAGAGCGGCGCCGTGTTCGACTTCGACAACGATGGTCGGCTCGACGTGCTCCTCTCGGGAAGCCCATACCCGAACAACCGCGCGTGGCTGTTCCATCAGCGCACCGAAGGCTCGCTGTCCTTCGAGTGGATCGGAGACTCCGCTGGCTTCTCCCACGCGTGCCCGATGGGCGCCGCGGTCGCGGACTTCGATCACGACGGCGACCTCGACGTCGTGGTGGGCACCCAGGGATGCAACGACCCCGTGGCGGGCGACTACCCGCCGGAGACGCAGCCGGTGCGCTTCTACGAGAACGTCTCCAACGAGCACAACTGGATCGCGATCCGGCTCGCCGGGGACGGTGCGGGCGGCGCGAACCGGATGGGGATCGGCGCACGCGTGAGGCTCACCGCGGGCGGGGTGACCCAGACGCGGGTGATCCAGCCGTCGTTCCAGCAATCGAGCACCGAGGCGATCGCGTGGTTCGGGCTCGGCGATGCGTGCACGGTCGACGGGATCGAGGTGCGCTGGCCCGACGCGTCGCTCAGCGTGGTGGCGTACGAGGGCGTCGTCGCGAACCAGCGGGTGGAGCTGCGCCCGGACGGCACGACCACGTACCTTCCGTAGATACGCTCGCGGTCAGTCGCGCAGCTCGACGGCGATCATCGGGTCGATGAGGTAGCCGTCGACCCGCTTCAAGATCTCCGCCTTCAGGCCGAGGCCGCGGAGCGTGGAGATGGCGACGTAGATCCGGCTGTTGCGTGCACGCGGGAGCGCGCGCTCGCCCGGCCACCCCGCTGCGAACAGCGCGTCCATGTCGAGGGCGGTACCCGGCGCGTCGCGACGAGCCACGGCGAGGCGCTCGAGCACCATCCACAGTGAGGCGCGCGTGTTGAGCGAGACCTCGGCGCCGTCTCGCAGGCGCACGCTCCGCGCGGTGCGCCGGAGGTGGAGCGCGTCGGGGACGTCGTCCGGGGTCGCGGGCGCGCCCGAGCTCGGCCGCGCGGCGCGCGCGAGCTCGGCCTCGAGGAGCCCGAGCGCATAGCGGATGTCGGGATCGCCCGTGGGCTCGGACGCGCGGACCTGCCTCGCGCGCTCACGCGCCAACTCGATCTGCTCGGCTCGAGCGGAGCCGTCGCGCTCCTCGGCGCGCGAGAGGGCGACGAAGCCGAGCGCGAGATCCGCGAGCGGGAGGCGCACGCGATCGTCCAGCGCCAGGAAGCCGGCGCGGGCCTCGGCGGCGGCGCGCTCCGCGTCGTCGGCGCGACCTCGTCGGGCGAGCACGCGGGCGAGCCCGACTCGTCCCATCGCGGTGGCGAGCTCGTTCTTGTTCGCGCGGCTCGAGTCGATCGCCTCGCGCAAGAGCCGCTCCGCGTGGTCCATCTGACCAGACACCTCCACGGCCATCGCGAGGTAGCCCTGCAATAAACCTTCCGATCGATAGTGGCCCATGTCCCGGACGAGCTTCAACGCCCGCCCGAGGTGCGACTCCGCAGCGCCGTGGTCGCCGTCGAACATCGCGATGACCCCCAACGTGGAGTGCAGGCCCGACATGAGCAGCCGGTCCTCCGCGCGGCGCGCGACCTCGAGCGCCTCGAGAGCTTCCGCGCGGGCCAACTCGGCGTCACCGAGGACGAGGTAGAGATCGGCGAGCCGCGCCTGCGCGTGCGCCTCGAAGAGGTCGTGCCCGGCCGCGCGCGCCTCCGCGCGGGCGGCGCGCAGCGCCTCGTCGGCGAGATCGGGCTCCGCGCGCAGGACGTGCGCCGCGCCGAGGCGGAGCCGCGCTCGGATCGCGAGCTCGCGGTCGCCCTCTCGCTCGCCGGCGTCGGCGGCCGCCGTGGCGCCGCGCACGACGTCGCCGATGAGGCCCCTCGCCCACGCGGCCTCCGCGTCGGCGAGCGCGATCCAACCGAGGAGCCGAGCGTCATGGGCTTCGGACGCGATCGCGCGAGCGTCCTCGACGTAGCGCTGCGCGCCCGGCGCGTCTCCGGTGCTGCCCGCCGCGCGGGCCAGGGCGAGCCGCGCCCTCACGCGCAGCGAGGGATCGGTCCCTCCCGCTCCGTCACCCTCGATCGCCGATGCGAGCCGCTTGCGCACCAGCCCTGCCGGCGCGCTCAGCGCGAGGAGCGGGTCGATCGCGAGGCCGAGCTGGAGGCGCCCCGTCGCGTCGCCGTCGCTGGGCCGCTCGAGGAGGGAGTCGAACGCGGCGAGGAGGTTCTCGAGCTCGCGTCGGCGCACCGCGTCCCGCGCGCCGGAGCCGAGTGGCTCGCGAGCCCAACCCGCCGCCCGCGCGAGGAACGCCGCGAGGTGGCGTCGGCGGATCGCGTCGGCTTCGCCGCGCTCCACGAGCTGATCGGCCGCGAACTCCCGTAGGCTCTCGTACATCGTGAAGCGCGGCGGCGCCCGATCGAGGACGCGGAGCAACGCCTTGTCGACCAGGGCTTCGATGGTGTCGGGATCGGCCTCCGCCACGTCCATCGCGCTCTCGAGGTCGAAGCCGCCGCGGAACACGGACACGCGCGAGAACGCGCGCTGCTCCTCGTCGCTCAGGAGATCCCAGCTCCAGCGGATCGCCGCTTCCAGCGTGGCCTGTCGCGGCTCGGCGTCGCGGCGCCCGCGCGAGAGCAGACGGAACCGCTCGTGGAGCTGCCCGGCGAGGTGCTTCGGCTCCATGACGCGCACACGCGATGCGGCGAGCTCGATCGCGAGGGGGAGCCCGTCGAGCGCGCGGACGATCTGAACGATGAACTTTTCGTTGTCGGCATCCAGCGAGAAGCCATGGCGGACCTCCGCCGCGCGCTCCACGAAGAGCTCCACGGCGGCTCCGACTCCGGCCCCCGATCCGGATACGACCGAGAGGGGCTCGAGCTCGTAGACGCGCTCGCCGCCGATTCGGAGCACCTCACGAGACGTCGCGAGGAACGTGGCGGTCGGCGCGGCGCCCATCCACCTCCCGACCGTGCTCGAGACATGGGCCGTCACCTGCTCGAGGTTGTCGAGGATGATCAGCGTGGCGGGCCGGCGGGCGAGGGCGCGCCCGATCTCTTGGATGGTCGTGCCGGACTCGGCGCTCCCGACGCGCGCCATCCCGAGCGCGGAGCTGACCACGCGGACGATCCCCTCCTCCGTGCGCGCCTCGGTGAGGTCGCAGAATCGGACGCCGCCCGCGTAGCGGCTGTGCATCTGGTGCGCGATCTCGACGGCCAGCCGCGTCTTGCCGATCCCGCCGGGTCCGAACAGCGTGAGCAGGCGCGCGCCTCCGTCCAGCAGGCGCGCGACCTCCACGATGTCGCGCTCGCGGCCCACGAACCGCGAGCTATAGGCTCGCAAGTGTACTTGGGGTGTGGCCGGGGTCGTGGGTCCTCGACCTCGGCCGCGCGTCCGATGCAGCGCGTCGCGGAGCGCGTCGATGTCGTCGCCGCCGATCCGCTGTACGTACGCGCCCAGCGCCTCGGCACCAGCTGGCGCGTGGGGGCTCGCCGCGTCGCGGATCGCGTCGGTGAGCGCGCGCGCCGTGTCGATCCGCTCGTCGGGCGCCTCGGCCAGTCCGCGCAGCAAAGCCTCGGCCGCGGGCGGCGGGAGCTCGGGCCGCCGAGCGATCAGCGCGGCGACGCTGGGGAGCGCGCCGCGCTCGCCGCCCTGCCAGAGCGCCTCGCCGCTGAGGAGCTCGAAGAGCGTCACAGCGAACGCGTACACGTCGGCGCGGCGGTCCACCGGCTGCCCGGCCAGTTGCTCCGGAGCCGCGTACCGGAGCTTGCCCTTCATTTGTGGGCCCACCGTCACCACCGCGCGCGCGGTCGCCCACGCGACGCCGAAGTCGGCGACCCTCGCGCAGCCATCGGCACCGAGTAAGATGTTTTGCGGTGAAACGTCGCGGTGGACGAGCCCGAGCGGGCGACCGTCGACCGAACGCACCTCGTGCGCGGCGTGCAGCCCCGCGCTCGCCTGCGACGCGATCTCGAGCGCGATGGGCAGCGGCACCAGCTCACCGCGCGAGCGCGCGAGCCGGGTCAGCCTCGCGAGCGAGACGCCGATCACGAGCGGCATCACCACGAACGGCTGACCGTCCTCCGAGAGCCCGACGTCGAGCGCGCTGACCACGTGCGGTGACTCGATGTTCGCTGCGACGCGCGCTTCATCGAGGAGCATCTGCGAGAGCTCGGCGTCGGTGCCGAGGCCGGGCAGAAGACGCTTGATCGCGACGAGCTTCTCGAACGCGCCGTGCCCTCGCGCGACCGCGGCGAACACCTCCGCCATGCCGCCCGCCCCGATACGGGTGAGAAGCTCGTACGAGCCGAGCTGGACCCCGATGTCCGAGTCCGACGACAACGATCGAGGATATCACCCGACGACCGCGGCCCGCCGAGGGTCGGGATGGTGTGCAACGATCGAGCGATGGGCGACACCACTCCCGTCATGCGGACCCTCTTCGTGCTCGCGTGTGTGCTTGCCGCCCACGCGCCGGTAGCGTCCGCACAGGTGAGATCCGGACGCGCGGGACGGAGCGAGGTCGAGCTCCGTGCGGTGGGCGAGGTCCAGGGCGGGATCACCGGCCAGTTCAACCACACGTACGACTGGGGTTGGGGCGCGTCGGTCCTCGGCGGCGCGGGCATCCAGGTGACGCGCTGGTTCCGCGTCCTCGGCGTGTTCGAGGCGATGAACACCAACCGCGACGTGCGTGCGAGCGCCGGCCTGCACAGCAGCGTGGCGCTGCTGCCGTGCGTGGAGCCGTCGCTCCTGCTCGAGCTCACGAGGAACAACGCCATCCTGATCGGTGGGCGCGTCTGCGCGTACTTCGAACGATGGCGATTCGAGCTGTTCTTTCCCAGCGTGAACGGCGCGGTGGCGGGGTGGGTCGCCGGCTATGCGGCGGGCGGCTTCGTCGGGTTCCGTTCGCGGATCGAAGAGGGCGTCGCGGTGGTGTGGCGCGCGGACGTGGTCGGCTTCGAGCCGGACGTGTTCGGTCCGTGGGACGAGGAGGCCGTGCTGCGCCGCCGGTACGGCGCGCTCCTCACTTCGTCGGTGGGCATCGAGCTCGACTGAGCCGACCGCGACGACAACGGGACATGCGTAGTCCGGCGGCGGCGACCCTCCTGGGTTGGTCTTCGTTGCCGCGCGCCCCCGAGCGCGCGTACCCTCATCGAGACCCGCACGAAACCGGAGGAGAACGATGGCATCTCGAGGTTGGATGACGCTCGTCGCGCTCCTCGCGCTGTGCCTCCACGCATGCGACGGAGAGTCCACGCCCGACGCGGGCCGCGGCGGCCGTGACGGCGGGACCGCGG
>JBFWYI010000133.1:0-21521 GCA_050186575.1 Sandaracinaceae bacterium | reverse complement strand
CCTCCCCTCACCTACGCGCTCAACGCGATCGTCGAGCCGCCGCGCGCCCAGCGCGACTTCTCGACATGGGCCCGTGGACCCCGGTGATCCCGGTGGTAGTGGGCCCCTACGAGGCCGGTGGCATCAGAGAGACGCTCGCCCGCCATCGCGTGCACCTCACGCAATAATCGTTGCGCCTAGCCCTGGGTTCGGTTGCTGCTGCTGCTCCCGGGTATGGTTGCTCCCGGGTATGGTTGCTCCCGGGTATGGTTGCCGCTCGCGATACGTATACCTGCCGCAAGCCAACCTGCGATCGACCCTGGGACTGATTGCTTGCTCGCGGCATGCATGCACGGCGAGACCCTGGGTATGGTTGCTGCTTGCTCAGGGCTGGAAGGTCCACGGCAACGTGAAGTTCGCTGGTCCGTTCGGAGAACCACGCGGCGCGCGGGCTTGAGAAACGACGTCGATGAGACAGTCCGCGAAGCTGAGAGTTGGGATAGTGCTATCCGCGATGTGCACATCCGAAAGCGTGCCGTCGGGACGAACTGTCAGATGCAGCACGAGCTGACCGCGGCTGCCCGGATGCTCGGTCAACTCGGTTTCCCAGCACATACGGATTCGATCTTGCGACAGAGCCTGACGCACCTCCTCGGTCGACAAGGGCGCTCGCGCGCATTCCGCGGCGAGACTCACTGGGGACGCACGGAGGGTTGCCTGAATGTTCTCCTCGATGTTCAGTCGGCCATCGTATTGCACATCATCTTGCCCGCGGAGCCCGTGAACTAGAATGGAGCCGGCAAACTGGGTTGAGACGGTCGCAGAGCGGCGTCCCTCACGATCGCTTCCGCGCGTTACTGTCATGCTGGCGTCGCCATTGAGCGAGAATCGGAAGTACCACACGTCTTCTACCGAGACGGTTGCCTGCAGCACGTCGGTCCCCGCCTCGGTGGCGATAGCTCGGTCCGTGGCCAACTCGCTGCGTAGCGCGGGTCGCGGACCCGAGATTAGATCCAGCAAATGAGGGATCGCGCGGATCACGTCATGATCGCTCACGCCCCCACAGACAAGGTGACTCTCCTCGACTGACCCCTGCGCATCGACGACAAGCTGGAGCACTCCGATCGGCACCGGGTCGGTCGGCCGGTCAAGGACAACGAGCATGTCCAGTCGACCCTGCGGAGTGGTCTGGAGGACTTCGACATCCAGCTGGGCGTCCCGATGAAGCAGGGCAGCGTGCTCGGGACGGATGACGATGCTCTGCCGAATCGAGAACCGCGCCCCGGGCTCGAGCAACAGCCACGGAGAAGTCGGGCGTGCCGATGCCAGAGGCGCAACCGAGGAAGGCGTCTGCCGGGCATCGCCACATCCACTCCCCAAGAGCAAGAGGAGCAAGAGGAGGGGAGCGGCCGTGATCAGTCCCGGCGACCGCATTTCCACAGTGTACACATGGGGTGCGAGGGCGGTGCTCAGTTAGCGCTGGCCGCAGCCCGCCTACGCGACGCGCTTGACGATCGTCAGCGCAGAGTCCGGAAGCTCGATGAACATCGGCTCCGCGCCGACCTCGACGTCCATTCTCACCCTGAGCAGCCGGCGCCCCCCGACTCCGATGTTGCCGCGGTCCTCGACGACCACACCGGCGACCATCAGACCACCACCGTAGTCGAACGTCACCTTGTCGCCGACGACAAGCTGTCGAGTCTTGGTGCGGGAGTGGGTCACCAGTCGAACCTATCACCAGGGCCGAGAGCCGACCAGCAGACGGACCCTATCCGACAGCACTCGGTCGAACGCGGTCGCGAGCACGTCGCAATTAGTCCTCCAGGTCCGTACCTGAGCCAGTCCGAGCGATCCGGTACCTACTTCGCCGAAGTCCTGGTGAGCGATCGCGTTCCGCCATGTGTTCATCAGCCCCAACATCTGCCGCCGCCGCGCGTGCCGTGGATTGAGGGCGTCGACTTCGTCCCAGAACTTCGTCGCGAAGAACCGGCCGAAGTCGGAGCCGATGCTGCCGGGCTGCGCGTTGCCGCCGTCGAGCTGGCGCTGAGCGCTGAGACGCTGCGTGACCAGGGGTTGGAGAGCGAGCGGCTGCACCGCGCGACCGATGACGTCGGCAGCCTCCGAGTGAAGATCCCTGCAGAAGCCTTGGAACTGCGAGGCCAGGAGCATCACGTAAGCGTGGTTGACCTGCTGCGTGGCGTAGCGACGACCGGGACCGGTGCCTCCGACGCGAGCATGCGCGAGCTCGATCTGGTCGAGCCCCGCGGTGCGGTCCGTTCTCCAGCGAAGGAGCGAGCGCGACGTCACCCCGGGAGCTTAGTCAATTAAGAGTGCGCGCCAAGGTCTCACACGAGACACGGCGTATTGCGCCTCGCGACTACCCCGGCAACCCGCGGGCCTTCTTGGTCGCCTCCAACCCCCCCGGCGCCCAATCGGTCCCCGCCTCCACCCGCTCGTTCCACGTCACCGAACCGCCCTTGCGCCGCTCCACCATCGTGATGGTCCCCTCGACCGGGCAAACCAACTGGCAGAGGTTGCACCCCACGCACTCCTCCTCGTGGACGAACGGCACGCGCGCGCCGGGGGTGCCCGCCGCCGCGATCACCGGCCGGTCCGGTACCTGATTCGGGAAGTGGGTGTAGCCGCGCTTCTTCTTCTCCGCGTCGTCCATGCCGGGCACGTGGATGCACTGGTGGCTTCCATCGAGGCAGGCGACGACGCAGAGCTGGCAGCCGATGCAGGTCTTCTCGTCGATGCTGGCGACGACGTGGTAGTTGAGGTCGAGGTCGCCCCAGTCTTTGTATTGAGGGACGGCCTGGCCGACGAGGTCCATCGCGCTCGCCATGCCCTTCTCGTCGAGGAAGTCGTTGAGGCCTTCGATCATGTCTTCGACGATGCGGTAGCCGTAGTGCATGACCGCGGTGCAGACCTGCACGCTGGTCGAGCCGAGCGCCATGAACTCGGCCGCGTCGCGCCAGGTGGCGATGCCGCCGATGCCGCTGATGGGCTTCGGGAAGACCTTGGCGGTCTGCCCCAGTAGATGGAGCGCGATGGGCTTCACGGCAGGGCCGCAGTAACCGCCGTTGCTGCTGCCTTGGCCGACGACGGGGAGCGGGACCATGCGGTCGAGATCGACACCGACGATCGACTTAACGGTGTTGATGAGGCTGACCGCGTCGGCGCCCGCCTCGTACGCGGCCTGCGCGGGCTCGGTGATGTCGCCGACGTTGGGGGTGAGCTTGACGATCACCGGGATGTTCGCGGCGTTCATCACCCAGCCGACGATGTGCTTGAGGACCTCGGGCTCGGCGCCGACGGCGGAGCCCATGCCGCGCTCGCACATGCCGTGGGGGCAACCGAAGTTGAGCTCGATGAGGTCGGAGCCGACGCCCTCGACCTTCTTGATGATCTCCGTCCACTCCTCTTCGGTGTCGACCATCAAGGAGGCGACGAGGACGTGCTTCGGGTACTTCTTCTTGACGTCCTCCATCTCCTTGAGGTTCACCTCGAGGGGACGGTCGGTGATAAGCTCGATGTTGTTGAGGCCCATCAGCTTGGTGGAGCCGTAGTCGACGCCGCCGAAGCGGCTCGAGACGTTGACGATGGGGTTGCCCAGCGTCTTCCACACCGCGCCGCCCCAGCCGGCGTCGAACGCGCGCTTGACCTGGTCGCCCGTGTTGGTGGGCGGGGCGCTCGCGAGCCAGAAGGGGTTGGGGCTCTTCACGCCACAGAAGTCGATGCTGAGGTCTGCCATTCGTCTTGTCTCCGCGCTGTTCTGAATCGGCGAGCCTGAATCAGCGAGCCTGGATCCGCGCCTCAGCGGGCGAAGCTGGCCGTGATCGCGCGCGCCGCGAGCTTGCCGTGCTGGGCTGCGTTGACCACTTCCTTACCGCCGTTCACGCAGTCGCCACCGGCGTAGACCTTGGGGTTGCCGGTGCGGCACGTCGCGACGTCGACGATCACACGACCGCGATCGTCCAGCTCGACGCCGCCGAACGCGGCCGCGAGCGAGGTGAGGCGGGCCTGGCCGGTCGCCACCGCGATGAGGTCGGCGGCGATCACCTCCGGCGCGCTGCCCTCGACGGGCTTGCCGCTCGCGTCGGTGCGGACGACCTCGAGGCCGGCGACCTTGCCGTTCACCAACGCGGCGCGGAGCGGCTGGCGGTGCTCGATCAGGCGCACGCCGTCTTTGCGCGCGCCCTCCATCTCGTGGACGTAGCCGCTCATGTCGTCCTCGCCGCGGCGATAGACCATCGCGACGTCGGACACGCCGAGCTGCGCGAGCTCGCGGGCGACGTCGATCGCGGTGTTGCCGCCACCGACCACGAGCGCGCGCTCGACCCCGTCGAGCTTCATGCCGCCATCGAGCTTGAGGCGCTCGATGAACGCGGTGGCTCCCACCACGCCGTCGCCCTCGAGGCCGACCATGCTGTCCGCGCCGAGGCCGATGCCGATGAACACCGCGTCGTACTCGCTCAAGAGTCGTTGCGCATCGGCTTCCGAGACTTCGACGCCCGTCTGCACCTCGATGTCGCCGAGGCCGAGGATCATCTCGACCTCCTCGAGCGCGTCGTCGGCGTGCAGCTTGTAAGGCGCGACTCCCGTCGTGTTGAGGCCGCCGGGGTACGCACGCTTCTCGAGGATGGTCACGCTGTGCCCGTCGAGCGCGAGGTGACCCGCGACGGCCATCGACGCGGGACCCGCGCCGATGCAGACGATCTTCTTGCCCGTCGCGGGCTTCTTCGTCCGCTTGAGGAGATCGACGTCCTTGCCGATCGCCATCTCGGTCGCGTAGCGCTGGAGGCGGCCGATCTGGATCGGCTCGCGGCCCCAGTGGTTGTAGACGCAGCTCCCCGCGCACAGCACCTCGACCGGGCACACGCGCGCGCAGGAGTACCCGAGCAAGTTGTCGTGAAAGATCGTGCGCGCGGCGCCCTTGACGTTGTCGGTCGCGATCTTGTGGATGAACGTCGGGATGTCGATGCTCGTCGGGCACGCCTGCACGCACGGCGCGTCGACGCAGTAGATGCATCGGTTCGCCTCCGCGATCGCCTCGGCGTGCTTGTAGAGCGGCTTCTTGTCGTCCAGCTCGGTCTCGAGCCGCGCCGGGGGGAGCGTGGGGATGCTCGACGTCGCGGAGCTCACGCCAACTCCATCGCCGCGAACGACTCGCCGAGGATCTCGAGGCCCTCTTTGATCTCGTCCTCGCCGATGTTGAGCGCCGGCGCGATGCGGACGGTGTTGCCGTAGAGTCCGCCCTTGCCGATCAGCAAGTGGCGCTTCTTCGTCTCCTCGAAGAGGCGCGAGGTGGCCGCCGGGTTGGGAGTGCGGTCACCCGCCTCCTCGTTCACCACGAGCTCGAGCGCCTGCATGAGGCCCATGCCGCGCACGTCGCCGATGATCTTGGGATGCTTCTTCTGCAGCGCCTCGAGCCCGTCGCGGAGGATCGCGCCCATCGCCTCGGCGTTCTTCGTCAGCTCGTCGCGCTCGATGATCTCGAGAACTTTGTTTGCCGCCGTACAGCTCACGGGGTTGCCGCCGAACGTGCTGATGGTGCCCTTCTGCAGGGTGTCCGCGATCTCGTCGGTGGTGATGCACGCGGCGAGCGGGAAGCCGTTCGCGATGCCCTTCGCCATCGTCATGATCTCGGGCTCGACGCCGTACTGCTCGATGCCCCACATCTTGCCGGTGCGGCCGAAGCCCGTCTGCACTTCGTCGGCGATGAACACGCCGCCGTACTTCCGGACGATCTCCGCCGCGATCTCGAAGTACTCCTTGGGCGGGGTGACGAAGCCGCCGACGCCCTGGATCGGCTCGGCGAGCATGCCGGCGATGCGGCCGGTGGTCGTCGTCTTGATCAGCTCGTCCAGATCCTTTGCGCACGCCACGCCGCAGCTCGGGTACTCGAGCTTGAACGGGCAGCGATAGCAGTACGGGGCGGGCGCGTGCTTGATCGCGGCCACCTGGGTCGGGACCGCGCGGTAGGTCGAGTGCGCGGTGAGGCTCTGCGCCAAGAGCGAGCGCCCGGAATAGCCGTGGCGGAGCGCGACGAGCTCGGTGTTGCCGGTCTTGACCTGCGCCATCATCACCGCGGTCTCGTCGGCCTCGGTGCCGCTCGCGGTGAAGAAGCACTTCTTGAGCTTGCCCGGCGTGACCTCGGCGAGCTTCTCGGCGAGCTGCACGATCGGCACCGTCGGGTACAGCGTGCTCACGTGGGTGAGGCGTTGGATCTGCGCGATGACCGCCGCGTTGATCTCGTTGTTGCTGTGACCGAGCGAGACGGTGAGGATGCCGCCGAAGAAGTCGAGGTAGGTGCGGCCGTCGAGGTCGGTGAGCTTGGTGCCCCGCCCCTCCACGAGCACGACCGGCTCCTCGTAGAAGTTCGCGACCGCGGGGAACAAGAATTCCTTGTGCGCCTTGCGCACGTCGTCGCTCGTGTAGTCCAAGGTCCGCTCCACCGTCTGCGCGTGTGAGTCCAGGTTCATGTCGCTCATCGCAAGAGCTCTCCCACTCCGGCGCGCTTGATGAACCGGCCGCCGCCCCGGGTTTCCATGGTTCCGTTGCTCACGACCACGCGCCCGCGGCTCAAGACCGCGTCGGTCCAGCCTTGGACCTCGCGGCCTTCGTAGGCCGAGTAGTCCACGTTCATGTGGTGGGTGCGCTCGTTCTTCACGCTGATCGTGTCCTTCCGATTCGGATCGAACACGACGATGTCGGCGTCGGAGCCGACCGCGATGGTGCCCTTCTTCGGGAAGAGGCCGAACGCCTTGGCCGCCGCGGTGCTCGTGAGCTCGACGAAGCGGTTGAGCGAGATGCGGCCCTTCACCACGCCGGCGTCGTAGATGACGCTCATGCGGTTCTCGACGCCGGGCGCGCCGTTCGGGATCTTGGTGAACGACTCGCGCCCGAGCTCCTTCTGATCCTTGAAGCAGAACGGGCAGTGGTCGGTCGCGATCGTCTCGAGGTCGCGGAACTGGAGGCCCTGCCAGAGCGAGTCCTGGTTCCACTTCTCGCGGAGCGCGGGGGTCATGACCCACTTGGCGCCCTCGAAGTTCGGGCGATCGTAGATCGTCTGATCCAGCAAGAGATATTGCGGACACGTCTCGGCGATGACGTTCACGCCTCGCGACCGTCCGCGCTTGACCTCCTCGAGCGCGTCGTGACAGCTCAAGTGGACGATGTACAAGGGGACGTCCGCGACCTCGGCGATCGCGATCGCGCGGTGGACGCCCTCCGCCTCCATGCGGGTCGGCCGGGTGAGCGCGTGATACTTGGGCTCGACCTTTCCGTCCGCCACCGCCTCGCGGATGATCTCGTCGATGACGATCCCGTTCTCCGCGTGCATGCAGATCCGGGTGCCGTTCTCGCCCGCCTGGCGGAACGCGCGGTAGAGCGTGCCGTCGTCGACGTAGAGGACCCCCGGGTACGCCATGAAGAGCTTGTAGGACGTGACGCCTTCGTCGCGGAGGCGCGTCATCTCGGGTAGCCGCTCGACCGGCATGTCCGTGACGATCATGTGGAAGCCGTAGTCGATCGTCGCCTTGCCCTCGGCCTTCTTGTGCCAGGTGTCGAGGCCCTCGAGCGTGGAGCTGCCCTTCGACTGGATCGCGAAGTCGACGATCGTGGTCGTGCCGCCATGGGCCGCCGCGATGGTCCCCGTCTCGAAGTCGTCGGCGCTCACCGTGCCGCCGAACGGCATGTCGAAGTGGGTGTGCGGATCGATCCCGCCCGGGAGGACGAGCTTGTCCTTGGCGTCGATGACGCGCGCGCCCGGCGCGTCGAGGTCCTTGCCGATGCGGACCACGTGCTCGCCCTCGACGAGCACGTCCGCGAAGTAGTCGTCGACCGCGGTGACCACGCGGCCGTGCTGAATCAAAACCTGTTGCGCCATCGTTCGCTCCCTCGGCTGGCTCAGGGGAGCTGACGCGCCATGTCGCCGTAGGTGTCGGGCCGGCGGTCGCGGAAGAACTGCCAGGTGCGACGGACCTCCTCGATGAGGTCGAGGTCCATCTCGCTGACGATCACCTCGTCCTTGTCGCGCGAGCCGACCTTGAGGAACTGGCCGCGCGGATCGACGAAGTAGCTCTGCCCGTAGAACTCCCCGATGTTCCACGGCGCCTCGGTGCCGACGCGGTTGATCGCGCCGACGAAGTAGCCGTTCGCCACCGCGTGCGCGGGCTGCTCGAGCTTCCAGAGGTACTCGCTGAGGCCGGCCACCGTCGCGCTCGGGTTGAACACGATCTCGGCGCCGTTGAGGCCCAAGAGGCGCGCGCCCTCGGGGAAGTGTCGATCGTAACAGATGTAGACGCCGATCCGCGCGTAGCGCGTCTGGAACGTCGGGTAACCCAAGTTGCCGGGCTTGAAGAAGTACTTCTCCCAGAACTGGTTGGTGTGCGGGATGTGGTTCTTGCGGTACGTGCCGAGGTAGCTGCCGTCCGCGTCGAACACCGCCGCGCTGTTGTAGTAGACGCCCGCGACGTCCATGCGCTCGTAGATCGGGACGACGATCGCCATCTTGTGCTTCTTGGCGAGGTCGCTCATCAGCTTGCAGATCGGACCGTCGGGGATCCGCTCGGCGACGTCGCACCAGCGGCTGTCCTGACTCGGGCAGAAGTAGGGGCCGTTGAAGATCTCTTGCAAGCAAAGGATCTGGACGCCCTGCTTCGCCGCCTCGTCGATGAGCGGGAGGTGCTTCTCGATCATCGCGTCGGAGACCGCCTTCACGCTGGCGTTCGGATCGTTGAGGGGGTTACTGGCCTGGATCAGTCCGCCGATCACCTTGCGTGGCATGTCTCTTCCTCCCGCGGCCGCGACATTCGGGCCCACGGCGCGGGGGAGGCGCTCCCCCGACGCGCGAAGGGGTGGGCGTACCACCCGGCGGCGCGGGGCTCAAGCTCGGGGGCGCCGTTCCGACGACCCGCGTCGACCGGGCCGGCGACGTAGAGAAGCCCGCGACGCGTGGCAGGGGCCTCCCGCGCGGATTCTACGGAACCTGCCGCTTCAGCTCGGGGTTCGGGCGGTCCTTGGCGAAGAGGTCGAGCTTGCCGCACGACTCGCATCGATACGCGGTGATGGCCCACGCGGCGTCGTCCTCCCACGGCTTGAGGCCGTGACCGCGGAAAAACTTCGCGAGCGCGCCGGCGCGCGCCTCGGGAGTGCCTTCGACGAACACCGAGACGAACGTGGCCGCCATGTCGCCATGGTCAGGCATGAAACCTTTGGTCATCGAGCCACCACACGCGCAGCGCTGGGACATGTCGTACCTCCATCGCGAGCCTGCAACCGCGTTCACGTCGCGGTCAATCGCGCTGTGCCCGTGGCGCGTCCTCGGTGGGCGCGTTCGTTCTCGCTTCGATGCGGAAGGGCCGCGCCGACCGCCGGCGAGCCGGTTCGAAGCTCGGATCGAGCTTCGGAGCCCGGTCCTAGCTCACAGGTACCTCAGCACGTGGCCATCGAGCTCGACCTCGAGCGCGCCGCCGCCGAACACCGCGCGGTGCGAATCGCGGAGCGGGCGCAGATCGAAGACCCGCGTCTCGGTCGGGAACGCATCGCACATGTCGTGTTGTCCGTCATGGTCGACGCGCAGGGGCGCGCGCGACGGGTCGATGTCGAGCATCGTGTAGTCGGGGTCGTAGCAGAGGCGGAAGTAGTGAGGCGCGCAGCCGCCCGAGTAGCTCAGCTCGACGCGCAGCCGATCCGTCGCGGCGTCGAGGCTCACGTCGTTGACGACGAACGGATCGCTCATGAACGGGAAGAGGTCGTCGCAGACCTGGATCTCGGGCGGCGCGCAGGCGAGGTCGGTGCAGCTGCCGGTGACGGTGCCCTCGTCGCAGAGGCAGGTGTTGCAGCCGTCGTTGGAGGGAGCCCAGCCGTCGGCGTAGCTCCGGCCGAACACGCTGCACGCGGCGGGCGGCGGCGCGCAGGCGCGATCGGTGCACCCGGTCACCTCGCCGTCGAGGCAGGTGCAGGTGTTGCAGCCGTCGCTCGCAGGGATCGTTCCGCCGTCGGGATAGACGACGCCGTCGACGGTGCACGCGGAGGGAGGCGGCGTGCACGCGCGGTCCGTGCAGCCGGTCACCTCGCCATCGACGCAGGAACACGTGTTGCATCCGTCGGGTGCGGGCATCGTGCTGCCGGACGGGTAGATCGCGCCGTCCGGTCCGAAGCAGCTGAGCTCGGAGGGGCAGGCGCGCTCGGTGCACCCGAGGACGCCGTCCTCGCAGGAGCAGGTGTTGCAGCCGTCGCCCGCCGGGATCCCGGTGGTGCCCGAGGCGTAGACCATGCCGCTCGGCGCGGTGCATTCGGCCGGTCCGCCTCCCGGGGTACAGCGGTCGACGCCCATGGTCGACGCCGCGAGGAGGAGGAAGAGAGGAAGCATACGTGTCGTCTTCGGCATGGTCGGGTCTCCTGGTTTGGGCAGCACGACGCCGCCCGCGTCCCGCGACGGCGGGCGCATCAGTGCAGATAGGAAGGATCGTTGCGATCGAAGCGAGCGCTAGCGCGCGGGGACGGAGACGGAGACGGCGAGGCGATCCGGGACGCCGTCGATCGTCACATGGAGAAACAAGATGTCTTCCACCGCGCCGTTGCCGGAGGCGCTCAGGTGGACGTCCACGCGCGACCCATCGGGGATGCTCGCGCGGGTGGTGCCCGAGATCGTGAGGGCGGCTTCGCCGACCCGGAGGTCGACCGCGTCGAGCTCGATCGCGCCGGGGCACCCGTCGTTCTCGAGGCTGAGGTCGGCCGCGCGCGCGTCGCCGAGGTCGAGCTCGACCGGCGCGACGAGGCACGCGGGGTGCTCGATCGGGGTGACCGGACCGTCCGGCGCGAGGACGTCGATCGGCGGGGAGCGATCGTCGGCGGTGCGCACCTGGAGCCGGAGCTGGTCGCCCGCGAGGTGGTCGAACGAGATCGTGAACGAGCCGTCGGTCGCGATCGGGCCCCGGCCCGGCCCGGTCGAGCGCTCGAGATTCCAGATCCACACCTCGGCGCCCGCGAGCGGGGTCGCCGCGCCAGGGCCTCCCTCGACGGTCGGCGAGTCGATCATGGTGTGCGACGACACCTGGCTCGGATCGATGGGGTCGAGGCCGGGCGGCTGCGGCACCGCGGTGCCCACGCAGCCCGCGGACAGCAGGGCGACGAGCACCGGGACGAGCACCGTGACGAGCGCGGCGAGAGCGTGGGGCCGGAGGCGCATGAGGGGGGACTCTCCGAGAATCATGCCAGCTCGGGGACGCGCGATCCTAGGCGATGTGGTTCGGGCTGTGTAACGATGTGTCCGCCTCGTGACCTCCGGCGGGCGGACAGGACGTGACACTCTCCAGAGCCTGACCCCGGGTCGGGTGCTCCACGGGCGCTATCGGCTCGAGGGCCCGCTCGGCGAGGGGGGCGCGGCGATCGCCTTCGTGGCGGCGGACCTGGCGACCGGCGACCGTGTCGCGCTCAAGCTGCATCGCGGTCCGCGCGGTCAGGCGGACCGCTTCGCTCGCGAGTTCCGGCACCTCGTCTCGCTCCGGCATCCGCGGCTCGTGCGGGTGCGCGACTTCGGCTGGTGGCGGGCGGGAGAGCGACCGTTCTACACGGCCGAGCTCGTGCCCGGCGAGCCGCTCTCCGCCCTCGCGGGGACGCCGTTCGCGCGGTGGCGTGGCGCGCTGGTGGACGCGCTCTACGCGCTCGCACGCCTCCACGACCGCGGGGTCCGGCACGGGGACGTCAAGGCGACGAACATGCTCGTGCACGATGGGCGCGGGACGCTGATCGATCTCAGCTGCGCGAGCGCGCTCGGCCGCCGGTTGCCCGAAGGCGAGGTGAGCGGCACGCCGGGCTACCTCGCGCCGGAGCTGCTCGAAGGAGCCAGCCACGTCGCTTCCGATGTCTATGCGCTCGGACAGATGCTCCGCGCGATGGGAGCGCACGGCGAGCTGGCCGCGCTCGCGGATCGCTGTCGACGGGAGGACGCTCGGGAGCGACCGGCGACCGTGCGGGAGGTGCTGGAGGCGCTCGGTGAGCCGCCCGAGCCCGAGCCATGGGCGAGCGCGCGGATCGACGAGCTGATCGAGCGCGACCTCGCGGTGGAGCGGTTCGACGCAGCGCTCGATGGGCTGCTCGCGTCGCGCGAGGCGGCGCGCTCGCTCGCGATCACCGGCGAGCCGGGCACCGGTCGCACGAGGCTCCTGACCGAGCTCAAGTGGCGCGCGCAGCTTCGGCTCGACGCGGTGTACGAGGCGCTCGGCGATCCCGCGACGCGGGTCGGCGATGCGCTGCGACGGATGGGTCGAGACGACGCGCGGGGCCTCGACGCGGTGGGGGCGGCGCTCGCGCGCGCGGACCACGAAGGACCGATCGCGCTGTTCGTCGACGACGCGGACCGGCTCGAGCCGGATCAGCGAGCGCTCCTCGACGCGCTCGAGCGCGGGCTGTCGCGCGCCGCGCCGATGCTGTTGCTGCGGGTGGAGGCGAGCGCGGACGTCGCGCGCGAGCGGCTCGCGTGTCTGCCGCTCAGCGCCGGCGGGGTGGCGCGCTGGTGCGAGGCGCTCGACCTCCCGGCCGCGCTGGGCACGCGGATCGCGGTGGACACCGGCGGCGCGCCCGCGAGGGTGGAGGCGCGGCTCGCAGAGTGGCTGTCGATCGAGGACCCGGATGGAGATTCGCAAACGTCTTTGCAAGCCCGACTCACGTCCCTGAGCCTGGCGGCGCGCGATGCGCTGGGGTTCGTCGTCGATCTGGATGGGGAGATCGAGGATCGCGTGGCGACGGCGCTGCGGATCGGGCCGGGGCTCGCCGCCCTCGAGTCTGCGGGCTGGCTGGCCCGCGACGCGACCGGGGCGCGGCTCTTGGCGGTGGCGCCGCGCGCGCATCTCGCGGACGCGTTCGCGGGGGCGCGGCGCGAGCGAGCGGTGCGGCTCACCGACGCGATGGCGGGGGACCTCGGCGCGGCGGGCACGGCGCGGCTCGCGCGGGCGCGGCTCGCGACGGGCGATCGCGCGAGCGCGCGGGCGGCGTTCCTCGGGGCGAGCGCGAGCTCGGCGGCGTGGCGAGCGCTCGGCGAGGCGCTGGTGGCCGAGGATCCCGACGACCTCGAGCCGCGGCTCCACCTCGCGCGCGCGGTCGTGGACGGAGGCGACGCGCGGGCCGCGGTGACGCTGCTCGATCGCGATCGCGGATCGATCGAAGCGCGGCTGCTCGTCGTCGAGGCGTGCTTCGTGCTGCTCCGGCTCGACGACGCGCGCGACGCGATCCGAGAGCTGCCGGAGGACGACGCGCGGACGGCGGAGGCGCGCGCGCGGCTCGCGCTGTTGTCGGGGCGGGCGAGCGACGCGATCGCGATCGCGGACCCCTGGATCGCGCGCGCGGAGGGGCGGGTGCGGGCGCGCCTCCACGAGGTGGCGGGTGCGGCGGCGGGCTACCTCGGGGACGCCGCGCGCGCGGAGGCGCACCTCGCGGCGGCGGGCGCGGCCCACGAGGCGGCGAACGATCGACGCGGCGTGGTGCGGGTCGCGTCGTATCGCGCGATCGGCGCGTTCGTGCGCGGACGGTGGACCGAGGCGAAGGAGGGGTACGCGCGGGCGCTCGAGCTCGCGGAGGCGGCCGGGCACTACGATCAGGTGCCCGTCCTCTGCCTCAACCTCGCGACGGCGCACGAGGAGCTCGAGGATCTCGGCGGGGCGCTCGCGCTGTACGAGCGAGCGGCGCGGCTCGCGGGCTTGGTGGGGCAGACGGGGACGGCAGGGAGCGCGCGCTTCGCGGTGGCCAACCTGTATGCGGAGATCGGCGCGTTCGATCGCGCCGCGCAAGTGCACGCGACATTGACCCAGGACTCGAGCCTCCAGCTGAGCGGGCCGGTGGCGCGGCTCGCGGCCGAGATCGCGCTGGGGCAAGGTGACGTGATGGCTGCGATGGACGCGGCCGAGCGCGCGTGCGCCGAGTTCGCCGCCGCGGGGGCGAGCCGCGACGTCGCGGAGGCGCAGATCCTTCGCGGGAGCATCGCGGCGCGAGCGGGGCGGACGGACGTCGGACGGGACGCGGTCCGCGTCGCGCGTCCCGCGGTGGAGCAGGCGGACGCGCCGGATCTCGCGGCGCGCCTCGCGATGCTCGAGGCGCAGCTCGAGGGCGATCCGACCGAGGCGCTGCGGCGCCTGCGCGCGGCGGAGGAGACGGGGCGCGATCGGATCGGTCGCGCGGGGCCGGCGCTCGATCGCGCGCTCGGCAGGGCGTACGACGCGATCGGGATGCGCGAGCGGGCGACCGCGCATCGGGAGGCCGCGCTGCTCGCGTGGCAGGGCGCGGCGGCGACGCTGCCGGCCGAGCTGCGGGAGCGCTTCCTCGCGCACCCGGACCGACGGCTCACCGCGCCGTCGGCGCCCGACGTGCCCGCGTCGGAGGCGCGGGAGCGGCCGGGCGCGGAGCTTCGACTGGCGCGCTTCTTCGCGGTCAACCGAAAGCTCAGCGCCGCGACGGAGCAGGCCGAGGTGCTCGAGGCGGCGGTCGACGCGGCGATCGAGCTGACCGGGGCGTCGCGCGGGTTCGTGCTGTTGAGCGCGGAAGAAGGATTGACGGTGGCGGCGGCGCGCGACGCGGGCGGAGTGGCGCTCGTGATGGCGGAGCTCAAGTTCAGCCGCAGCATCGCGGAGCGCGTGGTGCACGAAGGACAGCCGCTCGTCACGGTGGACGCGCAGCGCGACGAGCGCTTCCACGAAGAGCGTTCCGTCCATCAGATGGGGCTCACGTCCGTCGCGTGCGTTCCGATCCGGGCCGCGGGCGAGCTGCTCGGCGCGCTCTACCTCGACGATCGCTTCCGGGTCGCGCGGTTCTCGCCGGCGGACGTCGAGCTCCTCGAGGCGTTCGCCGCGCAGGTCGCGATCGCGCTCCGCAACGCGCGGCTCGTCGCCGATCTCCGAGCCCGCACCGAGGCGCTCGAGCGTGCGCGCGCGACGCTCGCCGCGGAGCTCGAGGGGCAGGCGGCGCGCATCGCGGATCTCACCGAGTCGGTGCGCGACAAGCAGCGCGAGCTCGAGCTCCGACACGACTACTCGAAGATCATCGGGCGGAGCGCGCCGATGCGCGCGGTGCTCGCGCAGGTCGATCGGCTCGTCGACAGCGACCTCAGCGTGCTGATCCTGGGCGAGAGCGGGACCGGCAAGGAGCTGCTCGCGCGAGCCATCCACTACAACGGGCCGCGGCGCGAGGGTCGGCTCGTGAGCCTCAACTGCGCGGCGATGCCGGAGAACCTGATCGAGAGCGAGCTGTTCGGCCACGTGCGCGGCGCGTTCACCGGGGCGGAGCGCGCCCGCGAGGGCATCCTCGTGGCGGCGAGCGGCGGGACGGTGTTCCTCGACGAGGTCGGCGAGATGCCCGCGTCGATGCAAGCGAAGTTGCTTCGCGCGCTGGAGGAGCGTGCCGTGCGGCCGGTCGGTTCGTCGAGCACCGTGCCGTTCGACGCGCGCTTCGTGTTCGCGACTCATCGCGACCTGAACGAGGAGGTGGCGGCCGGCCGGTTCCGGCGCGACCTCTACTTCCGGATCGGCGTGCTCACGCTCCGCGTGCCGCCGCTCCGCGAGCGGATGGACGATCTCGTGCCGCTGACCCGCGCGTTGATGGAGCGGCACGGCGCGCGATCGATCAGCCCCGCCGCGCTCGAGCGCCTGCGGCAGCACCGCTTCCCCGGCAACGTGCGCGAGCTCGACAACGTCCTCGCGCGCGCGAGCCTCCTGTCGGAGCGCGGACGGATCGACGTCGCCGATCTCGATCTCGGCGAGCACGCGTCGAGCGCGCCGGCGCCGTCGGTCGACCGCGAGGCGTTCGACGCGAAGCGGGCCGACGAGCTGCGCGCCGCGCTCGACGCGGCGGAGTGGAACGTGAGCCAGGTCGCGCGCGAGCTCGGGGTGCCGCGGCAGACGATCTACCGGCGCCTCAAGCGCTGGGGGATCGTCCGCTGAGCTACGGGACGAGGATGAGCTTGCCGACCGAGCGGCCCGACTCGATGTGCTTGTGCGCCTCGGCGACGTCGGACAGCCGGTAGGTCTTCGTGCGCGGCGGCGCGATCTCGCCGGCCTCCACCCAGCCGAGGATCTCGGGCATCGCCTCGCTCAACAGATCCATGCGGTCGAACAGGTAGCTGAGGTTGAACGCGAGGATCGACCGGCTGTCGTTCGTGAGGTCGAGCGGGTTGAAGCGCGGGGTGCGGAGGTAGTCGACCGCGAGCTTGAGGTAGTTCGGCCGGCCGCCCGTCCTGGGCATCATGGTGGCGAAGCCGTAGACGACGAGCTTTCCGGCGGGGCGCGTGTGCTGGTAACTCGCCTTGAGTGTCTCCACGCCGTTCGCGTCGCAGATCACGTCGAAGCCCTGCGGGCTGATCGCTTCGGCTCGCGCCCAGAGGTCCTCCTTCGACTTGTCGATCACGTGATCGCAGCCGAGGTCCTTGGCGATGTCGACCTTCTCGGTGCGGCCCACCACGCCGGTGACCTCGCAGCCGAGGCGCTTCGCCATCTGGACGAGCACCGAGCCGACGCCGCCGGCCGCGCTGTGGATGAGGACCCGGTCGCCCTTGCGCGGATGGGCCAGATAGTGCAGCGCAAACCAGCTGGTCAGGTACACGGCGGGGATCCCCGCCGCCTCTTCGAAGCTCACGTTCTCGGGCTTCGGGAAGACCTGGTGCTGCGGGACGTTGACGACCGACGCGTAGCCACCGAACAGCATGCCCGCGACGACCTCGTCTCCCGGACGGAGATCGACGACGTCGGCGCCCACCGCGCGCACCACGCCAGACACTTCGAAGCCCGGGGTGATCGGCCAGCCGACGAGCTCCTTGGCCGACGCGTAGAGGCCCATCCGCACGATGACGTCGGCGTAGTTGACGCCCGTCGCGCGCACGTCGATCTGCACCTCGTTGGCCTTCGGCGCCTCCATCGGTCGCTCGACCAACGCCATCCGGTCGTAGCTCCCCGCCTTCTCGATGAGGATCTTCTGCGTCGTCACCGCGAGGTCCGCACGCGGGCGCGCCTCGGCGGGCTTCTTCTTCGTCTTCTGGGTCGGCGGGGTGGCCACGGCGGTGTTCATAGCAAGCCTCTTTGGTTCGGGTCTGACGATTCGATGATTCGATAGGTATCGAACGATGAGGGCAAAAAGAAACGCCGCATCGGGGCGGCGTCCTTCGAGAAGGAGGCGCGAGAGCGAGCGTCCGCTCAGCGCGGTCGGTCGAGGAAGGTCCGGAGCGCCTTGAGGGCGCCCGGGTTGATGCGGCACGTCGTGAACTTCCCCTGTCGCTCGGTCGTGATCAGATCCGCGGCGACCAGCTCTTTGAGGTGGTGCGACACGGTCGGCGCGCCGACGTCGAGCGCCTCCATCACGTCCGTGAGGAAGCACTCGTGCCCGCGCGCGTACGCCCGCTCCCCCCGCTCGCGGATCTCGTCGAAGAGCCGCAACCGGTTGGGGTGCGAGAGCGCCTTGAAGATCTTGACCAGCTTCGCGTCGTCCATGACGTCCGTTCGACGATTCGATAACCGTCGAACGATGATCGTGCAAGGCGAAAGATCGCGAAGCGGCGATCGGCCGACGAGGTCGGCCAAAGAAACGTCGACGGGAACCCCCTCGGGAGGGCTCCCGTCGCTCGGATCAGGTGGGCGTCAAACGAGCCCTACGCGAGCATCACTCGCAGTACTGCATCGCCCCGCAGGCGGGCGAACAGACCGGCGTCTCGCGGCAGGTGCCGTCGTCGCAGTACTCGCCCGCGCCGCACGTGGGATCACACGTCGCCGGGAGCGCCTCGCAAGCGCCGGTGTAGGGGTTGCAGAACTCCGTCGTGGCGTCGCACACCGGATCGCAGGTCATGAGGTCGACGCAGGCGGTGCCCGCTTCGTTGCAGATCTGGCCCATCGTGATGTCGCAGGCCGGCTCGCACGTGACCACGTCGTGGCACGTCGGACCGCCATCGCAGGCACCGAGAACGAGCGCGAGGAGAAGGAGACCAGAGGAAATCGTCAGCTTGATGTTCATGGCGCGGGACGGTATGCGCGTTTGGATCCGAAGCCAAGCTCCGAGTCACGTCCGCGTGTGACAACTGACTGCCCCGGGGCACGGCCGGCTCGCTCGACCCCGACTCATCCGACGCGACTCGCGTAGAATCCGGCGATGGTCCCCACCCCAAACCTCGCGCCGACGCTCGCGAACGAGCTCGGGCTGCCCGTCGACGGGGTGCGCGCGGTGCTCGCGCTCCTCGACGAAGGCGCGACCGTCCCGTTCATCGCGCGCTATCGCAAGGAGCGCACGGGCGGGCTCGACGAGGTGCAGATCCGCGCGATCGGCGAGCGGCGGGAGTACCTGATCGCGCTTGAGGAGCGACGCAGCACCATCCTCGCGTCGATCGAGGAGCAGGGGAAGCTGACCCCCGAGCTGCGCCGCGCGATCGAGGCCTGCACGAGCAAGAGCGCGCTCGAGGATCTCTACGCGCCCTACAAGAAGAAGCGGCGGACGCGCGCCACCGTCGCGCGCGAGCGCGGTCTCGAGCCGTTGGCCCAGCGCATCCTCGCGCAGCCGCGCGACGGAGACCCGAAGCGCGAGGCGTCGGCGTTCGTCGGGCCCGAGGTCCCGACCGCCGCCGACGCGCTGGCCGGCGCGTGCGACATCGTCGCGGAGAACGTGGCCGACGATCCGCGGGTACGCGCCGCGGTGCGCGAGACGTTCGTCGCGCACGGCCGATTGGCGAGCCGGGCCGCGCGCGGGAAGAAGAAGGAGCGCAGTAAGTTCGAGCAGTACTACGAGTTCACCGAGCCGGTCTCGAAGATCCCATCGCACCGCGTGCTCGCGATCCTGCGCGGCGAGGCGGAAGGTTTCTTGCGATGGTCGATCGAGGTCGACGAGCGCCGCCTGCTCGAACGGCTCTACGCGATCGCGGGGGTGCGCCGCGAGTCGCCGTTCGCCGCGACCTATCGCGACGCGATCGACGACGCGTTCGCGCGGCTGGTGACGCCGAGCGCGACGAACGAGATCGGCGGCTCGCTGAAGGAGCGCGCGGATCGCGAGGCGATCGACGTGTTCGCCGACAACCTGCGGAACCTCTTGCTCGCGGCGCCGCTCGGCGAGGCGGCGGTGGTCGGCATCGACCCGGGAATTCGGACGGGCTGCAAGTGCGCGGTGCTCGACGCGACCGGGCGCTTCCTCGAGAACGAGACGATCTATCCCGACCGACACGCCAAGGAGGCCGCCGCGGCGCTGGTGCGGCTCGTGCGCACGCATCGCGCGCGCGCCGTCGCGGTGGGCAACGGCACGGCGGGGCGCGAGACGGAGTCGTTCGCGCGCTCGGCGCTCTCGGACGCGGGCCTGACCGACGTGATGGTGGTGAGCGTGAGCGAGTCGGGGGCGAGCGTGTACAGCGCCTCGGACGTCGCGCGGAGCGAGTTCCCCGAGCTCGACCTCACCGTCCGCGGCGCGATCTCGATCGGTCGACGATTGCAAGATCCATTGGCAGAGCTCGTGAAGGTCGAGCCGAAGGCGATCGGCGTCGGCCAGTATCAGCACGACGTCGATCAGAAGCTCCTCGCGAAGAAGCTCGACGAGGTCGTCGAGAGCTGCGTGAGCGCGGTGGGCGTCGCCCTCAACCTCGCGAGCGCGGCGCTCCTGTCTCGGGTGGCGGGGTTGAGCGCGGCGTTGGCCAACAAGGTGGTCGCGCATCGAGACAAGCATGGGCGCTTCGCCGAGCGCGCGGATCTCTTGAAGGTGAGCGGGCTCGGACCCAAGGCGTTCGAGCAGTGCGCCGGGTTCCTCCGCATCCCCGACGGTGCGCACCCGCTCGACGGCTCCGCGGTGCACCCGGAGCGCTACGCGCTGGTCGAGCGGATGGCGCGCGATCACGGCGTCGCGCTGCGCGCGCTGGTGGGAGACGCGACGCGCGTCGATGCGTTGAACGTCGAGCGCTACGCGGACGGGGAGGTCGGGCTCCCGACGCTCCGCGACATCGCCGACGAGCTGAAGCGCCCGGGCCGCGATCCGCGCGACTCGTTCGAGCCGCCGCGCTTCCGCGACGACGTGCGCGAGATCGGCGACCTCGAGGCCGACATGCGGCTCGAGGGCGTGGTCACGAACGTCACCCACTTCGGCGCGTTCGTGGACCTCGGGGTGCATCAGGACGGGCTGATCCACATCTCGCAGCTCGCGGATCGGTTCGTCCAGGATCCGCGCGAGGTCGTGAAGGTCGGCGACCGCGTCGAGGTCCGCGTGCTCGAGGTCGACCTCAAGCGAAAGCGGATCTCGCTGAGCAGAAAAGGGCTCTGAGCCTGCGGCGCAAGCCGCAGGCTCCCCATGCCCGTGCCGTTGCCCATGCCCGCGGGGTCCGGACCGACCCGGCCGATCCTCGAGACCTGCCCCATCGCGCTCGCACCGCTCTTTCGCGGGCAGGGGCACGGGCAGGGGGAGGCGCTGCGGCCCTTCGGGCCTTTGCGCCTCTAGCTCATCCAGGTGACGTCGGGCTGGAGGGCCCACTTCGTCGTGATCTTCTTTTGCCGGCTCCAGAAGTCGACGCCGCCCCAACCGGTCATGTCGTGGCTACCGAACTTGCTCGCCTTGCTGCCGCCGAAGCTGAACGGCTCGCGCGGGACGGGGACGCCGACGTTGATCCCGACCATCGTCGCTTCGGCGTGCTCGGCCACGTAGCGCGCGGTGGCGCCGCGGGTGGTGAACACGCTGTACGCGTTGCCGTAAGGCGACTTGCCCTGGAGCGCGATCGCCTGATCGAGCGTGTCGACGTGCACGATGCTGAGCACCGGGCCGAAGAGCTCGCGGTTCGCGCAGTCCATGTCGAACGTCGCGCCGTCGATGATGCTCGGGGCGAGCCAGTTGCCGCCCTCGTAGCCGGACGGCGCCGGGGTGCTGCGGCCGTCGAGGACGAGCTTCGCGCCCTCTTCCTTGGCCCGGTCGAGATCGCGCTGCAGGCGCTCGCACGCCGTCTTGTCGATGATCGCGCCCATGTCGACGCCGAGCTTCATGGACTTCGTGTGGTCCACGATCTTGTCGATCAGCGGCTGCACGTCGCCGACCGCGACCATGAGGCTCGCCGCCATGCAGCGCTGACCCGCGCAGCCGGTGAACGAGCGCACCACGCCGTCGACGGTGACATCGGGATCCGCGTCGGGCAGCACGATGAAGTGATTCTTCGCGCCGCCGAGCGCGAGCGCGCGCTTGCCGTTGCTCGACGCCCGCACGTAGACGGCCTTGGCCACCGGGGTGCTGCCGACGAAGCCGACCGCCTCGATGTCCGGGTGATCGCAGATCGCCTCGACGATCTCGCGGCCGCCGTTGACGACCTGGAACACGCCCGGCGGATAACCCGCCTCGCGCAGGAGCTGACCCGAGAGCTCCGCGGTGAGCGGCACCTTCTCCGACGGCTTGAGGATGAAGCAGTTCCCGAGCGTGATCGCCGTCGGATACATCCACATCGGGACCATCGCGGGGAAGTTGTACGGCGTGATGCCCGCCACCACGCCGAGCGGCTCGCGCCGAAGCTCGCTGCTCACGCCGCGCGAGACCTCGAGGCCCGCGCCGTCGTCCATGTT
>JBFWYI010000132.1:0-21610 GCA_050186575.1 Sandaracinaceae bacterium | reverse complement strand
GACGGCCGACCGAGGAGCCGGATGCGGTAGTCCCGCACGTCCGGATCTGTGGGAGCCCCGGGGGAGTGATCCCCCGGGGCCACCCGACCTCCTCGTCCTTGACCCGGCGCGCACCCGTCCGGCGGGCAGGGGGCGTTGACGGACGAAGCGCGACAGGGCGTCGCGTGGGTGGACGTCGCTCACGAGGTTGTCATGCCGGATTCGAAGAAGGTCGAGGGCTCGGTTCGTGGGAGGAGCACGGGCTTCCGGGTGCTCGACGACTCGATCGCGCTGTGCGCGGAGGTTCGGGTGCTCGTCGCGTCGATCGCCAAGCACGATCGCAAGCTCGCGACGCAGCTCAACGACGCGACGAAGTCGGTGGTCGCCAACATCGCCGAGGGTCTGCATCGGAAGGGCGGGCATCAGCGGGAGCGCTTCGAGACCGCGTACGGATCCGCCCAGGAGGTGAAGGCGCACCTCGAGGTCGCGTGGGCGTTCCGCGTCCTCGACGGCGGGGAGCGCGCGCACCGGCTCGCCGACGGGATCGCGGCGCAGCTCTGGCGCTGCCAGCATCCGCGGCACTGAGCGGACGCGACTCCGGAGCGGTCAGACGCCGCTCCGGAGTTGCGGAGGCCCGTCGCCCGTAGCCTGTTCGTCGGACTCGGAATCGGACTCGGAATCGGAAACGGAATCGGAAACGGAATCGGAATCGGATTCGGATTCGGAATCGGATTCGGAATCGGAATCGGAATCGGACTCGGAATCGGACTCGGGCTCGGATTCGGAATCAGATTCGGAATCAGATTCGGAATCAGATTCGGAATCGGATTGCGGTAGTCGCCTTGCTCCGGCGCGGAGGAGCTACGGCTCGAACGTCGGGATCGCCGGCATGCGCTCGTCGTCGACCCTCCCCGTGCCCAGCTCGCCTTGGCTGCCCGAGCCCCAACACCGCACGGTCCCCCTCGGGTCGGCTCCGTCGGCCGCCGCGCAGGTGTGCGTCCAGCCGACCGCGATCTGATCGAAGCCCGACGTCACCAACGTCGGCACGTCCGCGTCGCCGGGCGTTCCGAGGCCCGTCGCGCCGCGGCTCCCGACGCCCCAACAGTAGACCTCGCGCGCCATCGTCAGCGCGCAGGAGTGGAACTGACCGGCCGCGACCGCCGTGTAGGTCCGCGTGTCGTCGATCAGGATCGGCGTCTCCTGCGGCGTCATCCCGCTCCCGTTGCCGAGCCGGCCGAACTCGCGCGTGCCCCAGCAATACAGATCGCCACCGCGAATGCCGCAGCTGTGCTCGACGCCGGCGCTCACCGTCGTCCAGTCGCTCTCGGTACCCACCCGCGTCGGAGGGACCATCGTGCCGGTGGCTCCTGCGATCCCGAGCTTGCCGAGATCGGCGTTGCCCCAACAGAAGAGAGCGCCGTCGTCGCGCACCGCGCACGTGTGGTTGTTTCCGGGGGACACCATGCGCCACGCGCCCCCGCCGTTGACCTCCGTCGGCGACGTGCGCGACGACCCGCTGTTGCCGAGCTGTCCGTCCGTGTTGAGCCCCCAGCAGTGGAGCGTCTGGTCCATCCGGATCGCGCACGCGTGCGAGTTCCCGCCGGCCACGTCGCGCCACGTCATCGACGCGGCCACCGCCACCGGCTGCGCCTCGCTGCGCATGAAGTTGCCGTCGCCGACCCCGAGGAGCCCGGCGGAATTGCGTCCCCAGCAAAACAGGTGGCTGCTCGTGTCGAGCCCGCACGTCGCGAGCTGCGTCGCCGCGACGTCCGAGAACTGCACCGTCGTCGTCTGCTCGGAGAAGATGTTGGCCGTGGCGCTCGCGAGCACGCCTCGCTGCATGAACATGTTCGTCCCGCCCGAGTACAGCGTCGTCCCGCTCCGCACGTAAGTCGTCGCCGCGGAGAGCGAGAGATCGAGGGAGGGGCCATCCATGCACATCCCGCCGTTGCAGACCTGGTCGACCGTGCACATGCCGCACGCGGCGCCGTTCGCACCGCACGCCGTCGTCGAAGCGCCGCCTTGGCAGGCCGTCCCGTCCCAGCAGCCGAAGCAGCACGCGCTGGAGTGGCAGGTGCCGTTCGGGCAGTCGCCGTCGCCCTGACAACCCACGGTGCCCGCGTCCGTGTCGCCGGCATCCATCCGCATCGGGCCTGCGTCGGGCGGAACGTCGTCACCGCAGATCCCGTTCATGCACGCGGTCGCCGCGCAGTCCGCGGGGCCCGGGAGATCCGTCAGCACGAGCTCGAGCATCCCTTCCGAGAGAGGCAGATCGCGCTCGACGCACACGCTCGCCGACCGCGAGCAGTCGGCCATCCGCGCGGTGGCCTCGAAACCATATCGGCCGCGCGGCAGCACGGGCGGCGTCCTCGACGACGCCGGATCGCTCAGCGGGAACGCCGTAGAGAACCGCACCGCGCCGCTGCACCCTCCGTCGTGGATCCGCACCACGACCGCGGCGCTCTGCTGTCTCGTCGTGGCGTTCTCGAAACGAACCGAGAAGTCCACCTGGTGCGGGAAGCAGCCGGAGAAAAGAAAGAGGGCAACGAGGCCGAGCAAGCCGCGGACGGCGTTCACCGGCGCAGCATACCAAAGCTCCGCTACGCGCGAGTCGGGGCAGCGAACGGAGGAGGAACTTGGACGGAGCGCCGGTTCGTGTGACTCTAGAGGAGCGGGGGCCACGAGGAGGACACATGGCACGACCGCGCATCGCGTTCATCGGCTCGGGCGGAGCGACCAAAGGGATCGCACACGTCGGGGCCATCAAGGCGATGGAGGAGCTCGGCCTCCGGCCCGACATCTTCGTCGGGGCCTCCGCCGGCGCGGTCGCGGGCGCGTTCCTCTCGCAGGGCGCGACCTCGGACGAGATGGTCGACTGGATGCGCCCGTTCTGGCGGCGCCGTCAGCCGGGGCGCTCGCTCAAGGGGCGGCACTTCCTCGGGCTGCCGACGCGGCGCCAGCTCATGAGCCCCGGTTGGCTGGGGAGCGGCGTCCTGTCGATCGATCGGTTCGAGCGGTTCCTCCGCGAGAACCTGCGGGTGAACGACTTTCGCGATCTCGAGCGGCCGCTCCTCGTGTCGGCGGCCGACGTGGACGGACGCGGGCGCGTCGTGTTCGGTCCGGGCTTTCGCGATCGCGTGCCGATCAGCCAGGCGGTGGCCGCGTCGTGCTGCGTCCCGCTCCTGTTCCGACCGTTCAAGATCGGCGATCGCTACTTCATCGACGGCGAGGTCGTCCGCACGCTCAGCATCGATCTCGCGGTCGAGGCGGGCGCCGACGTGGTGATCATCTCGAACGTCTATCGCCCGCACGTGACGCGGCCCGGCGAGAAGAGCCTCGTCCACGGCGGCGCGCCGGCGATCATGAACCAGACGCTGAATATCATGTTGTCGGAGAAGGAGCGGCGCGGCATCGAGCTGATGCACCGCACCTACCCGCACGTGACGATCTTGAACGTCTCCGCCGACCTCGGGAAGTTCTCGTTCGTGTGGCCGACCGCGGCGCGTCAGCTCCTCCGGCGCGGCTACCGCGAGGCGCTCCGCGTGCTCGCTGCGGCGAAGCAGCGCGGCATCTTCGAGGTCGCGTCGAACGTCCGCGCGGTCGGCGAGGCCTGACGCCGAGCTAGCGCGTCTGCTCGTGGGCCCACGCGAGGTACGCGCGCGAGCCCTTCGTCACGTCGAACGCGATGAGCTCCGGGACCTCGTACGGGTGATGCGCGTCGATCCAAGCGGCGAGCGCGTCGTAGCGCTCGGCGGTGGTCTTGATGAGGAGCTGGACCTCGCCCTCGTCCTTCACCTCGCCTTGCCAGCGATAGAACGATCGTATTCCGGGAATTACATTGACGCAGGCGGCGAGGCTCGCTTCGACGAGGCCGCGGGCCAGGGTCGCCGCCACGTCGGCGTCGGGTGCGGTGCAGAGGATGAGCAGCATGCGCGTACCCTACGACGCGGCGACCCGTCAGAGCGCGACGATGCGCGGCTCGCGACCGGGGCGCACCACCAGCCGGCCGGTCACGCCCCAGCCGAGGAGGATGCGCAGCGCTGTCCGGCCCGCGTCGAGCGGTCGCACCTCGATCACGAGGTCGGTGGCGAGCAGCCCTTCGGGGAGCGCGTCGTGCCAGAGCTCGCGCGCGCGACGCACTTCGAGGTTCTCGAGATCCACGAGCTCCTCCACGGCCGCGTCGGTCGGCACGAGCGAGCGCTGCGCATACACGAGCACGCGCTGGATCAGCGTGGCGCGCGACTGCGCGACCCCACGACCGCGCTGCGCCTGCACCACCGCGAGCTCCTCGCTCAACAACCGCGCGAGCTCGCGCTCGTCCGCGTCACGGATCGCGGTGAGGAACGCAGGCAGCATGCGCCGCGCTTGATCTTCGCCGCCCGCCGCCGCGAGCGCGACCGGCGCGCCGGCCCGACCGCGCTCCGTCGGCGAGGGGGTGTAGGGCAACGGATCGTGATCGGTCGCCGGCATCGTGCGCGCGTGCGCCCGAGGCGCCGGGTGCGGCGCGTCGGCCCCACACGCGGCGAGGCCCAGGGCGAGCGCGAGCGCGCCGAGCGAGCAGCGCATCGAGCCGTGCCTCAGAGCGGCAGGACGTCGGCCGAGAGATCGCGATCGACGACGAGCACCGATCCCTCGGGCAGCTCGGTGTATCCGACCGGCACGCGATCACCGTCCGCGACGATCAGCGCGTAGCGGAACGAGCCCGCGTTCTGCTCCCCCGGCGGGCGCTCCGCGTGCTCGACGTAGTACATGGGCCCGCCCTTGCGCACCGCGTAGAGCGTGCGGCCGTTCGTCAGCATGAGGTTCAGCGTCGGCTCCGGCGCGCCGACCTCCGAGCACAGCCGCGCGACCAGCGCGAGGGTGGCGCGCACCGCGCCGAGCACCACGTCGCGTGAGGCATCGGGATGATCGAGCTGCCCTGCATCGTGGAGGAACGACATGAGCACCATGAACACGTGCTCGCTGTCGGTGGACCCACGGATGTTGAGGCGCAGGAAGTCGGGGAGCGACTCGAGGAGCGACCCCTTGATCGCCGCGAAGCCGGGTACCGTGCCCACGTGCGCGAAGAGCCACTGGCGCAGGCGGAACGGGTGGGTGTTGTCCGAACGGAAGTCGCCGACCGTCGCCTGACGGAAGTGGATCAGCACCGCGTCCGAGCGCACGCCGCGCGCGACCTTCTCCCAGTCGATCGGTCCGTCATCGAGCTTGGGGCGCTTCTTGTGCAGCACCTCGCCGCCCTGATAGAAGCCGATACCCCACGCGTCCGGACGGAAGTCGGCCTCCGGAGCGATCGCGGCGAGCTCCTGGTCGAGCACGTCCGCCAGCCGATCCGTCCGGTTGGCCATGTAGCCGATGAGCCGTCCCATGCGTTGACTCTGCCTCTCTCTTGGATTGGCGCGCTCGATGGCGGCCGCGGGTCGATGTTCGAATACGATCGTGGGTTCGAAGCGGGTCGCTCGCGGGGGAGACGTTTCACCTTGGTTCGTCGCGTCGCGGCGAGTCAAGGTCACGGGGTGCGGCGAGCACGTACGCCCGTGATGGGGCTCGGATCGATCGTCGATCTCGGTCTGCGGGGCTCCCTCGTCCTTCGCCCCCACGCCGCATCCGAGCGGCCTATGCGTCACCCCCGGAACGACGCGGCGAAAGGGCATCCCGCGCGAGCAGCCCATGCCGCGCGAGGAGTCGAGCCGTCCGCACCTCCGCGCGCCGCTGGCCGTGGCTCACGAGGAGGCGAACGACGATCACACCCACGATCGCAGAGATCAGGAGCGCGATCGGAACCGTGAGGTCGACGTTCAACAAAGCCATCGTGGGTCTCGGTCCGCGCGTCGCGAGGACCCTCTAGACGTGAGTGTTTCGAGCGCGTTCTGCAAGGGTCTCGCGAGTGACGCGGTGCGTCGCGCGCGCGCGGTTCCGGGATTCGTGAAGTGTTGCGCGGACCTCGCGGATCGAACGGCGAGGCGCGTGGCGATCGCGCTCGCGCTGATCGTGGTGTCGTGGGCCGCCGCGGCGCGCGCCGCCGAGCCGATCGCGTACGAGGTGGACGCGAGCGTCGACGAGGGGGAAGGGCGCGCGCTCGGCACGTGGCGCGCGGAGGTGCGCGTGGTGGAAGGGGAGTCGCTCGTGCGGCTCTGGCTGTATCCGGATCGGCTCGAGGCGACCCCCGCCGCGCTGGACGAGCGCAACGCACGTTGGATCTTCACCGGTGAGGTCGACCATGGCGGCATCGGCATCGGCGACGTGAGGGTCGACGGTGTCAACGTCGCGTCCTTGCGTCGATATCGTCCGGTCGGCGATCCGCGAGGGCGCGATACGCTCGGCGCCGACCTGCTCGTGCCGATCCCGCCTGGCGCCGCGCGCACGGTGATCGTCACGTTGTCGTTCGACGTGCACGTGCCCGGTCGGTTCGGGCGGCTCGGTCACGACGACGGCCTCCTGTCGATGCAGGCGCCGTGGTACCCGCTCGTTATCGGCGCGCACGACGCGTACGACTTCGAGGTGCCTCATCGCGTGCACGTGCGCGCGCGGGGCCGCGAGCTCCTCTTGGCGGACCGTCGCTTCGAGGGCGAAGGTCGGGTGGAGGCGAGCGCCGCGTACGTCCCGCTCAGCGTCGCCCAGCGCTTCTACGAGACGCGCGTCACGAGCCGCGGGGTGACCCTCGTCTTGCGCACCACCGACCGCCTGTACGAGCCGCCGCCACCCGAGCGCCGCGGCGAGGCCGGGATCATCGACCTCGCGCGGGTCGACGTGGCCGGGATGGTGCGCGACGTCGCCGATCAGGTGCTCGGCACCGCGATCGCGTTCGACGTGCCCGTACCCTCGCAGATCGTGTTGACGCAGATGCCGTCGCGCACCGAGCTCGTCGCCACCACCCCGTCCGGCGTCGTGTTCTCGGATCACCTGTTCCAGATCTTCCCCCTCGATCAGACCCTCGAGTACCACCGGCGCGCGCTCCGGCGCGGGCTCTTCCAGCTCCTCGCCCGCGGGCTGTCTTCGGTCGACGCGCCGCAGGATCGCGGGTGGGCCGACGATCTCCGCGCGGTCGCCCTCGTCGACCTCGACGAGGCGCGGCGCCATCACGGGACCGCGAGCCCGCAAGATCTCTTGATGGTCTTCTCGTTCCATCCCGCGGTCGACCAGCTCCTCTATGCGCCGCAGATCGCGTTCGTCGACGCGTACTTCGCGGCCATCGAGGAGCGCGACGCGTTCCGCGACGATCCGGTGCGCGCGCGCCGTCCGCTCTCGCGCGGTCGACGCATCCTCGAGTCCGCCCGCGACGTGCTCGAGCCCGAGGCGTTCCGGCGTTGGGTCGCGATGCTGGTGCGCGGCCGCCGCGCCGCCCCGAGCGCGCTCGCTCGCGTGGATCCCGCTGCGCGCGCGCGCCTCGCGAGCTGGCTCGCCGCGACCGGCGAGCCCGTCAACTACGTGCTCGAGGATCGACGCAGCGAGCGCCTGCCCGACGGACGCTATCGACACACCATCGTGGTCCGGCGCGTCGGCGCGGATCGCGTCGAGCCGGTCGAGGTCGCGATCGACGACGACCGCGGCCACCACGAGGTCGGCGTGTGGGACGGTCCCGGCGAGCGCGGCGAGGTCGTCTTCGAGACCGACGGTGAGCTCCGCAGCGTCACGATCGATCCGCGATTCCGTCTGCCGCAAGCGCCTGGGCTCTCCGAAGGCCACCCGCGGATGGACGATGCGACGGACACGCCGTGGCGCCCGCCGATCCTCAACGGTGTCCTATTCAACCTGTTCGTCACCGAGGGGGACTTCACGGGCCTGCTCGATTTCGCGCTCCGCCGTCGCTACGACCTCGAGCACACGATCGGGCTCCGGCTCGAGCGCACGCGCGCGTTCACCGGCGGGCAGCTCCGCTATACGCAAGGCGTCGGCGACCTCGTGCACGAGAACCGTCGCGCGGGCGCGGTGGGCGGCGCGCTGAGCTTCGACTACCTCCACCCCGAGTACGGAGGCGGGAACCTCGCCGCGTGGAGACTGCAAGCCTCGGCGACGGGGAGCTTCAACACGGTCCAGTACGCGCTCGACCCGCGCGAAGGATACTGGGGCGCGGCGGCGGTGACGGGAGGCGTCTCGTTCCGCGAGGACGGGAGCATCGGCGGCACGTTCCGCGGCGGCTTCCGAGTCGGCGGGATCTGGCCGCTCGGGCTCGTCAACGCGATCGCCGTCATCGCGGGCGGCGGGTTCACGTTCGGCGACGCGCTGTTCAGTGAGCTCCAGTCGGTCGGCGGCGCGGATCGACTGCGCGGATACGAGAGCGGCGAGCTGCTCGGGCGCGGCTCGCTGTTCGGCGTCGTCGAGGAGCGCTGGACGCTGTTCCGTGATCTCGCCATGAACCTCGCCCACCTCGTGTGGATCCGCGAGATCCAGCTCGCCGCGTTCGCGGGGATCGGCGGCGCGTTCGACACGGTCGCGGGGCAGCAGGCGGTGTTCGCGGCGGACGTGGGCGGCGGGGTGCGCGTCCACTACGAGTACGGTGGCGTGCAGCCCGGCGTCATCACGATCGACATCGGATACCCGCTCTACCGAGAGGACACGCGGGTCTTCAACTCCGACGGCGAGCTCGTCCGCTACCGCAATCCCATCGGATTCTACGTCGGGTTCGATCAGTATTTTTGAAGGGCCGGCGCGCGGGCGGCGCTCCATAGTCCGCGCATGCGAATCACCCGCTCGTGCACCGCGCTCGCGATCCTCCTCGTCTCCGCTGCGTGCGACGATCACACCGAGGGCGCACCGAGCGCACAGGTCTCCGCGCCCGAGCCCACGCCCACTCCGACCGAGGCGAACGACCGCGCGCCGGTGGTTCCCGACGAGCGGCGCGAGGTCGCGTTCGACACCTCGCGATCCACGCTCGGGTTCGTCGGCGCGAAGATCACCGCGAGCCACGAGGGCAGCTTCGGCGAGTGGAGCGGCACCGCGCGCCTCGGCGACGCGATCGAGGACACGGGCGTCGAGATCACGATCCAGATGGCGTCGGTGCGCATCGATCCGGAGCGCCTGAACACCCACCTCCGGAGCCCGGACTTCTTCGACGTGGAGCGCTTCCCGCAGGCCACGTTCACGAGCACCACGATCGCGCCGCACCACGCCGGCTCGCACGACGACCGTCCGCCGCCCGACCTCGAGGTGACCCACGACGTGACGGGTCGGCTCACGCTGCACGGCGTCTCACGCGCGATCACGTTCCCCGCGCGGATCACCCGCGACGCCCAGGAGCTCCGCGCGCGCGCGCAGTTCACGATCAACCGGCGCGACTTCCAGATCGTCTACCCGGGCATGCCGGACGACCTGATCCAGGACGAGGTCATGATCCGCTTCGACGTGGTCGCGCCGATCCCGGCCAGCTGATTGTTCGCGGCGCCGCGAGCGCGGTGATATCGAAGGACGGGTGAGCCGGCTCGAGCACGCGATCGACGCCTACCTCGTGCACCTCAAGGTGGAGCGCGGGCTCGCGAAGAAGTCGGTCGAAGCCTACGCGCGCGACCTCGCCGAGCTCGCGAGCTTCTTCGCCGAGGAGCAGATCGAGCTCGAGCGCATCGACGCGCCTTCGCTCTGCGCGTGGATCCTCAGCCTCAGCGCGCGCGGCCTCGTCCCCCGCTCGCAGGCGCGCAACCTCAGCGCGGCGCGCGGCCTCTTCAAGTGGCTCGTGATGGAGCGCGAGATCCCGACCGATCCGAGCGAGCTCGTCGACGCGCCCAAGGTGTTGGCGAAGCTCCCGCGCGTGCTCGACCGCGCCGACGTCGCGCGCTTGCTCCGAGCGCCGGACGTGGCGACCCCGCGCGGTCGGCGCGACGCGGCGATGCTCCACACCATGTACGCGGCGGGCTTGCGGGTGAGCGAGCTCGTCGGCCTGCCGATCGCGGATGTCAACCTCGTTTCCGGGTTTCTCCAGGTGCTCGGCAAGGGTGACAAGCGCCGCATCGTCCCGATGGGCGTCCCGGCGAGCAACCGCATCGAGAGCTGGCTCGCCGACCGAGAGCGCTGGGCGAAGCCCGGCGAGCCCGCGCTCTTCGTCACCTCGCGCGGCGGACCGATGACGCGCCAAGCGTTCTGGAAGATCGTGAAGCGCTACGCCTACACCGCGGGCATCGACAAGCCGATCAGCCCGCACAAGCTCCGGCACTCGTTCGCCACCCACCTACTCCTGGGCGGCGCGGATCTCCGAGCGGTGCAGACGATGCTCGGTCACGCCGACATCGCGACGACCCAGGTATACACCCACGTGACCGGCGACCACCTCGCGCGCGTCCACGAGCGGTATCACCCACGGGGGTAGGGCACCTCGCGCGCCACGGATGTGCTGCGGTCGGAGCCAGCCGTGCGGTGACGCCCCGAAAGCGAGCGCTCGCGACGAGCGACTTGCGCACGGGCCGACCTCGAGACCAAACGCTTTGCCGATCTTCGGGCTGCGTAGGATCGTGTTTGGAGTTTGTCGGCGGCGAAGCAGGTCCCTGGGAAGGACGCGCTCTCACGCTCATTCACTCTCGTCCTCACGCGCTTCCTCGGCTCCCGCGTCGCTGGTCTCCGCGCTCGGCTCCTCCGGCGACAGGCTCGCCCCCTCGATCCGCACGAAGCGCGCGCGGGCGACGCTCCGCCGCTTGCCGACGCGGAGCACCTCCGCCTCGTAGGGGCCGACAATGACCTTGTCGCCCTTGCGTGGGAACCGCCCAAGCTTGCCGATCATGAGGCCGCCGATCGTCGCGTAGTCGTCGTCGAACTCGCACCCGAGGAGCTCGGTCGCCTCCGGCAACACGGTCGCGCCGTCCATCTCGTAGGTGCCTTCACCCAACTTGGAGGCGTGCTCGTCCTCGCCCTCGTCGCGCTCGTCGGGGAGCGGTCCCACGATCTCCTCGAGCGCGTCCTCGAGGAACGCCATCCCGACGAGCGTGCCGTGCTCGTCGAGCACGAGCGCCGCGTGATGCCCGGTCTGCTGCGACTCGACGATGAAGCGCGGGAGCGGCTGCGAGTCGGGGACGAAGAGCGTGGTGCGCGCCAGCTTCTCGAGGTCGATCTCGTCCTTGGAGAGCATCGCGTCGAACAGATCGCGGACGAGGATCATACCGATCACCTCGTCGAGGCCGCCGCGGGTGAGCGGCCAGCGCGAGTGTCCGAGCCGGCGGATGCGGTCGAGGCTCTGAGCGATCGGCGCCCCGACGTCGAGGTACGCGACCTCCGGCCGTGGCAGCATCACGTGGCGCACCTCGAGCTCGACGAGGTCGAGGATGTTCTCCGCGAACTCGCGTTGGCGCGCGGAGATGTTCCCCGCCGACGCGGCCGCGCCGATGATGCCCTTGAGCTCGCGCACGTCGTGATCGTGCTCGCCGTGACCGCCGTCGAGGCCGAGCGCGCGCAACAACCCGTTCGTCATCGCGCTCACCACGAGGATCAGCGGACGCAACAGCAGCGTGAACAGCCAGAGCGGTCCGCTGAGCGCGAGCGCGGCGCGCTCGGCCGTCTGGATGGCCCAGATCTTCGGGGCCTGCTCGCCGAGGACCATGTGCAGCACGGTGACGATCGCGAGCGCGCCGCCGAACGACGCGACGTGCAGCGCTGCGCTGTCGCCGACGTCGACGCCGACCGCGCCCAGCCCGAGCTCCATCAGCTCCGCGAACGCCGGCTCCGCGAGGTAGCCGAGCACGAGGCTCGCGATGGTGATCCCGAGCTGGCACGCGGACAGATAGAGGTCGAGGTCCTCCATCATCTTCGCGAGCCGTTTCGCGCGCGAGTGGCCCTCCATCGCGAGCGTCTTCACGCGGCTCGGGCGCACCTTCACGAGCGCGAACTCGGCCGCGACGAAGAAGCCGTTCAGGAACACGAAGAGCGCGGTGAGCAGGAGCTTGACGGTCATCGGAACGGCCGGCGTCGCCGCTTCGCTGCGGTAGCACTCGGGGCCCCCGCTCGCCATGGGGCGCGCCGCCGCGTCACTCGGACCGTGAACGCTCTTCGCCGATCCGATCGAGGATCTTGATGACCGCGCGATCGAACACGGGATCCCCGATCTTCCAGGGGGACTCCTCGCTCAGACCCTCGTGCCAGCGCGGACGGGGCGGTGGCGTCGGCCGATGCGGGCTCGTCGGAGCGACCGGGAGGCGGCGGCGACGCGCCGGACCGGGGATCGCCTCCAGCGCGATCAACAGATCGGACGAGGATGTCTCGGTCAGCACGACGGTACGGGGTGTGTAGCCGTCGAGCTGGATCGTCAGCTCCATCGGAGCCGAGACCGGGATGTCCAGCGGCGTGTTGCCGAGGACGACTCCGTCCGAGCTTTGGATCTCGGCGCCCGCCGGCTCGGTATCGATCCGCACGACATGTTGCGGCGGCGGCTCGGGCTCCGGCTCGGGCTCCGGCGTCACGTCGACGGGCGGCGGCTCCGGCGTCGCTGGCTCTGCGTGGGTCGGCTCGTCCGGCGGCTCGTTCGCATCGCACGCGGACGCCGTCGCGAACGCGATCGCGACGGCGGCGGCGTGACGAGCGAGCCCACCCGCGCGCGCCGCGCTCATCCGATACGTTCCCGGACGATCGGGATCCCGCTCGAGCCCGACGCGCCGTGCGACGTACGCGTCGAGCCGCGCGCGGAGCGACGTCAACACGCGCCGCGCCTCGACACGACTCCTGTGCTCCCGACGCGCGAGCGCGACGACGTGATCGGCGAGCGTGTCCGACTCGAGGTCGTCCGCCCCTGCGATGGCCTCGAAGAGCTCCTCGAGCAGCTCGATCGTCTCGAGGTTCGTGCGCTCTCGGTGCGCGTCGATCTCCGCGAACAGCGCGCGCGCTTCCGGGCCGTCGTAGAACCGGCGCGCCACCGCGGTGAGGTGATCGAGCCCGATGAGGTTTTGGTAGAGCGAGCCCGGCTTCCAGTTCCGGTCGCCGAAGATCTCGTGGGCGAGCTGGCAGGTCATCTCGATCGCGTCGTTCGCGATGCGGTAGTTGGTCGCGAGGTAGTCCCCATAGGTCCTCCCCTCGGAGCGCATGCGCGCCTCGAGCGGCGTGCCCGCATAGAGCTCGACGCGGCAGAAGTTGAGCGCGTGGAACGCGTTCCGCCGCATGAACGAGAGGTCGGTGCGCACCGTCTCGAACGTGGCGTCGGGGTGGAAGATCATGATCGAGAACTGCGCGCTGATGCCGAGCTCGCGCGCGAGCCCGATGGCGCGCACCGACTGCTCGACCGTCTGCACCCGACCCACCGAGCAGAGCCCCGCCTCCGACGCGGACTCGATGCCGAAGTAGACGCGGAGCAGGCCCATCCCCTTGAGGCGCTCGAACACCGCGCGGTCCGCGTCGGGCGGGCGGCACTTGAGGGTGAGCCCGATGTCCGTGAGACCGTGGCGCGCGAACGCCTGCTCGTAGGCGTCGAGGCGCGCGTGGTTCTTCTCCTGGCGAGGGACGAGGAAGTTGTCGTCGTGGAAGACGAAGTTGCGGATCCCACGCTCGCGCTCGAGCGCCGCCATCTCCCGCGCCACGAGCTCCGGGTCGCGCTGGCGGAACTTCCGACCCGGCGCCTTTTCGTGGAGCGTGACGATGCAGCAGTAGTCGCACGTCGCGACGCAGCCTCGGCTGCCGAGGAGCCACGCCGTCGGTACGCCGGCGAAGAGGTGCACGCGACCGCGGCGGTCGGGGATCGGCAGCGCATCGAGATCGGTCTCCGATCGGCGCGGCTCCGTCGTCACCAGGGCGCCGTCGGCGTCGCGAAACACGAGGCCGGCGATCGCACGCCACGCGCTCCGCTCGCAGCCCGCGCGCGCGAGCTCCACGATGGAGCGCTCGCCCTCGTGCAGCGCGATGGCGTCGATCGACCGGTGGTGGCGCAGGATGTCTTCCGCTGCGCACGTGGCGTAGTGCCCGCCCGCGAGGATCGTCGCGTCGGTGACCCCGCGGAGCCGCGCCGCGAGCGCGAACAGCTCGGAGGCTTTCGACTGGAAGCAGATGGAGAGACCGATGAGGTCGTAGCCGACCGCGGCCTCCGCCACCGCGTCGACGTCGTCGGGGCCGTTGAACGCCGCGAGCTCCGCGTCGAAGCCGGCCTCGTGGAGCGCCGCGCTCAGGTAGCGGATCGAGAGGTTGTCCTCGAAGTCGGGGCCGACCAGGAGCGTGCGCGTCATGGCCCGAAATTACTCTATCCCCGCCGCGACTTCCTGAATCGCCGGGGCCCCGTCCGACACCCGTCGGCGCTGTGGTATAAGCCGTTCCCTTTCCCCGCTCGGAGGTGCCGCGAACATGGCCTCATTCGACCCGCCCAAGACCGGAACCAAGCTCACCATGGGCTCTGACGGAGTCCTCCACGTCCCGGATGATCCGGTCCTACCGTACATCGAGGGCGACGGCATCGGGCCCGACATCTGGCGCGCGTCCGTGCGCGTGTTCGACGCGGCGGTAGAGAAGGCCTACGGCGGCAAGAAGAAGGTCACCTGGTACGAGGTGTTCGCCGGTCAGAAGGCCTACGACGAGTTCGAGAGCTGGCTGCCCGATCAGACCATCGAGGCGTTCACCGAGTACCTCGTCGGCATCAAGGGGCCGCTCACCACGCCGGTCGGCGGCGGCATCCGCTCGCTGAACGTCGCGCTGCGTCAGCGGCTCGATCTGTATACGTGTCTACGTCCCGTGCGTTGGTTCAGCGGCGTGCCCTCGCCGGTCAAGAACCCGCAGGAGGTCGACATGGCGATCTTCCGCGAGAACACGGAGGACATCTACGCGGGCATCGAGTTCGAGGCCGGCACCGCCGACGCCGAGAAGCTCAAGGCGTTCCTCAAGGACGCGTTCCCCGACCGCTATAAGAAGATCCGCTTCCCGGCGAGCTCCGGCATCGGCATAAAGCCGGTCAGCCAGGAGGGCACCGCGCGCCTCGTCCGCGCCGCGATCCAGTACGCGATCACGCACCAGCGCGAGAGCGTCACGCTCGTCCACAAGGGCAACATCATGAAGTTCACGGAAGGCGCCTTCCGGAACTGGGGCTACGAGGTCGCGCAGAAGGAGTTCGCCTCGCAGACCTACACGTGGGCCGAGTGGGAGAAGACGAAGGCCGACAAGGGCGAGGACGCGGCGAACGCCGAGCAGGCCGCCGCGAAGAAGGCGGGCAAGATCATCGTCAAGGACGCCATCGCCGACATCGCGCTCCAGCAGGTGCTGACCCGCCCGACGGACTTCAGCGTCATCGCGACGCTCAACCTCAACGGCGACTACCTGAGCGACGCGCTCGCCGCGCAGGTCGGCGGCATCGGCATCGCGCCGGGCGGCAACATCAACTACGTCACCGGCCACGCGATCTTCGAGGCGACGCACGGCACCGCGCCGAAGTACGCCGACAAGGACATGGTCAACCCGTCCTCGGTGATCCTGAGCGGCGTGATGATGTTCGAGCACCTCGGCTGGCAAGAGGCCGCCGACCTCATCGTCAAGGGCATCGAGAAGAGCATCGAGAACAAGACGGTGACGTACGACTTCGAGCGCCTCATGGAGGGCGCGACGAAGGTCAAGTGCTCCGAGTTCGGCGACAAGATCATCGAGAACATGGGCTGACGCGATGAACATCCACGAATATCAGGCGAAAGAGATCTTCCGTCGCTACGGGATCCCGACCCCGAAGGGCATCCCCGCGTTCAGCGTGGAGGAAGCGACCAAGGCGGCCGAGCAGCTGATCGCGGAGACCGGTAACCAAGTGGTCGTCGTCAAGGCGCAGATCCACGCGGGCGGTCGCGGCAAGGCGGGCGGCGTGAAGGTCGTCAAGGGAGCCGACGCGGCGAAGGCGGCCGCGACGGAGCTGCTCGGCAAGACGCTCGTGACCCACCAGACGGGGCCGGCGGGCAAGAAGGTCCAGCGCCTCTACGTGGAGCAGGGCCTCGCGATCAAGACGGAGCTCTACGCGGCGCTCGTCATCGATCGCGAGACGAGCCGCGTGGCGATCATGGCGTCGAGCGAAGGCGGCGTGGACATCGAGGAGGTCGCCGCGCACCACCCGGAGAAGATCCACAAGGTCTGGATCGATCCCGCGGTCGGCCTCATGCCCTATCAGATCCGCCAGCTCGCGTTCGGCCTCGGTCTGAACGCCAAGCAGCAGAAGGGCTTCGGCAAGCTGCTCGGCGCGTTGAGCAAGCTCTTCGTCGAGGAGGACTGCTCGATCGCGGAGATCAACCCGATGATCATCACGGCTGACGACGACGTCATCGCGCTGGACGCGAAGATCAACTTCGACGGCAACGGCGACTTCCGTCACCCCGCGTGGGCGGAGCTCCGCGATCTGAGCGAAGAGGCGCCTGCGGAGACCGAGGCGAAGGAAGCCGGCCTCAGCTACATCCAGCTCGACGGCAACATCGGTTGCTTGGTCAACGGCGCCGGGCTCGCGATGAGCACGATGGACGCGATCAAGCACTTCGGCGGCGAGCCGGCGAACTTCCTCGACGTCGGAGGCGGCGCCTCGCAGGAGGCCGTCACCAAGGCGTTCAAGATCATCCTGTCGTCCGACAAGGTGAAGGGCATCTTCGTCAACATCTTCGGCGGCATCATGCGCTGCGACGTGATCGCCAACGGCGTCGTCGCGGCGACGCGCGAGCTCGGCCTCGAGGTCCCGCTCGTCGTCCGGCTCGAGGGCACCAACGTCGACATCGGCAAGAAGATCCTCGCGGACAGCGGGCTGAACATCACCGCGGCCGACACGATGGCCGAGGGCGCGAAGAAGATCGTCGAGCTGGCGCAGAAGAACTGAAGGATCTGAACGATGGCAATCTTCGTCGACAAGAACACCAAGGTCCTGGTCCAGGGGATCACCGGCTCCGCGGGCGGCTTCCACGCCGGCCAGTGCCAGGACTACGGCACGCAGATCGTCGGGGGCGTCGTCCCGGGCAAGGGCGGCCAGCGCTGGGAGAACCCGAGCGGGAAGGGCGGCGCGCCGATCTTCGACACGGTGCGCGAGGCCAAGGAGAAGACGGGCGCCAACGCGAGCGTGGTGTTCGTGCCACCGCCGTTCGCGGCCGACGCGATCCTCGAGGCGGTGGACGCCGAGATCGAGCTCGTCGTCGCGATCACCGAGGGCATCCCGGTGATGGACATGCTCAAGGTGAAGCGCGTGCTCGAGAGTCAGACGCGCTCGCGCCTCATCGGACCGAACTGCCCCGGGGTGATCACGCCGAACCAGTGCAAGATCGGGATCATGCCCGGCCACATCCATCGGCCCGGCCGCGTCGGCATCGTGAGCAAGTCAGGGACGTTGACGTACGAAGCGGTCGGTCAGGTGACCGCGCTCGGCATGGGCCAGAGCAGCGCGATCGGCATCGGCGGTGACCCCATCGCGGGGACCGGCTTCATCGATGTGCTCGAGCGCTTCGTGGCCGACGACGAGACGGACGGGATCATCCTGATCGGCGAGATCGGCGGCAGCGCGGAGGAGCAGGCCGCCGCGTGGATCAAGGACAACTGCAAGAAGCCGGTGGCCGGCTTCATCGCGGGCGTCACTGCGCCGCCCGGCAAGCGCATGGGTCACGCCGGCGCGATCATCAGCGGCGGCAAGGGCACCGCGGCGGCGAAGATCGAGGCGCTGAAGGCGGCGGGCGTGAAGGTCGCCCCGACGCCGTCCGACATGGGCGCGACGATCCGCTCGCTCCTCGGCTGAGCGCGTCTCGAGCATTCGCGCTCGTCGGGGCGCGCGGTGATAGGATCCACGGCGATGCGACGTGTCGTTGCAGTCGGTGTCGTGGCCATCGCCCTCGCTCCGATGGTCGCGCAGGCGCAGCACGACTGTGCATGCGTTCGCGACACGCGCGACTCGGTGTTTCAGTGCGGTCGGGTGGCGGTGGGCATACCGTGCGAGGCGCCGACGGCGGAGGCGATGGGCTGCTCCGGCCCGACCGTGCTCTGCTGGCTCGTCGGCGGAAGCGCGCCGGTCTGCTACGACCTCTCGGAGGCGTGCAACGTCGCGTGCGACATGAGCGGCTGCGACAACCCGCAAGGGGCGCCCGACTCGAGCTGCCTCGACCTCGTCTCCAGCCGCGTCTGCGCGGTGAGCTGCGACACGCTGGGCGCGTCGACATGTGTGCAAAACATATTGCCGATGCTGGGCGGAGTCGCGGACGCCGGCGCCGACGAGGACGCCGGCGGCACCCTCCCGTCCGATGGCGGACCCTCGGCCGATGCGGGGATCCCGGAGATGGACGGCGGAGGCTCGGGAGGAGCGCGCGATGCGGGGGCGGCTGGGGTCACCGGCGCGTTCGGCGGTGCGGGCGGCTGCGCGTGTCGCGCGACGAGCGCGCCCCCCGCGCGGAGCGCGCCCCGATGGATGGGATTCGGGCTGGTCGCGATGCTGGTTCTCGCCTGGCGGCGACGTCGGTGACGCGTGCATCTGCGCTCGTCGCGGCGTGCGTCGCGCTCGCTCCGCTCGGGGTGGCCCGGGCGGAGCCGCACTGCTTCTGCGTCTACGCGGCGAGGCCGGGTCGATGGTTCTGCATCGAAGATCCCAGCCTACAACCGTGCGACGACACGCAGACGATGGACGCTCCCTGCCGCGCGAACGAGGTCTGCATCCTCTCGGACTCGCGGATCGCGACGTGCCTCGACGCGACCGACGCGTACTGCACGTCGGCGTGCGCCGATCCTCCCGACTGCACGATGCCGCTCCTCACGAGCGCGTCGGCAGAAGTCATCTGCAGCACGGTCGCCGGTCGGCGCCGCTGCAGCATCGACTCCTGCTCGCTGCTCGCGGCGCCGGAGATGGCGTGCGTCCCGCTCGACGGGGGCGTGGACGCGGGTCCAGAACCGCTGGACGCGGGCGTGGACTCGGGCGCGCGCGTGCCCTTCGACGCCGGGCTCGGGCGCGCCGTTCCCGGAACGTTCGGCGGCGCCGGCGGCTGTACGTGTCGCGCGGCGCCGTCCTCCCCGCGCGCGTCCACCGCGCTCTTCGCGCTGGGCTTCGTCGCGTTCCTCGTCCGCCGCCGCCGCTCGTAGCGCGCCGCGTGCCGTGTGGTAGCTTCGCGGCCCACTCGACAAGGAGCCAAGCGCGATGAACAAGCCCGTCAAGGTCGCGGTCACCGGAGCCGCCGGTCAGATCTGCTACAACCTCCTCTTCCGGATCGCGGCGGGCGAGATGCTCGGCAAGGATCAGCCGGTGATCCTCCAGCTCCTCGACATCAAGGACGCGCTCAAGGCGGTCGAGGGCGTGATGATGGAGCTCGAGGACTGCGCGTTCCCGACGCTCGCCGGCATGGACTGCTACGACGACCCGCAGAAGGGCTTCGACGGCACGAACTACGCGCTCCTCGTCGGTGCGAAGCCGCGTGGCCCGGGCATGCAGCGTAAGGATCTCTTGCGCGACAACGGTCCGATCTTCACCTCGCAGGGCAAGGCGCTCAACGACAAGGCGTCGCGCGACGTGCGCGTCGTGGTGGTCGGCAACCCGGCCAATACGAATTGCTATATCCTCTATCGCAACGCGCCCGACCTCCCGAAGACATCGTTCAGCGCGCTCGTGCGCCTCGACGAGAACCGGGCGGTGAGCCAGCTCGCGTCGAAGACGGGCAGCAAGGTCACCGACATCAAGAAGGTCACCATCTGGGGCAACCACTCGGCGACCCAGTACCCGTGCATCGAGCACGCCGAGATCGGCGGCAAGGCGGCCAAGGCCGTGGTCAACGATCAGCAGTGGTACGAGAAGACGTTCATCCCCGCCGTCCAGGAGCGCGGCAAGGCGATCATCGACGCGCGAGGCAAGAGCTCGGCGGCGAGCGCGGCGAGCGCGGCGATGGATCACATCCGCGACTGGGCGCTCGGCACCGCGCCAGGGACCTGGGCGTCGATGGCCGTGGTGTCCGATGGCAGCTACGGCGTGCCCGAGGGCCTCGTGTACGGCTTCCCCTGCCTCACCAAGGAAGGGAAGTACGAGATCGTGAAGGGCCTCGAGATCGATCCGTTCAGCCGTCAGAAGATGGACGCGACGGCCAAGGAGCTCAGCGAGGAAGCCGAGGCGGTCAAGGACCTGGTCTGAGCCGATCGGACGCCCATGCGCGCATGCGAGCGGCGTGCTAATGGGCCGCAGCCTCCGCGGTCGCGCAACGGATGCGCGGCCGTCGGAGGAGCACCTGTCCTCATAGGAGACTTACGCGATGGCAGTCGAGCGAACGCTCTCGATCATCAAACCGGATGCGGTCGAGAAGCAGAACATCGGAAACGTCCTTGCCCTGATCGAAGGCGCCGGCCTCCGGATCCGTGCGATGCGGATGCTCCATCTCACCAAGCCGATGGCGGAGGGCTTCTACGCCGTCCACCGCGAGCGTCCGTTCTTCGGTGAGCTCGTGACGTTCATGACGCGCGGCCCGGTGGTCGTCAGCGTCCTCGAAGGCGACGACGCGATCGCGCGCTACCGCACGCTGATGGGCGCGACGAACCCGGCCAACGCGGCCGACGGGACGATCCGCAAGCTCTACGCGAAGGACGTCGGCGAGAACGCGGTCCACGGGTCGGACGGTCCGGACACCGCGGCCAACGAGATCCGGTACTTCTTCCCCGGTTACGAGATCTAGGCTCGGTCGAGGGCGACGCCGCGAGGGACCCGCTATCCTGGGCCCGTGCGGCGTTCGGCCTCAGCTCGATCGCGGCGCGTCGGCGGTTATGCGCTCACGCTCGCGACGGTCGCGCTCGCCGGTTGCGCGAGCCGCCAACCGCCGCGCGCGCTGCGACCGGTCGCGCCGATCGACGACGCGGTCGAGCTCGCCGCGCTGCTGCCGGAGACCGCGGACCGTTGCGTCGTCGTGCGCCCGGGCGCGGTGCCGAGCCGCCGCCGCGCGTTGATGCTCTACCGCAGCTGGGCGCAGGCCGACGCCTGGTCGCGCGAGCTCGATCTCGTCGCGTACGCGGAGGCCACCATCGCGAGCCCGCGGGCGCGGCGTACGTACATGCGCTTCTCGAGCGCGACGCCGGAGGTCATCGACCACCTCCGATCGATGCCGCTCCACTGGCTCGACACGCCGTGCGAGGACGAGGCGTGCCGCCGGCCCGTCGCGCGCTGGGTCGACGAGCGCACGGTGGAGATCGCGCTCCATGTGTGGCCGCGCGGGGCCCGCTCGCTGCCGACCGCGGCGTGCGTCGGGCTCGCGGCGGCGCAGCCCGAGGCGGCGGAGGTCGCGGCGGAGGGAGCGCCCGAGGACACCGATCTCCACTTCGGCCATGCGCCGATCCTCGGCGTGCGTCCGCCGCACCGCGTGCATCGCTCGCTGCTCACGTCACCGAGCCGACTGCGCGTGCGGCGCGTCCTCACGTTCCGCGACGAGGGCGCCGCCATCTCGTACGCGGCGATGCGTCAGAGCCTGCCGGAGCTCCTGCCCTCGCTGTTGCCTTTGGATCCTGGCAGCTCCGAGGTGGAGCGTGTCAATAACCGTCTCACGATCGAGGAGCAGTACCGTTGGGAGGAGCTCGAGCTTCGCCTCGAGGACGAGCGCCTCGAGCGCCGCGCGCATCTCCACCAGCGCGAGCGGTCGTCGCCGACCCCCCTCGAAGAGATCGACGTGACCAACCTCGCGGTGGTGCGCCATCAAGTCCGCTTGCGTCAGGCCGAGCTCGCTCGCGCGCGGGGCGAGCGGCGCGAAGCGGCGGCGAACGAGCTCGCGCTGCTGCTCACCCGCGCGGTGCGCGCTCACCC
>JBFWYI010000131.1:0-21700 GCA_050186575.1 Sandaracinaceae bacterium | reverse complement strand
GCAGCTACGAAAGAACCTCTCTGCTCCGCGTCCGCACGGCGGACGCACTCTCCCCCTCACCTACTCTCCTCGTCTCCCGGCTAGAAATACTCGCGCCTCGACACGCATCAGCGCGCCTGCGGCGGGCGGCCGGGAGAAGGGGAGACTGAGAGACGAGGAGAGTGCGTCGGCTGCGCCGCCGCGGGAAGAATTAGGTTTGCAGGTTCGAAAGAACCTCTCTGCTCCGCGTCCGCACGGCGGACGCACTCTCCCCCTCTCCTACTCTCCTCGTCTCCCGGCTAGAAATGCTCGCGCCGCGACACGCATCACCGCGCCTGCGGCGGGCGGCCGGGAGAAGGGGAGACTGGGAGACGAGGAGAGTGCGTCGGCTGCGCCGCCGCGGGAAGAATTAGGTTTGCACGTTCGAACCGAATCTCTCTGCTCCGCGTCCGCGCAGCGGACGCACTCTCCCCTTCTCCTACTCTCCTCGTCTCCCGGGAAAAAAGTCTCCCCCCACCCACCGCTCAATCCGCAGCCGCGCCGATCAGGTGTTGCTCGAGGAACATCACCGAGAGCTGGAGGAACAGGTCGCGGTTCTCTTTGCGCAAGAAGCCGTGACCCTCGTTGCGCGCGAGCATGTACCACGCGGGTTGGCCCGCGCCGCGGACCGCGGCGACGACCTGCTCGGCTTCGCCGACGGGGACGCGCGGGTCGTTCGCGCCGTGGACGACGAAGAGCGCGCTCCTCATCTCGGAGGCGTGGGTGAGCGGCGAGATGCTCGTGAGGTGCGCGCGCATCGCGTCGTCGCGCTCGTCGCCGTACTCCGCGCGACGGAGGTCCTGGCGGTAGTCGCGCGTGTTCTCGAGGAAGGTGACGAAGTTGCTGATGCCGACGTAGTCGACGCCGGCGCGCAGGCGATCGCCGTAGTGGACGAGCGACGCGAGGACCATGTAGCCGCCGTAGCTCCCGCCGTAGACGCCGACGCGCGCGGCGTCGAGCTCGCTCTGTTGGCCGACCCAATCGAGCAAGGCGCCGATGTCGCGGACGGAGTCCTCGCGGTGCTCGGCGTTGTCGAGCAACAGATAGCTCTTGCCGTAGCCGTCGCTGCCGCGGACGTTCGGCACGAGCACCGCGACCTCGCGCTCGCTCGCGAGGTACTGAGTCAGCGCGGAGAACCAGGGGCGCGCCTGCGACTCGGGGCCGCCGTGGATGAGCACGAGGACGGGGAAGGGACCTTGTCCGCGCGGTCGATAGTAGAACGCGGGGATCTCGCGCTCGTCGAAGCTGCGGAAGCGCACGAGGGCGGGCTCGATGAAGCGGCCCTCGTCGAGGCCGCCGATCTCGGACTCGGTCCAGCGGGTGAGCCGCCGCGCGCGCAGATCGTAGGTGTAGACGTCACCGGTGCGCGTGGCGCCGCTCAGCGTCATGCCGAGCACCGGCGCGGAGCGCGCGAAGCGGAGGTCGCCGAGCAAGCCGTGCGGCAAGGGCAGCGGCGCGCCGAGGCGACGGCTGCGCGTGTCGAGCAAGCGCAGCACCGAGAAGCCGTCCTCGTTGGTGCTCACCGCGAGGGTGCGGCCGTCGCCGGAGAGCGCGATGGCCTCGACGTTCCAGCGGATGTCGCGGCTCAGCGGGCGCCACGCGTCGGTCGGGCTCGCGGGATCCATCTCGTAGAGCTCGACGAACTCGCCCTCGCGATCGGTGGTGAGGTAGACGCGCGCGCCATCGGCGCTGAAGCGCGCGGCGCGGTACGAGGCGACGGGCGCCTCCGGGGTGAGCCGCGTGCGCTCGCCGCTCGTGAGATCGACGCGGTAGACGCGCGAGTCGTTGATCGAAACGTAGTGACCGACGAGGAGGAAGTGGCCGTCGCGGCTGAGGTCGAGCGGCTCCCAGTAGCCTTCGTCGCTCGTGATGCGGCGCGCGTGCGCGAGGTCGACGCCGTCCGCGAGGTAGACGTCGGTGTCGCGGCCGTTGCGCGCGTTGCTGCTGAACGCGCTGGTGACGCCGTCCTGGCGGAAGATGAAATTCTCGTGGCGGCTCCGGCCGTCGGTGAGGAGCGTGGACGTACCCTGTGCGCGGTCGAGCGCGAAGATCTGGAAGTCCTCGGCGCCGCCCACGTCCGAGACGTAGACGATGCGGTTCTCCTCGGTGGGATCGACGATCGCGCCGCGCACCGGCTCGTCGTTGAACGTCAGCTGCCGCCGCGCGCCGAGCGCCTCGCGCACCTCGTGGATCTGCGCGGTCTCGGCGAAGCGCGTCAAGACGACGACCGATCGTCCATCGGCCGCGATCGAGGCGAGCGCGGCGCTGCGCGTGTTCTCGTACTGGTTGAGGCGCGCGCGGAGCTCGTCGGGCACCTCGGGGACGCCATCGAGCACCACCGTCGGGCCCTCGGTGGGATCGCTCGCGCCGGCCGACTCCGCGGCCTCGGGCTCGGTCGGCGCGGCGTCGTCGGTGCACACCTCGACGTCGTCGGGCTCGGTCGCGTCGCCGGAGGTGGAGCCGCAGGCGGCGAGCCAGAGCGCGGTGGTCGCGAGGGCGAGGCATGAGCGGATCGGCATCGCGGCGAGCGTACACGACCGGAGGGGGCTTTCGTCCCGCGGCCGCGCAGCCCGCGCCTTCTCCCCGGCTCCCGCGCTCCTTTCCTCCCGGCCGCCCGCCGCAGGCGCCGCGACGACGGCCGAACCCGCTGCCGATGCAGCGCGCGGCGACGGGTACGTGGACGAGGACGGGTACGTGCACGTGCACGGGGACGAGGACGTGCACGAGGGGTCGGTGGGCAGGAGCGCTCGGTGGGGTCTCGCGACTTTTTTGACCCGCTCGCGCTGCGCGCAGTACGCGGTGATCCGGACCGCGCCGGGCGAGGCGCGTTCAGGACCGCGCGCGCGTGCCGTTCGGCGGCGGGATGCGGCGATCCGTCTTTCGCGCGACTCGACTCAGGGAGGAACCCATGGCGCAGCGCACCGTGTTCACGATCACCTTGGCCGCTTTGCTTGGATTCGGCTGCGCGGTAGCGCACCCGAGCGACGAGGTCCGGACGGGCATCTACGAGCTCACGGTCGAGACGATGACCGACGACTGCTCGCCGCAGCGCGCGGCGGGAGACCTCGGCATGGTGGCGGTGCTCGTGCGCGACGGGGCGATCGACGCGCCGGTGCCGGAGACCGACCTCTCGCTCTTCACCGCCCCGCGGGTCGAGCTGACGCCGGGCCGCTCGTATCACTTCGAGACGAATCGCCGCCTCACCGGCTGCGACGGTGCATGGGTGCACGAAGAGTGGACGATGATGGACTCGGACGGCACCGTGTTCGAGGTCGACCACAGCCAGGACTGGGAAGGCGTCTCGAGCTGCGTGCCCGCGGAGGGCTCGTCCGTGCCGAGCGTCGACTGCGCCGTCGACCGGCACCTCCGCTACGCGCTCGACACCGCGTGCGACGCGCCGTGCTCGCTCTCGATCGACGCGTCCGGCGCGTTGATCTGCGGCTGCTGAGGCGCGGGGTTTTCCCGGAAGGCGGGAAGGATGGAAGGCGAGAAGGAATAGAGCTTTTCCTCCTCGCCTTCCGTGCCTTCTCGCCTCCCGGTTTCTTTCGCCCCATTTGCCCAGGCTTGGCCCCCATCCGCCGGCGGCGGATTGATCGAGCCCCCTTCGCCGCGTAACGTCGGCCGTTCAACCTAGGCGTACGCCCGGGTGGTGACGGCGCGTGGGGCGCCGTGAGGGAGTGGTCAATGCCGACGGAGCACGGTCGAGTGCGCCCCGAGCCCGGGGTCGAGCGGATCCTCTTGGTGTATCCGCGCTTCACGCGGAACAACCTGCTCGGCTTCGAGCACATGATGCCGCTCTTCCCCGGCAAGAAGGCGGTGCTGCCGCCGCTCGGGCTGCTCGAGCTCGGCGCGCTGTTCCTCGGCGAGGGCTACGAGGTGCGCTTCGTCGACGAGAACGTCGGCGAGCTGACCGAGAACGACTGGCGCTGGGCGGACCTCGTCGGGGTCTCGGGGATGCACCCGCAACGGCCGCGCATCCAGGCGATCCTCGATCAGGCGCACGCGCGCGGGCTCCGCACGATGATCGGCGGGCCGTCGGCGAGCATCTGCCCCGAGTACTACCCGACCGCCGACGCGGTCCACGTCGGCGAGATCGGCGACGGGACGGACGCGCTGCTCGCGTGGATCCGATCGCTCTCCGCCACGCGGACGAACGGCACGGCCGAGCGCACCCCGCAAGTCAAGTTCGTCACCGAGAACAAGACGGACCTCGAGGACTTGCCGCTCCCCGCGCTCGAGCTGATCGACGTCAACGCCTATTTCATCATGCCGCTCCAGTTCTCGGTCGGGTGCCCGTACACCTGCGAGTTCTGTGACATCCCCGCGATCTACGGGCGCATCGCCCGGGTGAAGTCGGCCGAGCGCGTCGTCACCGAGATGCAGCAGTTCTACGACCACGGCTTCGTCGGCACGGTGCTGTTCGTCGACGACAACCTCATCGCGAACAAGAAGGCGCTCCGCAAGATGCTGCCCGGCCTCGCCGCCTGGCAGGAGGAGCACCAGTACCCCTACCCGCTCACCAGCGAGGCCACCATCAACCTCTCGCGCGAGCCGGAGATCCTCGAGCTGCTCCAGGCCGCGCGCTTCACGCACATGTTCGTGGGCGTCGAGTCGCCGGACCCGTCGACGCTCAAAGACATCAGCAAGAAGCAGAACACGCAGGACCCGATCGTCGACTCGATCCGGATCCTCAACTCCTACGGGCTCGAGGTCATCATGGGGATGATCCTCGGGTTCGATACGGACACCGAGAAGACCGGCGACGCGGTCCGCGAGTTCATCCGCGAGAGCAACGTCCCGATCGTCTACTTCAACCTCCTCGCCGCGCTGCCGAAGACCGCGCTCTGGGATCGGCTCGAGAAGGAGGGGCGCATCATCACCGGAGGCGAGGACGCGACGCGCTCCGACGAGCTGATGACGTGCATGACGAGCAACGTGAAGTTCAAGCTCCCGCTCGAGACCGTGCAACAGATGTTGCGCGACACGGTGAGCGACGTGTACTCCCCGAAGGAGACCTACCGCCGCTTCCGCTGGAACGCGGAGAACGTGTACGGCAAGCAGATCCAAGGCGTGCCGCCGACCAAGACGCGCGCGCAGCAGCTCTTCGCGGCGCGCTTCGCGATCGGGACGCTCACCAACGTGATCGGCAAGCTCGGCGTGGTGAGCCGGGACCGCGGCCACTTCTGGCGCTTCGTCGCCGACATCGCGGTGCTCAAGGCCAAGGGCGACATCGAGAGCTTCCTCGAGGTGCTGCTCCGCTGCGCGCCCGACGCCGAGCACCTCGTGACGTGGGGCCGCGTGCTCCACGAGGAGCACGGCGCGGCGGCCGACGTCATCGAGCGTCCGGTCGAGGAGAGGCGCGAGCCGCTCATCACGTTGGGTTCGCGTCGGCGCGACGAATCGCGCGCGGTCTCGGCATGACCCCGCTCGGCAGTACCCCGCGCGAAGGGATCGTCGCGCTCTCGTTGTGGATGTTCGCCGCGCTCGCGATCGCGGGCTGCGCGAACGGGACGGACGGCGACGCCGGGATCCCGCCCGGCTGTGGAGACGGGATCGTCGAAGAGGGCGAGGAGTGCGACGACGGCAACGCGGTCGACACCGACTCGTGCCGGAACACGTGCCAGACCGCGCGCTGCGGCGACGGCGCGACCCTCGAGGGCTTCGAGGAGTGCGACGACGGCAACACGTTCGACGGCGACGACTGCAACGCCGATTGCACGATGCCGCGCTGCGGCGACTCGATCGTCCAGATGGGCGAGGCGTGCGACGACGGCAACGCCGACAACACGGACACCTGCCTCGACACGTGCGAGGCGGCGAGCTGCGGCGACGGCTTCGTCGGCCCCGGCGAGTCGTGCGACGACGGCAACACCGACGACGGCGACGAGTGCTCGAGCCGCTGCTCGCGACCGAGCTGCGGCGACGGGTTCGTCGACGACGGCGAGGGGTGCGACGACGCGAACACCGACGACACCGACGAGTGCCTGAGCACGTGCGCGATCGCGGAGTGCGGCGACGGCGCGGTCCAGGCGGGCGTGGAGGAGTGCGACGACGCGAACACCATCGACACCGACGCGTGCGTGGACTGCATGGACGCGTTCTGCGGTGACGGCGTGGTCGCGGCCGGCGCCGAGGAGTGCGACGACGGGAACACCACCGACACGGACACCTGCCGGAACGACTGCACGATGGCGCGCTGCGGCGACGGCGTGGTCGGGCCGGGCGAGGCGTGCGACGACGGGAACGACGTGGACACCGACGGCTGCACGTCGCTCTGTCGGCTCGCGAGCTGCGGCGACGGCGCGGTGCAGGCCGGCGAGGAGTGCGACGACGGCAACATGGTGAACACCGACGCGTGCCTCGACACGTGTCAGAACGCGCGGTGCGGCGACGCGGTGGTGCGGGCCGGCGTCGAGCAGTGCGACGACGGTGACGTCGACGACAACGACGAGTGCACGAACGCGTGCACCATCGCGCGCTGCGGCGACGGCGTGGTGCGCGCGGGCGTCGAGCAGTGCGACGACGGCAACGCGACCAACACCGACGCGTGCCTCAACACCTGCCGCGACGCGGTCTGCGGCGACAGCGTGGTGCGCACCGGTGTCGAGCAGTGCGACGACGGCAACACGTCGAGCACCGACGGCTGCGTGATGTGCCAGAACGCGTTCTGCGGCGACGGCGTCGTGCGCGCGGGCATGGAGGAGTGCGACGACATGAACTCGGTGAACACCGACGGCTGCGCGATGTGCCGCGCGGCGCGGTGTGGAGACGGGTTCGTGTGGGCGGGCATCGAAGACTGCGACGACATGAACACGGTGAGCACCGACGCCTGCGTGAGCTGCAACGACGCGCGGTGCGGCGACGGGAACGTGTGGGCCGGCGTCGAGCAGTGCGACGACATGAACGCGATCACCACCGACGCGTGCGTGATGTGCGCGACCGCGGTGTGCGGCGACGGCTTCGTCCGCGCGGGCGTCGAGCAGTGCGACAACGGCGCGATGAACTCGAACACGATGCCCGACGCGTGCCGGACCTCGTGCGTGAGCCCGCGCTGCGGCGACGGAGTCGTCGACTCCGGCGAGGCGTGCGACGACGGCAACACGGTCAACACCGACGCGTGCACCAACGCGTGCACCCTGCCCGGCTGCGGCGACGGGATCCTCACGCCGCCGGAGGAGTGCGACAACGGCGCGATGAACTCGAACAGCGCGCCGAACGCGTGCCGCACGAACTGCGTGGCCGCCTACTGCGGCGACTCGGTGACCGACGCGGGCGAGGCGTGCGACGACGGGAACATGGTCAGCACCGACGCGTGCGTGTCGTGCGTGGCCGCGCGCTGCGGCGACGGGTTCCTGCGCGCCGGCGTCGAGCAGTGCGACGACGGCAACATGATGAGCGGCGACGGGTGCAGCGCGACGTGCACGAACGAGGGCTGCATCCCGTGGGCGACGATCGGCTGCAACGGGACGATCACCGGCTCGCTCAGCGGCCCCGAGGCGAGCGACCGCTTCGACTCGTGGAGCTGCTTCTCGCTCTCGAGCTACCAAGGGCCCGAGGTGGTCTACCAGTTCACGCCGGCGAACAGCGGGCGCATCGAGGTCACGCTCACCGGGCTGAGCGCGGACGTGGATCTCATGGTCATGCAGGCGGTCGGCGGCGCGTGCAGCGCGACGAGCTCGATGGCGTGCATCGCCGGCGCGCAGTCGACGCGCGGCGGCACGGCCGACGAGCGGGTGGAGATCGCGGTCACCGCGGGCGCCACCTACTACATCGTGGTCGACGGCTACGCGGGCGCGATCTCGCCGTTCACGCTGCGCGTCGGCGCGGCGATCAACCACGTCCAGCTGAGCGAGGTGTTCGGCGGGACGCCCGACTACATCGAGCTCGGCAACCGCAGCGCGTGCAGCGTGAACCTGAACGGCTACCACCTGCGCTACGAGCCGGACTGCGATCCGGCGTTCGACTGGTCGTTCACGGCGAGCAACACGGTCGCGCCGGGCGGATACGTCCGGCTCGTCGAGTACAGCGCGTCGCTCCCGAACGAGGTGGGGACGGGCGGCAACATCTGCGACAACCCGGACAGCGCGGGCTGGGCGATGCTCTGCCACGGCGCCGTGTGCAACACGTCGACGTGCAGCAACGTGATCGACTTCGTGCACCGGCTCGACAGCGGGAGCAGCACCACGCCGCCGACGTGCGCGACGTTCAGCCCGGGACCGATCGACACGACGAGCGTGACGAGCACGCAGTCGCACACGCGCACCGCGTGGACCGGCGCGCCGCTCACCTGGAACCGGAGCGACTGGTCGCTCCTCCCGTTCAGCCGCGACTGAGATGCGCGTCGCCGCGCACGCCACGGTGCTCGCCACGGTGCTCGCCACAGGCCTCGTGTGCGCGGCGCTCGCGGTCGCGTGCGATGGACCCGCGCCGAGCGACGCCGGGGCGCGCGTCGATGCGGGAGTGCGGAGCGATGGCGGTGATCGCGACGCGAGCGGCCGCGACGCGGGCGCGGCAGGAGACGCAGGCATGACCACGCCGGACGGAGGCCCGCCCCCGCCGAGCGGTCCGCGCATCTACCCGTACGGCCAGCGCCACTCTCCCCTCGACGAGTCGCTCGCGGACTCGCTGCGCGCGCGCGTGGCGGCGGCGCCGAGCCAGCGCGGCGACGTGTTCTCGAAGATCGGCGACTCGATCACGGTGTCGAACAGCTTCCTCCGCTGCTTCAGCGGATCGAACGTCGACCTCGACGGGCGGCCGCTCCAACCGACGATCGATCACTTCCGCGCGGGCGACGCGGGCGGGAGCGATCCGTTCTCGCGGACCAGCCTGTGCGCGACGGTCGGCTGGTCGGCGAGCGCCGCGCTCATGGGATCGCCGACGCCGCTCCAACAGGAGCTCGACGCGGTCGAGCCGCGCTTCGCGTCCCTGATGTTCGGCACCAACGACGTCGGCTTCGTCAACTACGATGCCTTCATGCGGAACATGACGGAGATCGTGGACACGATGCTCGCCCGCGGCGTGCTCCCGGTGCTGTCGTCGATCCCGCCGCGCGACGACAACGCCACGGCGAACGCGCGGGTCACCGCGTACGGCGGCCTCGTGCGCGCCCTCGCAGAGAGCCGCGAGCTGGTGTTCATCGACTACCACGCGGAGCTCCTGCCGCTGCCGAGCCACGGCCTCGCGGGCGACGGCGTGCACCCGCAGTCGTTCGGCGGCGGCGCGTGCGTGCTCAGCGCGGCGGGCCTCCAGTTCGGCGCGAACGTGCGCAACCTGCTCGTGCTCGAGGCGCTCGACCGGATGCGCCGCGTGACGTTGGAGAGCGAGACGGCGCCCGACGCGGATGGACCGAGGCTCGCCGGCGAGGGCACGCCGGAGTCGCCGTTCGTCGTGCCCGCGCTCCCGTTCTCGGGCTACGTCGACACGCGCGCGATGGGGACGAGCGCGGTGGCAGAGTGGTCGTCGTGCGGGGCGAGCGACGAGTCGGGCCCCGAGGTCCGCTTCCGCGTCGAGGTGACGAGCGCGGGCACGCTCCACGCCGCGCTCGCGTCGGGCGCGGGCGCGGATCTCGACGTGCACGTGGTGTCGATGGGCGGCGGCGCGAACGAGTGCATCGAGCGCGACGACCGCGAGGTGAGGACGCCGGTGACGCCGGGCGTCTACGACGTGGTGGTGGACTCGTTCGCCGGCATGGTCGGCGAGGGATTCCTCTACGTCGAAGTGGAGTGAGCCACCTCGCCACCGTCCTCCGTCACCCGTCGACCGTCACTCGTCGGACCGTCACTCGTCGGACCGTCGACCGTCGACCGTCGACCGTCGACCTTCCGCCGTCCCCGAGGGATCCATCGGACCAGCTGCGACCGCGCGAGCGCGTGGGTACCCTCGGTCATGCGCACCCCCCACCCCGGCTGGTTGCTCGTCGCCGCGGCGATGCTCGCAGCGAGCGCACCGTTCGCCTCGGTGGCCCACGCGATCCGCGTCGCCGAGCGCGTGAGCGTGTTCACCTCGAGCGCGTACTACAACCTGCACGGCCCGGGGACCGGTCACGCGCAGGGAGAGCGGCACACCTCGCGCGTGACGCTGCGGTCGATCGGCACGGGGGTGCGCATCGAGGACGCCGGCGAGCGGACCGAGTATCGAAGCGCGGCGCGCACCGGGTACACCGAGACGATCGAGCGCTGGCACCACGAGTGGACCGGCCGGCGCACGGTGAGCGCGGACGGCGCGCGCCTCACGCTCGCGCTGCGCAGCTCGACGTGCACGCGCGAGGTCCGACGCGACGGAGCGACCGAGTCGTCCGGTCGCTGCCGGCGCGCGCGCGCGCTCACGCTGGTGTGCTCCGTCGACGCGGAGCACGCCGGCATGGCGTGCACACCGGCGAGCCCGCGCGCGAGCGCCGCGCCGATGACGCCGGCGCCGTGGATCTTCCTCGACGCCGGAGGCTGCCTCGCGCGAGAGGGAGGCACGCCGATGACCGGCGCGCCGACGTTCTCGGCGTGCACGGACGCGGTCGAGTAGGCGCCTCGAGTCGGTGCTCGGAAGCGGAGTCGGAATCGGAATCCGGAATCGGAATCGGAATCTGAGGGCTCCCTCATATCCTCACCGCGACACGTCTCGAGCTGCGCCTGCGGCGGGCAACCGGAAGGAGAGAAGAGATCGGAAGGGGGGAAGGTTTATTTACATCAATTCCTTCCGACTTCCTTGCCCTCCTCTTCTTCCGGTTTGTTCGGGTTCTCGCAGGCGATCTGAGGGGATCCGTCAGAATCGGAATCGGGATCGACGGTCGCAACCCTCGTTACGACCGCGGCCGACTACTTCGGCGCCATGCGGAGCGAGCCATCCAACCGGATGACCTCGCCGTTCAGGTAGTGGTTGCTCGCGATGTGCGCGACGAGCGCGCCGTACTCGGCCGGCTGGCCGAGGCGGGTCGGGTTCGGGATTGCGGCCGCGAGCGACTGGCGCGCCGCCTCCGGCAAGCCGGCGAGCATCGGGGTGTCGAACGTGCCGGGCGCGATCGTCATCACGCGGATGCCCGCCTTGCTGAGATCGCGCGCCGCGGGGAGCGTCATCGCGGCGACGCCGCCCTTGCTCGCGCTGTACGCGACCTGGCCGATCTGTCCGTCGAACGCGGCCACGCTCGCGGTGTTCACGATCACGCCGCGCTGTCCGTCGTCGTCCGCGTCGTTCGCCATCATCGCGGCGGCGCTCAGGCGCAGCACGTTGAACGTGCCGACGAGGTTCACGCCGATGATCTTCTGGAAGAGATCGAGGTCGTGGGGCGCGCCATCCTTGTTGACGGTGCGCGCGGCCCAGCCGACGCCCGCGCAGCTCACCGCCACGCTGAAGCGGCCCATCTCGGTCGCCGCCTTCACCGCCGCCTGCACCTCGTCCGGGTTGGTGACGTCGGTCGCCACGAACCGCGCGGACGCGCCGAGCTGCGCGGCCAGCGCCTGACCTCGCTCGGTGTCGCGGTCGACGATCACGGCCTCGTAGCCGTCGCTCACGAGCTTCTCCACCGTCGCGCGCCCGAGCCCGGACGCTCCACCCGTCACCAACGCCACTTCGCTCATCGATCCGTCTCCCTGTCTGGAATCGCGGTGCCGCGCCTCGCCATCGCGCGAGGCGCGGGCCTTCATAGCGCGACTCGCCCGGTTCGGCATACCCTGCGCGCCGATGCGCGTACATCACCTCGGCTGCGGCACGATGTGCCCGTTCGGCGGCGACTTCGTGGACGGAAACGGGGGCTCGCTCAGCGACGCCGCCACGCTCGTCTGCCACGTCCTCGTCATCGAGACGGAGCGCGACGGGCTCGTGCTCGTCGACGCCGGCATCGGTCGCAAGGACATCGAAGAGCGCGCGCGCCTCGGCGGCATGTTCCACACCGTCGCGCGGCCCACCCTCGATCCGAACGAGACGGCGGCGAGCCGGGTCGAGGCGCTCGGCCACTCGATCGACGACGTGCGGCACATCGTGCTCACCCACCTCGACCTCGATCATGCGGGCGGCATCGCGGACTTCCCCGACGCGCGCGTCCACGTCCTCGCGCCCGAGCACGCGGCCGCGCTCCACCCTCGCGACTACCACGAGCGCGCGCGCTATCGACGCCTCCAGTTCGCGCACGGGCCGCGCTTCGAGACGTACGAGCCGCGCGGCGAGCGCTGGTTCGGCTTCGAGTCGGTGCGCGAGCTCGCCGAGCTCGACGCCGAGATCTACCTCATCCCGACGATCGGCCACTCGCGCGGGCACACCGCCGTCGCGGTGAACGACGGCGCGCGGTGGCTCCTCCACTGCGGTGACGCGTACTTCCATCGCGACGAGATGAAGAGCGAGGACTGGGGCTGTCCACCCGGGCTCTCGCTGTTCCAAGGGATCGTCGCTTCCGATCGCGAGCGGATGGAGGACAACAAGCGTCGTTTACGCGAGCTGAAGCGCGCCCACGGCTCCGAGGTCACGGTGTTCAGCGCCCACGACGTCCGGGAGCTCGAGCGCCTCGCTGGCGCGGCTCACTGACGACGAGCCGACACGGGATCGCGCCGTTGTAGAGGCGCACCACCCGCGTGGGACGCCCGAGATCGAGCCGCGGCGCGTCCTCGGGGATGAGCGCCGCCACGTGGTGCTCGGACCAGCGCCGCAGCGCGTCCTCGAGCGCGCGCCAGCTCTCGACGTCCGCCTCGAGGCGCTCGCCGTACGGCGGGTTGAGCACGACGTGCGCGCCCTCCGGCAGCGACACCTCCGCGAGCTCGCGCACCGACAGCTGCACCCGAGCCCCCGCGCGCGTCGCGTTGCTCCGCGCCGCCTCCACCGCCGACGGATCGCGATCCGAGCCGAAGCACGCCGGCTCGCGCGGCCTCCGCGGTCTCGCACGCGCGCGGGCCAACGCCTCGGCGCGCGCCTCTTCGTGATCGGCCCAGCGCTCGAACCCGAAGCGCCGATCCGAAGCCTGCGCGTCGCCGTCCTGCGCCCACAGCCAGCCTTCGATCGGGAACGTGCCCGAGCCGCACATCGGATCGACGAGCGGGCGCTCACGATCCCACCCCGAGAGCCGGAGGATCGCGGCCGCGAGGTTCTCCTTCAGCGGCGCCTCGGTGCTGTCCTTCCGCCAGCCGCGGAGAAACAGAGGACCGCCCGACGCGTCGAGGAACACGCCCGCCTCGCCGCCCGCGAGGTGGACGACCACGCCGACGTCGGGGTCGTCGGGGTCGACGTCGGAGCGCGCGCCTCGCCCCTCGCGCTGTCGATCGACGATCGCGTCCTTGGTGCGCTGCGCGAGGTAGTGCGTGTGACCTTTGCGCGCGTCCTTCCCGGTCGCCGTCACCGCGAGCGTGCGATCGGTCGACAACCATCGTTGCCATTCGACGGAGTGCACGCCGTCGTAGAGCGCGTCCTCGCCGTCGCACTCGAAGCGCGCGACCTCCACGAGCACCCGCGTCGCGATCCGCGAGCGGAGGCACAGCCGCGCGAGCGCCTCGTCGGATCCCCACACCCGGACGCCGCCGCGCGCGGCCTTGGCGCCGGCCAGGCCGAGCTCCTTGATCTCGTCTTTGAGCGCGGGCTCGGTGCCCGACGGCGCGGTGAGGAAGAGCGCGTGTCCGTCGCGCGGCGGTCGTTCTCGTGGGCTCATGGCTGCGCCAACACCACGCCGGTGACCACCGCCGCGCCGACCGCGACGATCGACACGCCGATCACCGTCGCCCAGATCCACGTGTCGTCGGACTCGGCCTCGGCCGCGGCGACGGGCCGCGCGAGCAACACGCGCGCGAGCTGCTGCGCGATCACCTCCGCCTCCTCGATGTCCAGCTCCGTGTCTCCCTCCACCAACCGCACGACGCGCATCCCCGGGTCGGCCGGCGCAGGCTGACCGAGGATCGTCCACGGACGGCCGTCGACCGTGACGTGCGCGTCACCGAGCTCGCCGTCGACGTCCACCTGCAACGCTCCGAGGCGGGGCGCGATCTCTTCGGTGAGGAGCGACGCCTCGCGCGCCACCTCGTCTTCGAGGTCCGGCGTCGCGAGCACGCGCGCGGCCTCCTCGTTCGCCTCGACGAGCCGCCCCATCCGGGCGAGCGAGATCGCGAGGTTGGTCCGCACCCGCGGGCTCTCGCGCAGCTCGAGCGCGCTGCGGAACCGGCTCACCGCGCGCTCCCACTCGCCGCGGTCGCTGAGCTCGAGCCCCTCCTCGAACAGCGCGCGCGCCTGTTGGATCTCCGCCGCCTCCTCCGCCGAGAGCTCAGCCCCGTCCTGCGCGCTCGCGTGCGCGGAGACGAGCGTCAGCGCCAGAGCACAGCCGCCGGCGATCCGGTTCATCGATCGGGTTCGCTCACGCATCGGCGAGCCGATTCAATAGCCGGGATCCCGCAGCGGTCGAGCCCGACGTCGCTCGGCTCGCCCCGCCCGTCGGCTCGCGCGCGGGGCCGACGGCTCGACCGTCTCGCCGCGGGGCTCCTCCGGCTCCTCGGCGGAAGGCGGCAACGAAGGTTGCGTCTCTTCGATGGGGGGCTCCGTCGACGGCGCGGGGAGCGACGCCGACTCGTGGACGTCGGGCGCCGGCGCCGCGTGATCGTCCTCTCCGTCACGGGCGCCCGCTCCGGTCGCGAGCGCGACCCCGAACGCGACGGCCGCGAGCGCCAGCGCGGCGCCCACCGCGACGCCGAGCAGCGCGGCCCGCGAGCGCGGCGGGGCGTCGGCCTCGGGCGCGGCGAGGGTGAGCGTCTCGTCGCGCGCGCGCCCAGACGGATCGCAGCGGATCGGCGCGCGTGGGCTCGACGGGACGTCGACCCCGCCGATCAAAGGCAACGAACGTTGCCGCGTGTGCTCCGGCGCGCTCGCGAGGAGCTCGGGCGTCAGCTGCGCGCGGATCTCGACGAGCGCCTCCCGCATCGCGGCCGCGCTCTCGAACCGAGCGTCGAGATCGCGCGTCATCGCGCGCGCGACGAGCTCGGTGAGCGGCCCCTCGAGCTCCGGTCGGAGCCGCGAGAGCGGGGGCACGTCGGCCGTCGCGATGTCCACCAGCACATCGCCGATCGCGTCGCCGTCGAACGGGAGCTCGCCGGTGAACAGCTCGAAGAGCACGACGCCCGCGCTCCAGAGGTCCGCCCGCTCGTCGATGTTCGCGACGCCGCGCGCCTGCTCGGGGGCCATGTACTGTGGAGTACCGACGATCACGTTGTCGCGCGTCTTGAGCACCGATCGCAGCTCCGAGGTCGGAACCACCACGCGCGAGACGCCGAAGTCGAGGAGCTTCGGGTGCGGCCCGCCGTCGTCATCGACGAGGAACACGTTCTCCGGCTTGAGATCGCGGTGAACGATCCCCGCCTCGTGCACCGCCGCGAGCCCGGAGAGCACCGCGGTCATCACGTCGATCGCGGTCGCCGCGTCGAGGGGACCGTCGGACAAGCGCGCCGCGAGCGTGCACCCGACGAGGTGCTCCATGACCATGAACGGCTGACCGTGGTCGCTCCCGAAGTCGAGGATGTCGACGACGTTCCGGTGACGCACCGCCGCCGCGACGCGCGCCTCGCGGAGGAACCGCTCCTCGAGCTCGGCGCGGCGCGGCCCGATCGCCTCGATGAACTTGATCGCGACGGGCCGCCCGAGCGCGGTGTGGGTCGCGCGCCAGATCGTCCCGGCCCCGCCCTCCCCGATCGGCGCCTCGAGGCGGTAGCGCTCGGCGAACACGGATCCCGACGCGAAGCGGGTGTCGCGCTCGTTCCCCCCCGGGACGCGGTCGCTCTCCGTCATCAGGGTTCGGGGCGAGGGTACTTCGGCGGGAGGGCCGAGCGCCAGCGGGCGCGGCCGTGCGCCGCGTTCGGGATTGACTTACGAGGCAAGCCTGGTTGCGTCGCACAGCCGTGGCGCGGGGGCCGAAGGAGGGCTCGGGAGCCGGGCCCGGTGTGGGATATACTCGGCCCGTGGGTGCGATCGACACGGGATCCGATCCCGACGCGGGACCCGCGGCCGAGAGCGGCACGCGGGGCGCGCTCGAGCGTGCCGGTGCGCCCGTGGAGCTCGGTGCGCTCGTCGGCCAGCGTTACGAGCTGATCGAGAAGATCGGCGCCGGCGGGATGGGCTACGTCTACGGCGCGATCGACACGCGGCTCGACCGCCCGGTGGCGGTGAAGATCATCCGGCGCGAGCTCGCCGAGCAGGGGTCGCTCGCCAAGCGGTTCGAGCGCGAGGCGCTCGCGTCGAGCCGGCTCACCCATCCGAACGTGGTCGTGGTGCACGACTACGGACGCACCGACGACGGATTGCCGTTCATCGTCATGGAGCGGCTCTACGGTCGCACGCTCACCAAAGCGATCCGAGCGGAGGGCCGGCTGTCGCCCGCCCAGTCGGTGAAGCTGGCCATCGACGTCGCCCAGGCGCTCGTCGCGGCGCACGACGCGGGGATCGTCCACCGCGATCTGAAGCCGGACAACATCTTCGTCACCACCTCCGGCGGCGCGAAGGTGCTCGACTTCGGCATCGCAAAGGTCATGGACCGCGGCCCCTCGTCCGACCCGTCGTTGACCCACACCGGGATGATGATGGGCACGCCGCTCTACATGAGCCCCGAGGCGATCAAGAAGAACCAGACGGTCGGCCACCCTGCGGATCTCTACGCGCTCGGGACGATCCTCTTCCGGATGCTCACCGGGCACCCGCCGTTCGTGCACGAGGAGCCGGTGGTGGTGCTCAGCATGCACCTCCAAAACCCGCCGCCCAAGCTCGCCGACGTCCTGCCCGAGCTGGGTCGCTTCGAGCCGCTCGAGGCGCTCGTCGCGAGCTTGCTCGAGAAGGTCCCCGCGCACCGGCCGAGCGCGCGCACCACGCTCGGTCAGCTCGAGGCGATCGCGCGCACGCTCGACGCGGCGGAGCCTCCGTCGCCGCCGGAGCTGGGACGCTCGGCGCCGGAGCCGCTCCACGAGGCGCAGACGATGATCACGCCGTCGCCGCCCGAGGCGGTCGAGACCGGCGACCACGCGGCGATGGAAGCGCCGACGCAAGCGCATGCGATCGAGCCGGCCGCGGGCCCGACGTCGGTGCCGCCGCCGAGCGCCGCGCCGAGCTCTCCACCGAGCGTGCCCGCGCCGAGCGCATCCCCCGCGCGACCGGTCGTGATCGCGCTCGCCGTCGGCGCGGTGGGGCTCGTCGTGGCGCTGCTCATCGGCGTCGCGATCCTCGCCGGCTCCGACGACGATGAGATCGTCGCCACCTCGCTCGGCAGCGGGCCGCGTCCCACCGTCGCGTCGGAGGGCGCCGATGCCCCCGACGACCAGGCCGCCCGACCGGACCCGTCCGCGCGCGCCGGCGCGGCGAACGACGCCACGGACGACGACGCCACGGTCGACGACGCCACGGACGACGACGCCACGGACGACGACGCCACGGTCGACGACGCCACGGTCGACGACGCAACGACGGACGGCCGCGCGGTCGACGACGCAACGAACGGTGACACCCACGACCGAGGCGACACCGCGCGCGACGCGGAGGACGAGCGCGCCGACGACCGCGCGACGCGCGACCCCGCGCCTCGAGCCCAGCCACGTGGAGCGGGGGCCCCGGTGGCGGAGGGCTACCTGGACCTGTTCGCGGACCTGCCGGCGGAGATCGTGATCGACGGGCGGTCGCGCGGCGCCGCACCGCAGCGCGTCGCGCTCCCTGCGGGGACCCACCTCGTCGAGCTGCGCGGCGCCAGCGCGCGACGCCGCTTCCGCGTCCAGGTCGAGGCCGGCGAGACCACGACCCGACGCGTGCGCCTGGCTCCCCCCGAGGACGGCACGACGGCGGGCGGCGGCGCGGCGCGATCCGGCGGCCTGGAGCTGCCCGATCAATGGTGACCAGGATGCGCCTCGCGCTGCTCGGGCTCGCGTGCGCATCGTCGATCGCGATCGTCGTTCCCGCCCACGCACAGCGGCCACCGGACGAGCGCCAGGCCCGGAGCCTCTGGGCCGAAGGGCGCGCGCTGGCGGACGACGGAGATCTCGAAGGCGCCCTCGATCGCTTCGAGCGCTCCTTCGCGCTCGTCGAGCGCGCGAGCACCGCGCTCAGCATCGCCACCGTCGCGGTGCGACTGGATCGACCCGAGCGCGCGCTGGCCGCGCTCGACGACCTCGAGCGGATCGCGGATCCCGATCGCGACGCCGAGCACCTGGAGGCGGGACGGCGCGTGCGCGAGGCGGCGCTCGCGGCGATCGCGGCGCGGCCCCCCGCGGAGCCCGAGCCCACCCCGGAGCCCGAGCCGGGCCCGCCACCAGAGCCGGTCACCGCGTCGGCCCGCGATCCGTGGGTGCCGCTGATCGGTCCGATCGCGCTGCTCGGCGCGGGGGTCGCGACGTTCATCGCTGCGATCGCCACGTTCGTGGTGCGCGGAGATCAGCTCGGACAACGCGACGCGCTGTGTCCACAACAGATCTGCGCGACCGAGGCGGACCGCACGCGCGCGCTCGCGCTCCACGCCGACGCGGACACGCTGAACACGGCGACGAACGTCCTCGACGTGGTCGGAGCCGTCCTCTTGGCCGGAGGCGCGACGTGGCTCGTCCTCGAGCTCACGCTCGATCGCGACGAGGGCGATGCGCAGGTCGCGTTGACGCTTCAGCCCGGTGGTCTCGGCCTCCATGGGAGCTTCCGATGAGGCGCACCGCACCGCTCGCGCTGGCCCTGTTGGCGCTCGGCTGTTCGATCGAGCCCTTCGAGCCGATCGTGGGCGTGCCGCGCGACGCGGGCGGCCGGGTGGACGGCGGCGGAGCCGACGGCGGTGACCGCGACGCGGCGAGCGTGCGCGACGGATCGAACGACGCGGCCGGCGGCGAGGACTGCGCCAACGGCGCCGACGACGATGGTGACGGCCTGGTGGACTGCGAGGACGAGGACTGCACCGCGTTCGAGTGCGCGCCGCCGCCGGTCGCCGGCGCGATGCTCGGCGTCGTGGGAACGGGCTGCACGCGGGAGATCGCGAGCGGCTCCGAGGGCATCCGCGCAGACGACGTGGAGTGCGCCGACACGTGCGCGTGCGGAGCGCCGACGGCGGTCGGGTGCTCCGCCACGATCCGCGGACGCATCAACACGAGCTGCGGGTCCAGCATCTACACGGCGCGCGTGGACTCGACCATGCGATGTGACGACTACACGACGCCGGTGTCCGGGATCGACTCGGTCTCGGTGTCCGCGACCGCGACCTGCGGCCTGACCGGCCCGGCGCGCCCCGCCGTCAGCCTCTCACCGCCCGTCACGCCGCAAGGCTCCTTGAGCGTCTGCGCGGTGGGCGGCGGCTGTCCGGGGACAGCCGTGTGCGCCCCGCGCGCCGAGCCGCTCTGCGCGGTGCTTCCCGGCAACGTGAGCTGTCCCGCGGCGCTCCCGTGGCGCCGCCACCTCATCACCGACGTCGCGGACGGCCGTGACTGCGCCGACTGCCGCTGCACGGTGAGCGGCTCGTGCTCCGCCGAGCTTCGAACCTGGACCAACCCGGGGTGTGCGGACGCGTCGACCCAAGTCGCGATCGGGACGGCGTGCCAGCCGGTCCCCACCGCCAGCTCGGCGTCGATCCAGAACGAGATGCCGAGCGGCGTGGCGTGCGACGCGGCGGGCGGCGGCGCGACCGGGTGCGTCGGCCCGGGCGAGACGGTCACCGTCTGTTGCCCCGCGTCGGCAGGACCGAGCTGCCCCACGGGACCGGGACCCGCGATGCTCCATCGCAGCGCACCGGGCGGCGACTTCTGCATCGACAGCACCGAGGTCACCAACGAGCAGTACGCCGCGTTCCTCGCCGCGGGCCCCGTCGATTCGAGCTCGTGGCCGACGCCGTGCACCGACTGGTCCGACATGACTCCGCGCGGCTGGCCGCCCCCGCCGGGCCGGACCCAGCAGCCTGTCGTGGACACGGCCTATTGTCAGGCGTGGGCGTACTGCGACTGGGCGGGCAAGCGCCTGTGCGGTCGGATCGGCGGCGGCGTCAACACGACCTCCGGCGCCGAAGAGTCGCCTACGACCTCGGAGTGGGCGTGGGCGTGCACGGCGGGTGACACCGAAGACCCGCGCTGCGACGACTCCGTCCGCGACGTGATGAGCGACCCGTGCTGCTCGCTCGACGGCCTCTACGACCTCGCGGGGAACGCCGACGAGTGGGTCGCGTGCAGCAGCAGCGTGTTTTGCTTCACCCACTCCTCCACGTCCTGCGACAACGCACGGTCCGGTCCACCGGGAGGCAACATCCTGTCCGACGACGTCGGCTTCCGCTGCTGCGCGGATCCGTCTCCTTAGAGAGGGTGCCGTCGGCTTCGCCAACGCGGAGAGCTCCCGCATGAGTCGTCAGGTGTAGCGATGCCGATGAGCCCACCCGGCGCTCGCCCCCTAGAGGGCCTGCGCGTGCTCGAGCTCGGCCAGCTGCTCGCTGGCCCGTGGGCGGGGACGATCCTCGCGTATCTCGGCGCCGACGTGATCAAGGTGGAGCCTCCGAGCGGAGACCCGATCCGATCGTGGCGCGTGCTCGACGAGACGGGCACGTCGTACTGGTGGCGCTCCATCGCTCGCAACAAACGTTGCATCACGATCGATCTGCGGACCGACGATGGCCGCGCGCTCGCGCGCCGGCTCGCGCTCGGGTGCGACGTGCTCATCGAGAACTTCCGACCGGGCACCCTCGAGCGCTGGGGCCTCGGACCGGACGCGCTGCACGCGGAGAGCCCGGGCCTCGTCATCGCGCGGATCAGCGGCTACGGGCAGGACGGACCGCTGCGCGATCGGCCCGGCTACGCGTCGGTGGCGGAGGCGGCGGCGGGGCTTCGGTACGTCACGGGCACGCCGGGCGAGGTGCCGGTGCGGAGCAACCTGAGCCTCGGCGACACGCTGGCGGGCTTGCACACCGCGATCGGGATCCTCGCCGCGCTGCGCGAGCGCGATAGGAGCGGGCGCGGACAGGTGATCGACTGCGCGCTGACCGAGTCGGTGCTGAGCGTGCTCGAGGCGGTGATCCCGGAGGCGGCGGGGGCCGGCGTGATCCGTGAGCCGTCGGGCCCGACGATCACCGGCGTGGTGCCGTCGAACGTGTACCCGTGCTCCGACGGCGCGCGCCTCGTGATCGCGGCGAACGGCGCGTCGCTGTTCGTGCGGCTGATGCGTGCGATCGGGCGCGAGGATCTCGCGAGCGACCCGTCGCTGAAGGAGAACCCGGGCCGCGTCGCGCGCGCGTCCGAGCTCGACGGGGCGATCGCGGACTGGACGCGCGTGCGCACCAAGGACGAGGTGGTGGCCGCGATGGTGAACGCGGAGGTGCCGTGCGCGCCGATCCAGAACGCGCAGGACCTGTTGCGCGATCCGCAGCTGCTCGCGCGCGGCGCGTTCGAGGTGCTCGACGGGGTCACGGTGAGCGCGATCGCGCCGAAGCTCGGGAGGACGCCCGGAGGAACCGAGTGGACCGGGCGAGCGATCGGGGCGGACACCGACGAGGTGCTGGGCGAGCTGGGGCTCGATGAGGGAGAGATCGCGGAGCTGAGGCGCCGAGGGGTGGTGTAGCGGGAGCAACGACCGTTGCGAGCCGATTCCGATTCCGATTCCGATTCCGATTCCGATTCCGTGTCCGATTCCGATTCCGATTCAGAAGGGATGGAGTGGCCAGCCTCCTACTCGCCGAGGTCACCATAGGTGCCTCACTGGTTTTATACGCGGTCAATCCCGCAATGGAGAAGGAGGCTGGCCTTGGAGC
>JBFWYI010000130.1:0-21999 GCA_050186575.1 Sandaracinaceae bacterium | reverse complement strand
GCCTCGCGCGCGGCCCGGCAACGCCGACCCCCGCACCCCGATGAGCGCTCCCGCGAACCCACCGAGAAGCCAATCAACGCGCATCTTCATCCTCCTCCGCAGGTCGGGTCGACCCGGGTTCCCGCCAGCGAGGCCTCGCAGGGATTCAAGTATCGGCGACCGTTGCAGCCACAGACGGACTGGTCGAGATCGCAGGTGCCATCGCCGGCTTCACCTCGGTGAACGCAATACCCCGGCCCGTCGCACCCGTCGGCGCTGAAACAGTAGTCCTGGTTCACACAGTCGACGTCTGAGTCGCAGGGCAGCGACACGTACAGCACGTTGACCCAGGGCGCGACGAGCGGGGCCCCGCAACACGTCTCGCACGCCGTACGCATGCATCGCGCGTGGAGCGCGCAGCAGTTCTCCTCGGCCGGACAGTCTGCGTCGTCGGCGCACGACCGGACCTCCCGGCCATCGGTCGACGTGAGAAACCACGAGCCGCAGGCTCCCTGCCCAACGGTTCGGACGGAGCTGAGGGTGGCCGTGCATAGGTCGGGATAGGTGACCCCATCACAACCGCAGGACTCCACTTCGCCGCGCGGGCAGTTCTCCCGCGTGACGCACGTTCCCGGGCCCAGGCAGTGCTCACCTCCACACACCGCTCCCGCCGGACAATCCTCATTGGTCCAGCACAGGTTGGGGGCGTCGACCGGCGGGTGCTCGCACTCCTCGGGCGTCACGCACTCCGCGCTCGCGAAGCAGCAGACCAGCCCGTCGGCGCATCCGCCGCATGGATCCCAGGGGGGACCCGCATCGACGACGAACGAATCATTGCACGCCGGCAAGCTTACAGTCAGCAGAAGACCCGCGAATCCGACTTCAATCGTTCGACGCATGGCGGGTCCGTGGGGGGATCGAATCGGCGAAGTCCGCGTTGGGAGGCCGCCCTCCCAGACATCGGAGGAACAGACGCTCCGAGGGAGAGGCCGTCGAACGATCGACTCCGAGCGTCCCGTGCTCGCACGCCTCGACCGAGAGCGCGGACAGCCAACGCCACGCGGAGGCGCTCGCGAGCTCCACGGGCCGAGAAGCGTCGTACTCGACGTCGATCACACACGAACGGGTGCGACAGTCCACCGACGACAGCGTCGCTCCCGTCCCGTCCAGGTGCCGTGCGGCCGTCCGCTGAAGCGCGAAGCGCGCGTCGCGACCCCAGCTCGACGGAGCCTCTGCCAACATCGACGCCATCAGGTCCTCATCGGCCACCGCGTGCGGCGGAGCGACCGCGACGGCGGGCGGAGCCGTCGCGACGCCCCCATCCCCGTCGAGCGCCCGAGGAGGTCTGGAGCGGCGAGTCTCCCACGCGGCGACAGCCGACCCAATGGACTTGTCACGGCCGCCGCGATCCGCGGACGCGGACGACTCCGCCACCGGAGAGAGCCAACGCATCGCGATCGCCGTCAACACCGCGGTCACCACCGCGATCAGGATCGGCTGCGCGAACCGAGAGATCTCGGAACGCGTCACGGCACGTACGCACGATAGCTGTGAATCCGACTCGAGCTCGCGAGGTGGGCATCGACGAAGTAGACGTTCTCCGCGGTGGAGGACACGGCGGGGGCCGGCAACGAAATCACCGCCCACCCCACCCATGTGGCCCCGGTCGAGCCCGTGGCGCCGCACCACCGCGCGACCTTGGATGAGCTGTAATCCCGGCAGATCGAGGTCATCACGACATCCGAGGCACTGCCGTCTTGGACGTTGACCTCCACGAGCGAGGTCGCGAGATACGCCTCCGACTGCATGTCCGTCGCGATCAAGGGACAGCTCGCCTCGTACGCACTCCTCGCCAAATAGGTGTGCGCCTCGTACACGACATCGTGTTCGTCCTCACGAGGCTGACAGAACGTCCCCGCGAGCTCGATGTCGGCCGCCAGCGGCTGCGGCTGCAAGAGCCCCACCAGCATCGCCCCCGAGACCGCGGCCAGCACTATCGCAAGCGAATCACCGCGCATCGCGACTTCCTTATACTACGTCGGCGGTCCGGTCAAGACAGAATGCTATTTGGCACCGGCCGCTCCTCTACGGCTCGGATGCGGCCTCGATCGGCAACCGCCCTGACGGAGGCTGTCTCTCCGAATCGGCGGATCGACGATGCCCGGTCCCGACGCCGACCCGTCGGTCCGGACCGGGTTCGTCAGGGAGCAATGTGACTCTCGATGATGCGGAACGTGCACTCGCCGCTCGGGCAGCTCGACGCGGTCGGGTCGTCGAGCGGCGCGTTGATGACGTTCAGATAGTAGGTGCGTCCCGGCAGCAGCCCGCAGCCCGCCCCCGGCACCTCGCCGACGCGCCATGGCAGCGAGGCTTCTCCGAAGGCGCGGCACCCCGCGGGCATCGGGTGAGCCGGGTCGTCGGCGAACTGTCCGGGACACGGCGCGATCGCGGCGCTGACGAAGGCGCCGTTCGGGATGAGGAAGAACGATCCACCGGCGCCCGCCCAGACGGGATCGGTGGGCACGCGGAACGCGAGCGAGACGTGGCGGTCGCGCGTCACGTAGAAGGTGAGCCGGTTCATGTTCGTGCCCGGAAACCCGAACCCCGTCGGGTCCGGCTCGCCGGGCGGATACGTCTGGGCCGCTTCGCCGAACGGCGTGGTGTACTCGAGCAGCGGGTAGATCGGGCCCCCGGCGGGGAGGAGCGGACCGAGGATGCGACCGGTGGTCTGCCGCGACGCGGGCGTGAGGCCGTTGGGCACGGCGAGCTCGTCGACGCTCGTGCACGGCGCGTACGCAGCGCCGGCGTCCGTCGGCGCGCCGGCGTCCGGGGACGGCGCGATCGCAGCGTCCGCGCCGGCCGACGCGTCGAATCGAGCTCCTGCGTCGCCGACCGCCGCGTCCGCCACGCTCGTGCCCGCGTCCTCCCGGCGGCCCGCGTCCACCCCCGGCGGCTCGCCCGTCGTCTCGTCGCACCCCAGCGCGAGCACGAGCAGCGCAGCGGCCAACCTTCGCAGCGACATGTCCCACTCTCCCGCATCGGGTCTCTCCGTCAAGAGAGTCTGCTCGTGATGTCGACGAACCCTCGCGCACGTTCGCGTGTGTCGACCACGGTCCGGCCCGAAGGATGACGGTCGCGCGCGCGTGAGGATCGGAGGGGGCTCGACCATGAGCTCGAGAGGGGGGGCTCCGAGTGCGTCGGGGTCGCTTCCGCTCCGTCGAGAAGTGTTGCCGTTCGAATGGCGGGGGCCCGGGCACCGTTGAACCAGCCGAGCGCGGGCTTAGATGAGGGGAGCCGTGACGCGAAAGAGACAAGACGGGGCCAGCGAGGCCGTGGATCCCGACGTCGCGCACAACCTCGGGTTGGACTCGCGCGGCAGGGTGCGCCGCTGGGCCATCCGCGTCGGCGCCGTGGTGGTCGTCGTGACCATGGTGGTGCTCGGCGCGCTCGCCTACTTCCGCGCGACGCGACCGCGGCCGATCCAGTACCAGACGGCGGCGGTGACGCGCGGCGAGGTGCTGGCGGGGGTCGAGGCGACCGGCACGGTGGAGCCGCTCCGCACGGTGTCGGTGGGTCCGGATGTGTCGGGACGGATCGTGGCCGTGCACGCGGACTACAACGACCTCGTCCGAGAGGGGCAGGTGCTCGTCGAGATCGATCCGCTGCCGTTCCGCGCGCGACAGGCGGAGGCTCGCGCGCGGCTCTCGGCGGCGCGCGCCGGGCTCCGTCAGGCCACCGCCACGCTCGAAGACGCGGAGCGACGCGCGAGGCGCTTCGAGAACCTCGCGGGCACCGGCGCGATCGCACAGCAGGAGCTCGACACCGCGCGCAACGCGGTCGCGCAGGGAGAGGCCGCGGTGAGCAACGCCCGCGCACAAATCGCGCTCGCGCAAGCGTCGCTCGGGAGCACCGACACCGATCTCGAGCGAACGAGCGTGCGCTCACCGGTGGACGGCGTCGTGCTCGAGCGCGCCGCCGAGCCTGGGCAAGCCGTCGCGGCGAGCTTCCAACCGCCGACGCTGTTCGTGATCGCCGAGGATCTCACCCGCATGGAGCTGCGCCTCGCGGTCGACGAGGCGGACATCGGGCGCGTGGAGCCGGGCCAAGCCGCGACGTTCACCGTCGATGCCTACCCGGAGCGGACGTTCACCGCCGAGGTCAGCTCCGTGCGCAACGCTGCGCGCACGGTGCAAGGCGTCGTGACGTACGAGGTGGTGCTCGCGGTGGACAACACGGATAGATTGCTCCGGCCCGGCATGACGGCGAGCGCGCGCATCGCGACCGCGCGCGCGGAGGACGTGCTCCTCGTCCCGAACGCCGCGCTGCGCTTCACCCCGCCCGAGCACGAGTCCGAAGGGACGGCGGTCTGGGTGCTGCGCGACGGCGAGCCGACGCGGGTCGAGGTGGAGAGCGGTCTCAGCGACGGCACGCTCACCGCGGTCGAGGGCGCGCTCGAGCCGGGCGACGAGGTGCTCGTCGACGTGGTGCCGGAGGAGCCGTGATCTCCGCGATCCGGTGGACTGCGGCGGGCCGTCCGATCGAGCCGATGCGCTCCGCGTTCGATGCGCGGCGCGCGCCGCGACGCGCGAGTGGCCGGTGAGCGACCCGCTCGTCGAGCTCCGCGGAGTGACGAAGGTCTACGGCCAAGGCGAAGCCACGGTGTTCGCGCTCGCCGGCGTCGACCTTTCGATCGAGTCGGAGGAGTTCGTCGCGATCATGGGCTCGAGCGGGTCCGGCAAGTCGACGTGCATGAACATCCTCGGCTGCCTCGACGTGCCGACCGATGGACAATACTCCTTCCGAGGTGTCGAGGTGGGCCCCCTGAGCCGCGACCAGCGCGCGCTGCTCCGCCGGCACTACCTCGGGTTCGTCTTCCAGGGATTCAACCTCCTCCCGAGGACCTCCGCGCTCGAGAACGTGGAGCTGCCGCTCCTGTACCGCGGGCTCGCGGGGGCCGAACGCAAGGAGCGCGCGATGAGCGCCCTCGCGTCGGTGGGGCTCGCGGACCGCGCGAAGCACACGCCCGGTGAGCTGAGCGGCGGACAGCAGCAGCGCGTCGCGATCGCGCGCGCGCTGGTGAGCGACCCCGCCGTGATCCTCGCCGACGAGCCCACCGGAAACCTCGACTCGAAGACGAGCCGAGAGATCCTCGAGATGCTCACGACGCTGAACGAGGAGCGCGGGATCACGATCGCGATGGTCACCCACGAGGAGGAGATGGCCGCGTTCGCGCACCGCATCGTGCGCTTCCACGACGGACGGATCGTCGAGGACGAGGGGACGGCGACGTGACCTGGGCCGCGCTGCTGATGGCGCTGCGCGCGATTCGGCGGAACGTGCTCCGCTCGATGCTCACGACGCTGGGGATCGTGATCGGCGTCGGCGCGGTCATCGCGATGGTCACGCTCGGCGAGGGCGCCACGGCGCGGGTCACCGGCGAGATCGCCGCGCTGGGCGACAACCTCCTCATCGTCGTGCCGGGCAACGGCGATCAGAAGCACGGCGGCGTGCGCGCGGCCGCCACGCCCTTCGACGTGGGCGACGCCGAGGCGATCGCGGAGCTCAGTGAGGTCGCCGCGGTCGCGCCGCTCAGCGCGAGCGGCGTGCGCGTGGTGCGCGGCTCCGACAACTGGGCGACGACGCTGAACGGCACGACGCCAGAGTTCCTCGAGGTGCGGCGCTGGCCGGTCGTCGAGGGGCGCATGTTCAACCGCTCGGAGGAGCGGAGCGGCGCGCCCGTGTGCGTCCTCGGCGCGACGGTGCGCGAGGAGGTGTTCGGGAGCCAGGATCCGATCGGCGCCTCGGTGAGGCTCAGCAACGTGAGCTGTCAAGTGATCGGCGTGCTCGAGGAGAAGGGACAGGGCACGTTCGGCAACGACCAGGACGACCTCGTCCTCATGCCGCTGACCACGTTCCAGCGCCGCGTCGCCAACTCCGACGACGTGGCGACGATCTTCGTCTCGGCGACGACGAGCTCGGCGACTCCGCGCGTGCAGGCGCGGATCAACGATCTCATGCACGAGCGGCGTCACATCCGGCAGGGTGACGAGGACGACTTCGCGGTCCGCGACATGAAGGAGGTCACGTCGATCGTCGAGAGCGCGACCGGCGTGCTCACCGCGCTCCTCGGGGCCATCGCTGCGATCAGCCTCCTCGTCGGCGGCATCGGGATCATGAACATCATGCTCGTCTCGGTGACCGAACGGACGCGCGAGATCGGCATCCGCCTCGCGATCGGCGCGCGCGGCCGCGAGGTGCTGTTGCAGTTCCTCGTCGAGGCCATCGTGCTCTCGCTGCTCGGCGGCTTGCTCGGCATCGCGCTCGGCCTCGGGGCCTCGTACGGAGCGGCGCGCGCGCTCGACATCCCGTTCGTGTTCTTGCCCGAGATGGTCGTGGTCGCGTTCGGCTTCTCGGCCGCGGTCGGCGTAGCGTTCGGGTTCTTCCCGGCCCGCAAGGCCGCGCGGATGAACCCCATCGACGCGCTCCGCCGCGAGTGAGCGTCGGCGTCGTAGATGCTCGCTCGCTCACGAGACCGAGCTGCTCCCGAGCTGCTCCACGCCGTCCCGGCCAACCGAAGGAAACCCAACCAGACTCAGGGCTGGACGCAACCGACTTGCGGCGCCAACCCAACCAGACTCAGGGCTGGACGCAACCAGACTTGCCACAACCCAACCAGACTCAGGGCTGGACGCAACCAGACTTGCCACGAGTACAGGTCGACAGCGAGGGGACCGACACAGAGACCCGCGAACGCCTCGCGCGGCCGGCTCCTGGGCGACGGAAAGAGCGCCTGCGCACGAGATCGGAGCCATCACGGTCGGTCCTCACCCGCTCCAAACGGACCGCGGCGCCGAGACCCGCGGTCCCGACGCCGTCCTCACGCTCTCGGACTCGCGCTATGTCGGCAGCGCGACATGCACGCCGTGCAAGCGCCGCATCTTGTACGTGCCGGCGGGGAACACGACCTCCCGCTCACCGGCGCACCACTTCGCCAGCGCCGCGCGGTACGCGGCTCGGAACGCCTTGAGCAACGCGATCGCCTCGCAGCGCGCCTCGGTCTGCCCGCGTCCCGCGGCCACGTGCGGACGCAGCTCGCCGAACGCCTCCCAGCTGGTCGCGCGCGAGTACGGCGACCTCGCCCGGACCGCGACCGCGCCGAGCACCTTCCATCCGTTCGCCTTACAGTGCGCGCGCGCCTCGGCGACTTGGCGCTCGAGCTCGACGCGGATCCTCTCGATCCCCGCCTCGCGTCCCCGCTCGCGCAACGACGCCGGCAAGACGAAACGCAGCGTGGCGGTGGGCGCCCACTTGGCGTCGTCCTGCGCAAAGTAGACGTCGGGACGCCGGCCGACCCGCCCCAAACCGTCGAGCTCCTCGAGGAGCGTGGTGACGCCCGGCCAGTCCTCGGGCCGATGCACCAACGCGGCCGCGACGGGATTGCACATCGCATAGGCGATCGCCTCGACCACCGCTCGCTCGGTCGTCAGCTCGACGATCGAGAGCGCCCCGGGAGCCCACACGACACCCTGCACGAACCGCCGCAGCACCTGGATCGCCTTGGCCAGTCGGAAGTCGAGCCGCTCCATCAGCTCGCTGACGTTGGCCTCGCGAGCCGTCACGACGAGGTGGAAGTGCGTCGACATGCAGCACACCGCGTGGACCTCGATCCCGAGCTTGTTCGCCGTGACGGCGAGCACCCAGAGGAAGAGCTGATTGAAGCGGTCATCCGGCCGCAGCAAGAGCGTCCGCCGCTCGGTGCGGCGCGTGATCGCATACGTACGACCAGGCAGGATGCGGCGCGGCAGGGTCACCGTACGCCAGCAAACCAAGCTTCGTGCCAGCACCGCTGGCGAGACTTCGTGGGCGCTCGCGTGACGAGATCGGCGGATCCGCCGGCGAGCCGCCGGCCGCCGCCGGACGGGTGAGCCACCGGCCGCCGCAGCTACACCATGGAGCCAACGCAACACTCACTGTCACCGGCCCACGGACGGGTCAGCCCCGGACGGGTCAGCCCTGTCACCGGCCCACGGACGGGTCAGCCCAGACGGGTCAGCCACACCATGGAGCCAACGCAACACTCACTGTCACCGGCCCACGGACGGGTCAGCCCCATGCCGGTGGAGACCGGTGGATGGTCTCGTGCGCCAAGACTACGCTCGCGGACGGACCTGCGCCCGGTGGATGGTCTCGTGCGCGACCGCCTCGATGGCGTCCCCGCATCGATCGAGCGCCCCCTCGTGCACCGACTCCGCGTCGAACAGGATCGTGTCGTTGCCGTGAATGAGCACGAGCTCACCCGGCAGGCGCTGGAGCGTGAGCTCCCCGGCGGGGATGGTCCGATCCTTCCTCATGGCGTACCGGATCACGACGCGGTCCTCGTGCACCTCGATGGCGTTGGGGGCGCCCGACACGAGGTAGAAGAGGGCTGGGGCGATCCCCACCACCAGCACGACAAAACCGACGCCGAAGAAGATGGCGCACAACACTGCGACAGCGACCGACACCGCCGCGACGAACAGCGCTAGCTTGAGCCCCTCCGTAGGCGTGAGGTCGAAGACTTGAGGGCTACACGGGCGGCGTGCTCGGCGACTCACGAGCTCCCAGCGTGCCATGCGCGCGGTCGAGACGCAGGGAGCAAAGCTCCGTGAGCGTTGGCATCCCGTCAGACGGGTGATCGCGCGGTCTGCGATTCCTGCTTCGTCGCGCGGCGCCGCCGATCAACCAGACCGCGAACAGACATGCGTGAATAGAGAGCCGGGCTGAGACATGTGCGAAACCGAACCCAAGGCTGGGCGCAACCACTGGCTCGACGAACGCATGACGGTTGCACGGAGTACGGCGAGGTATTGGCTCGTTCGACTTTCGTCGCGAGCAGCGGCGCGATGTTCCTTCATCGACCAGGTACCGTGATGACGGGTCGCAGCATCGCACCTTCGTGGTGCTCGCGAATGGACCGAGCGTCTACACGAACGGAGGGAATGAGCCACAACCACTCGCCGCAGCCTTGCCACGGGAAGAAGCGGTCGGCGCCTCCCGCCACGAGCGGTTCGCCGCGAGGGCCCGCGCACCAAACCGGCTGACCCGCCGCCCCCTGCAGTCCGAAGCGGTTGCTCGTCGGCCACGGTGCAACTTCACTTGCTGAAATCGACATGTACTCGTCCGCGAAGTCGTTCGACTCGATCTCGAAGTCCTCGAGGGTGGTCCACTCGGAGCGCGGGTCCATCGGATGGGGTAGCGCGTCCCCCCAGTAGAAGAGCGATGGACGGCCGGCGGTCGTCGCCCACTCGAGCTCGGCGCTCGACGGCACGCGGTAGCCGAGCCGCGTCGCCGCCGCCTGCGCATCGTCGAAGCTCATGAGGGGACACCTGCTGTGGCCTGGCGACGCGACGCCGAGCGCCCTCGCGTGCAGCGGCTGAATCGCGACGAGCAGCGACGGAATCTCGACCGCCGCACCTCTTCGGAGCTGCTCCGAACTCCACGTCGTCGCCGTGTAAGGGAGCTCGGCGCCGTCCTCCAACTCGAGAGCCTCACGCCACGCCAGCTCCAGGTCCGAGAACGCGGCGAGCCCATCCACATCGAGGCCAGGCTCGAAGACACCGCCCGGCACGAGGGAGAACCAAACCCCTCGCTTCACGTCCTCGATGATCGCCACTTCCCTTGCGTCGTCGGGAGGTCCGAACGAGACCAGGCGGGGGGCGCCGAGCTCGTGGCCGACCGTCCGCAGCGAGTCGACCACCTCGCTCGCGGTCCGTCGTCGAGCCGTCGAGCTCAGCTCGGACCAGTCCTTCCAAACCAAAGCCATGTGCGTCAGGTGTGCCGCTCGCCGGGCGACTCCGAGCTGCGCTCGGCGAGGCAGTCCGTCACGGCATCGAATGCGGCTCGTTGGTCTCTCGCATGACTCGTTGCACGCAGCTCCCAGGTGCCGCGGATCTTGCGAAATCCGTAGAACACCTTGAGCTCGCGGGTGGGATGCGAGGGGGAGCCCGGGCTCCAGATCGTGTGAATCGCTGCCTGCGAGTGCAGCGCGGTTCGCGCAGGCACCGTGACGTGGAGAGTGAGCGGACGGCGGGGTCCGAACCTGCGTTCGTACCAACCTCCATCGGTGCGATCCCACATCAGCCAGACGCGCCAGTCCGTCTGGGGCAGACCCTGGATGCTGTGGCGCAATCCGTAGTAGCCCGAGGGCCAGGCGAAGCCGCCATATGCGGTCCAACGCACTCGATGCGGCGCGAGCCAATGCGAGCAGACACCCAGGCACGTCTCGATGACCGTCTTGCCCGGGTACTGAAGCAGGAACTCCGCATCTCGGTAGACCGCGTCGACCACCGACTCCCAGAGAGCGACGTCGTCACTCTCAGCAAGGTACGGAGACACGATCGGCGCGATCTCCTCCCACGCTCGACGGGACCCCTCCGGGCTCGCACGGACGTCTACCTTCATTGCGCAAAGAGTCTACGCCAAGCCTCGAGGGAGATCGATTCGGTGACTGGGACGACAACCCGCGGTTCGCGCCCCTCCGAGCGCGGCGGATGCCCGTGGTTAGCGGGGACACGTCCATCCGCCGATCCGGAAGTGCGCAGACCCATGACCGCTCGGGAACAACGCGATCCTCGCGCCGCTAGTCCCCTGGAAACGTGAAGACGTGATGAAGACCGGATGTCATTCGGGCTTCGTGGGGAGGCGAGACGACGAGGAAGATGCACCTCGAAGCGCATGAAACGAGGCTATCACGCAAGGGAAGCCCGCACCGCCCGGCAGCGATCTTGTCGCACTCATCTCGAGTCACGCCGGCCGACCGCCGCGTTGACACCATCGGTGAGCGTGAGCTCGAGGACCTGAGACGGCGGCGACCGGCGTGCTCGTCGACTCACCAGCGTCGAGCTCGCCTCGCCGAGCGACGAACGTGGGGTAGGCAGAGCAATGTACCGTGATCGACGCGACCGGATTCCACGACGGGGACGGCGGCTACGCTGGTCCACGGGTCTTGCTCCGTCGCGCGACGCGTCCGAGGAGGGCGAGCGCGTGGAGGCATGCTCCGACGCACGTCGGGATCAGACCCCTACGCGGCTGGGCCGCTGGGCTCACCGCACAGCCGATCCCGGTCACTCCGATCCCGGCCGCCTGGACGTCGACCACGATGCGTCGCTCCACGCGGTGCGTTCCGTCGTCGGCGGTGAGCGCGAGCTCGTATCGTCCCGGCGCCGAGAAGGTGGCGTCGGTGCGCGCGCGCTCGGGGTCGGCGAGCTCGACCTCGCCGGGGCCGGACACCGCTTCCCAAAGGAGGGCGGGGCTCGCCTCGTCGTCGACGCTCGCCTCGAGCACGGCGAAGAGCGGGGCTCCATCGCGGGCGCGCAGCGCGACGATCGGCGGGTCGTCGGTGCGCGCTCGGACGTCGACGGTCACGCGCGTGGTGTGCTCGCCGTCATCCGCCTCGAGGCCGATCTCGAAGCGGCCGGGGCGACGGAAGGTGACGATGGCGTCGGGCCCGTCGGCTTGCACCACGACGTCGGGCGCGGACGCGCGGAAGCGGATGGCGAGCGCATCGGCGGGACCGTCGTCGCGCACCGCGCCGTGGAGCACGAGGGGAAGCCCGACGATCGCGTCCGACTCGGGAGCGTCGAGCTCAACTGCGGGAGGCTCGTTGTCGAGCGCAACCTGGCCGAAGCCCGCGAGCAACGGGTTTTGCGGGTAGTGATAGTACACTCCGCGCGCGACCTCGCCGCTGACGTTGCCCTCGACGGTGTGGAGCGTGGTGCCGCGCACGTGGGTGACGATCGCCGCGTGGCCGCCGCGCTCGGTCGGCATGCGCACGAAGTCGCCGGGGCGCGGGACGTATCCATCGCCGCGCGGGTGCCATCGATCGCGCGCCGCGAACCACGCGCCGACCGCTTCGTTGTTGGTGACGAGCCAGCCGCCCATCGCGCCACCGTCGAGCGGGACGCCGGCGCGCATGTACGTCCACGCGACGAAGTCGCTGCACCACCACTCCTCATCCGAGAGGTAGTCGTCGAGCGCGTCGTCGCCATCGCGCACCTGCGCGCGCCGCCGACCGACCTGCGCCTCCGCGATCGCGACGACGCGCTCGCCGATCCGAGCTGCGTGGCGGGCGCGCGATGCGAGCTCGTCGTGCTCGGTCGCTACGCAGGTCAGGCCGACCGCGGCGTAGCCGGGCTCGCAGAGGCACGCGAGCGTCCCGCGCTCGGTGAAGCACGCGCCGTGGCCCGCGCACTCCGCGTCGCAGGTCTCCGCGCTCGCCCAGTTGGGCGACGCGAGGAGGAGCAGCGAGGCGAAGGCGAGGACGCGCACCGCCATCAAGGTAGCGTGGCGCGACCGGAGATCACCCATCGGAGCGCGAGCCTCTGCGTCCGCGCCTCGGTGCACGGCGAGCGCAGACGCCCCAGCGCCAGAACGACTCGGTCGCGGCCTGTGCAGGAGAGGCCAGACGCCCGTGGCTCCGCTCGGACTGGCTTCGCGTCACCGCGCTCTCGCGCTCGGCTCGCGGTGCGCGGCGACGCTCGGACCCGCGTATCAGGTGATGTCATCGTATGTTGACGAACACACCCGCGGCGACCCCGCGTGCGCCGACGCTCGGACGCGGAGTGCCCCTCTCCCCCGCATGTGCGTGCCATTCCGACCCGCTAAGATCGCGCGATGGTCGGAATCGGCGCGGGCGAGGCGATGATCATCGGGGCGATCTGCTGTGTGCTCGGAGGAGGCGGGGCGGCCGGGCTCGCGATCCTCCTCTTCGCCTTGCGAAAGAAGGACGACCCCAAGGGCTAGGGCGACCCGGGTCCTCGAGGACGTCGCGGCGACACCTGAACCGCACCAGCGCCGGTGGGCCATCGCCGAGCGCGAGCCATCGCACGGTCCGTTCGTTCCCGAAGCGCCTTCGCTGAAAAGGTCGCGGACGGCGCTTCGTAGGGTCCGCGATGCGCAAGGTGGTGTTCAGGCGGTTCGGCGGTCCGGAGGTGCTCGAGCTCGTGGAGGCGGAGCGACCGACGCCGAAGCGCGGCGAGGTGCGCATCCGCATCGTCGCCACCACGGTGACGAGCGCGGAGAGCGCGATGCGGCGCGGCGAGCCGCTCTGGGGACGGACGATCATCGGGTTCACCGGTCCGCGGCGGCGCTTCCGCACGCTCGGGAACGAGCTCGCGGGCGTGATCGACGCGGTCGGGGCCGGCGTGACGCGATTCCGTGAAGGCGACGAGGTGTTCGGCTTCGCGGGGTTCCGCATCGGCGCGAACGCCGACTATCTCTGTCTGCCCGCGACGGCATCGCTCGCACCCCGACCGGCTCGGCTGAGCTTCGGGGACGCGGCGGCGGCGGTCGATGGATCGACGACGGCGCTCTTCTTCCTGCGCGATCGCGCGAAGCTCCAGCCCGGGCAGCGTGTGCTCGTCATCGGCGCGTCAGGCAGCATCGGCACGTTCGCGGTCCAGCTCGCGCGACGTCTCGGCGCGCACGTCAGCGGGGTGTGCAGCGACAAGAACGTCGAGCTCGTGCGCTCGCTCGGCGCACACCGGGTGATCGACTATACGCAAGAGGACTTCACTCAGCTCGGCGAGCGCTACGACGTCGTGTTCGACACCGTCGGCAAGAGCTCGTGGGCTCACAGCCGTCGCGTGCTCGAGCCGACCGGCGCGTTCGTCCCGACCGTGATCACGGTGAGCAACGTGCTCCAGCGACTCTGGACGCCGCTCTTCGGCGGCGGCCCGCGCGTGATCGGCGGCATGTCGGTCGAGAAGAACGACGCCCTCCGCTACGTCCTCGAGCTCCTCGACGACGATGAGCTCCGCGTCGTCGTCGATCGGCGCTTCCCGCTCGAGGAGGTCGCAGCCGCGCATCGCATCGTCGACACCGGCCACAAGCGCGGCAACATCGTCATCGAGGTCGCCGACGCGTGAGGTCGACCGCGGGGGCTCGGAAGTGACGCCGCCCGCCGACGATGGACAGCCTCGAGACTGTGAGGCAACGTCCTCTGCGATGCTCGAAGGACTCGATGAGGTCGCGTGGGATGATCTCGGCCACGCCTACGGGAGCGCGGGCGATGTGCCTGACACGCTCCGGCGCCTCGCCGAGGGCGACGACGCTGCGCTCTCGGAGCTCTTCGGGAACATCTGGCATCAGGGCACGGTGTACGAGGCGACCGCGTACGCGGTGCCGTTCTTGATCGAGATCCTCGACGCCAAAGACGCGCCTCTCTCGGGGGTCCTGGGGCTGCTCGCGGTGATCGCGAATGGCTCGTCGTACCACGCCGTGCACGACGGCTTCCTCGGTCCGTCGAAGGCGCACCTAGCGGAGATGCGCGCGCCGATCGCACGCGAGCTCGGCTACGCTCGGGCCTCGATGAGCCTCGCTCCCCCCCACCTCACGTTCGACGACCACGGCCGAGAAGGCTGACGAACGGTGGGGACGCTCGCCGAACAGCTCGGGTCGTGGCGCGACGGACGGACGCAGACCGCGCGAGGGTTCGTCCAGGTCGCGTGGGCGTGCATCCGCACGAGCACGGAGCCCGACGAGGCGGTCGACGCGGCGCTCGGCACGCTCGCCCGCGTCGAGCTCGCCCGCGTCGACGCGCTCGACGAAGGCCACGCGAGCTTCGGCTTCGACACGCCCTTCGGCGCGTTCACGTGGCAGGTCACGCCCGACGCGCCGCAGGTCGATCGGCTCGTCGTCTTGCTCGGTGCGTTCGCGACGCGCGACGCGAACGTGCTGGATCGCGCCGCCGCGTGGTCGCTGAGCCCCGACGTCCGACGTCCGCGCGATGCGGGGTGGTTCACGCCGAGTCTGATCGATCTGGTGCTCGCCGCGACGACCGGCCGCGACACCGGCGCGCTCCAGCGCACCGCGCGACGCATCCTCCCGAGCTCGCATCACGCGTTCATCGACTTCGTCGTCGGGAACGAACGCGCCGCGCTCGCGCCGAAGGTTCGCGCGCTCGGTCCGTCGTGGGCGCTCGCGGCGCGCCTGTTCCGGACGAAGGTGTCGCTCTCCGACGCGGGTCGCGCCACGTACGTCGCGCGCCGCGACGCGCTCGACGCCGACCCAGAAGCGCTCGTCACGCGGCTCGACGCGTTCCCGTACGCGCCGTCCGAAGAGGTGCTCGGCGCCCTCTTCGAAGAGGCCGACCAGCTCGGGCTCACGCGCACGGCCGTCGCTCCGTATGCGCTCGACGCGTTCCTCGCGAGGTCGAACGCCGCGATCCCCGCGTCGCTCGGAGGCGCGGTCCGCGGGGTCCCCTGGACAGCGCTCGTGTCGGCGCTGGACGCGCGGCCCGATGACGGGCGGCTCGACGCGCTCTTCGTCGGCGCGACGCCGACGCGTGAGGAGGCCGAGGCGATGCTCGCGCGCGCCTCGGCGCCGCACCGCGCGCGGACCCAGGCCCTCGTGGCGCTCGAACGATGGGCAGAGGTATTGACACACGCGACGCGCGACGAGGTCCACGCGCGAGCGACGGCGTTCATCGCGACCGGCGCGCCGCGCGAGGCGCTCGCCGCCCTCGCGCGCCACGACGACGTCGACGCGCTCGCGCTCCGCCGACGCGCCTTGGTCGCGCTCGGCGAGCCGACGCTTCCGACCTCCGCCGCGCTCGCGACCCGCACCCATCCTCACGACCCGCCGCGTGCGCTCCTTCAGCTCGCCGAGCTCGAGCCCGACGTGCCCGAAGCGACGCGCGCCGCCGCGACGAGGCCGACGTTCGTCTCGCTCGCGTGGGTGCGCGCGCTCCGCGAAGCCGGCGCGGAGGAGCACGCCCGCTCCCTCGCGAGCGCGTTGCGTCTCGACGAGCTCCTCGGCGCGCGCAACGAGGACCCCGAGCTCCTCTTCGTCGCGCTCGAGCAAGCGTGTCGACCGAGCGCGCCGCGCCATCCGCTGGCGCCTTCGCCGATGAGCGAGCTCCGGCGCGTGCTCGACACGATCGGGCGCACGTCGCCGGGCGCGCATCCGCGCGTCGCACAGATCGCGACGAGCGTCACCGACCCGGCGTTGCGCGAGGCGCTCGACGCGTGGGTCGCCACCGCCATCGCGAACGCAGCGTCTACGAGCGCGCCCGAACCGCCGCGCGCGACCGAGTCGGCCGAGAAGCGCGACGACACCACGATCGCGCCCGGCGTCGTGCTTCGAAAGCGCCGACGGTGACCGCGCCCGCGGGTGTGCTCCGCCATCTTCGCCTCGACCTCTCCGACGCCGAGGAGGCCGCGCTCGATGACGCGATCGTCGCGGCCGGCCTCGACTACGCGGCGTGGGTCGCCGCGTACGATCCGCGCCTCGGCCTCTACGACGCAGCGAGCGAGAGCGACGCGCTCGCCGCGCTCGAGTCGCTCGCGTCGCGCGTGCTCGCGCGCACACCCGTTCGCATCGTGCAAATCGACCTGCTGGTGCCCTTCGATGCCGCCTCCTTCGACGCGCTGCGCACGCTCGAACCGCTCCTCACTGCGCTCCCCGGCGCGCTCCCGAGCCCGCGCGAGTGGCGCTTCTTCGGCGACGACGTCACGCGCCCGCCGCACCTCTGGGCCTCGCTCGAGTCGCCCGGGCTCCACATCGCAGGCTTGCTCGACGAGCCCTCCTGGGAGCGATGGTGGGACGCATTCGAACGCGCGACGGCGCACCTCCCGCGTCGCACGCTGTGAACCCTGCTGCGCGGACCTTCGACGCGCGCGAGGAGCTTCGGCTACTCCGTGATCCGCAGCGCGCGATTGAACCGGGCGACGAGCGCCTCCGCCGATCTGTCCGCGAGGTCGGGGTGCTCGAGCGCGAACATGTCCCAATCGATCCACTCCTGCCAGCGCTTGGGCCCGAGCATCGCTCGCTGGCCGTCCTTCAGCATTCCCTTGGCGCGAAACACACGGTCGAGCAGCGATCCGGAGAGCGGCGTCGACTCCGCCAACAGGCATGCGTCGTACAGATCCTTGGCCTGCGGGTAGGCATCGGTCTCGAGCCACATGAGCTTCCACGCGAGAGACTCCGCACGAGACGCGAATCGAACGCTCGCCCTCCCGGTCAGCTCGTCGAGCTCGAGCCGGACCGGCGGATCCTGAAGCTCTTCGCAGAACACGACGTCTAGCTGGAGTACGTCAATGACATTCTCGAATATCCAAGGGAGGGTGACGCGGCGGCCCTCGGCGCGCTCGTACGTCCAGATGGCGTCCACGTGAACGTCCTTCGGCGACACGCGGTCCAGCATCGAGCCGAGCCCGGTGAGCACGCCGCGCGAGAGGGCGCTGAGGAGCTGCTCCGCCTCGGTGCTCTCGGGCGACCAGCTCGCGGGTTGGACGACGAAGTCGATGTCGCGCGCGGGCCGCGCGTCCTCGCCGAACCAATGCTCGAGGGCGACGCTCCCCCGGACGACCAGGTGCTCGCGGAGCGCGTCACTGCCAGCGACGACCGACAGAATTCGCCGGAGCATTCGGCTCCGCTCGGCTTCGAACCTGCGCTTCTGCTCCCGGTCTTGGAAGCGTGGGGGACCTTTGACGAAGGCGTTCAGGTACTGCCTGAGCGCGGGGTCAAAGACGTTCGCGCGCGCCTCGTCCGCGACGTAGCCCTTCGGGTGGGACGGGTCCGGCTTAGTGCGTGTCCACAGCTTCCAGATCATGGCGCGCTCCAACCGGCGTCGAGGGAGAGGTTGTCGTCGAAGAGGACCTTCTCGCGCTCGATCTTCGCGATCTCGAAGCCCTGCTGGGTGAGGCTCTCGCGCAGCCGCTCGAGCTCCCGCGCCTCGGCGAGGACGTCGCCCGAGCCGAAGCGACGCGTGAGGTACCGCTCCTCCCAGCCGCCGTCGAGGATGCGCCGCGGATTGCGCGACATGTGCGCCCCGTGCTCCGCGGCCAGCTCGCGGAGCGCGACGAGATCCTGCGCGAGCACCTTCACATGGTGCTCGATGTAGAGGCCTCCCAACGCCGAGAGAGGTGCCTCGATCTTGATGCGGCGTACGGGATACTGCCGCGCGAGCGCGCGTGCCGAGCCGAGCGGTTCGTCGCGCACGTGGACGGTCAGCATGCGCTGCGATGGGAAGCGGCCGGAAGAGAGCTCGATACGAGCGCACTTCGGCACCACGGCATCGTCGAAGCCGTCCTCGAGCGTCAGGTGGACCTCGAAGCGCATCAGGTGATGCTAGCCACACGACGGCCCTCGGTCACCATGCGACTCCGATCATGTCGCTCGATCCACGCGGCAGTCCTTTCCGGAGGCCCGAGAGACCGAGGCTCGCGCATCGCCTGGGTCACGACGGTCTCCGACGGCAGCGCGTTCGCCCCAGCACACCGCAAGCCATCGTGCTATGCAGTAAGCCGTGCGCATCTCCCGCCTCATAGGGTCCACCGCCGTCCTCCTACTGGCCGGATGTGGGCAGAGCCATGGGCGGTTCGACGAGCCGGACGCGGGTCCGGATGCGCGGGTGCTGCCCGACTGGCTCGTTACACGGTCGCCGAGTCGGTGATCACTCTGTCTCCCACCGTGGCGAGCGCGCGCGCAACCGAGTCGGGGTCGACTCCTTCATACTCGAAGGCGACGACGATCCGATCGTAGAGGGGTACGACGGAGCGGAACGACGCGCGGCCATCGAGGTCACCCGAGCTCGCGGCCCAGGCGAGGAGGGACTCGAAGGACATGGAACGCGCGATGACTTCGTCGTGATGGCGCGGGAGGACATAGAAGCGGTCCGGACGTCCGGGGTGCCAGAGCAGCTCGTCGGTCGCGAGGACGGCGATCTCCTCTGCGCTCACCGTCGGACGATCGAGGCCGAGGTACGGGATGTCGGCGAGCGGTGTGTCGTCGCAGCCGCGAGGACGACCGGTCGGCGGATCGTCGACGTCCTCATCGCAGACCGTGAACGCCCAACTCGCGACTCGTGGAGCGCGATGCTCTTACCTCGGCGCCGCGAACGCGATCGACGCGTTGTGCCCGCCGAACCCCGTGGAGTTGCTGAGCGCCGCGCGGATCGTCTGCCGGCGCCCCTCTCGCGGCACGAGGTCGAGGTGCGCGGCCGCGCCCTCGGGGGTCTCGATGTTGAGCGTCGGGGGGATCTCGCCGCGGCGGATCGCATAGATCGCGATCGCGGCCTCGAGCGCGCCCGCCGCGCCGAGGAGATGCCCCGTCATGCTCTTGGTCGCGCTCACGAGCAGTCCGTCTCTCGCGTGCTCGCCGAAGACGGAGAGGATCGCCTCGGCCTCGGCCGCGTCGCCGGCTGGGGTGGAGGTCGCGTGTGGATTGACGTAGTCGACGTCGCGCGGCGCGAGCTCCGCTTCGGTGAGCGCTTCCTTCATCGCGGCGGCGAGGCCAGCGCCGTCGTCGGGCGGCTTGGTCGCGTGCACCGCGTCGGTCGACGCGCCGTAGCCGCGGATCTCGGCGAGGATGGTGGCGCCGCGCGCCTTGGCGCGCTCCTCCGTCTCGAGGACGAGGGTGGCCGCGCCCTCCCCGAGCACGAAGCCGTCGCGCGCGGCGTCGAACGGGCGGCTCGCTTCGGTCGGCGCTTCGTTGCGTACCGAGAGCGCGCGCATGCTGTTGAAGCCGGCGACGGTGAGGCGCGTGATGACCGCCTCGGCCCCGCCCGCGAAGCAGTAGTCGACGCGGCCGTCGCGCACCGCGTGGAACGCCTCTCCGATCGCGTGCGACCCGGAGGTGCACGCGCTCGCCGTCGCGAAGCTGACGCCGCGCAGCCCCCAGCGGAGCGCGACCTCCCCCGCCGCGAGGTTCGGCGCGGCTTGCAGGATGAAAAACGGACTGACACGCCGCGGACCGCGCGCGTCGAGCGTCGCCTGCGACTCGAGGATCTCGGGCAGCCCGCCGAGGGCCACGCCGATGAACGTGCCGCCGCGGTCGCCGTCGTTCGCCGTTTCGAGACCGGCCATCTCCGCGGCCATCGCGGTCGCGGCCACCGAGAGGTGAGTGAACCTCCCGTGACGCCGGAGATCGGTCTTGTTCCACCACGGGTCCGGATCGAAGTCCGCGCACTCCCCGCCGAAGGTGGTCTTGAGGTCCGTGGTGTCGATCTGACGAAGCGGCGCGATCCCGCTCCGTCCCTCCATCAAGGCGCCCCACGTCCGATCCATGGTCGGGCCGCAAGGGCTGACGGCCCCTACGCCGGTGACGACGACACGTCGAGTCATGGCCGGAGTACTACATCGGATCGCGGCTCGGGGCCCGCCGAGCCCGTCGGCCAGGCCGTCAACACGTCGGTCTCCCTACGATGTCGCGTCGGCGGCCGCGGCTCGAGCCGTCGCGTCGCCGCTACCCGTAGACCGGATCGAACGCGCCGCGGCCCTCGTCGGTCGCTCCGTACGCGTCGACGTCGGTCGCGCCCATGAACCGCATGGCGCTGACGATGAGGCGGTTGTGTCCGTCGCCGCCGGCGTCGACGAACTGGCCGGTGCGGACGCCGTGGCGGTTGCCGCCCGCGACGACGAAGGGGACGCGGCCGAAGTCGTGGCTGCGGCCGGTGCCGAGCTCGCTGCCCCAGATGACCATGGTGTGGTCGAGCATCGTCCCGTCGCCCTCGGTCACCGCGTCCAGGCGCTCGAGGAGATACGCGAAGCGATCGGCGTACCAGGTGTAGATGACCGCCAACTTGTCGTGGTCGACATCTTCGGTGCTGTGGGTGGTGATGTGGTGCTCGGTGTCCGGCAGCGCGAGCCACGGGTAGGTGTAGCCGTCGTTCTCGCCGACGCGGTACTGGAGGCTGGCGATGCGGGTGAGGTCGCACGCGAGCGCGCTGGTGAGGAGCTCGATCTGGCGATCGAAGGTCCACGGGGTGACGTCGACCGCGCCGCGATCGCCGGGGCGCATCGGGACGGTGCACGCCGCGAGCTCGGGGACGAGGGTGCGCTCGAGGTCGATGAGCGACTCGTAGTGTTGCTCGATCTTGATGCGGTCCGCGCTTCCGACGCGGGTGGCGAGCGGGCGCAGCTCGTCGCGCACGTGCCCGAGGACGGCGCGGCGCGCGGCGAGGCGGCGGTCGCGCTCCTCGGTCGGCGAGAGCGCCTCGGCGAAGAGCTGATCGAAGAGGCTGTTCGGGTCCGCCACCGGCGCGACGGGGGTGCGCGGGCCGGCGTAGATCATGTGCGCGCCGGGGAAGCCGCCGCCCGATCGCACGCCGAGCTCGAGCGAGTCGAAGGTCGTCGCGCCGCGGAGGCGCGCCGCGAGCACCTGGTCGAACGAGGCCTCGCTGTTCCACCCGAAGTACATGCCGCCCGAGCCGTCGGCGCGCGTAAACGTGTCTTCCGCGAGCAAGGGGGACGCGGTCCAGAGCAGCGCGGGGCCCTTGGTGTGCGGCGCGCCGGGGCCGACGCCCTCGCGGATCGCCATGTGGTCGATGACGGTGATGCGATCCTTGAAGCGCTCGAGCGGAGCGAGCAGGGGCGAGAGGGTGAAGTCGGTGCCGCTGCCGGTCGGCGTCCAGCGATCGAAGAGGGTGCCGTGCGGCGTGAAGAAGAGGACGAGGCGGCGCGGGATCACGGGTTCCTGGCCGGACGCGTTGAGGAGCGGGAGGAACGGCGCGAGGGCGACGCCGGCGCCGAGGCCGCGGAGCGCGGTGCGGCGTGACAACGGGAGGTGCTTCTTCTTGGTCACGGCGCGGTCCCTCCCGCGAAGGGCGTGAGGTCGGGGGTCGGGACCTCGTAGTGCGACATCGAGCGGCTCAGCGCGATCGCGACGAGCATGCGGCGGAGGCCGTCGCGCTCGTCGAGGCCGGCCGCGACGTCCGCCACGAAGCAGCGCTCGGAGCTCGACGGGTAGCGCGCGGTGGCGAAGCGGAACCACTCGGAGGTGAGACACTCGCGCGCTCGATCGCTCTCTGCGATCGCGCGGGCCATCTCCACCGCGCCGTCGACCGGGCGGTCGACGTCGGTCGCGAAGAGGCGGCCCGTCGCGTCGACGTCGAGGCCGTTCTCGGTCTCGCGGTAGGCGCCTACCGCGTCGTAGCGCTCGAGCGCGAAGCCGAGGTCGTCGATCATCATGTGGCAGCTCGCGCAGGCCGGGTTGTCGCGGTGCGCGGCGAAGCGCTCGCGCGTGGTGAGCGTGGGGTCGGGG
>JBFWYI010000129.1:0-22010 GCA_050186575.1 Sandaracinaceae bacterium | reverse complement strand
GAGGGAGGGAGTCGTTACCTCCTCCCCTCACCTACGCGCTCAACGCGATCGTCGAGCCGCCGCGCGCCCAGCGCGACTTCTCGACATGGGCCCGTGGACCCCGGTGATCCCGGTGGTAGTGGGCCCCCACGAGGCCGGTGGCATCACCGCGTGAGCCGCACACCGGCGGTCAGGGACGCGATGTCCATCGCACGCAGGCGCGCGGTGGCCATCGGCGTGCTGCCCGCGGAGGGGCACGCGTGCGATGGCCACCGCGGGTGGTCAGTCGATGACGTCGAAGTCGACGGCGGCTTGGAGGAGCTTTCGCTCGACGCGCTTGAGCTTGTGGTGGGCGGCTCGCTTGAGGCAGTCGATGGCGATGCGATCGATGTCGCGGAGGCGCCCACCCGACGCTTCGTGAAAAAGCGCGAGGGTGTCTCCGTCGAAGAGGTCGCGCTCGCATCCGACGAGCGCGAGGCGGTGGGCGACGTACTCGTAGGTGTCCTCGGGGACGGCGGTGCCGAGGTGCAAGCGCGTGTAGATGCGTGTAGATGCGCGAGTAGAGGGAGCGGTTCTTGCGCAAGCGCATGCGATCGCGGAGCTCGGGGAGCCCGACGAGGACGAGGCTGAGCAGGGGCGCGGCGTCCCACTCGTAGTTGCTGAGGATGTGGAGGTGCTCGAGGACCTGCTGGTTCAGGAGGTGCGCCTCATCGAGAAGGAAAACCGGGTGGACGCGCTCCTCGCCGAGGTCGCGGACGTGCTGGTTGATCGCGTAGAAGACGGCAGCCGCCGTGGCGCTCGGACTGAGGCCGAGCGCGAGGCAGAGCTGGCGGTAGCAGTCGCGTCGGCCGAGGGTGGCGTTGTAGCAGTAGGTGAGGCGGAAGCCGGCGTCGGGGAGGCGGTGACGCAGCGCGCGCAAGACACACGTCTTGCCGATGCCGGGCTCGCCAGTGAACAGGACGTGCGCCCGCTCGTGGCACGCCTCGACGAGACGCTCGACGATCGCGGCGCGCGACGAGGGGACCCAGAGGTCGTCGTCGTCGACCGCCTTGGTGAAGGGCGCGCTCGCGAGCCCGAAGTGCTCGCACCAGCTCGGCGCGCTCATCGCTCGACTCCGTCCAAGAGCTCACTGAGGCGCACGCCGTTGGGGTCGAAGTCGACCGCGTCGATCCCCGTCCGCGCGCGCGAGGGCGAGGTGCCTCGCTTGCGCTTGCCGTTCCCGACCGGGTCGACGAGGTGCAGCGCGAGACGCTGCTCCTCGTGCTCGATCCACGGGGACTCGTCGGGATCGAGGAGGCAGCGGCCGACGGTGACGACGCGACCCGAGAGGTAGCCAGCGTCGACCTCGAAGTCGGTGCCCGCGATGCTCAGGGTCCCGTCGGCGCGGACACGCCGCCGCGCACGGACGATGAGCGCTTCGCGCAGCATGGGCTCGGGGATGACCTGACGCGGGTGCGCGTCATACACCTCGTAAGGCGTTTTGCCCATGAGCGAGCCGTGCGGCGTGACGAGGTAGTGGCGATCGAGCCACGCGAGGAGCCGTACCTGCACGTCGTGCAGCGAGCTCGGCGCCTCGATGTGATCGAGGCACTGCTCGCGCAGCGTGCGCCAGAAGCGCTCCATCTTGCCGCGCGCCTGCGGGTCGTGCGGCTTGGCGTGGAGCAGCCCGATGCCGAGCCGGCCGCACGCCACGCGCAGCGTGCCGCCGACGTAGGTCGGCCCATTGTGGAGATAGAGCGCGTCGGGGGCGCCCTCGCGCCGCAGCGCGCGCACGAGCAGCGACAGCATCTCCGTCTCGCGCTCGGTGCTCGAGGCCTGCAGCGCGACGACGTAGCGACTGTGGTCGTCGAGGATCGCGTGGATGCGCAGCGGCATGCTCCGGCCCTCGAGGCGGAGCGACGGACCGTGACAGACGTCGGCGTGCCACAGCGCGTTCGGCGCGGCGGCCTGCCACCGTCGTCGCGTCGGCTCGGCGCCCTGCGCCGCGCTCCGGCGGTCCACGCCGCGCTCCCGGAAGAAGCGCCGCAGCGTCGAGGGGCTGAGCGTGCCCGGCTCGAGCCGACCGTCGGCGATCAGCGTGCGCAGGATCAGCGACGCGCTCACGCGCGGGTGCGCCTCGCGGATCGCCACCAGCAAGTCGCACTGCGCCTGGCTCAGCGCTCGACCGTGACCACGATCGTTGCGCGCCTGGGGGCGCAGCGCCGCCAGCCCGTGCGCGCGGTACGCGTAGTACCAGCGCTCCAGCGTTGCCCCCGCGCTCACGCCGAGGCTCGCAGCGATCGCGCGATGGGCGCGACCCAGCACCCACTTCTGGCGCAGGATCTCTTTCGTCTTCCTCATGGACAGTCTCTCCGTAGCCACCGGGCCTCCTCGAAGGTCCGGGGGTGGTTTCGACGTCCAGCGTCTCGAGCTCCGGGCCTGCCGGGGCGGGAGGATGATTCTCTTCGCGCCCCGACTCGGGCCGATCAGCCCTCGGTCGGCCGCGTGATCACTCCGCCGATCTCGGTGATCACGATGCCGATCCCGGTGATCACGATGCCGATCCCGGTGATCACGATGCCGATCCTGGCGATCACGATGCCGATCCGGGTGATCACGATGCGCCGATCCGGGTGATCACGATGGGCCGATCCGAGCGATCACGATGCAGCGAAACGCGCACCAGACCTGGCGGTCTGGTTCCAAGGCCGCACTGGTGCCGGTTCAGGCGAGCTCGAAAGCGGGTTCGTCCAGCAGCTCTCGCTTGCGGAGCTCGTACCTGTGTTCGCGTTCGAGCGCGTAGTGATCCCGGATTTTGTAGCCCTGCACTATCGCGTACTCGAGGAGGATCGTCGGAGGCGGGACGCGCAAGGAGACGTTGGGACTGGCGGTGGCCTCTCCACCCGAAGGCTGGACCGATCCGAGACTCATGCGCGTCTCCTCGGGGATGTCGAGGACGAGGTGAAGAGCCGGCACGTTGCTCAAGTTGTGGAGTCGAACTCCGAAACGCAGCCTGCCAGCCTGTAGTGTCCGTTTGGTGATGCGAACATCGATTATTGGAAGGAGGCTGTCTTCCTGAAGCGCCTTGAGTCTCACATTGCGCTCGACGGCGCTCGGGGGCTTCGGGATGTCGCCTGGCGGCGCAGTCCTCGTCGGCTCGGCACTCGTGGAGAGCACCAGCCGCGTCGTGGCGTCGATGCGTTCCACAACGTCGCGCATGCTCGTAGCGGCCCGCCCGTGTGTGTCGGTGATGAGGTGCGAGAGAAGGTCCGTGACTGGCGCAAGCTCCGGACGATCTAGGTACGTAGCAAGCTCGTTCTTTCCGGACGCGAAGCCATCGGTGTTGGTGAAGCGACGACCACCAGCAAGCATCGTGTAGATGAGCTTGCCAAGCGCATGTGTGTCGAGGGTGGGGTCTGGCTCGAACTCGGAGCCGTCGCGGGCCCATGGCGGGCTGTACCATCGGGTTGCCGCGGCGTGCTGGGTCGTAACCCTGGTGTCGTCGGTGGCGTGTGCGATTCCGAAGTCGGCGAGCATCGCATGGCCCCACGAGGCGAGAAGGACGTTGGCGGGCTTCAGGTCGCGGTGGATGATGTTCTTGGCATGGACGTCGTCAAGCGTCACCGCGAGGTCGCGCCCGACTCTAAGTACGCGAAGCGCGTCACCTCTGAATCGAGGCAGGTGCCCCTGCAATGAACCGAGCGGTGCGTAGCGGGTCACGAACCAGCGCCACTTCTTGTCGTGGTCGAGCAGTTCTACGATCCCGGGATGCGCGCCGAGTCTCTCGAACGCCTCGATCTCCCTTCGAAATCGTGTCTGGTCCCGCTGGCTGTGTTCGAGGTGAGGTCGGAGGCGCTTGAGCGCTCCAAATCGCCCGTCGTCCGCGTGCCGCACGAGGCTGACGTCTGCCTGCCCTCCACCGTCGACGTGTCGGAGAACGACCCAAGATCCAACCCTCTCCTCAGACAGCTCTGGCACGTCCTCTAGTTTTGCGGTCTTGGGAGGCTCCAGCAGTGGATCCGAGAATGCACGCATCGCATCGGCGTGATGTCCGTTGATCGAAACGTCGCCACCGCTTCCGAGTGTCACCCAGTTCTGCGTGGCCATCCAACGCATGGCGTCCGCGACATGGTGCTCCTGCACGCCTTCGCCGGCCTCCTCAGCTAGGTCGACCTTGCTCCACGTTTTCCTCCGACCTTCGATCACATCGACGCACGCGCCCACGACGAAGCGGCGGAGCTCCTCCTTCGTCATGGTGCAACACCCTTCCCAGACGCGGCCTGCGTGCAAGTAACAGGAGACACGGGGTGGCGGAGACCCGACGACATCAGTGCTCCTTCGGCCAGGCCCGGCCGTAGCGACCCTCGAGAACGAGCAGCAACGCCGCCGCTGCATGAGGCGATCCAGATGGTCTGCAGCAGCTCAGCCGCGACTAAGAGCTCTTCCCGCATCTCGATCCGGTCCCGCTTCCTGGCGTGGATCTGCGTACGCGCGCCTCTGGCTGCGACCAGGATTCGATTGGCCCACGCTTGCCGTGGGTCGGTTTCGGATGCCTGCACGGCCTCACCAAAGATCTCCGAGATGCCCTTCGGGGTGTTTCGCCGAGCCTCCTCTTGCAGTCGTTGCTGCACGGTGCGCACTGAGATCGTCGTCGACCAGGAAGATGTTGGGAAGATCGACACCACTCATGAGGCTCGGCGATGCCGATCTCCAGCCTCAGGGACCACATGAGACCACCCGATGTTCAGGGTCATGGGACCACACCCGTACACGTGCCAACTGTGGCCCATCGGACAAGCGCGTCCTCATCTCCACGAAAGACGTTCATGTCGACGTCACCCCGAATCCCGTCCACGTCGCCCGCGCTGCTGTACTGCCAGATCGTCCACTCGCTCCACGGCGCCGGGGTAGCCGCGTCGGCGACGGGTAGCCGCGGTTGCCTGAGTCTCATCGAGAGCTTCGCGTAGTCCGGCGTCCACAGCGGGCAGGACTCCCAGGCTGCGGCTGGGAGTCCGCGCTGCGCGACGTACCAAAATGCCAAGCCACGCCTGTGTAGATGACAACGCGAAGTCCCTCGCATTCGAGCTGGGCGCGCAGCGTTGCAGCCTCATCCAGTACCTTCGCGGTGGGGACGCCTGTTCCGTCTCGAGTCCACCACGAGCCTAACTTCGCCCGTGGAACGCTTCCTCTGCTCTGTGGTCTGCCTTCGATGTCGTCGCCACAAACGCGGTCTTCACCTTGGCTTTCTCGAGAACCTGCAGGATCACGTCTGCTTGCGCCGACGCCGGATAGGCTCCCCGGTGGTAGTGGTAGGCCCCGAGCACTGGGATCCCCGCTCCGGCAGCGCCGCGCAGGTTCTCGACTGCCCGCGGGTCGGGAATGCTGTGCTGTTGCTGTTGACGCGTGCCGCGTCCCCCGTTCGAACGACGACAAAACGAATCTCCGGGTGCTTGGCCACGACCTTGCCCCACTGGATGCGGCCTCGGTGGTACGAGACGTCAATGCCGGTGGTCGTCAGTCCTTGGTAGTCGTCGATTCGCTCTCGATCCCCCATTCGTCCCCCCTTCGTGAACCAGCATGGCCCGTTGCTGTGGGCTACTCCGGCTGCACTAGCCGCGTCAATGTCCCAGTCATCTGCTTGATGCTGTGCCGGCGCGGTGTCCGTCACGTAGAGTTGTGAAGACCCAAGCCTCGTAGCAAGCATGATTCGCATCAGCTAGCTGTGGGAGATCGCTGGGGATCTTGTCGGCCGGGTCCCCGCCGGTCCCCGATTCCGCGATTCAAGGGAAATTCCTGTTGCACATCCGCGTTGGGCACCTGTACACCTACTTGCTCCAAGGCTGGCGGCCCGCGTGCGGCTCGCCATCGCTGAGGAGCGAGTGAACCTGCTCTGTCGCTCGGGGGGAGGAACAAGTGCCCGTACTGAGAGGAACCGTGCTCGACGAAGCGCGGGCAGCGCTCGTTGGCTACACCGTCAAAGGCGAGAGCGAGACCATCACGGGCTCGAAAACCCTCCTGTTTCAGGCCACGACCGACGCCAACGGGTTCACCAAGACGTACGCCGAACCTCAAGGGAGCTGTGTTCGACTCGTTGTCACTGTCCTCGATACGAACACGTTCGAGGTGGCGTCGCGGACGGTCATCTCGCCTGCGGACGACCAAGTCGTCGACTTCGTTATCGGCGGCAGCGAGGGCGCGGCACCGCTCTACGCTGACATCACAACGAAGCTAGCCGCAGCTCTTGGCGAGACCAGCGTTGGGACACTCGATGAGACGGGAGTGGCGCGTGCCTCGCTCTGCGCGGGCGTGGAACCGCTGCACGCCGGCCTCGCTCGCGAGGCCGACGCGGCAGATGCACTCTCAGGCGTCCCGGGGGCGGCCTTCTTCGCGCTTGGGATGGCGGAGATGCCGCCGCGCGTCGCGGATGTCGTCAAGCACAGCAGCGCGGAACGGCGGCGCGCTTTCAACGCAGCCGTGAGCGCCGGGGTCCTGACGCAGGCCCAGGTCACCGCGGCCACGGCAGGGCTCTTGCAGCTCGACGAGCTGGAGCTCGACTCAGCACTCCAGATCCCGAACTCGATCGCGTCGCCGGGGCTGGCTTTCAGCCTCGCCGGAATCGCCACCGGGGACCAGCGTCCTGCACTCGAGGCCTGGCGGGCGCACCAGGGGGACACAGCCAGCTACTGGACCAACGCGTGGATCCCACGGGAGTCGGCTGCCGGGGACGTGTCGGCTTGGACGAAGGTCGGGACGCCTGGCGAGGTCTCGGGCCTCGCAGATCCGGATGGCGGCGCCGGGGGGGTAACCACGTCCGACGACGATGTAGCGTCGCGCGAGGGGCACGTCCTGAACGGGTCGTATGCCATCGAAGCCTCAACGCGCTACCGCGCGACGTTTGCGGTGCTGAAGGACGCAGACGTTTCTCGATTCCCTGAGGTTCGGATCGCTCGCTCAACGGACGAGGTCCAGGTCAGCATCGGTACGCAATCGGGGGACATGTCCGTCCGCTCGGTCGTCGGCTTCACGAACGTCGCGGTCTCCAGCGAGACACATCCGTTGTCGTCGAAGTGGTGGCTCTTCCACATCGAGTTCGACTCGAACCTCACAGGTGCGCCGAAGTGGTCGGTGTTTCCCGCCCACGCATCGGCGTTCGGCGGTTCGGACGACACGGCGACGGGTGCCATGACTTGGTACCCGGGCGGTTGCTCACTGGCTGAGAGTTTTTCGCTCGGCGAGGCGGACCAGGGCAAGTTGCAGTACGCCCTACAGCTCTCCGCGCTCACGCGTGGCCACGTCCCGCTGATTCAGGCCCTTCACCCGCAGTTCACCGCGCTCGCGGGGCTCGCGGCATTTGAGCGGTGGAACTGGGACTCTGCGGTTGCGACGAGCGGCGTACCCGCGCACCTCACATCAGCGGGACTCGACGGGGACTACGCCGCGGCGATGTTCACGGCCATCGAGGATGCCTTCCCGACGCCGATGCTCTCCGCGCGGAACGCGTGGTTCTCCCCAGGGGTTGCCCTCACCAACTTCATCGGCGGCAACCCCGACTACGACCTTGCCGGCATGTCGTTCCGAGAGTTCACGCGTCAGAACCCGGGCGCGCTGGCGGCCGCGGGAACGCAACAGCAGCAGGACGACGTCGCGGCCGAGCTTCCGATCCTCGAACGGCTGTATCGCATCAGCCCGCGTGGCCAGCGCTTCGAGGTCATGCAAAACCTCCGAACGGCGGGGCTGACATCGGCCACGCAGATCGCGTCGATGGGGCGCACGCAGTTCATCTCACTGATGAGCTCAGCGCTCTCGACAACGGTATCGGAGCAGGTGTTTCGTTCCGCTCGGTCGCTCAGCGCCGCGGCGCTCACCCTACAGATGCGGCACCGCGCGACGGCGCCCTTCTCCGGCATGGCGGTGTTGCCCGTGCTTCAGGAAGGTCGCCCCGACGTCGGGAGCGACACCATCGGGTGGGAGGAGCTATTCGCGGGTCGGTCCTACTGCAACTGCGAGCACTGTCAGTCCGCCCATGGTCCCGCCGCGTACCTGGCCGACCTTCTCTTCTGGCTCAATGGCCGAACCACCGGCGGCAATCATTGGGATGTACTGAAGGCTCGGCGCCCCGACGTCGAGACGCTTCAGCTCTCGTGCAAGAACGCCAACACCCCGCTGCCGACGATCGACCTGATCAACGAGCTCCTCGAAGATGCCGTTCAGGGGCCGGTCACCGTTCGGCAGACGACCTGGGACGAAGCCGAGCTCGCGGCGCGTCCGGAGCACAGCAACGCGGGCGCGTACGCAAAGCTGGCGGAGCCTGTTCCGTATCCGTTCGAGCAGCCTTACCTGCTCGACTTGGACAAGACGCGAACGTTCCTCGCGGCGTTCGGTCTGGAGCGGGCCGCGTTGCAGGCAGCGTTCGCCACCGGCGGCATCGAGGCTGCGCTCGCCCGTCCCGAGACAGCGGCGGAGATCTTGGGCACGACCAGGACGACCTGGGCCGTGCTCACGGGTGAGCTCAGCGCCACGACGGCGGATGAGTGGGGCGTCGGCGCAGCGGCTCCGACCACGACGGAGGAGATCGCTCCTGTAGAGATGTTCCTCCGACAAGCCGGTGTGCGATCCGCAGAAGATCCGATGACCTACGCGGAGTTGGAGGACCTAGTCCGCAGCGGCTACGTCCAGCAGCCCGGCCAGCTTGGGATCTCGTTCACCAACACGGTATGTGACATCGCCGGCGCCTCTCTGCAGTCAGAGAGCCTTGATGCTCACCTCGATCGGATCGCCAAACTGCTCAGGCTCAGCCGAACGCTTGGGTGGTCGGTCGCCGACACGGACAGGGCGATCGAGATCTTCCGGGAGAGTGCGGGACCGGGCCTTCCAGTCGAGTCGGACATCTCGGAATCGCTGCTCCTGTCGCTCGCGGCGATCGCGTGGCTTCGGCGATCGATCAACCTTGGACCGAGCGCCATCCTCGACTGGTGGGGCCCGCTCGATACGCGACGCTGGGCGGAGCGCCTCGAGGACGTCTCTGGCCCGGGGATGGGGCGCGTCCCGACATCGAACCTTGACTCCGCCAACGCAGGAGGTCCGGACGCTGAGCCGTCGCCCTTCCAGAAGATGGTGGGCAAGCTCGACAGCGCCGGCATCTTCGCCCTCAGCAACGATGGCACCGAGCTGGCGGACACGAACAACTCGATATCCGACTACCTCGACGCCGTCGCCTCAGTCGTCGGCGCGCGGCCGAGCGCGTTGACACCGTTGGTCGAGGACTTGGGCACCGACCCTAAGATCACACTCGCCAACCTCTCGCACTTGCGTCGACACGTGCAGTTCGCGCGGGTGCTCGGCATGCGCACGGAAGACCTGCTGAAGTGGAAGACGTGGACCGGGATCGACCCCTTCGCTTCCCCACTGGATGCCGTTCGCTTTGCGTCCGAAGTGGAGAGGCAAGCGAGCGTGCGCCTGGACGACGACGCGTTCGAGGAGCTCATCGGCTCACCCGGCACGCGCGATCTGAGCACGATGACGCTGCCGTCCGTGGGCGAGGCGATGTTGGCCCTTGCGGACGAATACAGGGCCGGCACCGCGGCCGGCGCACAGGCAAACGGAGCGCAGTACCTCTTCGACTACAACAACGCGACGTTCACCCGGGCGAGCGAGGCGAGTTTCGCCGATCCTCGAAGTAGATGGGCGTTTGCCGGAACCGGTGAGGCCGTCCGCGCGACGCTGCCCACGCTCGGCTCGTGGACGCCTACCAATGCACCCAGCTCCGCCGGCGGCCAGCCCGACCCCGAGGGTGGTCACGACGCCGAACTGAGCGAGGACAACAGCGCGAGTCACGAGTGGTACCAAGTCAGTACGAGCTACGCGCTCGTGAGCGGGGCCCACTACGAGCTCCGGCTCGCGATCAAGAAGGACTCGGACCAGACCCGCTTTCCCGAGATTCAGATCGTTCGCGGAGCCGATTTTATCCACTGTCAGGTCAACACCGAGACTGGCGCCAGCGCCATCCGCGCACAGTTGGGTTTCACGGCGACGTCGTTCGTGGTGACGACTCATCCCCACGACGCGGACTGGTGGCTGTGCACGGTGGGTCTCACGGCAAACGCCGCGGGGCCCTTGACGGCTCGGATGCTGATTGCGGGCGGGTCGACGTTCGGGGTAGCCAATGCAAGCGCGACGGGGACCGTGACGTGGTACCCGAAAGCGACACTCGTTGAGACCAACGGTGCTGCCTGGAGGCTGAGCAACGAGGCGCGCATCTTCGCTGACGGTTCGGTGCTGATCGAGGGGAGCCGCACCAATCTCGTGGGAAGCGGAACCGGCTCGGGCGCGTCGGAGGAATGGGGTGGGCAGTGGGTCGCTACTGCGACTCGGGCCGCCAACACGGATGGTGACCCCGACGGTGGAACGGACGCTGACCAGATCACGTTGAGCGCCGCGTCCGGTGCGTCCAACGGAGGTCTGGCCTACGCGGACCAGGCCATCTCACAGACGATCGGGATCCCGTACACGCTGAGCGGGTACTTCAAGTCGATCAGCGGAGACGGCAAGCTGGTCATCAGGAGCTACCCGCCAGGCGACGCGGACGACTTGAACCTGTCGGCGAGTTGGGAACGCCACAGCTCGACGACGACCCCGACCAGCGCGACAGCCAGCGGTCTCGGCTACGGCAACTACGGGTGGGCCGGAGGAGCTCCCTACCCTGGCGCCAAGGTCATCGCGTCATGGGGATTGCAGTACGAACGGGGCGCCTTCGCTTCGAGCCCGATCAGGACGACCACAGCAGCGGGAGCTCGCTCGCCCGACCTGTGTCGATTCACGGTCGATGCGGTCTTGGCTGCCGCCCTTGAGAGCGAAGCGGGATTCACTTTTGACTGGTGGCCCGCGTTCAGCTCCGTCGATGCGCGCGATGACACGAACGCACGACTGTTTGACATTGGCGCGAATCACGTCTCCCTCTACTTCAGCGGAACGACCGACCTCACGCTCAACCTCTATTCGGGGGCGGCCGACATCGCCACCGTGACGGTGCCACCCTGGAGTGCCGGCGATCGACTTCGCGTTCACGTCAAGATTCCGTCCGCCGATACGTGGGAGCTCAGGGTCGAGAACGTGACCACGGCGAGCGGGGCGGTCTCCGCCACCGGCTCCGGCCCGAGCATCTCCACCGAGACCAAGGTGTTGACGATCGGCAACTTCAATACGGGCACCTTCTATTGTCCGGGCGTCTACTCGCAGATGTGGACGGGCGACGGCACGCCTCCCGCTCTCCATCCGGAGCGGGACCGCCTCATCATCCGGCGGGCAGCAGCGCTGCTTTCAGTGGACGAATCGCTGCTCGACGGGCTCCTGGAGTTGCCGTTTGCAGGGCAGGCAGTTCGCGAGACCATCATCGCGGATGCGGGTCTGGTCGATGGCGCGCGAGCCCTCGACCCCGAGGCCACGGCGAGCATTGAGTCGATTGAGGCACTCGTCGACAACCAGGTGTGGGAGCTCGTGGCTATCCCGAGCTGGCTGTGTCGCGTGTTCGGTCTCGGTGTCGACGATCTCCAATGGCTTGTGGACGCCAGCGGAGCGATCCGCGGTTTTGATCTTCAGGACGTCGTGCTCCAGCCCGCGATCGGAGACCGATACGCCGCATGGTCCGCCCTGCGCGAGGCGGCCCGCATGCAGTCGGTCGCGGTCGACGGACGGCTCTTCGACCTGTTCGGCGACTTGGTGACCGGTGCGGTTGCCTCGGCCAGCGAGTTGAGGTCGGAGTTGGTGACACGTACACGCTGGTCCGCAGAGAATCTCGCGGCCGCGATCGACGACAGCTTCGGAGGACCGATCGGCGGAGGCAGCGCAAGCGCATGGGCCGAGCCCGAGCGATTCGCCAGGCTCGCGACGTGGATGGAGCTCGCCAGCGAAACGGGTGCCGATGCCGCGCAGATGGCCGGTTGGGGCACCCTCGTCTGGCAGTCACCCGGCACCGCCGAGCCACTGAGCGACTACGCCGCGTCGGCGGCGGAGCTCGAACAGGCCCTTCGGGGTGTGTGGGGCGACGAACGCTGGCTCGAGCAAATGCCGGCTGTCCGCGAGCCGATTCGTCAGCGCAGCCGCAGCGCGCTCGTCTCTCGCCTCGTGGGCGATCCGGGCTACGCATACACGTCGAGCGCCGATGTCGCGGAGAGCCTCCTTGTCGACGTCCAGATGGGTGGGTGCGCGCGCACTTCGCGCCTGAAGGATGCAACGCGTACGGTCCAGAGCTTCGTACAGCGAGTGCAACTCGGCCGTGAGGGCGCCCTCCAGCTGACCGACGCCGAGTCGAGAGAGTGGCTTTGGAGGAAGAACTACCGGGTCTGGGAGGCGAATCGGAAGATCTTCCTGTGGCCGGAGAACTGGATCCAGCCGGAGCTGCGCCGTGACAAGACGCCTCTCTTCGAGCAGCTCGAGGTCGCACTGGCCCAAGGGGATCTCGGTGAAGAGCAAGTAGAGGGCGCGTTCCGCGAGTACCTCCGTGGTCTGTCCGCCGTCGCCAAGCTCCAGACCGTCGCCATCTTGCGAGAGGAGCGGGCGGTCGGCGAGGACGTCTACCACGTCTTCGCTCGCAGCCGGGACGTCCCCCCCACGTACTACCACCGCTCCTGGCTAGACGGCCGTCGGTGGACGCCGTGGGAAAAGGTCGTGGACGCCGAGGGCGACCACCTCGTCCCGGTGGTCTATCAGCGCCGCGTGATCCTGTTCTGGTTGAACATCTCGGAGACGGCGATTCAGCCTTCAAGCTCGCCCGTCCCGGATGTGAACGGCTCAGCGCCTGCCCCTGAAAGATACTTCAAGTTCCACCTTTCATGGTCCGAGCTACGCGATGGCGAGTGGTCGTCGCCGAGACGGAGTCAGGCCTATATCGGCCTCGATGAGCGAGGAGGACAGCAGCCGGACCGCCTCGACCTTACCGGGCTCGAAGCGACCCGTGTATTTCGCGACTCCTCTGTGAGCTCCCGACGATTCACGGTGCCGCGTAGTGTCATCTATGCGGGTGCTCAGGTCGACCAGAACGGGCGCGACCTTCTGATCCAGCTTTACCGCGACGGCAGCTCACCCTTTACGGAGCGTCCGCAGAGCGCAGAGCTCTTTGACAACTATACGATCGCGCTCCCGCGGTTCCGTTTCAGCGCGGTGGACGGAAACATCACCTCCGAGAATATCTCGCCCGGCGACGTGATCGTCAATCACGGGCCGCTACCCACAGCCCAAGGACGCGTATATGTTGGCGATTCGCAGCGCTATGTCGGTAGTGACGACCTCGTGCTGCCCATCGCGTATCCAGGCAGCGATACCGTCGGTCCGATGAGCCAAACCGTGGTGCGCGCATACCCTGCGCCTGTACCTCGGACGATCCGGATCACGCCGACTCATCGGCCCTGGTTCAACCCCAGAGAGCCATTCGTGTTCGAGGACGAGGAAGGCGCATACTGGGTCACGCTCGACACGGTGTTCCAGCTCGCAGACGCGGGCTTCGACCTCGGACTGAATGTTCGAGACCCGCTAGCGTTGCCACCGGAACAACGACAGCGGCAGGCGCCTCGAATCGAGATGTTCGCAGAGACGCCCCCAGCGTTCCGTAATCAGTCGAACGTCGGATCGTTCTTCTTCGTCCCGAACAGCTCACTTACAGCTGCCATTGCGGGGGGTACTAAGCTTGCGGATGTCCACGGCAGCACCGTCGACCGAACCGCGAGCACGTACGCGCTACGAACGCAGTTCACGTTCCTGAACGCGATCGGGGCGACCATCGGCGTGGCGGTCTCGGGGAGTTCTCCGAGCCCCGACCTTCAGGCCGAGCTGGGCGTCACGATGCAGCTGCCGCCCATCGTGTCGCAGCCCTCCGTGATCACTGAGGGCCCCCAGTCGGTTCGACCGCTCATTGCGAAGTTCCGGTTCCAGAGTTTTGCGCACCCACACCTCGGGACGATGCGAGAGCTGCTGAACCGCCTGGGTATTTTGGGACTGCTTGACCCGCCGAGCGGGGAGCCGCTGGAGGGGCAGAAAGGGACCGCGGACGTGCGGCTTCAGGACCGCTACGTCCCGTTGGGCGTCAGCCAGCCGTACCCGCAGGACGATCTCGATTTCGAGATCGACGGGGCCTACGCGCAGTACAACTGGGAGCTCTTCTTCCACGTTCCGTTCCTCATCGCTGCGCGCAAGCATGAGGCCGGTCAGTACGCCGACGCGCTGAAGTGGCTCCACCCGATCTTCGACCCGACGCGGCCGACCGCGGAGGACGAGTCCCGGCCGTTTTGGCGCTTCAGGCCGTTCCGCGAGGAGTTCGAGAACGGTTCGACGGCGCCGAAGAACATCCAGCAGACGATGGCTCTGCTCACCGCCGACGCCAGCGATCCGGGCGCGGTCGACGAGGCCGAGCGACTCCTCGAACAGATCGCGGACTGGCGCCGCAATCCGTTCGACCCCCACGCGATCGCGCGAACTCGGCTCACCGCCTACATGACGGCTGTCGTCATGCGCTATCTGGAGGTCCTCTTGGACTGGGGCGATCAGCTCTTCGCGCAAGACACGATGGAGAGCGTCGCCGAGGCCTCGGAACTGTACATGCTCGCGGCCCGCATCCTGGGTCCACGCCCGGAGGGCATCGACGTATCAGAGACGCCGCCGAGCACGTTCGGGGACCTGCTGACCAACTTCCAGAACGGCATCGGTCCGATTCAATTGGGTGAAGAAGTCGTCGAGGCGTGGGAGATCGCGGACGACGAATTCCCGGATGATGCGGATTCGTTGGCCTCGATGCTCTACTTCTGTACTCCCGCGAATCCTCAGCTCAAATCTCGATTCTGGGATCGCACGGCGGATCGGCTCTTCAAAGTCCGAAACTGCCTCGACATCGAGGGCCGCCGCCGGGACTTGCCGCTGTTCGCACCGCCCATCGATCCCGCGTTGTTGGTCCGCGCGGCCGCTTCGGGCGTTGACCTCCAGACGCTGCTGAGCGACGTGTCGTCGGCGACCGTTCCGCATCGCCGATACCTCGCGATGGCCGAGCTCGCGGCGGGGCTCGCGGCGAGCGCGCGATCGCTGGGCGAAGGCCTGATGAGTGCAATCCAAGCGCGTGACGGAGATCAGCTCGCAGCGTTGCGGGCGGAGCACGAGCGCGTGCTGCACACCGACACCATCCGTGCGCGCACCGATGCAATCGAGGAAGCCCGCGCGCAGCTCGACGCGCTCGAGACTGGTCTCGCCGCCGCGCAGGCGCGGCAAGCGTTCTACGAGGAGCGAATCGAGGAGGGACTGAACCCCCACGAAGAGAGGCAGATCCACCTCAATGCGGCCGCAAATGCGGCCACGAACAACGCCGACATCTTCTCCAGCATCGGCGCGGTGCTTGGGCTGATCCCGCAGTTCGATCTGGGCACCGCGGGTGCCGGGGGATCGCCGGTTGCCAAGGCGGGGTTCGGCGGCGTTCAGCTCTCGGCCGCGTTCAACCTGACCGCGAAGGCGAGCGCAAGCGCCGCTGGGCGCTATGACCGCGAGGGTCGGATGCTGCTGACCCAGGCGGGCTACGACCGCCGGTTGCAGACCTGGGAGCATCAACGCGACCTCGCGATGAAGGACGTCGAAGCGGCCCAGCGGCACATCGCGGCCGCGAACATCCGCCTCGCGATCGCCGAGAACGCACTCGAGACTGCGAACACGCGCAAGGACCAGCTCGACGAGATCCAGACGGTCCTCGAGAAGCGCTTCGGCCGGGAGGAGCTCTTCGACTGGATGGCGGGGCAGCTCGCTGGCCTGCACTTCCAGAGCTACCAGCTCGCGTACGAGTTCTCGAAGAAGGCTCAGGCCGCATGGAACTACGAGCTCGGGAGGACCGACGGCGACTTCATCCGCTTCGGCTACTGGGACAGTCGGCGAAAGGGACTTCTGGCTGCCGACCGACTTGGACACGACCTTCGCCGCATGCAGGTCGCCTATATCGAGGAAAACAAGCGGCGGCTCGAAGTCGACCAGACGTTCTCGTTGCGCGAGATCGACCCGGCAGCCCTCGTGCGCTTGCAGGAGACCGGAACGACGGCGGGCGCGAGCGCTTCGACGTTCACACTGCCGGAGGCGTTCTTCGATCTCTACTACCCCGGGCAGTACAAGCGCAGGATCCGGGCGGTGCGGGTGACCATCCCCGCCATCGTACCGCCGAACGCAAACCTACCTGCCATGCTCACGCTCAGCGGTCACCGCATCCGCGCGACCGCGGATCTCGCCGCGGTGATGACGGACTACGGCGATCCCCCAGTGAAGATGACGGCAACGAGCTCGGGGCAACGGGACGGTGGAGTATTCGAGCTGGACTTCCGCGCCCCTCGCTTGCTTCCGTTCGAGGGCGCGGGCGCCATCTCGGACTGGGTGCTCACGCTACCCGCCGCAGTGCGTCCGTTCGACTATCGGCAGATCCAAGACGTCCTGATTCATGTCGCGTACGACGCGGACTACTCCGAGACGCTTCGGACATCGCTGGAGACCGGTTCTGACCCCGCGGTACGAACCCACCTGTTCGCCACGAGCCCACCGCGCCGGCGCGTGATCAGCTTGCGCAACGAGCACGGGTCCGCATTCCGACAGCTCGTTCAGGCGCCGGCGACAACCGACGTTGCGTTCGAGATCACCGATGCGTCGCTGCCGGCCTACATGCGTCCGCTGAGCGTCGAAGTTGCCAACCCGTTCCTCGTGCTTCGCGGAGCCGGCGACACCACCAACACCGACATCGTGTTGAACACGCAGTCGCACACGACGTTCGCGCAGTGGAACGAAGTGGACGGGGCATTTCCGATGCCCGCCGCTGACGCGTCGCTCTCGATCACCGGACAGCTTCCAGGCACGTACACCATCCAAGCTGCCAACTGGGGCAATGTGGATCCCAATGCGGATGGCTTCGACATCTTCCTCGTCGTGGATCTGAGCGAAGGCCCATGATGGTGCGGTATCCGTGACGGCCGCTCGCATGACGGCAGTGCTCGAATGACAGCACTGCGACCGATGGAGTTGCTCCGGGTCGATCCCACGGCGGCGGTCGCTGCCGTGCAGGTCGATGTCGATCGGTCCACTGGGTCGCCGTCTGTCCAAGTTCCGGTCCCGCTCACCCCCGGACGCGACGGCTTTGGACCATCGTTGGCCCTGACGTTCGGGGGCTACGACCCTTTGTCACCACTCGCCCACGGCTGGTCGCTCGGTGGGTTGTCGGCGATCGACATCGATGTGCGCGAGGGCCTGCCTCGCTACGACGGGACGGACACCTACCGGTACATGGGGCAGCCGCTCATTCCGCTCGACGATGCGGTGCGGCCAACCGCGTGGGTACGGAACGGGCACGATGTCCGGGCCTTTCGGTTGCGCATCGAGTCCGCTCCGCTGCGCGTGGAGCGCTGGACCGACCAGACCAGCGGTCGAATCCACTGGCGCGTCCGTACCGGCGATGGTGCCGTGATGGTCTACGGCCGCCGCCCCGACGGCGAAAGTCGCATTGCCGACCCGGCGACACCTTCGCGCACCTATCGCTGGCTCGTGGAGTCTGGGTTCGACCGGCTCGGCAACGCGATGCTCGTTCGTTACCGACCGGAAGATGCGGTCGGTGTGGATCCGATCAGCCATGACGCCGCGAGGTTCGCCGCCGCCACCGCCAACCGCTACCCAGACCGCATCGTCTACGGCAATGCCGCGCCGTACGCGGAGGACGACGACACATCGGGAGCCACCTGGTACTTCGAGACCGTCTTCGACTACGGCGACTACGACGCCGGCACGCCGCAACCGACGCCCTCGGGTACCTGGCCGGTTCGCGCGGACGTCGCCTTCACGGGCCGGTCGGGTTTCGAGATCCGCACGCGACGTCTGCTCCGCCGCGTGCTCCAGTTTCACCACTTCCCCACCGAGCTCGGCGAAGCGTCCACCCTCGTCGGGGAGCTAGAGCTGACTCACGCCGAGGACGCCGCCGCGTCGATGCTGACCGGTGTGCGCTACGTCGGATGGCGCAAGGAAAGTGGCGGCCGAGTCTCCGCCTCGACTCCGTTGGCGACGTTCACCTACACCAGTGAATCGATCGATAACGCGTTCCAGCGACGGGATGTGCCCTCACTCACCGGAGGCTCGACGCTCGTCGACCTGTTTGGCGAGGGCATCCCCGGACTGCTCTCTCTCGGCCCGGCTGGCGCCTGGTTCGCACCGAACCGCGGCGGATTCTACGATGCCCCGCGGTTGGTGGACGCCTGGCCGCGCGGTCTATCGAGCGCAACGATCGATGACTACGACGGGGACGGGAACCCGGAGTGGGTGCAGGTCACCGGTCAAGACGCCGGCGTGTACCGCTTCGAACGACGCACGGGTCGTTGGCAGCTCCTCAAGCGGTTCGACGCCGCGCTGAATCTTCAAGGCGCCGTGGTGCAGCGCGCGGATATCACCGGCGACGGCCGCGCAGACATCGTGCTGATGCACGAGGGCGGGAGCTGGGTGATCCCCAATCGCGGTGACGACGGTCTTGGCGAGCCGTTCGAGCTACGCACGCCACCCGAGAAGCTCCCTCGCGTCGTCCTCCCGCTTGATCGCTTCGTCGCCGACATGACGGGCGACGGCCTCGCCGACCTCGTCGAGGTCCTGAACGGCGCAGTGCGCTACTGGCCCAACCTGGGCCGCGGTCGATTCGGCGACCCGGTGATCATGGACGGCGCGCCTCGCCTCGATGCCGAAGGCAGCTACGACGCCGCGCGCGTACTTCTTGTTGACCTGGACGGGAGCGGGCCCTCCGACCTCGTGTACCTCCGCGGCGACGGGAGCGTCTGGCGCGCCAACAACCGACGCGGGACCTCCTTCGGGACCTTCGAGGCCGTGGCGTGGGGGGCGCCGATTCCAAACGGCGTCCCGCCCCAGCTCGTCGACGTCAACGGCGATGGCTCGCCCTGCCTGACGTTCTTCGCGCCGTCCGAGTCCGGTGCTCCGACGTTGCACTCCCTCCGACTGCTACAGAATCCCGGCGCTCGGCAGATCGCAAGCGTCACCCACCCGCTCGGCGCCACGAGCACGGTGGAGTGGGGCCACTCGGTTGCCCACTACTTGCGCGACGTCGCCGCGCTACGCGGGTGGGAGACCCCGCTCCCGACCCAGCGGCCGGTGGTCGACGTCCTCCGCCGCGTCGAGCCGATCGACGGAGCCGCGTCGAGCGAGCGCTTTGCCTATCACGATGGTCACTACGACCCGAAGGAGCGGTCCTTCGCGATGTTCGCGGTCGTCGATCACTACGACGTCGACCCGATACCCGCGCTCGATGCGCTGCCGGCGTTGACGCGGCAGTTCTCGCACACGGGCGAGCTCGACTACGCATCGCGCTTTGTCCAACACCACTACGCCGGTGACCTGCAGGCGCGGCCGCCGCCAGCCAGCGCGGTGGACTCCTCGTCCGTGGCGCTCCTGGCGGTCGAGGTCGAGGATGCGTGGCGCGCCCTCACGGGCTCTGCGGTCCGCACTGAGGTCTACGGCGCTGACGAGCAAGGGAGCGCAGGCGAGCACCCGTTCTCGGTGGCGTGCTCGAGCCAGTTGGTTCGCTCCGTCCGGTCGAGCGACCCGTCCTACCGCGTCGGCGTGCAGGTCGTCGGGGCGGACACGCTGACGACGCTCTACGAACAATCACCGGGCGATCCACGAGAATCGCTGAGTCGCGTCCTCGACACCGACGACTATGTGTTGCCCCGCCTCTCGTTCCAGGCCGGGCTGACGCGTCGCGGAGGACCTTCTCCGTTCGCCGCACAGGATCGGGTACTGGCGACGGCCAGCACGGCAGAGCTCGTCCACGTCGACAGCGAGATTCGCTTCGAGATCGGAGTCCCGAGCGAAGGGCGCACCTACGAGGTGCACGTCCCCGACGACGACGACGCGTTCGACGTGGACCTGGCCGCCACACTGACGACGGCGTTCGCAAGTGCAAACGAGTATGACACGCCGCTCAACCCGGCGAGCACGAGCGTCGAGGCTCGCGAGCTTGGGCATCAGCGGACGTTCTACTGGAACGACACGCTCACCGCCGCGCTCGCGCTGGGCCAGGTCGGCGCGGTCACGCTGCCACACCACAGCGACTCCGCCGCCTACCACCGCGGCCAGTTGACCGCGGACTTCGGTAGCCGTGTTGACCCCGACACCGACCTACCACCGCTCGGCCTGCTTCTCGTTGGCTCCGATGACTTCTACGCCCCGACGCCGACCCTCACGTACTCGACGGCGGCGACCTTCCATCGCCTCGAGCAGACGACCGCGTACGATAGCGGCGTCCGACAGCTGACCTCCGACACCTACCGGCTCGTGATGGCGTCGGCGACGGACGAGGTGGGTAACACCTCGTCTGCCCAGATCGACTATCACCTGCTCGCGCCGTGGCAGCTCACGGACCCGAACGGGACGATCGAAGAGACTGACTACGATCCCCTCGGCATCACGCGGCGAACGAGTCGGCGCGGAACCGCGTACGATCAGACGTCGACATCGGTCGCGCATGGGTTCGGGGCGCTGACCCTCGGCGCCGCGTTGCCGACATTCGGCGCCGCGCTGTCCGCGCCTGAGACCGAGCTCGGTACCGCGGAGAGCTTGCTGCTCTACGAGTACCCGAGCGGCGGGCAGCCCATGCGGATGCTGACGCTATCCGCCGAGCAGTTCGACGACCGCGGCCCGGACGCTGGCGCCGCGGCGGACCGCGCGCAGATGCAGATGTCCTATCTGGACGGCTTCGGTCGGCCGCTCCAGGCGCGACGCCGAGTAGAGGACGGCACGGCGTGGGTCGAGGTCTCGGGCTCGCTGGTGGAGGCAAACTCCACCGACCGTTGGTTGGTCAGCGGCTACGCCGTATACGACGACAAGCAACGTGTCGTCGCGACGTTCGAGCCGTTCTTTCGCGATGGGGTGGGCTTTGAGGTCGCCAACGACCGTCGACAGTTCGGTGTCTCGCCGACGACGACGTTTGATGTCCTCGGTCGGTCGGTCCGGCAGGACATGCCGAATGGCACGTTCAGCGAGACCGTCTTCGGCCCATGGTCTCAGCAGACCTTCGACGTCAACGACACATCCGACCGCGCGAGCGCCTACAAGACGCCCCGGCAAAGCCTACCGACCACCGATCCGGAACGCATCGCGCTCGAACAAGCGCTCTCGAATCAGGAGACGCCCGTCACGGTGCATGTCGACCCGCTCGGTCGCGAGATCGCGAGCGTCGAGGAGATCGAGTCGTCGGTCGAGCTCACCGAGGAGGCGCAGCTCGAGATCCGTGGGCTGTCGGAGGCGACGATCGATCGTCGGGGGCTGACCGCAAGCACCCGCACCTACGATCGGCTCGGTCGAGTCCTGCTCGAGACCTCGATGGACGCCGGCGCAACGCGCGTGCTCTACGACGCCCTCGGTCGCGACGCTCTGTTCTGGCGCGAGGACACCGCCGAGGTGCGTACCTATGACGTCGCGGGTCGACTCACCGAGCGCACCATCACGGACGGCTCGACGACGTGGCTTGCGGAGCGATTCACGTTCGGTGAGGGCGCCACCCAGGCCGCTGACCGCAACCAGCTCGGACGTCTCATCAAGACAGAGGACGGCGCCGGCACGGAGGAGGTCACGCGCTACGGCGCCTTTGGCGAGATCCTGGAGGTCGAGCGCGTCCTCACGGCGACACCTGGGCTCGACCCGGACTGGAGCGGCAGCGTCACGCTGGAGAGCACAGGCTACACGAGCATCAGCAGCTACGACGCCGCAGGCCGGAGGGTGAAAGCCTGGTTGCCGGACGGAACCGAGCGAACGACCACGTTCCTGCGAAGCGGGCCGGTCGAGACACTGGTGGTCAAGACCCCGGACCTCGTCTCGCGCACGATCGTGGCATCCGCAGTCTACAACGCACGTGGACAGCAGACGTTCGCTGAGCTGGGCAACGTAACCGTCCGGCGGACGGCGTCGTTGCGTCGAGCTTCGTGAGGGTCTGCGATCGCGGCTCGGAGGTGAGCCGTGTCGTCAGATCGTCCGGTGCGACGTTCGCGTTCTTGGTGGGCGCAGGCGGT
>JBFWYI010000128.1:0-22327 GCA_050186575.1 Sandaracinaceae bacterium | reverse complement strand
GATGCATCGGCTTGGAGGCGGCTAGAGGAGTTTGTTGTCGACTCGTTTGTGCTCCTCGTCGCAGATTCGCAGGGAACGTGCGGATTCGCCTTCGAGGCTGGAGCACCACTTGTCGCAATTATCGCGGACTGTAGTGGGTTTGAATTCTATGTTACAGACCACGAGAACAGCTACGTTATTGCGTACAACGACCATGACTATTTGATAGGCGCGGGGCGCGCACGCTCGTGGGTTGAGAGTCTGGGCGCCAGGAGTTAGCAATTGCGCTGCTACCTGATGACAGCCTCGCGCGGAGTTAGACGCCCTCAATTGCTTTTGTTGCTCCTGGTGCTGGGCGGCTGTTACGCTTCACATACGAGATCTGATGGCCTGGGTCGCGGTCGGGACGGCCGTGATCGAGATGGCGCGGGTTCTTCCGTAGATGTGCCCGACGCGCAGCTCACCGTTGACGCGGGCCAGTCCATCTTGGACGGGAGCGGCACGGATGGAGAGTCGCGGGATGCCGCGGTCTTCGATGATTGGGAAGCGGTGCAGCGCGCGCTCCGATTGCCAGACGGAGAAAGCCCGACCTCGATCAGCGCGGACCTGCATGGGGCTCTCGCCGTGGGTCTGCGTCGCGGACGTCTCCTACTGACCGATGAGGCGTTCGAATCGATGCGGTGGATCGAGCTCGCCGGAGAAGGCAGCTCCGTGGCAGCGTTCGTAACGCCATAACCTCATCTGATTCGACTCGAAGTCCACACCACGGGTGATCTCTGCGTCGATGCGTCCCCCCATGATGAGCGTCTCCCGGCGCCTGAGATGGGGCCATATCCCTCAGCCCTCGACGCTATCGTCAGCTGGCCCACACCCCGAGGCGGTTGCCTGAAGGGTCTTGGAATTCGAAGCGGCGGCCGCCGGGGAACGGCGCGATGGGCACGACGACCTTGCCGCCGGCTTCGCGCACCGCGGCTTCGGTCGCCTCGATGTCGTCCGAGAACAGGACGACGAGCGGGCCGCCGCTCGTGACCTCGTCGGCGAGGCGGAGGCCGCCCGCTTCGCGGTCGCCGCGCGCGCCGTCGACGAAGCCGGTGTAGGCCGGTCCGTAGGCGTTGAAGGTCCAGCCGAACGCGGCGCCGTAGAACGCCTTCGCTCGATCCATGTCCGTCACCGAGAGCTCGATGTAGTCGATGCCGTGGTGGGCCCCGTTCGTGTCTGCCATGCGCTCGATGCTGGTCGGCCCGGCGCGCGGACGCAACGCCGCTCCTGACAGCTGCGTGGCAGGAGGGTCAGGCTCCGCGGGCGATGGCGAGGACGCCGGTGACGCCGTCGTAGGTCACGCCGACGTCCGGGTTCACGACGACGTCGTCCTCGCGCTCGAACGCGAGCGGGATCATTCGTGAGTCCGCGAGCCGAGCGCTGAGCGCGGCGATCTCGACGCGGCACGGCTCGTCGAACGGGAGTCGCACGAGATCTTGTCCCACTCGTCCCAGGAGCTGCGCGTAGACCTCGTTGATCATCGGGACGAAGGCGCTGTGGACCATGAAGTAGTTCCGGACCTGCTCGGTGCTGACGAGCGTGATCCGCGGCGGCCTCCGCTCGGCGCGCTCGAACGCGGAGAGCACATGGGCGCGCGCGCGCTCGCCCTTTTGCAGCGTGGTGAGCTCGGCCAACACGTGCGGGGCGTCGCCGCCGCGAGCCAGGAGGTGCTCGCAGAGGCCGAGCAGCCGGAGCGCGGTGCGCGCGTCGGGGTCCTTCGCGTGGTGCTCGCTGAGGAACACGATCGATTCGTACTCCCCGCACGAGAGCGCGCGCGTCGCCGTCTGCATCGCGTCCACGTGCGGCTCCGAGAGGACCTCGAGGCGCCCTCCCCGTGGCAAGCTCGCTTGCCATCCTTCGTCGGTCCGCTGGAGCGCGATCCCGAGGTGCGCGAGCGAGGCGCCGAGCTGGTGGAGCGAGAGCTCGTCGCCGTCGAACGCGACGGTCACCCGCGCCTCGTCGGCCAGCTCGCCGAGGCGGTGCGCGAGGCTCGCGACGGCGTTGCCGAGGCCGACGATCATCACGTTCCGCGGGCATGGCTCGGCCGTCGCGATCGTCACGTCGCTGGGCTCCGCGGCGCGGCGCGGCGAGAGCGGGGCCTCGGTGAGCCCTCGCGCGAGGTGGCGGACCGGGCCGTAGTTGTCGGCCAACGCGATGATCCCGCGGAGCGAGGAGGCGGGCACCCTCCCCGCGCGCGCGCCGAGCTCGAGGAGGCGCGGGTCGGTCGGTTCATCGAGCGGGTTCACCCACGGGACGAGGCCGTCCAGCGAGATGAGATCGTAGGGCCCGTCGGTCGGCTCGCGGTCGCCGAGCACGACGCCGATCAACACCGCGCCGTAGCGTTCGGCGCGCGCCGCCATCGCGCCGAAGTCGAGCGCGCCGTCCTCGCCACGTCGCTGCACCAGGCGGTCGAGCTCGGATCGCGTCCGATACACGTGCGAGTAGAGCTCGGAGCCGTCGGCGGTGAGGAGGTAGCGATAGAGGCGCTCGACGCCGGGGACCACGAGGTGGTGGAGCATGAACACGCCGAGGAACCACGGGACGTCGAGCGAGAACGTGCGATCCGGCTGCCCGAGCGCGCCGACCGTGTCGAGGTTCTTGCTGCTCGCGAGCTCGAGGAACACGTGCGCGCTCGGGTTGAGGTCGCGGAGCGCGCTGACCGTCGCGACGGTGATCGCGTCGGCGTCGGCGCCCGCCGACGGATCGGTCAGCACGATCGCGCGCTTCGCGCGGTCGGCGCCGATGCGCAGGAGCGCCTCGGTGTCGGTGCCCTCCCCTTGTCGGTACACGACCCAGCGCATCCCCGGCTCGAGGAGGACGGCGGGGGGATCGTCGTCCGGGCCGAGCAACGCGAGGTGCGGGAGCCTCCAGCCGCGCGGCGCGGTGCCCCCTCGCGTGAACCAGCGCAGGAGCTGGCGCAGCTGATCGCGGAGATCGCGCTTGTTCTTGACGTAGATGCGCACGAACTCGCGGACGAGGATCTCGCTCGCCTGGATGGGTCCGACCACCACCGTGTGCCCCGTGTAGCCGACGCTCCGGCGGCGCTCCGCGCGGACCACCTGCTCCACGACGTTGGTCCCGATGCCGATGATGAACGAGATGATGAAGACGCCGGTGATCGTCAGCGCGAGCGAGAGGATGCTGACGAGGGGATGTCCGTGGAGACTGGCAACGAGATTGTCGGCGCTCTCGAGCTGTCGGAACGACCACCACATCTGATCCACGAGCTCCGGCGCCTCGTGATCGCCGCGGTAGTCGTGTTGCACGCCGAGCTGGTTGAGGACCACCGCGCTGACGAACGCGAGCGCGGCGACCGCGAGCGTGACGAGGCCGAACTGTTGGAGCTGCTCGCGGCGCGTGAGGATCGAGTAGAGGTCCGCGGCGAGCTCGCGCGCGAAGCGGACCAAGACGAGGAGCCGGCTCAGCCGGAGCAGCCGCAGCCAGATGAGGTGCGAGTCGAGCATCGCGTCGAGCGGGATGAAGCTGACGAACGCGGCGAGGTCGGCGAGGAGGAACCCGACCTCGCCGAGGCCGGCGCGTCGCTCCTTGCGCCGCGTGAGGATCAACGGGACCCGCACGAGCAGCTCGGCGCCGAACGCGATGAGGAACACCCACGTCAGCGCGAGCTCCACCTCCGGCGAGGTCAGCCGCCGCAGCGGGAGGAGCGAGACGATGATGAGCACGACCAGCGTCGTGCGGACGGCGCGCGACTCGACCAGGACTCCGACGCGGTCGAGCAGCGTGGTCGGCGGCTCGCTCAAGACGGGTCTCGGCCCAAGAGGACGCGGGCGAGGCCGCGCATGTCGACCTTGCCCTCGGCGAGGAAGGCGTCGAGCAGACGCCGCCCCAGCCGCGCGACCTCGAGGAGCTGCCCCAGGCGCTCGCGCTGGATCGCGGCGCGCGCGCTGCGACGGCGGTCCGAAGGCTCCTTGGCCAGCTCCTCGAGCGCGCGCTCGAGCTGATCGATCGCGTCGACCACCTCGACGAGCTCGCGCTCGCGGAACACGCGCGAGACCATCTTCCAGAGATCGCCCTCGGCGGTGAAGTGATCACGGCGCTGGCCCTGGATCCACACCTTGCGGACGGTGCCCCAGCGCGAGAGATCGTTGAGCGCCATCGACACGGCGCCGCTCGAGAGGTGCAGTCGATCGCGGAGGTCGTGCGCGCTCAGCGGCTCGTCCGCGAGGTACAGCACCGTCCAGATGCGACCCATGTTGCGCTTGAAGCCCCAGAACTCCATCAAGCGACCGATCGCATCGCTCGCGATCATCTCGCTCGACCACATCTGAGAGCGCTCGGTCACCGAGCGCGGATGATAGCCGCAGGCTGCGAGAAGGCCCAAAGGCCGCCGCGCAGCCTGCCCGTGCGCGCTTCCTCGAATGCCCGTGCGCTCCCCTTCCCCCACACCCGCGAGTCCCGAAGCCGCCCTGCTACCCTCCCCGCGTGCGAACCCGCGCCGCCCTCCCCCTCTTCGTCGCCGTCGCGTGCTTGGTCGGCTCGGCCCACGCGCAGCCGAGCGAGCCCACGTCGCTGCCCATCGCGTTGACGGTGGCGGAGCTCGAGGGTGAGGCGGTGATCACGCCGGCGTGGATCGACGAGCAGGTGGAGAACGCCAACACGATTTTCCACGACCATGGCGCCGCGTTCACGATCGTCGATCGCGCGACGATGGGCGAGGAGCACGCCCGGATGGAGGACCGGGGTGATCGACACCAGCTCGGCCACCTCCTCCATCGGCAGCGCATCGACGTGTTCGTCGTCGCCTCGCTGCGCGACGTCGACGACCCCTCACGCTATCGGCAGGGCGTCCACTGGCGGCCGCGCGGAGAGGAATACACGCCGGGCTCGCACTTCGTGATCATCTCCCGGATCGCGGGGCCCACCGTGCTCGCGCACGAGCTCGGGCACTACTTCGGCAATCCGCACTCGGACACGCCGGGCAACATCATGAGCTACGAGCGCGGCGACGTTCCGCCGTTCTTCGACGCGGTGCAATCGCGCCGCATCGGCTTCTCGATGCGGCGCATGCTGAGGCGCGGCGAGCTCGTGACGGCACCTGCGCTCTAGCAGCGTGGGCAAGCAGGCTGCCCGCCCCGCGCGCGCGACCGCATGGGACAGCGCGGGCGCGGAGCGCCGCTTCGAGCTGATTCACGCGAGACGCTCGCTACGCCAACGGAGCTCCTCGACGCTGGCGCGCGAGGGCACGGGCAAGGGCAAGGGGCAGGCAGCTGAGCGGCCCTTCGGGCCTTCAGTCGCCTGCTACTCGCGCTCGATGATGATCCCGTCGAAGCCCTGCTCGTAGTCCTCTTCGCCGGCTCCGAACACCACCACCCGCATGCTGCGGATGCGGAACGAGATCAGGCCGATCGGGAGCACGATGTTCACCGGCTCCTGGGTCTCGGGGCGCGGGCGCGGCGCGGGGGTCGGGGTCTCGTCCGCGCCACCCGCCGCGTCGAGGAGGCTCTCGAGGCTGTTCGGGTCACCGCCCGAGCCGCCGGCCGTGTGACCGGGCGAGAAGTCCGCCGGGTTCGAGCCACCCTCGGCGCCGGGCGCCTGGTCCGGCGCGACCGGCTCGGACTCGGTGTCGGCCTCCGCCTGGATCTGGAGCGGCGGGATCGGCTCGGGGATGAAGTCGAACTGCTCGGCCCCCGCCGCGACCTCCTGGATGATCGGCTGGATGCGATCGAGCGCCCAGTTGATCGCGGTCATCCGCTGCTCGGGATCCTCGTCGGTGATGACGGTCTGGTTCTCCATCTCGTACCAGCGCGAGAAGCCCTTCGCCGGCAAGAGGATTTCCGCCCTACGCAGGCGGCCGCGATCGAGGACGAGGCGCAGGTACACGTCGATGTGGCGATCGATGCGCGTCGCTCCGGGTACCGGGATGTGATAGAGCTGGCCGTAGTGCTTGATGCAGTATTCCGGCGTGCACACGGGCGCCGGCGCCTGACCGAACGCACGACTGAAATCTTCGTTGCTCCGGGCGATCGTGCCCATCGAGGAGCCGAAGTTGCGGAGCGTGAGGAGTGAGCGCGTCCAGTACTGGACGGCGCGGGTGACCCACGTGCGGCGCGCCGCCTCCGCCTCCGCGCGGCGCTGTGCCTCGAGCTCGTGCTGGCGCGCCAGCTGCTCGTCGGCCGTGCTCCGCACCTGCTGGAGCGCGCCGAGACGCTGTCGCGCCTGCTGGACGTACTCTCCGTCGGGGTAGACGCGGAGGTACCACTCGAGCCCCTCGCGCGTCGAGTTGCCTTGCGCCCACACCTCTTCTTCGTGCTGCGCGCGCTCGGCGCTCACCTCTTCGGCCCAGAAGCCGGTGGGGTGGCTCTCGATGTACTGCTGGAGCGCGATCAGCCGGTCGCGTTCGCTGCCCGCGAGGCGCACCGCACGGTAGTGCGTGTACTCCTCGTGGCTCGCCACGGTCGAGCAGCCCGGGGTCATCGCGGCGGCGCCGATCGAAAGGGCACCCAGCGCGAGAGAACCGGCGACCACGGGGGCGCGGAGGCGGCCCAACCAGGAGAGGGTCTTCATCATCATCACATGCACAGGTTGCATTCCCCATGCTCGGCCAGCAACTGGTCGGTCGGCGTCTGCAGGAAGTCGAGCCGCGTCAGCAGGCGCACGCACGCCTGAGACTCGGCCGGGGTCGGCGCGCAGCCGGTCGGCCAGGACGCGCTCATGCAGACGTCCATGAACGTGTTGACGCAGTCGGTGAACTCGACCGAGCTGATGCGGCCGGCCGCCGCCTCGCGCCGGCAGCGGGCGCCCTCGCGATCCATGCAGTGCTGCACCGCGTCCACGAGCGGCGGAGTGTTGCCGCAGCCGCCGACGTTGCCCGCCCCCGGGCCGGCCAGGCTCATGAAGAGCACCGCGCCCGCGACGAGCCGGAGGAGCCAGCTCGCGTACCTCTTGCCTCGCTGGTTTCGCGCGCTCACGGCAGCACCTCGTAGTCGAGAACGAACCCGGCATCGATCGAGACGACGGGATGGAACGTGAAGCGGTAGCCGCCGTAGATGGCGCCCTGCACCTCGAGGTACACGCCGAGGCCGGCGAGGAACTTCACGATGAAGCTGGCGCCGATCTCCCCGCCGAACGTGACGTTCGGGCCCGAGCCCGACACGTGGCTGAACACCACCGGGATCCCCACGCGGAACTGGAGCTGGAGGATGTCCTGGTCCATCGCGAGGAGCCGCTGGAACGGGAGGTTCAGCTGATACGACGGCGTCAACACCCATTGCGTGAGCGCGAGGGTGTCCGCGTCGTTCGTGAGGATCGTGCTGACCCCGAGCCCGACGCCGTGTCGGAGCTCCTGGCCAGGGAGGTACACGGCCGCGCCGAGGTCGATGTACGGCGGCACGATGAACTGCTGATCGTAATCCAAGTTGCGGAGGATCCGGAAGCCGACCCCGCCGCCGAGCATCGCTTGGATGCGCAACGGGTCTTCCCCCGTCGCGATGTCGTTGCCGGTCGAGCCGCCGCCCTCTTCGCCCCAGGCGTAGCCTTCGTCGTCCTGCGCGCGCGCGTCGGCGGGGGCCAACAAGAGCGACGGGAGGACTCCCGCCGCGAGGATCCAAGCCATGGATAGGCCGATTCGCTTGTTCACAGCCCGGCGACGGTAGTGGAGGCCCCTAGGGTGGTCAAGCCGCCCACATCGTTGTCTCGACGGGGGCTCGAACCTCGGCCGTGCGTCGTGTTATGACCCCCGCATGGGCCGATTTTGGGCGGGATTCGGGGTCGCCACCGCGATCTGGGGCGCCGCCGTCGCGTTCCTCGCGCTGGTGCTCGACTACGGCCCGCCCGCGCCCGAGCCGGTGCTCGCGGCCGCGCCGATCGAAGAGGTGGTGGAGGAGCCGGTCGAGGAGCCGACTCCCTCGCGTCGGCGGCGCGGGCGACGGCGCGGGCGGGCCGCGCGCGGCGGACGGGCGACCGAGCAGACGCCGACCGGCAACGCCACAGTCGGCGACGATCTCGGTGAGAACGACATGCGCACGGTCGACATGGAGGGCGGCGGCGGCGAGCAGCAGCTCCGCCCGTCTCAGATCGAGGCGGGGTTCGACGCCGGGATGGGCCGCATCCGTCGCTGCCTCGTGTTGATGGCGGGCGAGGACGAGGTGCGAGGTCGCATCACGTTCGGCCTCCGGATCGCGGGCGACGGAACGGTGCAGCGCGTCCGGCTGAGCGGTCCGCGCGCGGCGACGACCGGCGAGGCGGGCTCGTGCCTCAGCGCGGCGGCGCGCGGCCTGCGCTTCGACCGCTTCGATGGCCCCGAGATGATCGTCAACTACCCGCTCACGCTCGAATGAACGCCGCCCGCCCCTTCCTCGCTGGCCTCGCGCTCGTCGTCGCGCTCGCCGCCCCCGGCTGCGGGGCGAGCTCGCGCAACCGTGGCGACGGAGCGAGCGACGCCGAGATGATGACGTTGAGCGAGCAGCGCGCGCTCGAGCTGATCGTCGAGGTGCTCCGCGACGAAGGCATCGCGCGCGGGCCCGCGCTCGCGTTCGACCTCGACCGCGCACATCGCCTGGACGTCGACGTCCGGCTCGCCCAGACCCGGTTCGGGATCGAGTGGGTCTCCTCGGTCGACCGGAGCGCGATGGGCGATCTGCTTCCGGGGCCTGGCACGAACGGACGCCTGCGGATCGTCCCCGGCCCCGATGGCGCTCAAGTCCTCGTGCTCGAGCACACCAGCTACGAGTACGCCAACGAGCGCGCGCACGTGCAGGGCGGGGTCGCCGGCGCACGAGAGGCCGAGGAGCGCCTCCGCCGCGACGTCCGCGACTACCTCCACTACGTGCACGGTCGAGGCGCGCTCTGACTCCTTCCGGTGGCGCGCACGCGGTGTTGACATGAGCTCGAAGCGAAAGAAGCCGCGGTCCACGAAGGCCGCTCCCGCCGCGCCGAAGCCCGCGCGCGCTGCGTCGACGGCCCCGTCGACCGAACCGTCCGCCGAACCGGGCACCAAACCGACTACCGCGCCGTCCACCGCGCCGAGCTTCGGGCGCGTGCGGGCGATCGCGTACGTCGCGCTCGCGCTGCTCGTGGCGATCGAGTACGGCCGGGCCGCCTCGTTCTCGCTCGTGTTCGGGTGGGACGACGGGCGCTTCCTCGTGGACGACCCGCTCGTCACCGAGCCGTCGTTCGAGCACTTCGTCGCGATCTTCGCCGCGCCGCACTTCGAGGCGTACCAGCCGCTGCACCTCCTCTCGTACTGGCTCGACGCGCCGTGGCTCGGCGTCGACGGCCCCGCGCTCCACGTCGTCAACCTGATCCTCTTCGCGCTGGCGGCCATCGCGGTGTTCGAGGCGAGCCGCGCGCTCCTCGCGCGCTACCGAGGCGCGGGCGCCGAGGCCTCGGGGTCCGGGTTCTTCGGCGGGCTCATCGTCGCGGCGCTGGTGTGCGCGCATCCGATTCAGGTCGAGAGCGCCGTCTGGATCACGGGGCGGAAGGACATCCTCGCGCTCGGCTTCGGCGCGCTCGCGGTGTGGGCGCACGTCCGGAGCGCTCGCCCGTTCGATCGGATGCGGCTCTTCTCGCTCCTCGCGTTCGGAGCGGCCGCGCTGTCCAAGACGACGATCCTCCCGCTGCCGCTCGTCCTCATCGCGGCCGACGTGTGGCTGGTCCCCCGCGACGCACCGGAGCTCCGCGCTCGCGTGCGCTCGGCGGTGATCGCGCAGCTCCCCACCCTCCTCGTCGCGACGGCGCTCGGGGTCGTCACCCTGCTCCTCTGGCGGGACGCGGAGCTCATCGCGCCGCGCGCGCTCGAGCCGGTGCGGCGCATCGGGTTGGTCGGTGCGACGCTGACGCACGCCCTCGTCACGCTCGTCTGGCCCTCGAGCCTCTCTCCTCTCTATCCCGTGGATCGCGGCGCCGGCTACGGCCCGCTGATGCTCCTCGCGGGTCCGGTCCTCCTCGCGCTCGCGATCGCGTGGACCGTACGAAGCAAGAATCGTGGCGCCGCGTTCACCATCGCATCGTTCCTCGCGTTCTGGCTGCCCGTCTCGAACGTGATCCCGCTCTATTACCAGTGGCAGGACCGCTACCTCGCGCTCCCGCTGTGGCCGCTCGCGATTGGCATCGGGCTCCTCGTCGAGGGCCTCCTCCAGCGCCGCTCGCCCTCCCCGATCAACGACCGGCGCATCGTGCTCGGGATCGCGATGGCGGCCGTCGCCGCGCTGGCGGCGCGCGGAGCGCAGTACACCGCGGCGTGGCGGGACGACCTCACCCTGTTTCAGCACGCGACGAGCGTGCAACCGAGCTCGTTCTACGCGTGGCTCTCGCTCGGCCACGCGCGCGCGCGGAGGGACGACTACGAGGGCGCCTCGGCCGCGTACGAGCGCGCGGTCGAGGTGGCGAACCTGGAGGTCGCGCACGTCGCGTTGTTCCGCGTGCGGGTGCTGGAGGACGAGCACGAGCGACACCTCTCGCCCTCGCGCGCCGACGAGCTGGCCGCTCGGTTCCAAGCCGCGGACGGAGACGCGCAGTCGCTCCGCACGCTCGCGCTCGAGGTCGCGGAGGCCGGCTATCGGAAGGCGGTGTTCCTCGCCCTCGACTACTCGTTCGCGATCCAGCCGCTGGCCGACGACGTGCTCGAGCACGCCGCGGTCGTCCAGATCACGCGCGGCAACGAGTGGCTCGCGCGGTACTACACCTCGCGCCTGCGCCACGAGCCGATCAACCCGGAGCTCCGCGCGCGCTTCATGCCCGCGCCGGACGAAGACGACGAGGCGGAGCACGACGCGGAGGAGTGAGCGTCAGCCGGGGCCGTCGCCGCGGCGCGCGGCGTCTTTGTGCCAGACGTCGGCCGAGGGCGGGAGCGTCGGACGCTCGCGCGGCTTCGTCGAACCGATGAACGGGAACGCCTGCTGCTTCACGAAGCCCTCCGGCATGTAGTCGCCCACCACGCCGTAGTGGCTCGGCCACACGCGGTCGGCGCTCACCGCGGTGCCGAAGAGATAGTCGAGGAACGCGAAGTGCGCGGCGTAGTTCTTGTCGATCGCCTCGGTGTCGCGCGAGTGGTGCCAGTGGTGGAAGTTCGGCGTCACCAGCACGTAGCGCAGCGGCCCGAGGCGCACGTCGACGTTGCAGTGATTGAACACCGCCTGGAAGCCCACGATGATCACGTAGGCGTCGATCGCGCGCTGCGAGAAGCCGAGCACGAAGATCGGCGCGAGCACGAGGATCCGGGTCGCGAGGAGCTCGAGGATGTGCTGCCGCGATCCAGCGAGCCAGTCCATGGCGCGTGCGCTGTGGTGGACCGAATGGAAGCGCCAGAGGAACGGCACCTCGTGATACGCGCGGTGCGTCCAGTACTGGACGAGATCGGCGACGAGGACGACGAGGAGCACCTGCACGACGAACGGCAGACCCGCCACGAACCCCTGCAACGTATCGTTCTGGGCCCAGCCGAACGTCGAGTGCACGACCCGGTTCGTGATGAGCAGCGTGATCCCGACCACCAGGTGGTTGAAGAAGAAGTGCGTGAGGTCGGTCTGCCACCCGAACCGGAACACGGGTTGCTCTTTACGGAGCGGGATGACCTTCTCGATCGCGACGAACACCAGCGTCGAGCCGAGGAGATCGAGGATGAAGAAGTCGAGCCCGATGTACGGCGTCTCGTCCGGGAAGTCCGCGATCGGCGTGTTCGGACCGCCGAGCGCGAGCGCGATCGCGAGCAGGCCGAGGCTCGACGCGGCGAGCCAGCGCCGCCGCCCCATCACCACGTTCACGAGCGCGATCCCGCCGGCGATCACCATCCCGGCGAACATCACGTAGCGCAGCGTGGTGACGTCGTAGTGCTGCCGGAGCTCGGGGGTCGACGTGTAGGCCGGGAAGTGGAAGCCGATCACGCCGAGGAGCGCGAGGCCGGAGAGCGAGACGGAGACGACGCCCGAGAGGAGCCCGCTCCCCGCCTTGAGCTCGCCGTGCGACGCGACCAGATCACCGAGGCTCGTGGGACCCGCGATCGCCGCGCTCGACGGCGGAGCCGCGGACACGGCCCTCGCGCGGTTGGCCTTGCGCTTCCCTTTGCGCCGCCGACCCGCCACTCAGCGACCTTCGAAACGAGGTTTGCGCTTCTCCGCGAACGCGGCGAGCGCCTCGAGCCGATCCTGGCTCGCCAGGGTCCGCTCGTAGCAGCGGCGCTCGAGCGTGAGCCCCGCCTCGAGCGGCAGCTCGGACGCGCCGTCGATCGCATCGAGCGCCGCGCCGATCGCGATGGGCGCCGCGTCCTCGAGCGGCTTGGCCCACTCGAGCGCCGCCCTGAGCGCGGAGGTGCCGTCCGGCGCGACGCGATGGATCACGCCGAGCTCCTTCGCCTCGCTCGCGGTGAGCCGCCGCGCGAACACGATGAGCTCCTTGGCCACCGCCTCGCCGACGATGCGGGTCAGGCGCTGGGTCCCGCCCGCGCCGGGGATGATCCCGAGCGACGTCTCGGTGAGCCCGAGCTGCGCGTGGCCCGCTGCGATCCGGAAATCGCACGCGAGCGCGAGCTCGAGGCCGCCGCCGAACGCGACGCCGTTGATCGCGGCGAACACCGGCACCGGCAGCCGATCGATGGCCTCGAACGACGCGCGGTAGAGCGGGAGGAAGTCGCGGACGTCGTCCTCGTCCATCCGCTGGCGCTCCTTGAGATCTGCACCGGCACAAAAAGCCTTGTCGCCGACGCCGGTGAGGATCACCGCGCGCAGCGACCGGTCGAGGCTCGCCTCGCGGGCTAGCCGCCCGAGCTCTCGCACCGCGGCGCGCGAGAGCGCGTTGAAGCGGTCCGGTCGGTCGATGGTCCAGACCGCGATCGCGCCCTGCCGCTCGGCGCGCACTCCGGTCCCGCCCGCGATCTCGATCTCTCTCTGCGCTTGGTCGCCCACGGGCGGGACTCTAGCAGGCCGACTTCGGGATCATGAGCGGTCATGAAACGCCAGCGGTTCGGCGTCGTCGGCGCGCCTGCGGCGGGCGGCCGGGAGACGACGAGAGTGGGAGACGACGAGGGTGCGTCGGCTACTCCGCCGCGAGAGAGATCAACTAAACATTGCTCCGCGGCGCCGAAGCGGACGACCTCTCCCCCCTCTTCGACTCTCCTCGGCTCCCGGGAAAAAGCCCCGAAGCCCGCGGCTAGAACCGCCAGATCGGCGCCGCGATCATGACCTGCGCGTCGCACAGCATCCCGTTCTCGCCACAGAAGTCCGTGAGCTGATCCGTCTGGGTGGCCAAGACGGCGATCACGATGATCGCCGCCGCGACGACCGCCGCGCCGGCGCCGACGAGGATCCACGTCAGCGGCTCTTCGTACCACTCCGGCGGGTCGGGATGGAGCAGCTCCTCGGGGACCGGCTCGAGGGTGAGCTCCATGAGCTCGGTCTGCCCCGGACGCGCCACGACCTCGCGCTCGAGCGGCATGTGCCCGGGCGCGGTCACGCGGAGCTGGTGGTTGCCTTCGGAGAGCTCGAGCTCGATCGGCGTGTTGCCGCGGAAGCTGTCGTCGACGAACACGCGCGCCTCTTCCGGCGTGCTGCGGACGGTGACGACCATCGCGAGCGCGATCATCGGCACGTCGAGCTCGGTCTCGCGGTTCGCCGTGATCTGCACGACATCGTCGAACTCGGTGTAACCGGGGCGGCGCGCGCGGACGGTGTGGCGACCGGCGGGCAGCGAGATCGGATCGACCGGCGTGACGCCGCGCGACTCCTCGTCGACGAAGATCTCCGCGCCCTCGACGTCGGCGCGGATCACGAGCGTACCCGGGCGCCCGCCTTGGCCGCGGCGTCGCTGTGCGTCGGCGTGGCTGGGCGCGAGGGCGAGCGACAGCATCGTCATCGCCGCGATGGAGGCGAACAGGGGTGCGAGGCGCGCGACCGGCACGGGCGTCAGGGTAGCAGAGCCAGGCGTCTCGATGCGCGGCCGCCGCTCAGAGGTCCCGATGCGCTTCCGCGCGCAGCGCGCGATAGGCCTCGAGGCGCTGCTGATAGGGCCGCGGATCACGCGCGACGCGGACGGCGGTCTCGAACGCGTCTTCCGCCTCGTCTTCGCGACCGAGCTCGTGGAGGAGCAGCGCGCGGCCCACGTGAGCGGGCGCGAACTGGGGTCGGTCGTGGACGAGCTCGCCGTAGATCGCGAGCGCGTCCTCGAGCTCGTGCGCGTTGATGAGCACCGCGGCGAGCCCGAGCCGGAGGCCATCGTGGGTCGGGTGGCGCCGGAGCCCCTCGCGGAAGGTGGCTTGCGCGGCCTCCACCTCGCCGGCGTGGTAGCGCGCCATCGCGAGCGCGTTCCAGGTCTCGGCGTGCGAGGGATCGAGCTGGACCGCGTGGGCGAGCGGCGGGATCGCGAGCTCGGCGCGGCCCCAGCGCAAGAGCCTCGTGCCCATCACGCGGAACGCGTACGCGGAGCGCGGCGCGGCCTGGGTCGCGTGCCGATACGCGAGGAGCGCTTCGTCGTAGCGACGTTGGAGCTCCCAGGTGTTTCCGATCAGTACGCGGGGCAACGCGGCGTGCGGACGTAGACGGGCCAGCGTCGTGAAGGCATCGCGCGCGCGGGGGTAGCGCTCGGCCGCCATCTCGGCGCGTCCGAGCGCGAGCCACGGGTGGGGATCGTCGGGGTGCTCCTCGGCCGCCTGCCGGAAGTGTCGCGCCGCCACCTCGAACTCGCCGCGGACCATCGCGCGCCGACCGTCGTGCATCGGGCCGAGGCAGCCTCCGAGCGCGAGCGCGAGCAGGCCGAGCGCCACCGCCGACCCTTGACCGCGCCGGGCTCCCTCTGCACGCTGCCGACGATGGAACGAGCGCTGCTGCAGAAGATCCTCGAGAAGACGCCCGGCCTGCAGAAGGCGGAGAAGGGCTTCGTGTGCGAGGACGAGCATCGAGCGACGTTGTACCTCGACATCCGAGGGGGGACGAACACGCTCTCGGAGCTCGTCGGGATCACGCTGTTCGACGACTACCTCCAGGCCGAGACGAAGAACCGCACCGTCCACAACGTGCTCTACGAGCCGATCGTCGGCGTCTCGATGCATCGGCCACCCAAAGAGTCGGGGCGGACCGGATTCTGATCGCGCGCGCGCCATCGCGAGCGCTCGCCGCGTTCTCGCTCGTCGCGGTGCTCGCGGCGTGCGACGACGGTGCGCCGGGCGACGCGGGCGTAGACGCGGGCGGTCTCGACGCGGCGCGGCCGGACGCGGGACCGCCGCCGCCGTTCGTCGAGGACCCGCGCTGGTTCCGGCACGCCGCGTTCTACGAGCTCTGGGTGCGCAGCTTCCAGGACTCGGACGGCGACGGCATCGGCGACCTCCCCGGGTTGACGAGCCGCCTCGACTACTTCACCGAGCTCGGCGTCGAGGGGCTCTGGCTGATGCCGACGTTCCCCTCCCCGCTCGCCGACAGCGGCTACGACGTGGCGGACTACGAGGGCGTGCACCCGGACTACGGGACGCTCGACGACATGACGACGTTCCTCGACGAGGCGCACGCGCGGGGACTCCACGTCTACCTCGACCTCGTGTTCAACCACACCTCGCTCGCGCACCCGTGGTTCGAGGACTCGCGCACCGATCCGAGCGGCGCGCACGGCGACTGGTACGTGTGGTCGCCCACCGAGGGGCTCGCGTGCGACGGCGCGTCGGGTCCGTTCGGCGATGTCCGCTGGACCATGGACGCCGTGCGCGGACAATATTACTTCCACCAGTTCTACCCCGCGCAGCCCGACCTCAACTTCGATCAGCCGGCGATGCGCGACGCGCTGCTCGACGTGATGCGCTTCTGGCTCGACCGCGGGGTGGACGGCTTCCGCCTCGACGTCCCGTACCGCTACGACGAGGACCTCCCGATCTGCGTGCACCGCCCCGGCACGTTCGCGTTCCTCCGCGACATGCGCACGGTGACCGACAGCTACGACGCGGCGATGGTCGGCGAGATCCTCGCGACCCCCGAGCAGCTCGCGGCCTACCTCGAGCCCGACGTGTTGCAGATGGGGTTCCTCCTCGCGGAGGCGACGCAGTTCTGGATCGCGGCGAGCACCGGGAACGCGGGCGCGCTCGTCGGCTCGTTCACCGACGTCGCCGAAGCGACGGCCGTGAATGGAGCCGGCGCCGGCACGTTCGCGACCGTGCTGGGCAACCACGATCTACCGCGCGCGAGCGACGCGGTGAGCGGCGACGACACCGCGCTGCGGCTCATGGCAGCGGCGCAATTCGGTTTGCCGGGCGTCCCGTTCGTCTACTACGGCGAGGAGCTCGGCATGCTCTCGGGCACCGACGTCATCGTGGACGGCCGCGACTCGGCGCGGACGCCGATGCAGTGGGACGCGACCGCGACGGCCGGCTTCACTACGGGGACCCCGTTCCTCGGGCTCGCGGCGGAGCATGCGACGCGCAACGTGGAGACGCTCCGCGCGGGCACCGACACGATCTTCCAGCACTACCAGCGCCTCATCGCCCTCCGGCGGACGACCGGCGCGCTCAGCACCGGCACGTACGAGCCGATGCGCGGCCCGAGCCCGCGCGTGATGATGCACTGGCGCCGCCACCCCGACGGCGACCGCCTCGTCGTCGTCAACTTCGGTTCCATGGCGACCGACCTGAGTGTCGCGGTCCCCGAGGGTTGGACGAGCGCCCACGACGAGATCGCCGAGGCCCCCGTCGGCGCGATCGCGGGCGGAACGCTCACCGCGTCGATCCCGGCCACCACCGCGTGGTACCTCGCGCCGTGACGGACCTCCGCGCGTGGATCGCGTCCGCGGAGGGAGCGACCGCGAGACAGACGCCGATCGACCGCTGCGCCCGCCTCGCGCGAGGCGACACCGACGAGGTGGTCCTCGAGCTCGCGCCCGTGCCGGCGACTCGGTAGCGAAAGCGCCCTACTCGTCCGGGCGCCGGGTCGGCGTGACGGTCGGGGCGGTGGAGGTCGGCGAGGCGCCGTCGGCGGCCGGCAGCTCGACGCCGAGGTCCAGCTCGAGCTCCGCCGCGGCGGCCGCGATGCGCTGCTGGCTCGCCGCGATCCCGCGGGTCTCCGCGAGCGCGTCCAGCAGCGTGGTCCGCGCCGCCGCGTCGTCGCCCCGCGCGTGGAGCATCCGCGCGAGCGACACCGCGGCGCGGCTGTGGCTCGGGTACTGGCGGATCGCGCGGCGCAGCATGAGGAGCGCGCAACCTCCGTTGCCGCCTGCGAGGCACGCTTCGCCGAGCTCCCACGACGCCTCGGCCGCGACGCGCGGGCCGCGGACGGCGAGGGTGCCGAGCCGTTCGGCGAGGCGCGTGTCGCCAGCGAGGAACGCGCAGCGCTGCGCGCGGAACGCGACGGCGCCGTGCAGGTCGCTCAGCGCAGCGACGAGGCGCGGGTCCGCGCTGCACGGACGGTTCGCCTCGGCCTCGACGTAGCGGAGGAGGGACGCGTCGCTCGGCGCGCTCACCCGCTCCGCGAGCGCCACCGCCTCGCGGAGCGCGGCGGGCGAGTCGATCTCGAGCGCCGCGAGGAGGAGCGAGTCCGCTCGATCCGGTCGAGCGGACCGCGTGCCCGCGACCCGCAACGCGTTGTGTGGCATTCCCTCGAGCAGCCGGAGTCGATCCGCGCGGGTCGCGGCCTCCGCGCGCTCGGACGCGTCCCACGCCGCCAGCGCGGCCGTGACGTCGCCCCGCGCCTCGGCGAGCGCCCCTCGCACGTAGGCCTCGTCCGACGGCGCGAGCTGCGCTTGGGGGATCGCGCTGGCGACCCGATCGAGCGCGAGGGGGCGCGCGAGCGACGCATCGATGCGAGCGGCGAGCGCCTCCGCGCGGCGATCCACGCGCCCCGCGAACGCGGCGGACCACCACGGCGTTTCGGCGAGCGCGCGATCGAAGTCCGCGAGCCGCACGTGCACGCTCTCGGGGGTCGCCGCGAGCTCGAACTCGAGCAACGGACGGTCGTCCTCGATCGACGCGGCGCCCGCTGCGAGGTGACGCACCGCGTCGGGGTCGAGCTCCATCGCGCGAAGGAGCTTGTCGGGCGTGCCGAGGTCGAACGCCGCGAGGTACGCGTCGCGGAGGCGCTCGATCCGCTCCGCCAGCTGCGCGTCCCACGCGGGGGGGTGCTTCGATGCGCAGAGGATCAAGCTCGAGCCTTCGACGATGAACCCCTGCACGTGCGGGAACACCGACGACAGCGTGTTGAGCACCGCGCGGATCTGCGGCATGCGGATCCGGAAGAGGTTCACCCAGATCGCGAGCACCCCTCCCTCGCGGAGCGCGGAGTCGGCCTCCTCGAAGAACTGCCGCGTGTAGAGCGCGCTCGATCCGGCGAGCCATGGGTGTGAAGGCTGCGAGACGATCGCGTCGTAGCTGTCGGGCTCGGCGAGGACGAGCCGGTTGCGCGCGTCGTCGACCACCACGTGGGCGCGCGGATCGTCGAGGGGGAAAGGGACGTGCCGCGCGTCGTGCATGAAGCGCGCGGCGTCGATCACCGCCTGCTCGAGCTCGATCACGTCGACGCGCTCGAAGCCGCCGCGGAGCAGCACGCTGGTGGTGTGACCGGCGCCGAGGCCGATCACCATGGCGCGCTCGGTGCGCTGTCCGAAGAGGACCGGCATGCTCCCGAGCGTCGCGAGCTCGGCGCCAAATCCCGGGTCACGCTGACCGAAGCCCGACTCGGGTCGCCCGTCGTTGCTCAGGCCCAGACCGCTGGCCGTCCGTGCGACGGTGACCGTCGAGGCGCGCCCTTCGCGGAAGAACACGATGCCGTCGCGCCAGCGCGCGCTCGGCCCCTCGACGATCGCGCGCACCGGGTCTTGTTGCGTCCGCATGAGGAACGGGAGGTTGACGCTCGGCGCGAGGAGCACCGCGCCCACCCCGACCGCCAGCGGGGCGGTGAGCGCGAGCGCGCGGATCACTTCACCACGTGTGAGGGCAGCGCGCCTCAGCGCGGCGCCCGCAACGGCGAGGTGGACGAACATCACGACGAGGAGCGAGGCCTCGACGCCGAGCGCAGGAACCATCACGAACCCCGCGAGGATCGAGCCGAGCCCGCCGCCGAGCGTGTTCGCGGCGAGGAGGCGCCCCGTGCCGCGCGCGGCGTCCGCTTCGTCGGCCTCGACGAGCTGGAACACGAGTGGGAGGCCCGCGCCGCTGACGGCGGCGAGCGGGAGGAGGAGCATGGTGCAGATCGCAAGGATCGTGGCGGGCTGGGTCGGGACGAACGAGAGGTCACCGCGCAAGAGAGGGATGAGCCGGACGAGCTGGGGCACCGCGAGCATCGCGAGCACGACGAGGACGGCCATGAGGAGCTGGGTCGTCCCGAGCACGAGCGCCGCGCGCGAGCGATCGCGAGTCAGCCGCCGCGCGAGCAGCGCGCCGAGCGCGATGCCGAAGAGGTAGGTGAGGAGCATCCCGCTGAACGCCTGGGTGGTGGCGTGGAGGACGGTGCGGAGGACGCGCGTCCAGAGGACCTCGCCGGCGAGCGCGGCGAGCCCGGTGGCGCCGGCGAGGAGGACGACGAGCACGCCGGTGCCCGGGGATCGCGACTTGCGCGCGTCCGATTCCGATTCCGATTCCGATTCCGATTCCGATTCCGATTCCGATTCCGATTCCGATTCCGATTCCGTGTCCGATTCCGATTCCGATTCCGATTCCGATTCCGATTCCGATTCCGATTCCGATTCCGATTCCGATTCCGATTCCGATTCCGATTCCGATTCCGATTCCGTGTCCGATTCCGATTCCGTGTCCGATTCCGTGTCCGATTCCGATTCCGTGTCCGATTCCGTGCCGGACTGGGTTTTTTTCCCGGGAGACGGGGAGAGTGGGAGACGGGGAGAGTGCGTCCGCTCTGCGGACGCGGGAGCAAGGTGATTGTCGGCATCCGATTCCGACGTGGACGCGGGGCGGTCGTTGACGGCGAGCCACACCCACGCGGCGGCGGCGAAGCTCGCGAGCGCGGCGACCCACGTCGCGGCGCGATCGCCGTACTGGGGGATGAGCACGAAGCCGGCGGCACCGACGCCGATCATCGCGCCGAGGGTGTTGCTCGCGTAGAGCGCGGTCACGCTCTGGGCCCATCCGTCGCGCCCGGCCGCGACGCGCGCGAGCACGGGGAGCGTCGCACCCATCAGGACCGTCGGGGGCACCAACACGATCAGCGAGAGCGCGAGCCGCCACGCCGCGAGGAGGTTCGGGCTCGCGTCCATCCCCACCGCGACGTACGCGCGCGCGGCGAGCGGGACGAGGAACGGGCTCGCGCACGCGTACGCCCCCACCGCGACCTCGAGCAGCCCATACGTCCGCGCCGGGCGAGTCAGCGACGACGCTCGCCGGGCCGCGAGCAGGCTGCCGAGGCCGAGACCGACGAAGAACGCGGCGAGCACCGTGGCCACCGCGAGATCGCCGACGCCGAACACCCGATGCAGCATCCGCGTCCAGCTCGTCTCGTAGACGAGCCCGGCAAAACCGGAGAGCAACAGGGCACCGTGGAGCGAGAGCCGTTCGAGGTGAGGACGCAAACGGACGAGAGGATCCGCGATCGCCCCGCGGGGGTCAAAACCTCACGCCCCGCGCGGACTGGTATAACGGCACGGGTGAGCTCCCGGATCCTCGTCTGCGACGACGAAGCTGCGCTGCGCGAGATGCTCGGCGTGCTGCTCCGCCGCGCCGGCTACGAGGTCGTGACGGCGGCGACGCGCGGCGAGGGCATCGAGCGGCTCGGCGATCCCGGCGAGCGCGTCGACGCGGTGATCACCGATCTCGCGCTCCCCGACGGCTCCGGCATGGACGTGGTCAGCGCCGCGCGCGCGCGCGACGAGGCGCTCCAGGTCCTCGTGATCACCGCGTACGGCGGCACCGAGGACGCGGTCGAGGCGATGCGGCGCGGGGCGTACGACTTCGTCCAGAAGCCGTTCCGCAACCAGGAGCTCCTCGCGCTCCTCGAGAAGATGCTCGAGCGCCGCGGCATCGCGCTCGAGAACCGCGCGCTCCGCGAGCGCCTCGACTCCTCGATGGGCAAAGGCGCGCTGCTCGGTCGGAGCGCCGCGATGCGGAAGATCATGGACCTCGCGGTGAAGATCGCCGACGCGCGCACCGGCGTGCTCATCACCGGCGAGAGCGGCACCGGCAAGGAGGTCCTCGCGCGCACCATCCACGAGCTCGGCAAGCGCCAGGACGCGCCGTTCGTCGTCGTGAACTGCGGCGCCCTCCCCGAGAACCTCATGGAGAGCGAGCTCTTCGGCCACGTCAAAGGCGCGTTCACCGGCGCCACGTCGGCGAGCGACGGCCTCTTCCGCGCCGCGCACGGTGGCACGCTGCTCCTCGACGAGATCGGCGAGCTCTCTCAAGGATTGCAAGTGAAGCTGCTCCGTGTATTGCAGGAGCGACGCGTACGGCCGGTGGGTGGCTCCCAGGAGATCGACGTCGATGTGCGCGTGCTCGCGGCCACCAACCGCGACCTCGAGGCGGAGGTCGAGTCCGGCGGCTTCCGCCAGGACCTCTTCTATCGCCTCAACGTGATCCGCATCCACCTCCCGCCGCTCCGCGAGCGCACCGAGGACATCCCGCTCCTCGCCGCGCACCTCGTGGAGAAGCACGCCGCGTTGGCGGGGCGATCGCTCTCACTCAGCGACGACGCGGTCCGACGCCTCGCGCGCCAACCGTTCCCCGGCAACGTGCGCGAGCTCGAGAACCTCATCGAGCGCGCGGTCACGCTCGCCGAGGGCTCGATCATCACGACCGACGATCTCCCGGAGCCGCCGACCGAGACGAGCACGAACCCCGCCCTCGTCCCGATCGGCGACGGGTTCGACATCGACGCCTACCTCGGCGACATCGAGCGAGCCTTGTTGACGCGCGCCCTCGAGAAGACGGGCGGCAACCGCACCGAGGCGGCGAAGCTCCTCGGCACCACGTTCCGCTCGCTCCGCTATCGCCTCCAGAAGTTCGGCCTCGCGGACGCGAGCGACGCGCGCCCTACCCCGCACGGCGACTGACGCTCCCCGTCACCGCGACCTCCGCACATTAGGAAGCCCACCCTTTCTCGACGGGGGCGCATCGCTTGCATACGATCGTTCGGGAGGTTGCGTCGCATGCACCGCTTCATCGCAATACGCCGAGCGGGTCGCCGCCATGGCTTCACCCTCATGGAGCTCATGATCGTGGTCGCGATCATCGGCGTCCTCGCCGCTGTCGCGATCCCGAGCTACCGGAGCTACCTCCAGCGCTCTCGGACGACCGAGGCCTTCACGTTCCTCGCCGAGATTCGTCAGCGCCAGGAGGCGTATCGCGCCGAGTTCGGACAGTACTGCTCCGTCTCGGCCGCCCCGGGCTCGAGCATCGACTCGGGCGCGTGGGAGCCGGCCAGCCTACCGACCAACGGGGACAAGA
>JBFWYI010000127.1:0-22450 GCA_050186575.1 Sandaracinaceae bacterium | reverse complement strand
TCCGAAGAGCGGTCAGACTCTTGCCGCCGGTGGAGTACCTCGGACGGATCCACTCCTCTCCGAGAGCACCGCAGCGAGTCTGACGGCGTCCGAAGAGCGGTCAGACTCTTGCCGCCGGTGGAGTACCTCGGACGGATCCTCTCCCCCGCCCGTCGCCAACGACATCGAGGTAGGCGCGGCGCGACAGATCTCTCACCACACGCCGGGTTGGCAAACGTCAGCGAACGGAAGGCTCCAGGCCGAGGGGAATGCGCTCGTGAATGAAGCTGTCCAAGTCGCCGCCCGGGCAGACACGCTCGCGGCGCGCCACACGACCGAGGTGTTCTACCTCACAGGCGACTCCGCGTTGGCGCGACTCGCCGGGCAGTTTATTCTAGAGCATGAGTCTGTTCATGCATCCAGAAGGCAGGGCTGGTTCTGGCATGGCCCAGATTTTGACACATACATACTCAATCATACGGGGCGTCCGTTTCCGGATTGATCAAGTCCCAACGTGCGCGGCGCGATGAGGGACGTGAAGCAGCCCATTGTTCGGGGACGCTTGGTATTGATCCTTGCGGTTGCGGCTCAAGCTTGCGGCTCGGGGCGCAGTGTTGCGCAGCGGTCCGAAATCACGCTGCGGACAATCGAGACCACGACGACGACAACTCAGGACTCCAGACACAGCTGTGTTGTCCACGTTCGCTTCGTAGTGCTTGATCCCGCGGTCATTCACGTCGCCTCTCAACCAATTTGCGCACACCAAGGCGGGTCGCACTGGTGTTCCGACCCCCATATGATACCGCCAATTGTTTCCTCCGAGGTGTACGAGAGTCTGGTGGCCCGGATCGATGTGCCTCGTCCATGCAACGAGCTGAATACGTCGGCGAGAGGGTTCGTGAGTGCATGTGGTGGTCGACTAGTGCTTCCGCTTGCTCCGGCTAGATGCGTAGTGTTCGGCGATCATCAGCGTCTTCGTTGTACTAACGCTGACCGCGTGCTCGTCGATCGATAGAGCGCGTGGCTGGTTCTCATGGAGTCTCGTCGTGGGACCCCACCGCGCTGCTCGCCTGGGCCAGGACGAGCGAGCGTCCATTCGTGGATGGGCACGCCAGCTCGGGACAGGCGGGCAATATCTAGGACATCCTTAAATATTCGCCCGTATTTCGGGATGATGCTATGAGGTGCTCAGCATGACGATCGCCCGCGCCACTCAGGTCGACCTCGAGTCGACGCCCTACTACCACCTGATCAGCCGGTGCGTGCGCCGCGCGTGGCTGTGCGGGACGGACCCGTACACGAAGCGGGACTACTCGCATCGCAAGCGCTGGCTCGTGGAGCGGCTGCGCGAGCTCGGGGACGTGTTCGCGGTCGACGTGTGCGCCTACGCCGTGATGAGCAACCACTATCACGTGGTGGTGCGGGTCAACGCGGAGGCGGCGCGCGGGTGGGACGAGGACGAGGTGCTGGACCGGTACTCGAAGCTGTTCGGGAACGCGCGTACCCAGCTGAACGCGATGCATCCGGACTTGCGGGGCAAGCGGGTGGAGCAGTGGCGCGACCGGCTGATGAGCATCTCGTGGCTGATGCGGATGCTGAACGAGCTCATCGCGCGGAAGGCGAACGCGGAGGACGAGTGCACCGGCCGCTTCTGGGAAGGGCGCTTCAAGAGCCAGGCGCTGCTCGATGAGGCCGCGCTTCTGGTGTGCATGAGCTACGTCGATCTGAACCCCGTCCGGGCGGGCGCGGCGAACGGGCTCGACGACTCGGAGTTCACGTCGATCTACGAGCGGCTGGCGGCGATGGGCGCGCGGCTCGACGCGGTGGAGGGCGAGGGTGATTCCGCGAAGGCGCCCCCGTCGTCGGACGCGGCGACGACGCACCCGCTCGCGCCGTTCTGGGATGAGCCTCGATCGCCATCGCAAGAGCCCTTGCCGATGACGCTGGTCGACTACGTGGAGCTGCTCGACTGGACGGGGCGAGCGACGCGGCATGGACGGGGGAAGATCCGCGGTCGCCTGCCGGCGCTGCTCGAGCGTCGCGGGATCGATCCGGACGCGTGGCTCAAGCTGATGGAGAGCTCGGGGCTACGGACTTTGCTGTGCATCGGGCAAGGCGACGCGCTGCGTGCACACGCGACGCGGACGGACCGGGCCTGGGTGCGCGGTCACGGCGCGGCGCGCTCCCTGTTCGGGTCCCCGCCGAGCTGAGCGTTCGGCGAGGCTCCCGTCGTCAGAACAGCAGCTTGACGACCAGCGACACCACGCAGATGCCGGTGATGAGCACGAGCACGCCGCCGACGATCGCGTAGTGGAGCAGGCGGTCCTTCATCTCGTTCTCGGCCTGCTTCTCGACCTGCTCGTCCAGCGACGCGGCGCCCGGGCCCACGTTGAGCCGCATGCCGCCGATGTTCGCTTGGATGCGCGGGCCCGGCATGGCGGCCGAGATCGCGTTGTCGGCGAAGTTGCCGCCGACGTTTGCCGCGATCTCGCCGGCCGTCATCACCTGCGCCGCCGCGGGAGCCATCGCCTCGGGTGGCACGTGGGCGGTGAGCTCGAGGGACGTGACCTGGGCGCCGAGCCGCGCGCCGGCCGCGGCGGCGATCTCCTGCGTGTAGTACGGAAGGCTCATGGCGAGGGTCGGCATCGCGACCTGGTTCGCGTGGAGCTTCGCGGACACGACCCCCTCCACGGCCTCGCGGATCGCCGCGGCGACGTGAGCAGGGTCGGCGGCCGACGCGAGCACCGCCTGACCTTGGACGTTCACCGACACCGGCGGCGAGCCCGGGTACGGCGTGAGCGAGACCGAGAGCTGGAGGGGGATGGGATGCATGCGCGCGAGCACCGCAAGCCCCATACCCGCGAGATCACAGCCGATCGCGAAGCCGAGGTCGAAGCGGCGAGGCAAGGGTTGCCGAACCCGTACGCCAGAATCGGCGTTCCATAAATTTGACACTTGAACTCGACACTATCGGTGTCACATTCAACGCCGTGCACGACGACGAGCCGACCCTGACGATCGCGGAGCTCGCCGAACGCGGCGGGGTGAGCCGTCGGACGGTCCGCTACTACGTGCAGCGCGGGCTCCTCCCCTCGCCGGGCCTCGGCCGCGGCGCGCAGTACGGCAAGGACGCGCTCGAGCGGTTGATCCGGATCCGCGATCGTCAGGCGCAGGGCGTCTCACTCGACGCGATCGCGTCGGAGCTCGACGGCGACCCGCCCCCCGCGGTGCCGGTCGCCGCGCCTTCGGTAGAGCAATCGACCTGGACGCGGGTCGCCATCGCGGACGGGGTCGAGCTGCACCTGCGCGATCGGAGGCTCGACGCGCAGCAGCTGGAGCGAGTGATGACGGCGATCGCCGGTGCGATCGCCAGCGAGGACGAGAGGGGGAGACGAACATGAGTGAGACGATGCGGAGTGGGCTCTCGACGCGCGCGGGGGCGCCGGTGCCGTTGGTCGGCGTGCGGATCGAGGCTCGCCTCGCGACGGTGGCCACCGAGGTCACCGTCACGCAGCGCTACCGGAACGTGGAGGCGACGCCGATCGAGGCGGTGTACGTGTTCCCGCTCGAAGCGGACGCGGCGGTGTGCGGGTTCGGCGCTCGGATCGGAGACACCGTGGTCGAGGGGCGCGTCGAGGAGCGCGAGAAGGCGTTCGCCGACTACGACGACGCGATGATGGACGGCAACGCGGCGTTCTTGCTCGACCAGGAACGGCCCAACGTGTTCACCGCTTCGGTGGGGAACCTGTCGCCCGGTCAGGAGGCGGAGATCCGGATCCGCTACGTCGCGCTCGCCAAGCACGAGGACGGGGCGGTGCGGCTCGGGATCCCGACCACCGTGTCGCCGCGCTACGTGCCGGCGGGGCCGCCCGAGATCGGCGAGCCGGACGGCGACCGCGTCAACCCACCGCGCGCCGACCGCGTGCCGTACGGGCTCACGCTGTCGGTCGACGTCGAGGCGAACGGGCTGCGGCGCGTGGAGTCACCGAGCCACCCCATCCGCACCGTGCTGCGCGAGGGCGGCGCGCGGGTCGAGCTCTCGCAGGACGACGCCGCGCTCGACCGCGACTTCGTGCTCCTCGTCGAGACGACGGACGCGCGCACGCCGCGCGCGGTGGTGGCCCGTGAGGACGACGGGCGACGCGTCTGCATGCTCAGCTTCCTGCCCGACCTCCCCGCCGAGCACGAGCGCGGGCACGAAGTGATCTTCGTCCTCGACTGCTCGGGCTCGATGCAGGGCGGGAGCATCGAGCAAGCCAAGCGCGCGCTCGCGCTGTGCATCCGGGCGCTCGGCGAGCGTGACACGTTCGACATCGTCCGCTTCGGCAGCCGACACGAGGCGCGCTTCGGCGGCGCGGTGCGGTTCGACGCGCAGAGCCTCGCGCTCGCGACCGAGCACGTGAGCGGGATCCGAGCGGACCTCGGGGGGACCGAGCTGCTCGCCCCGCTCCGCGACATCCTCGCGCGAAAGCCAGATCCCGAGCGCGAGCGCCGCATCCTCCTCCTCACCGACGGGCAGATCTCGAACGAGCAAGAGGTGTTCAACCTCGCGCGCGCGAACGCGAAGACGACGCGCATGTTCACGTTCGGCATCGGCGCGGGGGCGAGCGAGCACCTGGTGGCCGGCCTCGCTCGCGCGAGCCGCGGGGCGAGCGTGATGATCACGGACGGCGAGCGGATCGAGCCGAAGGTGCTGCGGACGTTCGCGCGGGTCCGCACCCCGGCGCTCGACGACGTGCGCGTGGACTGGGGCGGGCTCGACGTCGAGCAGGCGCCGCGCACCACGCCGCCGGTGTTCGACGGCGACGCGCTCACCGTGTTCGGGCGCGTGCGCGGAGGAGGCGGCAGCGCGCGAATCACGTTGCGGGCGGGCGATCGCGCCTGGCCGATCGACGTCGATCTCGAGCGCGCCGAGGCGGGCGGGGCGATCCCGGTGCTCTTTGCGCGCGAGCGCATCCGCGAGCTCGAGGATCGCGACGCCGGGCAGCGCGGCAGCGCGCAGGCCCGCGGCGGACGCGAGGAGGCGACGCGCGCCGAGCTCGTGGAGCTCGGGTGTCGCTATCGGCTGATGAGCAGCGCGACGAGCTTCGTGGCGGTGATCGAGCGCGCGAGCGGCGAGAAGGTCGACACACCCGTCGCGCTCCGCAAGGTTCCCGTCGCGCTCACCGCCGGTTGGGGCGGCAGCGGGCATGGTCGGGCTTCGGGTGGCGCGATGCCGCCTGGGACGATGACGAGGACCGGCACGGTCGAGATGAGCCTCGGACGGGCGACGATGCAGCCGGTGATGCGCTCTCCCGCACCGGCACCGCGCGCGCCCGGTGCGCCGCCGGCGATGGCCGCCCCGACGCCACGTCCCGCACCGCCCTCGAAGGAGCGCGCGTTCGATGGCGCGCGCGATGAGGTGTGGCTCGCCGAGGCCGAGGCAGCGGACGACGAGGGGCTCGACCGCACGTTCGCGCTCCTCATGACGCAGCGCGCGGACGGCGCGTTCCTGCGCTCGCCGACGCTCGCGTCGTGGCTGAGCGCGGAGGCGAGCGCGCGCCTCGACGCGGCGATCACGAAGGGAATGAGCGAGCCCGCGCTCGTCACCGCGATCGTGCTCGCGCTCCTCGCGCGCGACGCGGCCGACGAGCGGGACGCGTGGGCGCCGGCCGCGAGCAAGGCGCGTCGCTTCCTCGACGCGAACGGCGGCGCGCCGGACGTGAGCGCGTACCTCTGAAATAGGCGCCTCGGGATCGTCAGCGACGCAGCAGCCAGTCGATCGGCTTGCCGCTCGCGTCGCGGACGATCACGCGCTCGCCCTCCCCCACCTCCGGCGGGAGCTCGCGCGCGCCGATCCGCCGACCGATGTCGTCCCCGGCGAACGCGTCGATCGCGCGCACGCCCTCCTCGCCGAGCTCGAGCGCGACGAGCGAGCGCTCGCTCGGCGCCTCGGTACCGATCAACGGGCGTGGACCGCCGCCGAGACACGCGGTGCTGATCAGCCGGAGCGAGCCGCGGCGCCCCGGGTAGTACGCGTGGTGATGACCGCTCACGAAGAGATCCACCCCACGCCGCACCAACATCGCCTCGAGCGCGGGGTCGCCGATGATCTCGCGCTCGCGCCCGTGGGTGAACGCGTAGAGCGGTACATGACCGAACACCACCTTGACGGGCGCGTCGTGGGCGCCGAGCACGCGATCGAGCCACGCCATCTGCTCGTCCGACAGGGGACCGACCGTCGTCGCGTCGAGCGAGACGAACAAGGCCGGCCCGCGTCGAAACGCGTAACGCAACGGGTAGTCGTCCGCGTCGACGAAGTCGAGTTCCGGTCGGCGCGGGGTCCACTCGTCCACGTAGCGTGCGCGCTCCTGTGCGAACGCGGGATAGCCCGACGCGTCGTGGTTGCCGGGTGTGACGGCGAACGGGATCCCGCGCTCGGCGAGCCGATCGCTCACCGCCGCGTGAAAGCTCTGCCACATGCCTGCGTAGTCGAGCCCCGCCCGCTGACCCGCGACCATGTCGCCCGTCGACAGCACGAGGTCGGGTCGCGCGGCGAGAACGCGCTCCACCGCCGCGTGCACCGCCTCGCCGTACTGGTGGCTCCCGTACGCGCCGTTGAGATCGGAGAGCACGACCACCCGCAGCGCCTCGCCGCTGGCCGCCTCCCCCGCGGAGTGCGGGGCGCGCGGGATCGGCGGATGGACCGGCGCGGACTCGGCGCAACCCACCGCCGCGAGCAACGCCGCAAGGCCGAGGGATCGCGCCGAAAGCGCGGTGCAGCCGGGTCGCACCCGATAGGTATCGCTGATGGGTTGAACCGCGTCGAGATCGCGGACGAGAATGTCGGCCGGGCCGCCTGCGTCCGATCCCGTACCCCGCCGGCACTGGAGAGACCGATGAGCATTCGATGGGTATTCGCCGCCGCGTTCCTCGCGGTCGGGATCGGCGCCGCGCTGACCCCCACGATCACCGTGCGCGCCCAGGAGCGCGAGCCCGCGGACGAGCACTACCTCCTCGCGCTGCGCTACAAGCAGGCCGGCCGGAACGCGGAGGCGCTGCGGGAGGCCCGCGAGGCGGCGCGGCTCCGCCCGACCCACGCGGCGGCACACTTCACGATCGGCGCGATCGAGCGCCAGAACGGTAGACTGGAAGAGGCGTTGACCGAGTTCCGGCGCGTCACCGAGCTCGAGCCGGATCACGCGAACGGCCACGCGATGGTCGGCGCGGTGTTGGCGCGGCTGCATCGCTGCGGCGAGGCCATCGCGTCGCTCGAGCGGGCGACGCAGCTCGATCACAGCGACGTGAGCAGCTGGGCCAACCTGGGGGGGTGTCTCAGATCCGAGCGCCGCCTGCCGGACGCGGTCGCCGCGTACCGGAATGGGCTCCGGCACAACCCGAACGATCCCGATCTGTTGAACAACCTCGGGGTCGCGCTGCGGACGATGGGGCGAAACGAAGAGGCGCTCCAGACGTTCCAATCCGCGCTCGCGCGCGCGCCCAACCAGCCGGAGCTCAACGTCAACATCGCGACCGTGTATCGGCGGATGAACCGTTGGGCCGACGCAGCTCGGCACTACGAGGTGGGACTGCGGGGTCTGCCGGACGAGCAAGACGCGATCTTCGACCTCGCGTACTGCTACGAGCAGCTCGGCCGCAACGACGATGCGATCCGAGAGTACCGCCGCTACATCAACGCGGTGCGAAACCGCGATCCCGATGGTGCGGCCCGCGCCGAGCAGCGCCTCATCGCCCTCGGCGGCTAGCAATCTGCAAAGCAGATTGCGAGCGCCCCCTCCCCCTGCCCCGCGCCCACGCGGCCACAGACGTACCTCCCCGAACGCGATCAGCGTCGGTCGCTCATCGACTCGGCGACCACCGACCCCATCGCGTGGCAGAGCGCTTCGGTCGACACCGGCTTGGTGAGCTGGAGCCGGAAGCCGGCCTCCATCGCGTTCGCGATGTCCTTGGGCTGACCGTACCCGGTCAGCGCGATCATCGGCACGCTGTCGCCGATCTCGTCGCGCACCATGCGCGCGACGTGATAGCCGTCGTGATCGGGCAGCCCGATGTCCACCAGCGCGATCTCCGGTCGTTCGCTCAGGATCGCCGCGATCCCCTGCTCGGCGTTCTCCGCCGTGACCACCGTGTGGCCGCTCATCGAGAGCACCATCGCGAGCATCTCGCGAGCATCTCGCTGATCCTCGATGAGCACGATCCGATACGCGCTGTCGTCGGTGCGCGCGGTGCTCCGACCGTTCGAGCCCTCCTCCAGCGGTAGCTCCATCAGGAACGTCGCGCCCATCCCGGGCCCCGAAGACGACGCGGTGATCGTCCCCGCGTGCTGCTCGACGATCCGCTTCGCGATCGTCATCCCGAGCCCGAGCGAGCCATGATGCTTGCGCGCGTCGCGGTCGGGCGCGAACGGCTCGAACACCGAGACGAGCTGCGACGGCGTGAGCCCGTCTCCTTGGTCGGACACGCGGATCCGCGCCACCTTCGGGGTCCGCTCCACCGCGACGCGCACCCGCTGCCCGGCTCGTGAGTGCCGGAGCGCGTTGTCGATGACGTTGGAGAGCGCTTGCTGGATGCGCGCCGCGTCGCCCACCGTCGGGAGCTCCGCGTCGAGCCCGCTCATCGTGAGCGTCACGTCGCGTTGCTCGTAGAGCACGGTCCACGCATCGACCGCGTCGCGGATCACCTCGCGCAGGTCGAACGGCTTGCGGGCGAGGTCCATCTCGTCGTCGGCGATCCGCGCGACGTCCAAGAGATCGTCGAGCAGCCGCGACATGTGCGCCGACTGACGCGAGAGCACCCCCAGCGCGCGCTGGCTCTCGCTCGCGGTCTCGCCGGGTTGGTCGAGCAGCTCGATCGCAGTGCGCATCGCGTGCATCGGCGTGCGCAGCTCGTGAGAGACGATCGCCAGAAAGTGCTCGCGCATCTTCAGCGTGCGCTTGAGCTCCTCGGTCGCGCGTCGCTGCACGCTCACGTCGCGGAGCACGTCACGCGAGCGGACCGCGCGGCCGGACGCGTCGGTGATCGCGGTGGAGCTGAACGAGACGTCCGTGGTCGAGCCGTCGGCACACTTGAGGGTGAGATCGCAGCTCCGGATGCTGCCTTCGGTGCGCAGCGCCTCGATCGCAGTGAGCGCGTCGGCCTGGCTGTCCGACGCGAACAGCGACGTGAAGTGGAGCTCCTTGAGCTGCTCGAGCGAGTAGCCGAGCGTGTCGAGCATCGTCTGGTTCGCATCGAGGAGACGCCCCGTCACGAGATCGATCGAGCTCAACATGTCGGGCGAGCGCTCGAACGCCTCGGCGAGGCGCGCCTCGCGCTCGATGAGGTCCGCCTCACGCCGTCGCCGCTCGACCTCGTCGCGATCGAGCTTCGAGAATCCGACGAGCGCGTCGTTCGCGTCTTTGATCGGCGAGATGACGGAGCTGATGGGGATGCGGCGGCCGTCCTCGTGCAGGCCCTCGGTCACGAGGCGCACGTGCTCCGTCCCCGACGCGGCGCGCGCGAGCGCGAGCGAGAGCTCGCCGCGGAGCTCCTCGGGCACCAGGTCGTCGATACTTCGGCCCAGCATCTCGCCGCCCTCGTAGCCGTAGAGCGCGTCCGCGCCGCGGTTCCACACCGTGATCCGCCGCGTGAGATCGAGCGCGATGACGGCGTCCGCCGACGAGTCGACGACCTGGGTCAGGAGGTGCGCGCGGCGGCGCGCGTCGAGGAGCGGCGTGATGTCGGTGAGCGAGACGACCACACCGCCCTCGCCCGCATCGCCATCCGGATGGATGCGCACGAGGTGCCAGTGGCCGTGTACGTCGCTCGCCTCGTACTCGCGGGTCTGTCCGTCCTCGCGGCACTGCGTGATGTCGTTCATCAGCCCGTCGGTCGTGAGCGGGTGCCGGAAGCTCGCGAGCGGCCGACCCACGTCGTGCTCCACGAGACCGAACAGGCGGCCGCCGGCGGGGGTGAACCGCCGGATCCGGAGGTTGCCGTCGAGGAACACGAGCGCGATGTCGATGCTCTCGAAGAGCTGGCGCATGTCGCGGTTGAGCGCGGTGAGCTCACGGATCTTGACTTGCAGCTCTGCGTTGACGGTGTGGAGCTCCTCATTGACCGAGTGCAGCTCCTCGTTGGTGCTCTGCAGCTCCTCGTTCGAGGCGGTGAGCTCCTCGTTCGTGGCCTGCATCTCCTCGCCGGTGGTCTCCAGCTCCTCGATCGTGGCGTGCAGGCTCTCGCGCGCGTGGGCGAGCTCGTGCTCGAGCCCGGCGACCCGCGCGATCGAGAGCTCGCCGAGATCGCGCACCGGGACCTCGGCGTCCTTCTCCGTCTCGGACCTCCGCGTCTCGACCGTCACCAACACGGCGCGGCCGGTGCGCGTGCGCAACGGGCGTACGAGGATGTCGACCTTCGCCGACTCGTCGTCGGCCGTCGGCCACTCGAGGCCCTCGACGCGCACCGGCTCCTCCTCGCGCGCCACTCGCGCGAACGCGCCCGCCACGGCGAGGCGAGCCGGTTCGGGGACGAGCTGCGCGAGGTCGCCGGTCATGCGACGCGGCGCCACGTGAAGGAGCTTCTCGGCGCCTGCGAAGCTCTCGACGAGGGTGCGGTCCGGCTGCGCGAGGAACGACGGAGGCATCACCGCCTCGAGCACCGCGTCGTACATCGAGATCGTCGACGCTTCGGGCGAGTGGCGCGGCGCGCGCATCACCTGGCTCACGTGTCGCGACAACGTGAGATTCGGTATACGGCGCGCCAGCCGCTTGCGGACGTAGATGCGGTGAACGTCGTCGAAGCGCTCGTAGTCGTCGGCGAAGTCCGCGAGGCTCTCGCTCGGCCCGAGGACGAGGCCACCGCCGATCCGTAGCCCGAACTGCAACAGCGAGAGCGCCTGCCGCTGCGCGATGGGTCTGAAGTAGATGAGCAGGTTCCGGCACGACACGAGGTCGAGGTTCGTGAAGGGCGCGTCCTTGAGCACGTTGTGCGAGGCGAACACCACGAGGTGGCGGAGCTCGGGCGTGACCTGCATGCGCCCGTCCTGGCGCCGCGCGAAGTAGCGGCGGAGACGCTCCGGGTCGACGTTGGCGAGCCGCTCCTCGTCGTAGACGCCCGCCGACGCGATCTCGAGAGCGCGTGCGTGCACGTCGGTCGCGAACACCTTCACGCTCATGCCGTGCGGCGCGGCGTCGCGCAGGATGCACGCCATCGAGTAGGCCTCCTCGCCGGTCGCGCAACCGGCCACCCAGGCGCGGATGCCACGGGCGGGATCCGCTTCCTCCACGAGCTTCGGCACGAGGTTCGTCTCGATCACCTCCCACGTCGCGGGATCGCGGAAGAACGTGGTGACGCCGATCAACAGATCGTGACCGAGGGCGAAGAGCTCGTCCGGATCGGTCTCCAGCCGGGAGACGTAGGTCGCGACGTCGGGCGCCTGCTTCAGCTGCGCGCGCCGCGAGATGCGCCGCAGCACGGTAGGCAGCTTGTAGAGCGAGAAGTCGATCTCGAGCGCGTTGCGCAGGAGATCGACGACGGGGCGAACCTGCTGTGCCTCCGTCTCGTCGGAGGGCTCGACGATCTCGCGCACACACTCGCTCAGCGCGCGCCCGAGATCCTGCGCGTCCGCCACGACGTCCGCGATCCCCGTCTCGATCGTCGAGCGCGGCATCCCATCGAAGCGCGCGCTCGCGGGATCCTCGACGAGGACGTAGCCGTGCGTCTCGTGGACGCGGCGCACCCCGCGTGAGCCATCGGTGCCGGACCCGGAGAGGATCACCGCGATCGCGCGCGTCGTGGCGGTCGCCGCGAGCGAGGTGAGGAAGCGATCGATCGGCATCGGCACGCCCACGCGCGCATCGCGATCGTAGATGCGCAGGCACGCGCCCTCGAGCTCGAGCTCCTTGCCCGGCGGCAGCAAGTAGATGTGATCGGAGCGGACCTCCACCCCGTCGCTCACGTGCTCGACGGGGAGCGGCGTGAAGCGCCGCATGAGCTCGACCATCAGGCTCGGATGGTCGGGCGCGAGGTGCTGGACGACGACGTACGCCGCGCCGCTCGCGGGAGGGATGGTCGCGAAGAGCCTCTCGAGGGACTCGAGGCCGCCCGCGGAGGCGCCGATGCCGACGATGGGAAATGACGGTGGGCTCATGGCACCGCCGCGTCGAAGCAGATTTCGAGCCGCAAAACGGAGGTGTCACAACGAGGAACTTTGTCCGATCGACGTCGCGGTCCGCCGCGCTGCGAAATGCCGCAGTCGGGCGGGAGGGTCCCGGCATCGCCCCCTCGCGTACACGTCCTGGCTCGGTACGCGAGCTGCAGAATGCCCCGCCCATGGTGTTCCAGGTCCACAATAGGGTGCGCCGGGGAGGGCGACGACATGGCTGACGCGCTCAACTTCAACCACGTCTACTACTTTCACGTGGTCGCGGCGGAGGGGTCCATCCGGGCCGCGTCCAAGAAGCTCGGGCTCACGCAGCCGACCGTGAGCGAGCAGATCCGACGCCTCGAGCAGTCGCTCGGCACGCAGCTGTTCGAGCGGATCGCGGGAGGCCTCCGGCTCACGCAGGCGGGTCGCGAGGCGTACGAGTACACACAGCAAATGTTCTTGGCTAGCCAGCGGATGGTGGAGACGCTCGGGAAGTCCTCCGGTCCAGCGCCCATCACGCTGCGCGTAGGGGTGAGCGCCGGCGTCTCGCGCTCGATGGCCGCGCACTTCGTCGTGCCGGTGCTCACCCTCGAGGAGTGCCGGCCCTCGCTGCGCACCGGTGAGCTCGCGGAGCTCGGGCGCGATCTCCGGAGCCACGACCTCGACCTCGTGATCGCGGAGTCGCCCCTCGAGGACGCCGACTCGAACCTCGAGTCGACGTTGATCGCGCGGCCGCGGCTCGTCGCGGTGCTCCGCCCCGGGGTCGAGCCGGCGCCGGACTGGTCGAACCTCTCGATCATCGAGCATCGTTCGAGCTCGGTGTTCCACTGGGAGGTCGACGCGTTCCTCAAGGAGCGCGAGCTCCACCCGAGGAGCGCCGGAGAGACCGACGACGCGTCCATCATGCTCGAGGCGGCGGTGCGCGGCGGCTTCGTCGCGTTCGTACCGCGGAGCATGGCGCACGACTCGATCCAGGCCGGCCGCGTGCGCGGCATCGCGACCCTGAAGATCGAGGAGGGCGGCGTGTTCGCGAGCTACCCGACCGGCGAGGCGCACGAGCTCGCGCGGACCGCGATCGACGGCCTCGTCGCGGCCGCGCGCGAGTACGGCGGCGCGTTCGAGGAGGAGTGAGCCGCGAGCGGACCGCTCAGCGTGGGGTCGCGCACGGCTTCGGCCTACGCGGCAGCTCGAGGGTGAAGCGGGTGCCCGCTTCGTCGGACTCCACCGTGACGCGCCCGCCGAGGCCGGTCACCAGCTCGTGCACGATGAAGAGGCCCAGCCCCGAGCCGCGCCCGCCGGCCAGGCGCCCGCGCCGGAACGGATCGAACAGCGAGCTGACGGCGTCGCGCTCGATCGGCGGCCCCTCGTTGTGCACCGACAACGTGACATGCGAGCTCGTCCCTTCGAGCGTCACGGTGACGGGGCGATCGGGGGCGCCGTGCTCGACCGCGTTGCGCACGAGGTTGGTCAGGGCTTGGGTGACGCGCGACGGATTCAGGTACGCGTCCGTCGCCTCGCTCGACCGGAGACGGATCTCGTGGCTCGGGAACGCCGCCCGAAGCTCCTGCACCGCGTCTCCGACCGCGTCGGCGAGGTCGACCGGGGTCGGCGCAGCCGGCGGGATCGAGATCGCGGCGCTGCGTCCCATGATGTCCTCGATGAGCTCGGCCATCCGTTCGCCGCTCCGCTTCAGCCGCTCGAGGACGGGCTCCTCGGGATACTTCATCTTGAGGATGTGCGTGGCGCTGAAGATCGCGCTGAGCGGAGTCCGGAGGTCGTGCCCGACCGTCGCGAGGAGCCGATGCTCGAACTCCGCCTTGCGCGCCATCGCGTCGTACATGCGCGCGCGCTCGAACGCCTGGGTCGCGAGCTCGGCGCCGAGCCGCACGAAGTCGATCTCCTGACCGAGTGGCTGCTCACCCGCGTTGAAGCGCAATGCGATCACGCCCAGCACCTCGGTGTCGGTGACGAGCGGCGCGACGATCCACTGTTGCGGCGTCTCGCGCTCGACCTTGATCCCGTACTCGTCGTGCAGCTGTCCCGTCGAGGCCACGCTGATGACCATGCGCGACTTGACCGCCGCGCTCGCCGGTGAGTGCCGCGACAGCGGGATGCGCGTCCACGCTTCGTCGATCCCGAGGCCCGCCTCCAGCTCCAGCGTGTCGCCCGCGAGCAGGTAGACCCCCGCGCCGCTCGTCGGGCCGAACACCGCCGCGTGCGCGACCAACGACCTCGCGACCTGCTCGCGGGTCAGCGCGCCGCTGAACGCCGAGCTCATCAGATAGAGCCGCGACACGCGATCGGTGAGCTGCGCCTGTTGCGCGAGCGCCACCCCGGCTGCTTGCCTCTCCCGCTCGAGGGCGTCGACCTCCGCGTCGCGCGCGTCTCGCCCGCGCGAGCCACCGGCGTCGGGTCGCGTCGGCTTCATCGGCCCGCCCAGCCCTTCGGCTGCTTGCCTCTCCCGATCAGGCACGTGCCGCGTTTGCTCCCATCGCAAGATACGTTTCGCATCGGATCGCGTGCTCGAGGGCGCGCTCCACGTCGGCGAGTGAGGGTTTCTCGAACAACGCAGAGGAGGTATCAGCGGCCAAAGGGTTCGACAAGGACGCAGCGGGTGCCCGGGAGACGATTCGGATTTGCCGATGTGGCGGGGTCGGAAACGTCGAACGGAGCCGTCCGCCGAGGAGTGACCTGCGCGCCTGCCGGGGCTATCGTGGTCCCATGTCGAGAATCCGCTACGCCGCGCTCGTCCTCACCGTCGGCGCGGGCGCGTTCGCCGTGCTCGGCGTCGACCTCGCGATCGAGGTGGGCTGGCGCGGCGCCGTCGCGCCGTGGACGATCGCGGCCGCCCACGTCGTCATCGCGCTCGGCGCCGCCTACGACCGGACGTGGGCGCGATGGCTCGGGATGGGCCTCGGGTTGTTCTGGTCCGCGGCCGCGCTCATGCCCGAGGTCTCGCCGATCGACGTCGCCGCGCCCCACCCCACGCTGGATGGCGAGGTGGTGCGCTGGGCCCTCGTGCTCCTTCACGCGCCGTTGCCGCTGCTGTTGGCGAGGCCCGACGCGGCGCACGCGCGCACCAGCGTCAGCCTGTTGGTGATGGGCGTGGCGCTCATCCCGGCGCTCGGGCTCACCGCGAGCGGGATCCTCGGCCTCGAGCCGCGCTGGGTGCCGCTGGCGTTCGGAGCGGTGGTGGTCCTCGGGACGATCGGCCTGGCGCGCGACCGGACCTGGGGCCTGCTCGTGATCGGCGCGGCCGGGCTCGCGCTGTTCTTCTCGGGCGGGGACGTGCTCGGCGCGTCGAGCGGACCGGCCGGGCTGGCGTCCGACGAGGCGCCGCTGCTCGGGCTGCTCCTCGTGGTGGCCGCGCTCCCGTTCGCGCGTCCGATCGCCGACTCACTGATGCCGCGGCCGCGGTAGGCTCCGCGTCTCGATTGGCGCGCCACTAGGAGGACGACATGAACGAACGCGGACCGATCGTCTGCGGTACCGACCTTTCGCCGGCGAGCGAGACCAGCGTCGACCTCGCGGCGCAGCTCGCGCGCGCGCTCGGGCGCCCGCTCCACCTCGTGTGCGTGACGGCGACGTTCGACGACAGCGGCGAACCGACCAACGAGGCGGAGCGCGTGTTCCGCGAGCGGCTGGCGGAGCGGCGCGACGCGGCGCGCGACGGGCTCGGCCGCGCGGCGGAGCGAGCCGGCAAGACGGCTTCCGACGTCGAGGCACACCTCGTCGGCGGGCGGCCCTACGAGGCGTTGCTCGCGCACGCGGATCGCGCGGACGCGTCGATGATCGCGGTCGGCGCGCACGGCCACGCGGGCGCCGTGCGGACGACGCGCGAGAACCTCGGCGAGTGGCTGCTCGGCAGCACCGCGGACCGCCTGGTGCGTCACTCGCACGTGCCGGTGCTCGTCGGGGGTCGCGACGAGGGCCTCCACAAGCCGCTCTGCGGGACGAAGTGGCTGGTCGCGCTCGATGGCTCGGGGCAGGCGCGCGCCGCGTTGCGCATCGCACACGCGATGGCGGATCGCTGTGACGCGACGCTGGAGCTCGTCCACGCGCTCGAGGGTCCGTACGCGCTCACCGATCCGGTCGGACCGACCGATCCGTTTCCCCCGGTGCACCCGGCGGAGCGCGCGCGCGTGGAGAACGAGCTCCGCGGGCTCGCGAAGGCGGCGCTCGGCGAGGACCTCCCGCTCACGCTCCACGCGGGTGAGCCATCGCACGTCTTGGTGTCGGCGGCGGCGGAGCGCGACGCGTCGTTGATCGTGATGGGCACGCACGGACGCGCGGGCTTGAGGCACTTCCTGCTCGGTAGTGTGGCGGAACGCACGCTGCGTCGATCGCCGATCCCCGTCCTCTGCGTCCCGCGCTGACTCGTCCCGCGGTCTCTGCGCCGCGAGGTCTCTGCGCCGCGAGATCTCTGCGCCGCGAGGTCTCTGCGCCGCGATGCAACCGCTGCGCGAGCCCGCGCCACGCTCGCAGCTGATGCGTCGCAGCGCGCGTTCGCGCCCAGAAATCCGATCCCGCGCCGATTGGCTCACCCGATGCAGAGCGTCCGGCCGTGGAGCCCGTCCACCCGCTCGTCGCTCATGGCGACGGTCCGCCCGTCCCGGCGGACCGACGTGCCTCGACCCATGTCGTCGACGCGTGCATCCACTGCGGCGCGCGCGGCGCGATCGACGCCGACGGGTTCTGCTGCGCGGGCTGCGAGCGGGTGCACCGCCGACTCGGCGAGCTCGGGCTCGATCGCTACTACGAGCTCCTCTCGGAGTCACCCACCCCGGTCGGCGACGCGAGCGCGTCCGACACGAAGTGGCTCGAGCCGCTCGAGGCGGAGCTCGCGGCGAGCGACGGCCTCCACCGTGTGAGGATGGACCTCGCGGGGATCCACTGCGCGGCGTGCGTGTGGGTCGTCGACGAGCTCTTCGCGCGGCAGCCCGGCGGCGCGCGCTGCGTCGTCAACCCGGTGCGCGGCGCCGTCGAGCTCACCGTCGATCGCTCGTTCCCGCTGCGCGACTTCGCGCGGACGCTCGAAGAGATCGGCTACCGGCCCGGCCCCTCGCTCAAGGAGCGCGCGCGCGAGGTCGACGGGCTGACCGTGCGCATGGGCATCTCGCTCGCGCTCGCGCTGCACACGATGATGCTCTCGTTCGCGATCTACTTCGGCCTCGCCGAGGGGCGCGTGTACGAGGCGCTCCGCCAGGTGGACTTCGCGCTCGCGACGGTCACCGTGATCGTCGGCGGCGCGCCGTTCTTCACCGCCGCGTGGCGCGGGCTCCGCCGTGGGGTCGTCCATTTGGATCTCCCGATCGCGGTGGGCATCGGGCTCGCCTTCGCCGGGTCGGCGTACTCGTTCTTCGCGGACGCCGGCGCCGACTACTTCGACACGCTCGCGATCTTCATCGCGCTCATGTTGGTCGGCCGCTGGACGCAGGAGCGCATCCTCGCGCAGAACCGCGCGCGCCTCCTCGCGAGCGACGGCGTCGAGGGCCTCTATGCGCGCCGAATCGAGGCGGACAAGCCAGCGCTCGTGCGGTGCACCTCGCTTGAGCGCGGCGACGCGCTGCTCCTCGCGATGGGCGATCTCGTCCCCGTCGATGCCACGCTCGAGTCGGCGTGCGAGCTTCGCCTCGACTGGATCAACGGCGAGAGCGAGCCGCGCGCGTTCGAGGCCGGCGAGCGAGCCCCGGCGGGAGCGTTCCTCGCGTCCGCCGTCGCGGTGCGCGCGCGCTGCCTCACCGGATTCGCCGACTCCGCGCTCGTCGAGCTCCTCACCACGCCCGAGCGCGACCGCGGCGATCGGTGGTTCGACCGCCTCGGCCGCGTCTACGTCGCGCTCGTGCTGCTCGCCGCGGCGGGCGCGTTCGGGATCTGGATCGTGATCGGCGACCTCACGAGCGCGCTCTCGGTCACCACCGCGGTGCTCGTGGTGAGCTGTCCGTGCGCGTTCGGGATCGCGGCGCCTCTCGCGTTCGACCTCGTGCAAGCCTCGCTGCGCCAGGCCGGCGTGTTCGTGCGCTCGCCCTCCCTCCTGAGCCGCATGCGCGGCGTCCGGCGCGCGGTGTTCGACAAGACCGGCACCCTGACGACCGGCACACCGCGATTGGCCGATCCGAGCGCGCTCGAGCCCCTCGACGGGAGGGCCCGCGCGGCGCTCTACGACCTCGCGGCGAGCAGCGCACACCCCAAAGCGCGCGCGATCCTCGCTCACCTCGACGGCGCGCTGACCCCCGGCGTGATCGTCCACGAGGTCACCTCGTCCGGTCTCGAGCTCTGGCGCGACGGACATCGCTATCGCCTCGGCCGCCCCGCCTGGGCGAGCCCGGAGCGCGCGTTCGATCCGGCGATCGACCTCGTGTTCTCGGAGGACGCCCGGCCGCTCGCAGCCCTCCGCACGCGTGAGGCGCTGCGGCCCGCGGTGCGTGAAGAGCTCGCGGCGCTCCGCGAGGCTGGGCTCGAGGTCTTCGTGCTCTCCGGCGACTCCGGCGAGAAGGTCGCTGCGCTCGCGCGCGAGCTCGGGCTGCCCGAGGACCACGCGATCGGCGGATGCACCTCGGAAGACAAGGCGTCGTGGATCCGCGCGCACGATCCCGATCGAACGCTGTTCGTCGGAGACGGGATCAACGACGCGCTCGCCGCCGACGCCGCGCTGGTCTCGGGCACGCCCGCGGTGGAGACGCCGTTCATGGCCGCGCGCACCGACTTCTACTTCGTCGGCTCGCGCGTGGCGCCGATCGCCGCCCTGTTCGATCACGCGCGACGGTTGCGTCGCGTGCTGAACGTCATCTTGACCATCGCGGTGCTCTACAACGCAGGCGCGGTGACCCTCGCCTATCTGGGACTCATCGAGCCGTGGGTGGCCGCCGTACTCATGCCGGCGAGCTCGATCGTCACCATCGCGGTCGCGACGCTCGGCCTTCGATCGGCCCGTTCGAGGAGGTCGACGTGGAAGCCCTGATTCTGACGCTGTTCGTGAGCCTGCTGCTGGCAGGCGCGTTCCTCGCGGGGTTCGTGCGCTCGGTGACGTCCGGCGCGCACGAGCACGGCGAGCGCCTCGCGCTCCTGCCTCTCAGCGACGACCGCGTGGTGGACCAAATTCGCTCGCCCGAGGACGGCGAGGACCAAGGAGCGGAGAAGTGAAGACGAAGACCGTAACGTACGACGACAAGATCGCGCGCTACTTCATCGCCGCGTCGATCGGCTGGGGCATCGTGGGGATGCTCGTGGGCGCGCTGATCGCGCTCCAGCTCGCGTGGTGGCCAGCCAACGTGGGCCCATGGCTCACGTTCGGGCGCCTCCGCCCGCTGCACACGAACGCGGTCATCTTCGCGTTCGTCGGCAACATGTTGTTCGCCGGCGTCTATCACTCGACGCAACGGCTCCTCAAGACGCGGCTCGCGAGCGACAAGCTCTCGTGGTTCCACTTCTGGGGTTGGCAGGCGATCATCGTCGCCGCCGCGATCACGCTCCCGCTCGGGCTCACCCAGGGCAAGGAGTACGCGGAGCTCATCTGGCCGATCGACATCGCCGTCGCGGTGGTGTGGCTCGCATTCGGCGCGAACTTCTTCTTGACGCTGAAGAACCGGAACGAGGAGCACCTCTACGTCGCCATCTGGTTCTACATCGCGACGATCATCACGATCACCGTCCTCTACGTCGTCAACAACCTCGCGATCCCGACGAGCGTCGTCTCGAGCTATCCGATCTTCGCGGGCATCCAGGACGCGTTGGTGCAGTGGTGGTACGGGCACAACGCGGTCGCGTTCTTCCTCACCACTCCGATCCTCGGGATCATGTACTACTACCTCCCGAAGGCGGCGAACCGGCCGGTGTTCAGCTACCGGCTGTCGATCGTCCACTTCTGGGGCCTCGTCTTCCTCTACATCTGGGCCGGCCCGCACCACCTCCTCAACACCGCGCTCCCCGAGTGGGCGCAGACGCTCGGCATGACGTTCAGCCTCATGCTCTGGGCGCCCAGCTGGGGTGGGATGCTGAACGGTTTGTTGACGCTGCGCGGCGCGTGGGATCGGCTGCGGCAAGACCCCGTGCTCAAGTTCTTCGCCGCGGGCGTCACGTTCTACGGGATGGCCACGTTCGAGGGCCCGCTGCTCTCGATCCGCTCGGTCAGCTCGCTCGCGCACTACACCGACTGGATCATCGGCCACGTGCACGCGGGCGGCCTCGGCTGGAACGGTCTGATGGCGGCCGGGATGTTCTACTGGCTCATCCCGAAGCTCTACGGCACCAAGCTGCACAGCCGCCCCGCCGCGAACTTCCACTTCTACATCGCGACGATCGGGATCCTCCTCTACGTCGGCTCGATGTGGACGAGCGGCGTGACCCAGGGCCTGATGTGGCGCGCCGAGGCCGAGGGCGGCGGACTGCTCTATTCGAACTTCATGGAGACCGTCAACGCGATTCGCCCCATGTACTGGGCGCGGCTCGTCGGCGGAAGCCTCTACCTCATCGGCTTCCTCCTGCTCGCGTGGAACCTCTTCATGACGGCGCGCGGCAAGAAGCCGGTCGAGACCACGATCGAGGTGGTGGAGAAGGAGCAGGCCGAGGACGAGGTCCCGATGAAGGACATCGTGCTCTCCCCGCCCGTGATGCTCTCCGTGGTGGTGAGCGTGCTCGTCGGCGCGGTGGTGTTCCTCAACGAGCTCGCCTCCACGCTCGCCATCGCGGTCGCGATGGTGGTCGCGATCTTCGGCACGATCGCGATCCAGGCGGCGGCGAAGGAGAAGACGGTCAACTGGCACCGGCTCCTCGAGGGGCGCGCGCTGATCTTCACGGTGTTCGTCACCATCTCGATCCTCATCGGAGGCATCGCGGAGCTCGTGCCGACGATCGTGGTCGGGGCGCAGGATCAGCAGACGACCCAGATGCAGCCGTACACCGCGCTCGAGCTCCACGGCCGAGACGTGTACGTCAGCGAGGGTTGCTACAACTGTCACTCGCAGATGATCCGCCCCTTCACCTGGGAGGCGGCGCGCTACCCCGGCGGCATCTCGCTCGCCGAGGACAGCGCGTGGGACCGCCCCTACCAGTGGGGCAGCAAACGCACGGGTCCGGATCTCGCGCGAGAGAGCTCGATGAACCGCGGACCCATCTGGCACTACGAGCACATGCTCGACCCGCGGGCGACGACCGACGGATCGATCATGCCGCCCTACTCGCACCTGCGAACGACGGCGGTCGCGTGGGACCTCACGCAGAGCAAGCTGTCGGTCAACCAGACGCTCGGTGTGCCGTACAGCGACGCCCAGGTGCTGGGCGGAGAGTCTGACGCACACGCACAAGCGCGGAGCATCGCGGACGCGCTGCACAGCCGGGTGGAGATGGATGGGCCGCCGGCCGGCGTGGATCTGCCGCTCGAGGACAGCCAGCTCGTCGCGCTGATCGCGTACCTCGAGCGGCTCGGGCGCAACCGGTCGAGCTGGGAGAGCGAAGGCGCGGCGCCGGCCGAAGGTGCCGAGGTGTCGCACGCAGGGACCATGGATCGCGCGACGGAGGTAGGACGATGAGCGAGCTCGCGAGGGACTTCTTCGGTCACAACCCCGCGATGGCGGGACCGCTCGTCGCGATGGTGCTGTTCACGCTCGTGTTCGCGGTCGCGGTCATCCGCGCGTGGCGCTCCGAGCGCAGGCACGTGCAGCGGATGGCGCACCTCGCGCTCGAGGGCGACGCCGGCGAGGCGAAGGAGGTGGGCCATGGGTGAGGTCAAGCGACGCGACGAGATCCAGGGCGACATCATCCACGAGTACGACGGGATCGAAGAAGCGGATAACTTCTTGCCGACCTGGTGGCTGATCACGTTCTACGGCGCGATCCTGTTCAGCATCGGGTACTGGTTCTTCTATCACGAGTTCCAGATGGGTCCGACGACGTCGGAGCAGTACGCGGAGGACGTCGCGTCGCAGACGGAGAGCGCGGAGGCCGACGAGGCGACGCTGGTCGCGCTCGCGTCCGATCCGAGCGCGGTAGCGGCCGGACAGGAGACGTTCTCCACCACCTGCGCGGCATGTCACGGCGGGCGGGGCGAGGGGCTGATCGGTCCGAACCTCACCGACTCCGCGTGGCTCCACGGCGGATCGCCGGTCGAGATCTACACGAGCGTGCGCCGCGGCATCAGCGCCGATCGCGCGCTCATCGCCGGCTCCGCCGGGATGCCGGAGTGGGGACCGCAGCTCGGCGAGGAGCGCACGCGCGACGTCGTGGCGTTCGTCCTCTCGGTGCGCGGCACGAACGAAGAAGGCGGGCGTCCGCCCGAGGGAGACGTCTACGGCGACGGCGCGACGGAGGACGGCGCGACGGAGGACGGCGCGACGGAGGACGGCGCGACGGAGG
>JBFWYI010000126.1:0-22574 GCA_050186575.1 Sandaracinaceae bacterium | reverse complement strand
CTCGACCGATTGCTCGCTCGAGGCCAAGCCCGCCTTCGATTCGAGCACGACTCGACGGGGCGACTCACTCACGTCCACTCGCCCGCACCCGACGGTCGGACGGACGAGCGGGTGGTCGCGAGATACGCGTACGATGCGGCAGGACAGCTCAAAGAGGCGGTAGACGCGGCCGGCCGGGTTTCCCGATACGCGTACGCGTCGGGCGGCCTCCTCACGCTACGCGCCGTGGACGGCGGAGGCGCGGATCGCTTCGAGTACGACGAGAACTCCCGGTGCATCGCGCAGTCGTCAGGCGATCCATCTACAACCCCGCATCGTCGCGAGGTGTCTTGGAACCCGAGCACGCGTGTCGTGGGCCTATCGAACGCCCGTGGCGATTCTCGTACGGAGCGGCTCGACTCGCGCAACGAGGTCATCCGTTCCCTCGACTTCTTCGCCAACGAGACGGCGTACGAGAGGGACGACGCGACAGGAACGCTGCACCACGTGCGAACGGTCGCTGGCTCCGTCGCGTTCTTGCACGACAGCGACGGCCATCTCGCCGGCTGGAGTGAAACGGGCAACTCTTTCAATGTCAGCCACGACGAGCGCGGAAGGTTCCTCGAGTCCGCCGACCCCGATGGGGTCACTCTGTCGCAACGTTGGGATGCACTCTCAAGGCTGAGCGCGGTGACGGCCGCGGACGGCGGAGCCGTCGTGTACACGTACGACGGTGACGCCGCCCTCGAGCGCATCGGCCTCAACGGTGACCGAGAGTTGAGGATCGAGCGCGGTGGGGCGGATGGCTCGCCCAGCGCTCTGCGCCTGGATGGGGCATCGCGGCAGGCAAACCGTGACGCGCTTGGCCGAGTGATGGAGGTGTGTGACGAGAACGGCTCGATGCTACGGATCGCGTTCGATCCGAGCGGGCGAGTCGATCGGCTGATCCGGAGTGACGACTCGCGCGCTGCCTACGCCTACAGCCGTGACGGGGCCGTCACGCGGCAGCACGACGGTGGTTTCGAGACACGGCTCGAGCGCGACTCGCGCGACCGACTCCTCGCGGTCGAGAAGGGGAACGGCCGAACGGCGCTGCATCGCGACGCGGAAGGCGATGTGGTCGTCATCGAGAGCGAGGCACTCGACATGTGGGAGCTCGAGCGGGACGCCGCCGGTCGTGTGATCGAAGAGCGCGGCCAGGGACACTTCGTGCTCTACCAAAAGCGCAACGCGGCCGGCGCGATCGTCCGCTCCTCGTGCGGTCGTTCGTGGTCGACCGTCGAGCGAGACGGCGCCGGACGCCCGACAGCGATCGAGCATTCGGACGACACGTTTCAACGGTTCGCATACACGGCCGCGGGCCGACTTGCGCGCGCACAAGATGCCGATCGTGTGCTGGCCCTCTCTCGCGACTCGGCGGGCCGCGTAACGCGAGAGACCTCCGAGGCGGGTGTCGTCCAGTCGGAGTACGGCGCATCTGGATTCCGTGTGCGGCTTCAGGCGGGGCCTCTCGATGTGCGGTTCGATCGCGACACCGCTGGACGTCTTACCAAGCTCATCGCGCGCGCGCGCGGAGGCTCGCACGAGCAGGCCTTCGTGCTCGACCGCGCCGGCAGAGGAGTCGCCCGCCGCTTGCCGGGTGACGTAGAAGTCGTCTTTGCGCACGACGCGCGCGGCCGGGTCACGCAGCGGGAGCTGCGCCACCAGGGCCGCGTCTCGAACGCGATCAGCTTCGCCTACGCCGGAGCCGATCGACCGTCCCGCATCGTCGACACCGACCGCGGCCCACGCTTGCTCCGGCACGACGCTCGCGGCCGACTCTTCCAAGTCGGCGGGCTCATCCGCGCCCTCGACGACGTGGGCTGCGTCTACCGAACCCTCGAGCGAGACGACCACCGATACGAGCATGGCCGACTCGTCGAGGCGTACGGCATCACGTACGAGTACGACCTCGCGGGGAGGCGCATCGCTCAGCGGAACGCGCTGGACGAGGTGACGCGCTACCGATGGGACGGCGCTGGCCGCCTGACCCTGGTCGAGCGGAGCGACGGGTCACGTATCGCGTACGACTATGATGGAATCGGCCGGCTCGTCTCCCGACGTCACGAGACGAAACAGATGCTCGAGGGCGTGGGCGAGGTCTGGGAGACCGTCAGGTCGACCGAGCTTGTTTGGGACGGTCTCTGCGTATTGATCGAGCGCACCGATGGCAAGGAAACGTTCTGGCTTCGCGAAGGCTCCCAACTCCTCGTCAAGTTGGGTGAGGATGGTGCACATGCGATCATCACCGACACTTGCGGCGCACCGACCGAGCTCTTCGACGAGCGAGGTGGACTCGCATGGCGCGGCGTGATCGACCTCTATGGTCAGCTCGAGCCGGATCTCGCACGCACCCGCTGCGGATGGCACTTCGCCGGACACTGGCGCGACCCCGAGACCGGTCTCCTGCACTCGTGGTTGCGGGTCTACGACCCAGGGACGGGCAGCTATCTGTCGCCGAATCCTCTGGGCGTCATTGCCGGCAATTACCTCTACGGGTACGTCGACGACCCCCTGAGTGAGTCGAGTCCGCTCGGGCTCGGAGTCGGGTACGCACACTTGTACGGTGAGGTGCCGAGCGAGAGACTCGACGCGGAGATCATCGCGCGGCACATCGCGACCTTCGATCGTGGCGATGGAACGCTCGGACCCGCACGGCGCTACTCATCGACCACCGCACGGCTACGGCCTCCGGATCCGGAGGAGCTCTTCTGGGGCCCTTGGGCGGCCCTCCGACCGGGCGCGAGGCGGCTCACGAGGGTGACGGCGGGCTCGCTGCTGCCGTCTACGACGTGCGGGATCCGGAAGCGCCCCTTCTCGAGCCGCTTGTAGAGCAACAGGACCCACCTCGATGCCAGACCAGGATCTTGACGCGGTCGCGGCGCTTGCCCCGAACGCGAACAGATCGCCGCTGAACGGGTCGAGCGCCCAGCTCTTCACGATCGCGAACAGCCCGTCGTGCCCGCGACGCATGTCGACCGGCTCCGACGCGAGGTACACCCGCACCGACGAGGGGGCCGCCGTGCATTCGGTGTCCGAGGTGCACTCGGGCGCACCGCACGCCGGCCCGCTGCACGACGGGTCGACGCAGCGGCCGGCGAAGCAGGTGGTGGCGCTCGGCGGGTCGTCCACGCCGGGGCACGCGATCGAGGCGCAGCTCTTGGAGACGGCGATGGTCAGCGCGAGCGAGAAAGAGAGCTCCACCTCTGCGTCGCGTGTGACGACGAGCTCGCCGCTCGAAGCGAGCAAGGTGACGCGGAGCCGATGCGCCCCGGGAGGGAGGGAGCCGAAGTCGGCGATACGCGCGCCCTCTGACGAGGTCGGCACCGACACGCGCGTCCCAGCGCCGCCGATCGAGCTCGCGCTCGCCGTCGAGCAAACTCGCGCTCGCCGTAGAGCAAAACGGCTTCCGCGGTCGCGAGCTCGGCGACGGGGACGAAGTCCGTCTTGAGGTCGACGACGATATCGAGCTAGCCACCACATCCGAGGCACGCGAGCGCGAACGCGACCGAGCGGAGCCGCGACACGAGAGCGAGCATATCGCAAGCGAGGCGGCTCGGCTCTCGACCGGCGGGGTGCGGCCCGGCGGTGAACCACTCGAGATCGCCCAGGAACGCGGCGCGCCTCCGCGGTCCGCGCCACCGGTGCGCGAGCGGGGCGGAGCTCGACGCGACTCCGAACGGTACAGACCCGCCGCGATGGATCGGCTACTGTTTCCACCCGAGAGGCGGAACGGATTCGGGGCGGAGCACGGGTCGCCACGCTCACGAGGGCAGGGGTCGGTGACGGGAGTATCCGCGGAGAATCGCCGGACCGGCGACCTGGTCGGACAGACGCTGCTGGGGAAGCTGCGCGTGATCGCGCGGCTCGGCGAAGGCGGGATGGGCGTGGTGTACGAGGTGGAACACCTCCTCACCCGGCACCACCGTGCGCTGAAGGTGCTGCACACGGGGCTCGCCGAGTCCGAGGAGACGGTGATCCGATTCATCCGCGAGGCGGGCGTCGCGGGGACGCTGCGGTCCGCGCACGTGGTCGAGACGTTCGATGCGGGGCAGCTCGAGGACGGTTCGCCCTACGTGCTCATGGAGCTGCTGAGGGGATCGACGTTCGCCGATCTCCTGAACGACGCCCCCACGACCATGGACGTCCGCCGCGTGCTCGGGATCGTGACGCAGGTGCTCGAGGGCCTCTCCGTAGCGCACGAGGCGGGCATCGTGCACCGGGACATCAAGCCCGAGAATGTGTTCGTCATGGTCGGCGAGGACGGCGCCGACGTGGTGAAGATCCTCGACTTCGGCATCTCGAAGTTCCGGTTGGCTCGGGAGGACCAGCCGTTCGAGGGGACGCTCACCGGCGATCACTCGGTGATGGGCACGCCGTTCTACATGTCGCCCGAACAGGCCACGGGCGCGAAGAACGTCGACCGGCGAAGCGACCTGTACTCGGTCGGCGTGATGCTCTACGAGGCGCTCTCCGGCCGGCTCCCTTACGATGCCCCCAACATGTCGCGGCTCGTCCTCGACATCCACACCGGACGCTACGTTGCGCTCGAGACGCTGGCCCCGCACCTCCCCTCCGGGCTCGCCCACCTCGTCGAGCGGGCCATGCATCGCGAGCCGGACGCGCGACCGCCGAGCGCGCGAGCATTGCTCGAGGAGCTCGCGCCCTTCCTCGATACGGCGTCCCCCGCGCTCGGATCGAGCTCCGCGGATGCCGCGTCGATCACCGCGCCTCCACGCCGGGTGAGTGGCGAAGCGGTCACGCTGTACGCCGAGCACGCCGAAGGCGAGCGCGCCGCCGCGCCACCGTCGAGCGGCCGCCGCGTCCCGGGATGGGTCCCGCTCATCGGAGTCGTCGTGTTGCTCACGGCGACGCTCGGCGTCTTTGCGCTTCTCGCGGGGGGATTCGGCGCGCCACCGGAGACCGACGTCGCGGAGGTACCCGTCGAGCCGGAGCCGGTGCCGATACCGACGCCGAGATCGACGCCGAGGTCGAGGCCTGTGCCGATGGCGCCGGCGGACCCTGGGTCGAACCCGCCGGTCGAAGGGGTGCGGCCGGACTTCACCGACCGCTCCGACCCACCGGCGGAGCCCTCCGAGGAGCCAGCTCGGGCACCGGTGGTGACGACGCCGCGCGCCACGCCGACGGCGCGCCGCGGGTCGCCGCGGAGCGATCCGCGCACCGAACCAACGGGTCGACGGCGGCCCACGAAGATCCTCCGCGACGTTTGGAGATGACATAGAGTTCTCGCGTGGTCCGCCGTAGGCGATGCCCCAGGCGCGCGTGGTGGACGCAACTCGTGTTCCTTCTCGCATTCGCCGCGGGTCCCGCGCGCGCGCAGGACGGGCGGGGCGAGGCGGAGGCGCGGACGCACTTCCAGCGCGGAGTGGACCTCTTCGATGAGGGCCGCCTCCTCGAAGCGCTCAGCGAGTTCGAAGAGGCGCATCGTTTGAGCGCGAACGCGCGGATCCTCTTCAACATCGGGCAGCTCCACGCGGAGCTCGGACGCTCGGTGGAGGCGGTCGACGCGCTCGAACGATTCCTCCGCGAGGCGACCGACGTGGACGCGGAGGTCCGCGCTGAAGCGCAAGCGGCGTTGCGAACGCAGCGCGCTCGTATCGGTCGTTTGGTCATCGAGCTCGACGCTCCGCAGGCCCGCGTGTTCGTCGACGACGTCGAGCGCAGAGCGGCGTCACGGGAGGAGCCGCTACGCGTGAGCGCGGGCGAGCACGTGGTGAGCGTACAGGCGCCGGGCTACGAGGCGTTGCGTCACCGCTTCCGCGTCGCAGGCGGCGCGACGTACCGCGCGCAGCTCGTGCTCGTTCAGAGCGGCAGCCGCGGGGCCAGCCTGCGCATCGGGAGTCGCGTCCCCGGCGTCGAGGTCCTCGTGGACGGCGTATCGCTCGGGCTCACCCCGCTCGACGCGACGGTGCCGGTGAGCGAAGGGGAGCACCGCATCGAGGGTCGACGCGACGGGTACGCGCCGCATGCGCAGCTCGTGCGAGTCGCGAACGGCAGCGAGGCGCTGGTTCGCATCGAGGCGCGTCCCGACGAGACCGCGCCGCCCGACAGCCGCGCGCCGCTCCGCATCGCGATCCCGCGCACCTCCGCGACCCTCCGCGTCGATGGCGACGAAGTCGATACGCACGACACGCTGACGGTGCCGGTCGGGCTCCACGACATCGAGCTGCGCGTGGCGGACCGAGAGCCGATCGCGCAGCGAGTGGACGTGCCGGCCGGGCGAGGGCTCAGCCTCACGCCCGAGTACGCGTGGACGCCAGAAGCGCGCGCGGCGCGTATAGCGGGCGCGGGCGAGCAGACGGTCATCGGCGTCGTCACGCTGGTGGCGGGTGCCACGTTCGTGGCCGCCGGCGTGCCGGTGCTGGCCTACGACCTGGCCGGCCTGCTCCCGAGCCTCGATGAGCGCGCGGCCGACGCGCAGGTGTGTGCGGATCCGATCGGCGGCGAGATCGAGTGCCGCGGTCGACTGACGATGCGCGGCTACGCTGGCGACTCGGATCAGTTCGTCGCCGAGTACAACCGCGATCAGGCCGCGTACTACGCGTTGCTCGGCACCAGCATCGCGCTCACTTCCGTCGGGGCGGTCGGCATGATCCTCGGCGCCGCGCTGGTCGGGCTCAGCCCATCGGAGGAGCAGATCGATCGCGCGGCCGGCGCGCGGCTCACCCCGGTGATCGGACCGGGATATCTCGGGGTCGCGGGCGCGTTCTGATCCTCACGTCAACCCGACGTGCACGTTCCGACCGTCGCGCCGCGGAAGCGCACCGGGAGCGCGGGGAAGAGGTTCGCGCAGCTCGTACCGGATGGGCACGGGTCGCCGTAGGTCCCTCCGACCGTGCAGAGCTGCTCACACACGAAGGCGGGGCCGGGTCCGTCGCAATCATATCCGGGCGCACACACGGTGGGATCGTAGCCGCCCGCCAGCGCGCAGGGCTCGCCCTGCGTCGAGCGAGCGGGTCCGATGAAGCGACAGTCTACGCCCACGACGGCGGGACCATCCGTGAAGAGCTCGAGCGCATCGCACGTCTCGCCGTCTGGACAGCCGTCCTCGCCCTCGGGGCCGAAGAGCTCGCAGGGGATCGAGCACATGGTCACGACGCTGAGATCGACGCCGGTGAACCGGGCGCACACCGAGGACGTGTTGCCCTGCGCGCAATCGGGCTGTGTCGAGCAAGGTCGGCGACAGACGTAGTCCGCGTCGGTGTACCGGCCGCAGATCATCCCCGCATCGCACTCGGCGTCCGTTCGACACACGCGGTGCTCGGGGAACGCCGTGCCCGCGTCCGCGTCCAGGCCCGCGTCGACGCTCATCGCGGCGTCGTCGGCCCCCGCATCGTCCCTCCCGGCGTCCGGGAGAGCGCCGGGCCGCTCGCACACGCCATCGACGCATACGCCGCCGACCGGACAGGTGCCGCTCGGGCACGCGTCGTAACAGAGCGCGCGCCGACACTCGAGATCCTCGGGACAGGGCTCGGCGTCCGAGCAGCGATCTTGGGGGAGCGTGCACACCCCGAGCCCGTCGTTGCCGGCGACGCAGCGCGCGCCCAGCGGACAGTCACGCTGATCGACGCACTCCTCGCGACAACGTCCCGCGCTGCATACGAGCGGGGCGTCGCATTGGCTCGATCGCTCGCATGGGGACCCCGGCGTGATCGGGCTTGGGCAACCCACGAGCAGCACCGCAACCACGAACCAGCCGCAGCCCCGCATTGGCGCCTACGATAGCGGAGCGGTCGGCCGATGTCGCGCTCGTCCATGGCGGCTCGAGGTGTCGACGTCGCAGCGCAGGTGCGCTACGGCTCGCTGCCGTTCACGTAGCGGTAGCCGGCGGGGATGATCGTCGGGTCGGCGGACGGCGCGTCCGGTGAGACGGGCGGCCAGGCGAGCGAGCCGAACCACGCGGGGCGCTCGGTGAGGAAGTAGCTGTCGGGGAGCGGCTCGGGATCGACGGTCCAGTCCACTTCGCCGGTGGCCGAGCACCAGTTGCCTTCGATGAGCGTGGTGCCGTGCTCGGTGTCGTCGCGGAGCACGTAGAGGTCGCGCGGGCCGCCGTCGCCGTGGACGAGGTCGGTGGGCGGATACATGCCGGAGAAGCCGTCGTTGCCGACGTCGGGGAAGCCGAGGCGATAGATGGCGGAGCCGGACCAGCCGCTCTCGTCCGCGTACTCGTGATCCGCAGCGGCGCTCGCCACGCCGAACACGTTGCCGACGAGGGAGTAATACGTGTTGCGTCGGTCGATCTGGATCGCGAGGCGGTTGCTCACGCCCGTCCAGCGGGTGGTGCCGGTCGCCACGTTGCGGAAGAAGAGCGAGTGCGAGCCGCTGCCGTGGTAGCCGTCGCTGCCGAACTTGCCGACGAAGTTGCCTTCGACGAGGTTGTACATGGTGTGCGGGCTGTGGTTCGTGCCGATGTCGGAAGGCATCTTGCCCGCGTCGGGCGAGTCGGGCGGGTCGGTGTAGTACGCGTCGACCGCGTAGTTGTAGGCGATGACGTTGCCGAAGCCGCCGGAGTAGAACGGGTTGGCGCCCGCGTCGCCGATGTTGATCTGCGGAAAGCCGGCCGCGACGCACACGTTGTCGACGATGAGGCTCCAGTTGGTGTCGGCCAAGAGATCGATGCCCTCGGAGTTGGGGCCGCCGTTGGCCTGGTCGTGCAAGTAGTTGTGACGGATCTCGACGTGGCCGGACCAGCCGATGAGGATCGACTTGGCCGGCATGTTCTCGAGCTCGCAGCCGCTCACCCAGACGTTCCAGGCGGACTCGACGTGGATGAACTCGTCGGGCGTCGAGCCGGTGCCGACGAAGTGGATGTCCTCGACGCCGGCGCGCTCGATCAGATCGGGGAACCAGCTGATCTGCGGCGAGCGCGTGAAGTCGACCGCGAGCGCGGGGCGGAACGTGACGCTGTTCGCGGTGACCGACTCGACCATGTGCATCGAGGCGCGGTAGCGGCCGGGTGAGTCGTCGCGCGTCCACACGAGATCGGGATCGTCGAGCTCGTCGATCATCACCATGCGATCGACGGCGATGCCCGAGGTGTCTCCCAGCATCACCGTCGTGCTGCCGCGCGTGGCGCCGCCCGTGATCGGGGCGCGGTAGCCGTCGTTCGCCTTGGGCGGCGGCCAGGGGCCGAGGCCGCCCATGCGGACGGCGCGGTTGCCCCGCACGTCGAAGCGCGTGTCGGCGCCCGCGCCGCGGAGCGTGACCCCGCTGTGGAGCCGCAGCTCGCCGTCGATGCGATAGGTGCCGGCGGGCACGAAGACGACTTCCTCGTCTCCACAGTCGTCGATCGCGCGCTGGATCGCGTCGACCGCGCTCGCGCCGCCGCTGTCGTCGGCGTTGTACGGCGCGTCGGTCACGGTGGCGCAGATCGTGGTGCGCAGAGGGATGCCTCCTTCGACGCCCGCGCTCTCCCAGGTTCCCGGCGGCGGAAGGCGGTCCGGGGTGAGGAGCGTGCTCGCGCCGACCGTCACGCTCGTGGTCGCGGTGTCGGACCCCGACGCGTTGGCGCACGTGAGCGTGAACGTCGTGTCGGCGTCGAGCGTGACGCTCGTTCCGTCGCCGTTCGTCACCGCGCCGACGCTCGGATCGATCGTGCAGTCGGGCTCGGGCACGGGCGGCGCGTCGTAGGTCCACGTCCACGTGACGCGGGTGGGCCGTCCCATCGGGACGCTCGCCGGCGACGCGGTGAAGCTCGCGAGGCTCGGCGCGGCGGGCGGTCCGGCGTCGCCGGCCGGGGTGGTCGCGTCGCGCCCTACTCCGCCGTCGTTCGTCGATCCGTCGTCACAGCCGCCGAGGAGCAGGAAGAGCCCGAGCGTGAGTCGTGCGCGCATGGAGCAGGCTAGGCCGACGCGCGCGTCGCTCGCAACGCCGGAGACGCGCGAGGTGTCGGCGCCGCCTCACGCGTCGGAGCGACCGGGATACGTCGCGAGCGCGTCGCGCCACACCTTGTCCATCCGCGCGAGGAAGTGCGGCTCGCTCACGCGGAGCGCATCACGCACGGTTCCTTTACGCGCGAGCGAGCGGAAGCGCGCCGGCAGGTGAGGGACGAGGCGCTCGAGACCACCGGGTGACGTGCGATGCAGGCCCGCGATCGCGCGGTGGTAGCCCCAGCGATCGACGCTTCGGAACACGCCGTGGAGGAGCGCCGCCAGCGCCTCGCCGCGATCGCGCTCGTCGAGCAGCGGCGTCGCCCCGAGCATCTCGCCCCACGCGTCGAAGAAGGGTCCGATCGGCACGATCAGCGAGCGGTCCTTGCGCAGGCAGCGCGCGTCGCGGAGCGGGAGGTTGCGATGGTTCTCGCTCGCCATGACCTCCTTGTTCACGTGACCCGCGAGGTGGTGCTCGCCGCCGTAGCGCGACGCGTCCTCGTGTCCGAGCTTCGCGAAGCGTCGCACCAGCTCGCCTTTGTGCGGCGTGTTGCGGTGCCACGCCTCGACGACGCGCGAGAGATCGCCGCAGTTGTGCGCGCTGATCGTCGCCACGCTGAGGGCGAGCACGAGATCGCCGGAGGCCCGCGCGATGGCGAACGCGCGCGCCTCGCGATCGAGCTCGGCGTCGATCGCGGCGATGAGCCGCTCGACCGCGTCGTCGGCCTCGAGCAACAGCGCGCGACCGAGCGCGCCGGCGCGCACCGAGAACCACTCGCCCGCGTGTCCGCTGACGTCGCCGACGCCCTCGACGTGGACGACGCGCGCGGAGACGGCGCGCGGGTTCCACGTGGCGGCCTCGTCGACCGCGAGGAGCGCCTCCTCGAGGTCGTGGCGCGTCTCGATCTCCTGCCAGAGGTGGTGGCGGATGTGCGTGTCGACGTCGGTCGGGACGAGCGTCGCGACGGTCGTGAAGTGCGCCGCGAGCATGACGCGCAGGTAGTCGACGCGCGCCGCGCTCTCGCGCCAGTACGGCTCGACGGTCTCGGCGTCGTTCAGGATCGCGCGCCACGACTCGGCCGATGCGCCCTCCTCGAGCGCCCACGCCGCGGTCCCCTGGACCTGCTCGTAGAGGCGCCGCGGAGCGATGCCCCGCCGCCGAAAGCGGCGCGGCGGCTTCGCCGGTGCATCCATCGCGGGAGGAGTCCTACCCGCTCGGGCGCGGAGGATCCAGCGCGGTTCGCGGACACGAACGGCTCTCGCGACCTTCTCCCTTCGGTCCTTCCGGGCGACGAAGTCCCCAGCCAGCCGCCGCGACGTCGCTATGCTTCGCGGCGTGCCGGAGGGCGACACCATCCATCGCGCGGCGGAGCGCCTCTCGGCGGCGCTGGTCGGGCAACGGATCGTGCGTTGGTACAGCGACCTCGCCGAGCTGATGGACGCCCGGCTCGCGGACCGTGTGGTCACGTCGGTGGAGGCGCGCGGCAAGCACCTCCTGATCACGTTCGACGACGGGCGCGCGCTCCACACCCACATGCGGATGAACGGGCGCTGGCTCGTGCGGCCGGTGGGGTGGCCGCGGCGCGTCGGCGGGCGCCGCGTCGCGCAGCTCGAGACGGAGCGACACCTCGTGGTCTGCGTCGATGCACCCGTCTGCGAGCTGGTGCGCGCGGGGCGGGTACCGGACGAGGTGGCCCGCCTCGGGCCCGACCTCCTCGCGCCCGACGTCGATCTCGAGGAGGCGCTCCGCCGGCTGCGCGAGCACGGGAGCTTGCCGCTCGGCGAGGCGCTGCTGCGACAGGACCTCGTGGCCGGGATCGGCAACGTCTACAAGTCCGAGGTCCTGTTCCTCCGGCGGATGGATCCGTTCTCGCGCGTGGCCGACCACGACGACGACGCGCTGCGCGCGCTCCTGCGCGAGGCCCGGCGCCAGCTTCGACGCAACCTCCACGTGCCGATCCGCGCGACGCGCCGGCGGGGCTCGGGCGCGCCGCTCTGGGTGTATCGACGCTCGGGCGAGGACTGCTTCAAATGCGGTGAGCGCATCGCGATGAAGCGTCAGGGCGAGCGGGCGCGCTCCACGTATTACTGCGCGAGCTGTCAGGGATCTCCCCGCACCTGAAGACCTTCATCGAACCGCAGGTTGGGCGTACCTTGATGGGGCCCTCAAGGGGCTGGAGGCTCGGATGTCGCGCTCGCTGTTCGCGCTGGTCTCGGGATCGCTCCTCGCCGCGTCGGGTCTCGCCGGCTGCGACTGCGCCGGCCAGAGCCCGTGCGAGATGGCCGACGCGCCGGAGGAGTGCGGGATGGCATGCGACTCGCTCTCGCCCTGCCCCGCCGGTTACTACTGCGAGGGTGGGAGCTGCACGGCAGATTGCCTGACGGACCCCGACTGCCCCGGCGGGCAGCGCTGCACCAACGAAGGGCGCTGCGTCGACACCGTCTCCGACGGAGGGCCGCGGCCGGACGCGCCGGGCCGCGACGCGAACGTGATCTGCGCGGACGTCGACCTCGAAGCGATGCAGGTGATCCCGAGCGTGATCCTGATCGTGGACCAGTCACTCAGTATGGAGACCAACAACTTGACGCGCGGGGTCACCCGCTGGGAAGCGCTCGAGGACGCGCTCGTCGGACCGAACGGGGTGGCAGGAGCGAGCGGCACGGGGCCAGGGGCGACGGGGCTGGTGTTCGATCTGCAAGACCAGGTGCGCTTCGGGCTCGCCCTCTACAGCGGCGAGGACAGCATGTGTCCGATCCTCACCAACGTGCCCGACCCGCTCAGCAGCGTGACGACGGGCGCGTATCCGCAGATCAAGATGGCCTACGACGCGGCGTCGCCGATCCGGTGGACGCCGACCCACCTCGCGATGGAGCAGGTGCTCGATCAGGTGCTCGCGTCGCCGCCGCCCGACCCGGTGATCTTCATCCTCGCGACGGACGGGCAGCCGAACGAGTGCAGCATGTCGTCGACCGCCACGGCGGAGCCGCAGGTGATCGCGCAGGCGCAGCGCGCGTTCACCGCCGGGATCCGCACCTACGTGATCAGCCTCGCGGGCACCGACACCGCGCTCCAAGCGCACCTCGATCAGGTGGCCAACGCCGGCATCGGTCAGCCGCCCGACACCACCCCGCCGGCGACCTCGTATGCGCCGTCGGATACGGCGGGGCTCCGCGCTTCGCTCCAAACGATCATCGGCGGCACGCTCTCGTGCACCGTCGAGCTCAACGGTCGCGTCGTGCCCGAGCTCGCGTGCATGGGCACCGTCCAGCTCAACGGGGCCGCGCTCACCTGCGGCGACCCGAACGGCTGGCAGCTCGTCGACGAGACGCACATCGAGCTGCAAGGGGCGGCCTGCGATGCGCTGCTGGGGACGCCCGGCTCGCGGCTGACCGCGAGCTTCCCGTGCGACGCGGTCATCCTCATCTGATCCGCGGGCTTCGCGATACTTCACGAATACGGGGTTGCGCACAGGGCGCGCCGGCGCGAGGTCTGTGCGCATGACCGATGGGGGAGCGAAGGTCGGCGTCGTCACCGGCGCCAGCGGCGGGATCGGCAAAGAGATCGCGAAGGGTCTCGGCCGTGCGGGCTGGTCGGTGGTGCTGGTCGGGCGCAACGCGGCCAAGACCGAGGCGGCGGCCGAGGAGGCACGCGCGGCGGGCGGTGAAGCGCGCGTGGTGATCGCGGATCTTTCGCGACAGCGCGACGTGCGACGTGCGGCCGACGAGATCGCGGACTCGTTCGATCGCATCGACGCGCTGATCAACAACGCGGCGTCGATCCCGCACGAGCGCAAGGTGATCGACGGCCACGAGGAGGCGTTCGCGACGAACGTGCTCGCGCCGTTCCTCCTCACGCGGCGGCTCACGCCCGCGCTCGCGCGCGCCGGCGGGCGCGTGGTGAGCTTCTACGGCGGCGGCCGACCGAACTTCGACATCGACGATCTCGAGAGCGCGCGCGGCAAGTTCGACGGGTGGCTCGCGTACACGCAGTCGAAGAACGCGTGCGCGCTGCTCACCCGCGCGTGGGGCGAGCGGCTCGCGAGCCAGGGCATCTTGGCGACGGCGGCGATCCCCGGCCTCGTCAACACGGAAGGCATGCGCGCCCTCCCCGGCCGCATGCAGCTCGTCTCCATCCTCTTCCGCCCGTTCATGCGCACGCCGGCCGAGGGCGCGCGCACGCCGCTGTGGCTCGCGACGGAGGCCGATCCGGAGCTCGTCCGAGGAAAGGTGTTCGGCAGCATGTTCGGCGACTGGAAGCGCGAGCTCGGCGGCCTGCCGCCCGCGGTGCTCGACGATGGGTTGGCGACGCGCCTCTACGAGCGCTGCGCCGAGCTCACCGATGACGCGGCGGGCGACGCCGTCGCTGCGGGCTGAGCGCAGGACTTCCTCACGACACCTCGCCTCTCAGCGAGCACTCGACGCTCACGGCGCTCGTCCCTCACGGCGCTCGACCCTCATGGCGCTCGACCCTCATGGCGCCTCGACCGCGCCGGCGGTGCAGGGCTCACCGCGCGGCTCGCCACGCTGGTCGGTCGGCGGACAGCCCGTGCCGAGGCCGCGGGCGGGGCTCGACGCGGACGGCGCCATCGTCTCGGTGTCCCCGCCGTGATCGCCGAGCGCGTCGAGCATCGGATCCTCGACGAGCGGGCTCTCGGTGCAGAGCGCGCTGTCCGGGAACTGCAGGTTGCCGCTCCCGTCGCTGCGTCGGCTATCGCACGTCGGCGTGTACATCGCCGTGTTGTTGGCGACGATGGTGTTCACGAGGGTGAGACCGTCGCCGAAGATGCCGCCCGCGACCTGTCCGTCGGCCGTCGATCGGTTGTTCGCGATCGTACAGTTCCGCATGGTCCCGGTCGGCGTGTGCCCGAGCCACACCCCGCCGCCGTTGCTCCCGAACGCGACGTTCTCCGCGATCGTCACGTTCGTCATCTCGACCGTGCACGTGTTGATCCAGATCCCGCCATTATAGAAAGCCTCGTTGCGCGAGATCGTGCTGTTCGTGACGGTGAGCGCGAGCCCCTGGAGATAGAGGCCACCCGCGTTGCCTTCGTCCGTGCGGGTCACGCGGTTCGCGTCGACGGTGCTGCGATCCATCACGAACGAGCCGGAGTCGTCGTTCGACACGCGGAAGAAGCCACCGCCGATCGCGCCCGCGGTGTTGTTCGCGATGGTCACGCCGCAGAGCGTCGTCACCTCGTCGCGGCCGTCCATGTAGACGGCGCCGCCCGCGCCGCCGTTGCCCGGGTTGCCGTCCGTGCCGGTGGCCGCGTTGTTCGTCAACGTGCTGTTCACGATCGTGAGGTCCCCGTTGAGGCTCCCGACCGCGCCGCCGTCGCTCGCCTGGTTGTCGAGGAAGATGCTCCCCGAGATGATCGTGTCGCCCCCGCCGAAGCCGTAGATCGCGCCGCCCGCGATGTCTTGGCCCGGCGACGGGGCGCGGTTGTGCTCGAACGTGCAGTCGAGCACCGTGAGGCTCCCTCCGTCGCGGTAGATCGCGCCGCCTCCCACCGCGGTGTCCTCACCCCCGGGCTGGCTCGCGCCATCGATGAAGCGGAGGCGCTGCACGGTGAGGCGCGGGGTCGGCGTGTCATAGCCGCTGTCGAGATAGAGGATGCGCGTCGTGTTGCCTCCGCTCAGCGTGACGAGGCCGCCGCCGTCGACCACCGACTCCTCGGTGAACACGATCTGCGACGTCACGACGATCGTGAGCGGATCGGGGCCGCAGTCGAACACGATGGTCCCGCCGGCCGCCGCCGCGCTGCGGAGCTCGGCCTCGGTGCAGCTCGCGGCCGTGCCGTCGCCGACCACCGCGTCCGGCGAGGCGACGTCGGCGAGCGGCGGCGGATCGCAGCGCACCGTCGGCGGCGGCCCCGCGTCGATGTCGAGCCTCCCACCGTCGACGCCGGACCCGCCGTCGCGACGTCCTGTGCCGCCGTCGCGCCCGGCGCTCCCGTCCCGGTCGCCACCCCCATCGCCGTCGCATGCGATCAGCAGCGACGCGAGCACGATCACCATCGATGGGCGCATGAGACCACCTCCGAATCCGATTCTCTCACGGCCTCTCGCGAGCGTCTCAGGACCGCAGATCAGGCGAGCAAGCGCTCGAACGTCGCGGTGCGCAGGGCTGCGCGACCGATCGCGAGCGCGGCCACCGCGAACACGAACGCCAAGACGAGGGGGCGCACGACGCCGCCGGGCGACGCCCCGATCACCGCGACCACCACGAAGATCGCGGGCACGATGACGAGCCCGGCGAGGTTGTTGGCGGTCCGGAAGTCTCTCGCGAGGAGCGCGACCATCAACGAGCCGGCGGTCCCCTGCGCGAGCACGCACGCCAGCATGACGACGAGGGCGAGCACGTCGAAGACGGTCGCCATGTCGAACGCGAGGAGCTCGACGCCGAGCGCGAGGAGGAGGACCCCGCAGACGCTCGTCGCGAACAGGACGACGGTGGCGAGCTTCGCGAGCACCACCTGCTGGATGCGGACCGGCAGCGCGACGAGGAGCTCGAGCGTCCGCTTCTCGCGCTCGGTCAGGATCGAGTGCGTGATCAGCGCGGTGGGCGCGGTGAGCGCGGCGAGGGTGATGAACATCGGGAGAACCGCGACGACCGCGCGCCGCGGATCCTCCGCCACTTCACCGAGCGCCCCGAAGCTCGGGACCGAGTCGGGCGCGCCCTCCGCCTCCGCGTTCCGCGTGGCGAACAAGAGGATCTGCGGCACGACGCCGAGGAACAGCGCCGGCACGAGGACCGACGTCCAAAATGCGCTGCCCGACGCGCGGAGCTGACGCCACTCCTTTTGCGCGAGGCGCCTCGTGAGCGGACCGAACAGCTCGGAGAACGAGATCGCGGGGGCGACCGGCTCCACCTCGGCGGCCGGCGGTGCCCCGGTCGCGCGCTCCACCGGCGCCTGGACGATCTCGAGGAACAGCTCCTCGAGCGACGCCTTCACGACGCGGCACTCGACCACGTCCACGCCCTCCGCGAGGAGCGCACGAAGGATGGCCGGCGCGTCGGTCTCGGGATCTTCGACGGCGAGCAGGCGCTCGCGGCGCAGGACGTCGGACGCACGACCCTGCGCCTCGAGCGCACGGGCAAGCGCCGCCCCATCGGTCGCCCGGAGCGCGATGCGCGGCGCCATCCGCGCGCGCAGCGCGTCGATCGCCTCGTGGACGGCGACACGGCCGTCGCGCATCACGACGACCCGATCACAGAGGAGCTCCGCCTCGTCGAGGTCGTGCGTGCAGAGCAAGATCGTGTGCGACGTCGAGAGACGCTGGAGGAACTCCGTCACCTCGTGGGCGGCGATCGGGTCGAGGCCGGCGCTCGGTTCGTCCAACACCAACAGCTCGGGCTCCCCGATCACCGCCGCCGCGATCGCGATCTTGCGCTTCTGCCCGCCGCTGAGGTGCGCCATCGGGCGCTCGAGCAGGTCCGCGATGCCGAGCTCCGCCGCCGTGCGCTCGACGTCTCCCTTGCCGTACACGTCGCGCACCAGCTCGAGCCACGCGCGCACGCTGAGATCCTCGTACATTCCCGGCTGCTGCGGGACGATCCCGAGCCGGCGCTTCGCGGCGAGGAAGTCGGCGTCGTGGGTCGACTTCCCGAACAGCCATGCGTGCCCCGACGACGGAACGAGCCCTCCCGTGATGAGGCGGATCGTCGTGGTCTTGCCGGCGCCGTTCGGACCGAGCAGACACGTCCGCGTGCCCGGCTCGATGACGAGGGTCGACTCGGACAGCGCGCGGACACCGCCGGGGTAGCTCTTCGATGCGAGGGCGAGCTCGATCGGCGCCCCGCTCGGCTCGACCGGCACGACCTCGGCGTCGACGCGCAGGAGCCGACGCGCGAGACGCGACGCGATGAGGACGGTGGCGAGCGAGACGGCGGCGATGAAGACGAGGGCCGCGCCCAAGCCGTAGGTCGGCGTGATGTAGACGAGGGGCCCGTCGAGGAGCGCGTGGAGCGCGATCGCGAGGACGAGCCATCGCGCCTCCTTCTTCGTGACCGCGTACGTGACGAGCATCGAGGCCGCGATGTGGAACGGGAGGACCATCACGCGCTCGAGCGCGCCGAGGAGCGGGAGCCACGGAGGAGCGTCGGAGATGTCGTGCATCGCTTGCTGCACGGCGAACGTCTGGTTGTCATCGAGGCCGAGGCCGGTGGAGCCGACGCGATCGAGCGCGAGCAGGTTGACCATCGTGATCGCGGCGAGCCCCGCCGTGATGAGCGCTTCGACGCCGCCGTGACCGACGCCGAGCATCAGCGCGCCCTGCGTGTGCCGCACGTCCGTCCGGAGCCAGCGCACCACCACGTAGCGCGCGAGCTCCTCACAGAGACCGGCGCTCAACCCGAACATCGCGACGCTCAGGGGCACCGAGCCGAGGACGCTCGCGGGGAGCTGCCCGAACGCCCACAGCAGTGGGAAGTGGACGAGCTGCGACGCGAGGAACGTGAGGGCGCCGACCCCCGCCAGCGCATAGCCGACCTTCGTGCGCCGTCGCAGCCACGCGGCCAGCCCCACCGTGAAGGCCACGATGAGCACCACTTCCACGGCGTAGCCCACCGCCATCGGGCGCACGACGACGTTGTAGCCCGCGGTCGCGCGGCGTGTATACGCGCCTCTTTGCTACCGTAGGCGCGTGCGTCGAGGGGACTTTCGCCGTGCGCTCCTCGCCGAGCCCCCGCTCGCGCGCGATGGGTGGGTGGATCGCGCGTTGGGCGTCACCGAGCTCTCCGACGACGGAGGCGGGCTACCGAGGGACGGGGTCCCCTATCTCCCCGCGCCGGTCGACGCGCTCCTCCGCTTCGCGGACGCGGCGTCGCTCGCGACCCACGATCGCGTGATCGACGTCGGCGGCGGGGTGGGTCGTGCGGCCGCGGTGCTGCACCTCGTGACCGGCGCCCGCGTCGACGCGATCGAGATCCAGCCCGCGCTCGCTCGAGCCGCGCGCGAGCTCGTGGAGAGGAACGACCTCGGCGAGCGCGTGACGATCCACGAGGGCGATGCGCCCGCGATGCGTGAGCTCTTGGCGAGCGGCTCCGCGTTCTTCCTCTATTGCCCGTTCGGACCGGCGCGCGTCGCCGCGACGCTCGACGCGATCGAGGCCGCCGCCCGAGCGCGTGCCGTTCGCATCGGCGCGCTCGACGTGGTCCTGCCCGCGCGATCATGGCTCGCGCGCGACGAGGAGCGCTGGCCGGATCTCGCGATCCATCGCAGCCGGTCGTCGGCGTTCAGAACGGCGGGCTGATCAGCGAGTGTCCGGGGAACGAGGACGCCAACAAGGCGAGGAGCGTCGAGCGCATCGTCTGCACGGCCGGCTCGTTGCAGCCGCCGGTCAGGCCGGCGTGCGTCTCGCCCTCGGTCTCCAAGAGCACGCGCTCGCTCGTGTCACCGCACGGGGGGACCGACTCGACGAGATGGACGAACGCGGGATCCGTCAACGGGACGGTCGCGCTCGAGAGCGTGGCGCGCGTCACCGCTTCCTCGAGCACGGGGGACTCCGGCTCGCCCCATGGGTCGAGTCGCAACGCGCCGGTGGCCGTCAGCTCGACCGCGCTCGAGCAGTCACCTCGCGCGAGCGGCGGGCAGGGGGTCTCGACCGCGTCGAAGCGGAACAGCCTGAAGCCTCGCGCGAGCTCGCCGTCCACCATGGGCTCGTCCGCGCTGGCGGTGCGGACCTTGGGCTCGGTGGCGTCGCGCTGCGCGGTGGTCGGCTCGGCACACGCGCTCGCGAGGATCGCGGTGACGAGGAACCCGAGCGAAGAGCGCGCGCTCATGCGCGGGAGTGAAGCACGTCTTCGCCAGCGAGCCATGAGCCCACGACCGACGCGCGACGCCACACCGCATCCGTCGACTTTGCGCTAGGTTTGGGGCCGGATGACACGCCCAGCGAGCTCGGTCGGGCGTGGCGACGCGCACAACTTCGGACGCCGCGTGCGGATCGAGGGCGAGCTCGTCCGCAAGCCGCGCACCGTCTTCTGGGAGGGGATGCTCCTCGATCCGCGGAGCCCGCTGCGCGCGGCGCTCGGTGCGATCGACGATCCGTTTGGGCAGATCGATTTCCTCCCTACGATCCGCGTCGAGTCGGAGTCGCCTCGGAGCGGCGGGACGGTGGAGCGCGTGGCTCTCGATCCGATCGGCGCGCTCGACGAGGAGGCGCGCCACGCGCTCGCGCGGACGATCGGCCGCGCCACCGCGCTCTACGCCTGGCTCGGGCTCTCCGATCTACACTGGGAAAACCTCGTTCTGGGCCGCGGCGCCGACGGCCGCCCCGTGTTCGCGCCGCTCGACGTCGAGATCGTGCTCGCCGACGCGAGCTCGCCGACCGAGACGAAGCTCGTGCCCGATCCGGATCCCGAATACGCCGCCACCTCGCGCCACGCCGCGGGCCTGCGCCGAGCTCTGCCGTTCCTCGGTAAGCCGGTCGCGGGGCGTGACCTCGCGGCGGTGGTCCACGCCTACGACGCGACGCTGCGCGCGCTCCACCGCGCGCGCAGGGAGATCGCGCGCTCGATCGCGACGGCCGAGGGAACGCGCGACGCGCCGATCCGCGTGCTGCTACGGGGGACGGACGAGTACGTCGCCGCCGATCCGGCGTCGCTCTGGCCGCCGCTCCTCGACGAGGAGCGAGAGCAGCTCGCGCGCGGCGACGTGCCGTACTTCTTCCGGCTGTACGGCCGCGAGGGGATCCATCACTTCGACGACCCGGCGCTCACGTCGTGGTCGACGCTCCCCCTCGAGGGCGACGTCCCGCAGCTCGAGCCGCTCCTCTCGCTGGAGAAGGACCTCGCGTCGCGGAGCCGGCGCACGCTGCGAGAGGTCGGTGCGTTCGCGCTGATCGGCGCGCTCGATCATCGCTCGCTCGACGGAACCTACGAGACCGACGGGCTCCGCCTCGCGCTAGGACACGAGCGCACCGTGCTGATCTGGGACGACGGCCGCGAGCTCGAGGCGCCCCGCGACGCGAGCTCCATCGTGGCGAGCATCTACGCCGCGTGCCGCTGCGGCGAGGTCGCCGAACCGCTCGTCCCCGAGACGACGACGTGCGCGCCGCTGGATGTGGATCGCGGGCCGTGGTAGCTCGCCCCGCCCCATGGACGAGCCGATGAACGAGCCGAGCTCCGAGAGCTGCGAGACCTGCCGGCGCCCCCGCGCGGTGTGCGTGTGCGATCGCGTGGTTCCGTTCGAGACGACGCGACGCGTCCTGATCCTCCAGCACCCGCAAGAACAAGACGTGTTGCTCGGTACGTCGCAGCTCCTCGCTGCGAGCCTCCCGCAGGCGTCCGTCACGATCGGGCTCAGCTGGCCCAACCTCAAGCACGCGCTCGGCGACGACACGATCGATCCGCAGCGATGGGCGTTGCTGTTCCCCGATCGAGAGACCGAGGGGCCGTCGTGCAAGAGCGCGCGCGGCGCCGACGTCTCACCCCGAACCCTCGAAGGGCTCGTCGTGCTCGACGGGACGTGGTCGCAGGCCAAGACGCTCTATTGGCGCAACGCGTGGCTCAAGAAGCTCGCTCGGCTCTCCCTCGCGCCCAAGGAGCCGTCGATCTACGGGCGCCTCCGCGCCGAGCCGCGCAAGGACTTCGTCTCCACGCTCGAGGCGGTGGGCGCCGCGCTCAGCGCGTGCGGTGAGGACCCGGAGATCGAAGCGGGGCTCCGGCGCGTGTTCCGCACGCTGGTCCAGCGCGCGCGCGACACCTCGCTGCCCGCCGAGGCGCGTCGGCTCCCCAAGCGAGGCCGACCCAAGCGCGAGCCACGCTGATCACGCGGGCGGAGCGCACATCGCCGACGCCGCGCACACGCTCGAGTCGTGGCAGCTCTGGCTCGCGCACTCCGAGTCCGAGCTGCACGCCTCGCCCGCGGCGCGGAGCGCGGTGCACCGATACGGCGGCGACGCAGTGCTCGCGCTGTCGTACTCGCACACCGATCCGTCCGCGCACATGCCATCGCTCGGGCTGCAGTCGCCGCCGGCCGGGATGCGCGTCGCGCAGCCGGTCGAGCGATCGCAGTAGAGCTCGGGTCTGCACTCCTCGTTGTCGTAGCAGCTCGTCCCGAGGGCGAGGCGCGGCGCGCACCGGCTCGAGTCGCAGTAGAGCTCGGGCTGGCAGTCGGTCGTCTCGTAGCACTCCGCGCCTTCGCCGCCGCGCGGGACGCACACGTCGAGGCGGCGCGAGCACGCGAAGCCATCGGGACACGGCGCGTCGTAGTCGTCGCACGCCTGTCCGGCCGGCGGCGCCGCGCACACCCCTTCGAAGCACGCGCCCTCCGCGCACCCGAGGCTCACGTCGCACGCCTCCCCGATCGAGGGACGCCGCACGCACGAGTACTCGCCGGTCGTCGCGTCGGGCGCGCACCCGAGCCCATCACGGCAGACCTCGACGCCGCGGATCGGCGTCGGCGAACACGTCTCACCCTCCCCCCCGCGACGCCGGCAGACGACGCCGCCGAGGAGATCGCAGTACGTGTCCGCATCGCACACGCGAAGGAACGCGCAGCCCTGTCCCTCGTGCGCGGGCTCGCACGCGAGGTTGATGAGCTGACACGTCCCCTCCTGACAGAGGAACGGCTCGAGGCAGGAGTCGAGCGCCCCTCACGCCTCACCGGGGCGCGCGCGGTCCACGCACGTGCCGCCGGCGCAGTGCTGGCGCGGATCGCAGTC
>JBFWYI010000125.1:0-22820 GCA_050186575.1 Sandaracinaceae bacterium | reverse complement strand
CGCGGCGCTGGCTCGAAGCGGCGGCACGGCCCATCCTCTCGCCCGATGCGATTCCGCCCCGATCGGGTGATGCTCCTCGGTCTCTGGCTCGCCCTCCCGTTCACGGGGTGCGCGCAGTTCGTCACCGGCCACTCCGCGCGCTGGCGCTTGGCCCGCGCGCTCGGTTGCGAGGAGGAGCAGGTCGAGATGGAGCAGATCGGCGCCTATCGCTATCGCGGCGAAGGGTGCGGATCGATCGCGACGGTGGCGTGCACCTCGTCGGCGCTCGAGCCGCGGTGCGAGATCGAGCGCGCGGCGCGGAGCACCAGCGGCGACGAGGCCCCGGCCGAGGTCGACGCGGAGGCGGTGGCGTCCAACGACGCGCCGGAGAGCGCGGCCCCCGAGCAGACCGACCCTGTGCCGGTCACGCCGCAGCCGCGACCCGCGTCGAGCTCCACGCCCGCGCCCGCACCCGCGGGGATCGAGTCGATGATCCGCGACGGGCTCGACGCGCGGCGCGACGACGTGCTCGCGTGCGTGAGCCGCGACCGCGTGGCGGTGCGCGCCGCCTATGCGGCCGACGGCACCGTGACCCTGTCGCTCTCCGGTGAGCTCGCCGGCTCCGCCGAAGAGGGCTGCGTTCGCGCGGCGCTCGACGGCGTACGCGTCGCGGCGACCGACGCCGGCGGCGTCATCATCCACCTCGTGCGCTGACCGCGAGACGACTCAGAGCGCGGGGGCCGGCGCGACGGGTGGCGGCGACAGGACCTCGGCGCGAAACGCGGTGCGTACCGGGCCGTTGCGCGGTCCGGGATCGAAGCGCATGGCCGCGAACGCCTCGCTGGAGCACCGCGCAAGCGCCTCCGAGGCGTGGTCGTCGACCTCCACTTCGGTGACCGTGCCGTCGAGCTCCACCGTGAAGCGGACGATGGCCGAGCTCTCGCGGGCGCGATCGATCCCGGCGTTGCTGACGCACCGGCGGAACGGCTCGAGCTGTGCGTCGACCTGAGGCTCGAGGCTCGCCCGATCGAACGTACCGGCCGCCGTCAGCGCGTTGCGCGACACGAGACCACGCAGCGCGACGTCGTCGTCCGCGGCCACGAACACGTCGACCATCGGCGCTCCGGTGGGGCCCAGCGCCCGCGCCCACCCGGCGCGGCGGAGGCGCGCCACGGTGGCGCCCTCGAAGTGGACCCGGGTGCCCGCCGCCACGCGGAACACCGGGCCAGACTCGCGCCGGATCCACGCCGGGAGCCCGTCCTCGGATCGCGCGGCCTCGAGCGGGGTGCACGGTTGCAAGGAAGCTTGCACCGCACCGGTGAGGTACGGGCCCTCGCCGATCTCGATGCGGGCCCAGCCGCCCTCCGGGGCGCCGATCAAGTGGACGCGGGTCGGCGTCTCCGCGGCCGGTACGCTGGCCACGACGGGACCACCTGGGCTCGCGTGGATCTCGAACGCGGTGTTCGCGGCGACCGCCCGACAAGTCGAGGCGTCTTGCGCGCTGCGATCCGTCGTCACCTCCTCGAACGTCAGCGCGTCGAGCGGCACCGAGCCCAAGAATGGACCGAGGACGGTGCCGTTCTCGAGCCGCGGCCGCGCCGCCACGCGGAACGCGTCGCCCTGTCGCTCGACGACGCTCAGCACGTCGCCCGCCGCCACGCTCGCCGGGGTGCCTTCGATCTGCATGGACCGCGTCGCGCGGAGGCCGAGGCGCGCGACGTCGACCCAGCCGTGGGTGGGGAGGTCGCCCCCGACGAGCACGCGCGCGCGATCCTCGCGCGGGGCGCTGTCGAGGCGCACCGCGACGCCCGGGTTCGCATAGCCGAACGCGGGATGCGCGCTCGACGGTCCGACGTAGACCATCTCCGCGCCGCCGGGCGCGAGCACGAACAGCCGCGGCCAGTCGTCCGGCGGTGGGTCGGTCTCCACCTGCATGTAGCGCGACGGCGGCAGGACGGTCGTCGGAGGGAGCGAAGTAGGTTGACGCCGGCATCCCAGCCCGGCGCCGAGCGCGATCACCGCGGCCAGCGCGCCTCGGATCCACGTCGAATTGTCGCTCACGATGTCCCTCCTCATCGTCACGCTGGCTCGAGCTCGAGCAGGACGTCACCCGCGTCCACGTCGTCGCCGTCCTTCACGGGGAGGCCCGCTACCTCGGCCGGCTCGCCCGCGTACTGCACGCGGTTGAACGTCTTCATCACCTCGATCAGCGCGACCGTCTGGCCAGCCCGCACCGTCTCGCCCACCTTCACGAACGGCTCCGCATCGGGAGAGGGGCGCGCGTAGTAGCGACCGCCGAGCGGGGCGACGAAGACGGGCCCGCCGCTCGCCGACGCGCTCTTGCCGCGCGCGTCGAGCTCCGCCGCTCCGCCCGCGAGCTCGGGATCGAGCAGCGCGATCACCGTGCGATGATCCACGGCCACCCGCGCGCGCCCCGGCTCCACGAGCGTCGCGACGGCTCCGAAGGCACCCGCCGGCGCGCGCAGCACGTAGATGCGGCCCAGCACCTCGAGCTCGCCGAGGCGATCGTTGCCCCGCACCACGTCGCCTTCGGCGATGGCGGGGCGGAACCAGCCCGGCCGTGGGGCGAGGAGCTCGATCTTGCCGTCCGCCTGCCCGGCGCGCGCGTCGATCGATGGAGTGCCGGCTCGCTCGATCCTCATCGCAGACCCCTCTTCATCGGAGCCCCTGGGTGAGCTCGCTGAGATCGTGGAGGCTCCAGATGCGAGGGTTCTTGACGCGCCGATAGCCGGTCGCCTGGTAGCTCGCCTCGACGAGCACCTCGAGCCAGCGCCGCAACGAGCCGAGCTCGACGATCTCGTCGGTGTCCATCTGCCGCGCGGCGACGAACGGATCCATGTCCGCCTCGATGCGCGCCTCGACGCCTTGCATCGCCTTCTCGAGCTGCGCGCGCTCGTCCGGATCCTTGGTGAGGATCTCGAAGTCGTCGTCGAGCTTCGTGTTGTACGTCGCGATCGCGAGCGTGCGCCCCTCCATCACGGACAGGCGCGAGAGCATGGTCGAGAGCTGCACCACCGGATCGTAGGGCATCCCCGCCATCGCGTAGTAACCGGCGCCCGAGCACTTGCGCAGCAGCACGGTGAACATCGGGACCGTGTTCGTGCTGTTCGTGTAGATGAGGCTCGAGCCGTACGCGAGGAGGCCTTGCCGCTCCGCCTCCGCGCCGATGTCGAAGCCGCTGATGTCCTGGAGCCAGACGAGCGGGATGCCGTCGTCGTTGCACGCGCGGCTGAACGCGGCGAGCTTCGCGATCCCCCCGCGGTAGAGGATCGACGCGGGCCGCTGGCGCTTCGGCTGCTCTGGATCACTCAAGAGCCCTTGTCGGTTGATCACGAAGCCGGCGTAGAGGCCACCCACCTTGCCGACGCCGCAGATGATCTCTTCGCCGACCTCGGGCATGCACTCCCAGAACAGGCTCTGGTCGGTGAGCCGGGCCAAGACCTCGTGCGCGTCGTAGGCCTCGCGGTGATCCGGCGGCAGCAGCCCCGCGATCTGACGCGCATCGAAGAGCGGATCGAGCGCGCCGCGATCGCCGCGATAGAAGTCCGCCCCCGAGCTCGGCAGGCGCGCGACGTCGCGTCGCACGCACGCGAGCAACGTCTCGTCGTCCGGCACCCGCACGTCGGCGCACCCGCTCTGGTGCACGTGCACCTCGGGCCCGCCGATGTCGAGCGAGGTCAGCTTCTGGCTCTTCGCGCCTTTGATGAGCGCCGCGCCGGCGATGACCATGTACGCCTGCTCGGTCATGTAGACGCGGTCGCTGATGATCGGCATGTAGCCACCACCGGCGATGCAGTCGCCGAAGACCCCTGCGATCTGCGGCACGCCCTCGGCGCTCAGGAGGCTGTTCATCTTGAAGATATGCCCCGCGCCCTTCGGTCCGCTGAACGAGCGCGACTGCTCCGGCAAGAACAGCCCCGAGCAGTCCACCAAGTAGATCGTCGGCAGCCGGAGGCGCAGCGCGATCATCTGAGCGCGCTCGATCTTCTCCGGCGTCCGCGGCCACCACGAGCCGCTCGCGACCGTGTTGTCGTTCGCGATGACCATGCACAGCCGGCCCTCGACGCGCGCGAACGCGGTCACGACGCCCGCCCCCGGTGAGCTGAGCCCGTCGGGCCCGAATTTTTCTCCGTGGTTCACGAACGTGCCGACCTCGAACGTCTCGGTCCCCGGATCGGCGAGCCGCGCCAGCCGCTCGCGGGCCGTCAGCTTGCCTTTCCGATGCACCCGCTCTTGGTAGCTCTCGCCCCAGCCTCGGTGCACCTCGGCGCGGCGCGCGCGCAGCTCGTCCTCCAGCGCGCCGGTGCGGTTCAGGTGATCGTTGTAGGCGCGCTCGTCGAGCGCCTCCGACGCGGGCTTGCCCAGAGGCAAGAGCGGTACGTTCGCCATGTCAGGCGGCTCCCTTCGATGCCCACCCGGGGATGGTCCGCGTGTCGTAGCGGTTCTTCTGGAAGTCGTCGCTCCCGAGGATCGCGAGGTGCATCGGGATCGTGGTCTTGACGCCGCCGATCGTGAGCCGCTCCAGCGCAGCGATCATCTTGGTGCGCGCCGCCTCGCGGTCGTTACCCCGTGCGATGACCTTGCACACGAGCGAGTCGTAGTGCGGCGGCACGACGTAACCCTCGTCGATGTGCGTATCCACCCGCACGTCGGGGTCTCCATCCGGCAGCGCGAGCCCCGTGATCGTACCCGGGCTCGGCCGGAAGCCCTCGCTCGGATCCTCGGCGTTGATCCGACACTCGATCGCGTGCCCGGTCAGCTTCACGTCGTCTTGCGAGTACCGGAGCGGCTGGCCCGCGCCGACTCGGATCTGCTCTTCGACGAGGTCGAACCCGGTGCGCATCTCGCTCACGCAGTGCTCGACCTGGAGGCGCGTGTTCATCTCCATGAACCGCAACGTACCGTCCTTGTCGAGGAGGAACTCCATCGTCCCCGCGCCGACGTACCCGATCGCCTGCGTCGCGCGCACCGCGGCGTCGAACGTGCGCTGGCGCTCCGTCTCGTCGAGGACGGGGGAGGGCGACTCCTCGATCAGCTTCTGGTGGTTGCGCTGCACCGTGCAGTCGCGCTCGCCGAGGTGGATCGCGTTGCCGTGCTTGTCCGCGAACAGCTGGATCTCGACGTGCCGTCCGCCCTCGATGAGGCGCTCGAGGTAGAGCCCCGGATCGCCGAACGCCGCGCGCGCCTCCGCGCTCGCGTCCTGATAGGCCGAGGCGACCTCGTCCGGCCCGCGCGCGATCCGCATCCCGCGCCCACCGCCGCCGGACACCGCCTTCAGGAGCACGGGATAGCCCGTCGCGTCGGCCACCCGCCGCGCCTCGTCCGCGTCCTCGAGCACGCCCTCGGAGCCATCGATGAGCGAGAGCCCGGCCGCGCGCATCGCGCGCTTGGCGGGGATCTTCTTACCCATCAGCAGCATCACGTGAGCGGGCGGTCCGAGGAACGTGACCCGGTGCTGCTCGCACAGCGCCGCGAACCGAGGGTTCTCCGAGAGGAAGCCCCACCCCGGATGGAGAGCGGTGCACCTCGCTTGAGTGGCGGCTTGGACGAGCCGCGTTGCATCGAGATAGCTCTCGGACGCGCGCCCAGGTCCGAGGACGACGGTCTCGCGCCCGCGTACGTACCCGGCGTCGGCGTCGGCTTCACTCACCCCGAACACGGGCGTGATGCCGAGCCGATCGCAGGTCCGAGCCACGCGCGCCGCGACCTCGCCGCGGTTGGCGATGAACAGACGATGGAAGAGGCCCTTCACGGGGGCGGAGCCTAGCAGCAGGCGGCCCGGAGAGCGTCCGCGGTGTGCCCCCCCGGCTTTTCATCCGCTCCGCGTCTTGCTAGAGCCGGGGCCATGTCCAACACGCGGATCGAGTCCGATACGATGGGCCAGCTCGAGGTGCCCGCCTCGGCCTACTACGGCGCGCAGACGATGCGCTCCAAGATCAACTTCCCCATCGGGGACGAGCGCATGCCGCGCGAGATCATCCGCGCGTTCGGCATCCTCAAGAAGGCGGCCGCGATCACGAACCGCGACCTCGGCGAGCTCGACCCCGCGATCTGCGACCTCATCGTCAAGGCGGCCGACGAGGTGATCGAGGGCAAGCTCGACGATCACTTCCCGCTCGTCGTCTGGCAGACCGGCTCGGGCACCCAGTCGAACATGAACGTCAACGAGGTCATCTCGAACCGCGCGATCGAGCTCGCTGGCGGCGTGATGGGCAGCAAGAAGCCAGTCCACCCGAACGACCACGTCAACAAGAGCCAGAGCAGCAACGACACGTTTCCCACCGCGATGCACATCGCGGCCGTCGAACAGCTGGAAGGCTACTTGCTCCCGCGCGTGAAGCAGCTCCGCGACACGCTCCATGACAAGGCGGTCGCCTACAAGGACATCGTCAAGACGGGGCGCACCCACCTCCAGGACGCGACGCCGATCACGCTCGGCCAAGAGATCAGCGGCTGGGTCGCGCAGCTCGATCACGCGATGCAGTCGATCGAGAACAGCCTCCCGCAGATCCGCGAGATCGCGCTCGGCGGCACCGCGGTCGGGACCGGGCTCAACACGCACCCCGACTACGCGGAGATGGTCGCCGAGAAGATCAGCGAGCTCGCGGGCCGCACGATGATCAGCGCGCCCAACAAGTTTGCCGCCCTCGCCGCGCACGACGGCTTCGTCGCGTCGTCCGGCGCGCTCAAGCAGCTCGCCGCAGCGACGATGAAGATCGCAAACGACGTTCGGTGGCTCGCGTCGGGCCCGCGCTGCGGGATCGGCGAGATCACGATCCCCGAGAACGAGCCGGGCAGCTCCATCATGCCGGGCAAGGTGAACCCCACCCAGTCCGAGGCGATGACGATGGTCGCCGCGCAGGTGATGGGGAACGACGCGACGATCGGCTTCGCGGCGAGCCAGGGCAACTTCGAGCTCAACGTGTTCAAGCCGGTCATCGCGTACAACCTGCTCCAGTCGGCGCGGCTCCTCGGCGACGCGTGCAAGTCGTTCGACGAGCACTGCGCGCGCGGCATCGAGCCGAACCTCCCCGTCATCGAGCGGAACCTCAACAACAGCTTGATGAACGTGACCGCGCTCAACCCGGTCATCGGCTACGACAACGCGGCGAAGATCGCGAAGAAGGCTCACAAGGACGGGACGACGCTCAAGGAGGCGACGCTCGCCCTCGGGCTGTTGACCGCCGAGCAGTTCGACGCCGCGGTGAGGCCCGAGGAGATGGTCGGGCCCAAGAAGCGCGGGAAATGAGCGAGTCTTCAAAGAGACCGGCGCCGCTCCGGTAGGGCGATGCGGGTCGCGATCGAGGAGATCCGAGGCCGGCCGACGTACATCGGCCTGGATCCCGCGCACCGTCATGGGGGAATGAGATGAACGCCGTCGAAGAGCTGGTCACCACCATCGGCACCACGGGCCGGAGCCTCGATCGAATCGAGCTTCAACCCGACCCCACGCGCGACGACTGGTCGCGCCTCGACGCGGAGCTCACGCAGCTCAAGAAGGTCGTCGACGAGGACCTCCTCGGGAAGCTCCCTCTCGCGGTCGAGCAGCTCGGCGGCGACCCTGCGACGGGACGTCTTCGCGACGAGGTCGCGTACCTCGTGGCGGAGATCGGCGCGATCTTCCAGGCCGCGGGCAAGCGCGACCTCGCGGCGCGGTTCTTCGACCAGGCGCTCAAGGCGCAGCCCAGCGAGGACGTAGCGAACGAGATCCGCGCCGGCCAGCGCGATCCTGTCAACTACGTTCACCTCGTCCATGGCCGGTGGCACCAGCGCGGCGGCGACTTCACGAACGGCGACCGCGTGCTCGAGCGCGCGAAGAAGGCGGTGGCGGACGCCGAGCTGAAGAAGGCGTACGAGAAGGCGCTCGGCGGGGCCCGCCCGCTCACCGGCGGCGCCCCGGCGCTCTTCCGCCTCAACGGCTTCGGGGTCGGGCTCTACGGCTCGCGCGACCACCGGCCCGACGGCACGTACGTCAGCACGCATTGCATCAGTGCGCTCTTCATCCCGGTGTGGCCGCTCGGCGCCTATCGCGTGCGCGACGCCGGCTACAACCGCTACGAGTTCTTCGCGAAGGAGCCGCTCAGCTCGTTCGCCAAGGGCTATCGCTGGTTCGCCCTCGCCGCGGTGGTGCTCGCCTTCGCGTTCACCGCCGTCGGCTCGTACCTCGACTCCCCGTCGCACCGCGCCGCCGTCGCGCTCGAGGACGCGCAGGAGCTCGAGGAGTCGGGCGACGCGGCCGGGGCGATCGACGCGTACGAGCGCGTGGTCGAGGACTACGGGTTCGCCGATCACGGAGTGGCGTCCGAGGCGTCGACCTCGATGGCGCGCCTCCTCGTGGCCGGCGTCGAGGCGCCGCTCACCGCGGCGCGGGTCGACGAGGCGGCGCGGGTGATCCGCCGCTACCAGGAGCTCCCCGAGGCCGGTCGCGGAGGCGCCTCCGCGTCGCTCCTCGCGCAGAGCGTGGACGCGTGGGCCGATCAGATCGGGGACGCCAGCGACGAGGCTCGCCGCGCCCAACTCCGCCTGCTCGATCTCGGCACCGAGGTCGCGCAGGGTCCCGATCGGGAGCGCCTCGCCGGCCGCGCCTCGAGCGCGCACATCGCGTTGGCGGAGCGCTCGGCCGCCGACTGGCCGCTCGAGGCCCTCGACCACTACGTCAGGGCGGGCAGCGACGACGCGTGGACGCGCGCCGGCGCGCTCGTCGCGAGCCTCCCCGCGTCGCTGTTCGCCGACGCCGTGCCGCAGATCACAGAGGTGCGCGACGCGTCGATCACGACGCCGGACGTGCGGGGTCGCATCGACGAGGTTCGCCAGCTCCTCGCGAGCTGGGACCAGAACCCGGATCGCATGGCCGCGATGGAGCAGGGCGACGCCGAGGTGCTGCGCCCGATGCACGAGGCGCAGCCCGAAGACCAGGAGCTGCGCGCGGCGCTCGCCGATGCGCTCCGCGCGAACGGAGACTTCGACGCGGCGACCGAGCTCTTGACCGCGATCGGGGCGCCTGGGCAGATGTGCTCGCGCGCGCAGGTCGCGCTGGCCGCGTGCTACCTCGGGCAGGACCGCCTCGAGGAAGCGGACCAGCTGCTGAGCCGTCAGGTGGAGGCGCGCCTCCCCGAGTTCGCGGCCGTCCAGCAGGAGCTCGACGCGGTGAGCGAGCGCGAGGGCGAAGCGTTGATCCGGCGCGCGCAGCTCGGCCTCGACTACGAGCTCGAGTCGCGGCTCCGCGGGCTCAGCGACGAGGACGCGCAGGGCGTCGCGATGGAGTGGCTCCGCAACCAGCTCGACGCGAACCCGGAGATCCAACGGCTCCGCGAGCGCTCGATGGAGAACGCAAGTGTCGTTCCGACCGCGCTCATGCTCGGTACCATCAAGCTGCGACGCGCGCACGCGGCGAGCGGCGAGGAACGGGAGGCGCTGCTCGAGGACGCGGAGCGCCTGTTCCTCGCGATCCGCAACGAGGCGGAGGGGGTCCCCACGTTCCACCTCAACCTCGGGCAGGTCTATCACCGCCTCGGTCGGGCCGAGGAAGGCGAAGCGGAGTTCCAGCAGCTCCTCGCAGCGGGCGATCCGTCGCTCTCGCTCGCCGTCGCGCAGGCCTATCGCGAGCTCGGGCTCGAACAGCGCGCGCGCGAGACGGCGGAGGGGGTGTACGAATCGACGAACGGGGCGCCGAACCTGGGGCTGCCGGGCGAGGACCCGGCGCAGCTCGCCAGCGCGGCGGCGATGTTGATGTCGCACCTCGCGATGCGGCTCGAGGACGAGGAGCTCTGGCTCTCGCGCGCCGACCAGTCGAACGAGGGCGTGCAGATCCGGTTGCTCGGGGTGCGTGGGCAACGCGCCTTGCAGAATGGCGATCTGCGCGAGGCGGCGCGGCTGTTCGGAGAGAGCGCGCGGCGCTACGAGGCGATGGGCAGCGGGGACGCGGCGTCGGTGAACAACGCGGCCGTCGCGTACGAGGAGCAGTACCTCTGCACCGGCGACACCGCGCTCCTCGATCGCGCGCGCACCGGTCTCGAGCGCGCGCTGACGATCGCGCCCGACAACTCGCTGCTCGTCGCGAACCTCGCGGCGGTGGCGGCGTATCGCGGCGACATCGCGATCCTCGAGCCGTACGTCCAGGTGCGCCAGCTCCGCCTCGCGCCGCAGACGGCGAGCGCGCTCGTCGCGGCGATGCTCGGCGGATCGCAGGCCGACGCGGTGCGCGCGGCGCTCGCGGCGAGCCCGCTGCATCGGCGCGCGGCCGAGCTCACCCAACAGGAGCAGGTGCTCGCGCCGCAGCGCACGAGCGGCTGGGAGCGCGAGCTCGCCGCGATCTCACGCGCCCCGACGGAGGCCGCGATGGCGCAGCTCCTCGCGCGCTTGCGCCAGGTCAACGGCCTCGACACGAGCGGGTTCCGCGAGGGCATGGAGCACGAGCCGTCCGACGAGGAGCGCGAGCGCACCCGCGTCGAGATGGACGCCGGCGTGAGCAACGCGCAGGAGCTCGTCGCGGCGGCGCGCCGCAGCCACAGCGCCCCGACCCTCTCGGCCGCGCTGTATCTCCTTTCGTTCCAGCTCAGCGGCCGCGCGTGGGAGCGTCGCAGCGTGGAGGACGCCGCGGCGGCGAGCGCGGCGGCGCGCGAGGCGGTGAGCACGTGGGACGGCTTCGGTCCCCGCCTCGCGAGCTCGGTGTATCAGACGCAGGCCCTCCTCGAGGCGATGCCCGGTACGCGGCTCGAGTCGCTCCACGAATCGGACCGCCAGCGCTACTCGAGCACGTTCCTCGCGCTCCGCGCCACGCGTGAGGATTCGGGTCTACGCTCCGCCCTCGCGGCGAGCCCGCTCCTCGACGAGGTCGCGACCCTGCGCGCGAGCGCGCCGCGCGATCAGCTCGGCATCTCGGACCGCGCCCTCGCCGAGCTCGCCGCGCACGACGGCTTGCGCAGCGCGACGGCGTTCCTCTCGAGCGACGCGCGCACCGTCTCCGCGCTGGCGATCTCCGACATCCTCACGCCGGAGCACCCCGAGCTCGCGCTCTGGCACGAGATGATCGAGTAGCGGACTCGGATTCCGATTCGGAATCGGACTCCGACTCGGATTCGGACTCGGAGTCAGAATCGGAGTCGGACTCGGACTCGGACACGGACTCGGACACGGACTCGGACACGGACTCGGACACGGAATCGGACACGGAATCGGACACGGAATCGGATTCGGATTCGGATTCGGATTCGGATTCGGATTCGGATTCGGACTCGGAATCGGAATCGGATTCGGACTCGGACACTGAGTCGGACTCGGACACAGAGTCGGACTCGGACACAGAGTCGGACTCGGCGTCGTGGCCTCGTCCTCCCCTACTGCGGCGTCGCGCGCAGGATGAGAGGACCGTCCGCGTAGTTTGGGCTCCCGCCGCGCACCACCTCGAACCGGTAGCGGGTGCCCACGCGCAACGCGATCGTGTCGTCGTCGGACGCCGGCTCCGACGGCGGCACGCACACCTCGGCGTGCAGCCACTCGGAGCTGCCCTCGTCGCGCTCCACCCGATACGAGTGTTGCGTGCACCGATCGCCGTCGCCGATGGGGCTCTCCTCGACGATGCGACCCACGATCACCTCGCGCCCCGAGGTGGGTGTCAGCGTGGAGCTCGCCTCGGCCTCTCGCTCGTCGGCCGTCGTGTCCGTCGTCGCCTCCTGCTCGCTCGTGGTGGCCTCGTCGTCATTGGAGGTGGGCGGCGTCTCCGATCCACCGCAGCCCGCGGCCATCGCGATTCCGATGGCCAATCCCCAGCTCGCTGCTCGCTCGTGCTTGCCCATCCGTCTACCCCTCCGCCCCTTCCTTCTTCGGTGGCGTATCGCCGGCGCTCGCCCGGCGGCCGCCGCCCGGCGCCCGTCGATCCCGTTCCAGTCGTCCCCGCTCCCCCGACGGTACGCCCCTTGATGCGCGGCACGCCGTGTCCCTCGTCCCGACCCGCGCGGGCAGCGCTCCCTTGGTCGCGATGGCCGCCGGCCTCCTCGCCGGCGCGTGGCTCGCGATCGTGGGCCTGCGGATCCCGAGCGCGTGGATGGGCGGCGCGATCGTCATCGCAGTCGGCGGTGCGATCGCGGCGGGCGCCGTCCGCACGTCGGTTCGCCCCAATCGCCGCGCGATTCCCCTCTTCTTCCTGCTCGCCGCCCTGATAGGCCAAGCCCTCGCGCCCTATCCCCCGGTCGACGCCGCGTGCCCGGCGGGGGTGGCTCGGGTCCGGGCCGAGGTCGTGCGCGCCCGCGGCGGCCCGTCGGACGGCTGCGTGGTGCGGGTCATCGACGGCGCGGCGCTCGAGGACGGACGCCCGCTGCGGCCGGGCGCGCTCCTCACGATCCGCGGCATCGCCCCTCCTCGCGGCGCACGCGTCCGCTTCGTCGCGCGGCTCACCCCGGCCGCGCGCTTCGTGAACCCGACCCCCCACCCGCCGTGGCCGTCTTCGACGACCGTCGTCGGCCACGGACGGGCCCGCGGTGCGCCGATCGTCGAGCGTCCAGCGCCGGCGTTCGAGCGAGCGCTCCACGCGGTGCGGACACGCGTACGTCGATCATTGCAATCGACGCTGTCGCCTCGAAGCGCCGCCCTCGCGAGGACGCTGCTGCTCGGCGAGTCGGCGTCCCTGGACGACGAGACCCGCGACACGGTGCGCGGTGCGGGGCTCTCTCACGTCCTCGCGGTCAGCGGTCTCCACGTCGCGCTCCTCGCGGGCGCGCTCGTCGCCCTGCTTCGCCTCGGTCTCTCGAGGATCCCGCCGCTCGCGCGCGCGTTCTCGGCCCGTCGCGCGTCCCGCGCCGCAGGCGTCGTGCTCGCGCTCGGCTACGCGGCGCTCGTCGGTGACGCTCCGAGCGCGTGGCGCGCCGCGATCACCGCGTCGATCGTCTGGGCCCTCGAGGCGATGGGCCGGCGACCGTCGCCCCCCGCCGCCTTCGCCGGCGCCGTGATCGTGCTCGCGCTGGTCGCGCCCGAGGACCTTGGGCGGCCCGGGCTCGTGCTCTCGGTCGCCGCCACCGCCGCGATCCTGCGCGGCGCGACGCTCGACGGTGCGAGCGCGCTCGCGCGCGGGCTCGGCGTCGCGGTGCGATGCACGGTGGCCACCGCGCCGTGGACGGCGTGGATCTTCGGCTCCGTCCCCCTCGGCGGTCTGGCCTCGAACCTCGTGGTCGTCCCCTTCGCGGCGGCGGCGCTGCTCCCCGCGCTGGTCGTCCACGCGACGGTGGGCGCGCTCATCCCGGGCCTCGCCGGGCTGACCGCGCCGTTCGCCGAGCTCGCGTGTGACGCCTTCGTCGCCCTCGCGAGCGTGTTCGACGCGATCGAGTGGGGTCGCGACCTCCCGCCGCTCAGCGTGCCGCAAGGTATCGTGCTCGGTGTGGCGTGCACCGCGGTCCTCCTCGCGCGCGGCTGGCGCTCGCGGGTCGCGATCGTGGTCGCCGCCGTGCTCGCGTTCGGCGCTCTCGAGCTCGCGCTCCGCCACGCGGAGCTCCCGGAGGGAGAGCTCCGCGTCACGTTCCTCGACGTCGGCCAGGGAGACGGCGCGCTCGTCGACCTGCCGGACGGATCGCTGATGGTGATCGACGCCGGCGGCGCCCCCGGAGGTGGCCCGGATCCCGGCGAGCGCGTGCTCGTCCCGCTGCTCCGCGCGAGGCGCCGCGCGCGCATCGACGTCCTCGTCGTGTCTCACCCCCACCCCGATCACTACGGCGGCGTGTCGGCGCTCCTCGCGCGCTTCGACGTCGGGGAGATCTGGGACACCGGCCAAGCGGCGGACGAGGTCCCCGACGGACCGTGGGCGGCGGTGCTGACGTCGGCGCGCGCCCGCGGCGTACGCGTGCGCGGTCCCGAGGAACTGTGCGACCGCACGTTTCGTTACGGTCGCGCGAGCGCGCGAGTCCATCACCCGTGTCCGCGCTTCGATCCGGGCTGGGGTCCGAACGACAACTCGCTGGTCGTGGAGCTGCGCCTCGGCGCGCGCAGGTTCTTGTTCACCGGCGACGCGGAGGCGCACGCGGAGTCGATCCTGACCCGGCTCGGGGTGGAGCCGGTCGACGTGCTGAAGGTCGGCCACCACGGCTCGCGCACGTCGAGCAGCGAGGAGCTCCTCGCGCGGGTGCGTCCGACGATCGCGGTGGTGAGCGCGGGCCGCCACAACCGATTCGGCCACCCTCACGCCGAGGTGATCGAACGCCTGCGGAGCCATGCGCAATGTGTGTTGCGGTTGGACAGAGCCGGCGGGCAGGTCGTCCGGACCGACGGCACGAATCTCGAGGCGGCCGGCTGCGGCATGAGATGAGGCCGCGTCGGTGTCTGATTCCGAATCCGTGTCCGATTCCGACTCCGTGTCCGATTCCGATTCCGTGTCCGATTCCGATTCCGATTCCGAATCCGTGTCCGATTCCGAATCCGTTTGCGAACCGCCCCCGCCGGGGCCTCCCCGTGGCCCCCCCGTCGAACCGTGGTAGCACTCCCCCCGCCATGGCGATCGAGATCCGCGAGCACACCCCGGGCGACGACATCGACGACTTCATCCGCGCGGGTCGCGTCGTCTTCGACGGCGATCCCGCGTGGGTCCCTCCGCTCGAGTTCGACCTCCGGGCGCGGCTCACGCCCGCCAAGAACCCGTTCTTCCATCGCGGCGAGGTGGTCCTCTTCACCGCCCATCGCGACGGGCGTCTCGTCGGCCGTTGCTCCGCGCAGATCGATCACGAGCACCTCCGCCTCCACCAGGACAAGACCGGCTTCTTCGGCTTCTTCGACACGATCGACGACGACGACGTCGGCCGCGCGCTCATCGACGCAGCCAGCGCCTGGCTCCGCCGTCGCGGCATGGAGCGCATGCGCGGTCCTCTCTCGCTCAACATGAACGAAGAGGTCGGCATCCTCGTCCAAGGGCACGAGCATCCGCCGCACGTGCTCATGGGTCACTCGCGCCCGTACCAGCAGCGCATCGCCGAGGCGAGCGGCCTGGAGAAGGCCAAGGATCTTTACGCATGGCGCTTCGAGGTCGGCAAGATCCCGCAGCGCGCGCTCAAGGCGTGGGAGCAGGTGAAGCAGATGCCGGAGGTGCGCCTCCGGACGGTGGAGCCGCGCCGGATGAAGCGCGAGCTCGACATCATCATGTCGATCTTCAACGACGCCTGGAAGAACAATTGGGGCTGGGTCCCCGCGACGCCGGAGGAGGTCGAGAAGACCGGCGAAGAGCTGCGGATGATCCTCGACAAGCAACTCGCGTTCATCGCCGAGGTCGACGACAAGCCCGCCGCGATCTGCGTCGCGCTCCCGAACATCAACGAGGTCATCCGCGACTTCGACGGCAAGCTCGGCCCGATCCAGGTCGCCAAGCTCCTGTGGCGCCTCAAGATCAAGCGCCCGAAATCGGGCCGCCTCATGATGCTCGGCGTCCGCTCCGATCTCCGCGGCGTCAAGAAGTACGGCGGCCTGAGCCACGCGCTCTACGTCGAGATCGCGAAGCGCGGCGAGCAGCACGGCTACGAGTGGGGCGAGCTGAGCTGGACGCTCGAGGACAACGCGCCCGTCAACCTCGGCATCCGCTCGATGGGCGCCAAGCACTACAAGACCTACCGCGTGTACGAGAAGCCGCTCGCTGCGAACGGGGCCGAGGGATGAGCCTGACCAACATCGCGCTCGCCGCGCACCTCGTCGGAGTGATCCTCTGGATCGGCGGCGAGGTCGCCGGCGCCGCCATCGCGGCCAGCGCGGTGGCCGACGGCGACGCGCGCCCCACGCTCAAGGCGGCCCGAACCGCGCTCATGCGCTGGGCGGTGCCCGGGATGCTCCTCGCGTGGATCGGTGGGCTTACGATGCTCATCCCGAACTTCACGACGCTCTACGCGCGGGCCGGATGGATGCACGGGAAGCTGACGCTCCTCCTCATCGCCTCCGCGCTCAGCGGCATCCTCAGCGCGCGCATCCGCAAGGCGGCCAACGGCGACAAGCCGCTGAGCGCCGGCTTCGCGCGAGGGCTCGCCATCGCCATGGCCGCGATCGCCGCGATCGTCGTCGCCCTCGTCGTGTTCCGTCCCGGCGCCTGATCGGCGTAGCTGGGCGTTCACGCCCGATCCTCGGCGGACCGTGAACGCGCGGTCCGGGTTTTCTCCCACGAATCCGTCGATTTGGCGGGCGCCCGAGTTGGCACGACAATGGCTCCCATGGGCTTCGCCATGTCTCACCCGCACCGCCTCGCGCTCGGTCTCGTCGCTGTCTGTGCTCTCACCGGCCTCGTCGGCTGCAACCACGACGACGGTCTGGAGGTCCGGGGCAGCGTGATCTCGTCCGACCGCGGCGAGTTCAACTTCGACGTCGACACCCGCATCGATGTCCCGAGCGACAGCCTGGACAGCCTCTTCAGCGGCGACTGCACGCTCACGAACGTGGCCGCCCCCGCCGAGCCGTTCGCCTGGGGCGTCTCCGCGACGATCCGGCGCGCCAACGTGCTCGAGGACGACCTCGGCCTCGCCAGCGTGACCATCGAGCAGACGCAAGCGCAGGACCCCAGCCAGGCGCGCATGGACGCCGAGTTCGGCATCGACGCGTTCAGCAGCGAGGGCGCGGGCTCCTGCACGATCGACATCGAGTACGCGGATCCGAGCGGTGGGCTCGTGGGCCTGAGCGGTCAGTGCGCGGTGAGCGACGGAACCGACCAAGAGAACATCGCCGTCGCCCTCGACTTCGTGGGCTGCACCGTCGTCACCGAGTAGTCCGAACGCGCGCCGCCTCCTTGGCGAGGCTCGCTTCGCATTCTCCGTCGACCCGCGACGAGTCGATCCGTCATCCACCCCGCGTCGACCATCATCCTCATCCCTCGACCGTCGACCATCGACCGTCGACCATCGACCATCGACCGTCGACCATCGACCGTCGACCATCGACCGTCGACCATCGACCGTCATCCCTCGACCGTCATCCCTCGACCGTCATCCCTCGACCGTCATCCCCCGACCGTCATCCCTCGACCGTCATCCCTCGACCGTCATCCGTCGACCGTCATCCCTCGACCGTCATCCGTCGACCGTCATCCCTCGACCGTCGACCCTCGACCGTCCCTCGACCGTCATCCACCGTCGACCGTCGACCGTCGACCGTCGACCGTCTCCGTCGACCCGGGGCTTGCGGGGCCGCGTCGGATGCCGCACGAAGTCGGTCCAAACCGCCACCGTGAAAGGGCGTCGCCATGAGATACAACCTCCTCGGTCGCACCGGTCTCTACGTCTCCGAGCTCTGCCTCGGCACGATGACGTTCGGCGGCAAAGGGTTCTGGAAGGTCGTCGGTGAGCTCGGCAACAAGGAAGCCGAGGCGATCATCGGCACCGCGCTCGACGGCGGGATCAACTTCATCGACACCGCCGACGTCTACTCCGAAGGCGAGTCCGAGCGGCTCACCGGCGCCGCGCTCAAGGCGCTCGGTCGGCCGCGCGAGCAGGTGGTCGTCGCGACGAAGGTGCACGGGCGCACGGGACCCGGGGTGAACGAGGTGGGCCTCTCTCGCGCGCACATCTTCGCGAGCATCGACAACAGCCTGCGTCGTCTCGGCCTCGACCACGTCGACCTCTACCAGATCCACGGCTTCGACTCGTCCACGCCGATCGAAGAGACGGTCCGCGCGCTCGACGACGTGGTTCGATCGGGCAAGGCTCGTTACGTCGGCTTCAGCAACCTGCCGGCGTGGCTCGCGTCGAAGGCGCTCACCCTCGCGGAGCGCGAGCGGCTCACCCGCTTCCAGAGCGCGCAGGTCTATTACTCCATCGCGGGCCGCGACATCGAGCGCGAGATCGCGCCGATGTGTCAGGCCGAGGGCGTCGCGATCCTGCCGTGGAGCCCGCTCGCGGGCGGGCTGTTGAGCGGCAAGTTCGATCCGGACAAGAAGGGCCCCGACGGCGCGCGGCGCGCGAGCTTCGACTTCCCGCCGGTCGACATGGAGCGGCTGCCCAAGGTGCTCGGCGCGCTCCGCGAGGTGGCCGCCGCGCACGACGTGTCGGTCGCGCGCGTCGCGCTCGCGTGGCAGCTCACGCGCCCGTTCGTCACCAGCGTGATCATCGGCGCGAAGAACACCGATCAGCTGAAGGACAACCTCGCCGCGACCGAGCTCACGCTCACCGACGAGCAGCTCACCAAGCTCGACGAGGCGAGCGCGCTGCCGCGCGAGTATCCCGGCTGGATGCTCGCGTTCCAGAATTCGAATCCGCGCGGCCGCCCCGCGGAGTGATCCGCGTCGACGACGTCGGGTTCGGGATCGATCCAGCGCGCCCTAGAGGCACTCGTGCGGGTTGCTCGCGGCTCGGACCGCGACTCCGCTCGGCCGCGTGATTCGCTCTACGTCGTCTCGGGGTCGATCCCGCGCGCCTCGAGGCGCTCGAGCGGCGAGGCCGCGCGGAGGCGTTTCACCGTCGCGATCACCGCGTCCGCCACGGTGTCCACTTCGCTCTCGGTGTTGTCCTTCCCGAGGCCGAAGCGAAGAGAGCGGTGGGCGCGGTCGACGTCGTGGCCCATCGCGCGCAGCACGTAGCTCGGCTCCACCGTCGCGCTGCTGCACGCCGCGCCCGAGCTCACCGCGACGACGTCCTTCAGGGCCAACATCAGCGGCTCTGCCGCCACGCCCTCGAAGCTCACGTTGAGGTTGCCGGGGTGGCGCTCGGCGAGCGGTGGGCCGTTGAGCTGTACTCGGTCGAGGCCCGCGGTGAGCCGCGCGTGCAATCGATCGCGCAACGCGGCAACATGGCGTGCGCGCTCGTCTCGCTCCTCCGCGGCGAGGCGCGCCGCTTCGCCGAGGCCAACGATGCCGGGCACGTTGAGCGTCCCCGAGCGCATCGCGCGCTCGTGTCCGCCGCCGTCCATCTGCGCGACGAGCCGGACGCGCGGGTTGCGCGAGCGCACGAACAGCGCGCCGACCCCCTTCGCTCCGTACATCTTGTGCGCGCTGACGCTCGCGAGATCGACGCCGAGCGCGTCCACGTCGAACGGCACGAGCCCGAGCCCCTGGGCCGCGTCGCAGTGCATCAGCGCGCCGCGCGCGTGGGCGGCGTTCGCGATCTCCGCGATCGGCGCGAGCGTCCCCACCTCATTGTTGGCGAGCATTACCGACACGAGCGCCGTGCGATCGTCGATCGCGCGCGTGAGCTCCTCGAGGTCGATGCGTCCCTCGCGATCGACGCGCACGCGCGTGACGCGCGCGCCGAGATGCTCGACGTGTCGCGCTGCGTCGAGCACCGCCTTGTGCTCCGTCACGCACGTCACCACGTGATCGCGCCCCGCGTCGCGGAGCGCCTCGAGCACGCCCTTGATCGCCAGGTTGTCGCTCTCGGTCGCCCCGCTCGTGAACACGATCTCTTTCGCGCTCGGCGCCGCGAGCAGCGCCCGCACGTGGGCCCGCGCCGCGTCCACCGCATCCTCCGCCGCCCAGCCGAACGCGTGGCTCCGACTCGACGCGTTCCCGAAGTGCTTACCGAAGTACGGCAGCATCGCCTCGAGCACGCGCGGATCGACCGGCGTCGTCGAGTGGTGGTCCATATAGACGGGCGAGCTCATTCCGCCTCCGTTCTAAGGCCGGGTCCATCGCCTCGTCCACCGTCACAGGCTGTGCGGGGTGATCCGCGTGCGCCGTGCGACGTCCTCGTGCTCGTGGACGTGCACGTGACGCGTGCACGTGCACGAGCCGCGCGCGCACACCGAAACCCCACGCCACGGGCCCTCGCGGCGCGACGCGATGGACGCGGGTCACTGGGTGACATCGGCGCGTTCGCCCTCCGTGGTGGCGATGCTCAGATCAGGATCGGCACCTGGCACTCGTCCTGGGGCGTGAGCCACTTGATCGCGTTGAGCCAGAACCGCTCGAGCTGGTACTCGGGGTGTCCTGTCCACTCCGAGTCGTAGGTGATCCACTCGTCGCCCCACACCAGCACCTTGCCTTGTCCGAGCTCCACGGCGCGCAGCACGTCGAAGCCGCCCTCCTCGGCGATGACCGTGCCCGCGCCTATGACCTCGTAGCCGTTGTCGACCCCGACCTGGGTGACGCTCATCGATACCGGGTGCGGGTGCCACGTCGTGATCGGCACCGTCGGCGAGCCCGCGAGGATCGGCGTCGCGTCGTACTGGATCCCGCTCGGCATGAGCAACGCGTTCACGTTCGTGCGCTCGCTCGGATCGCCGTAGCCGATCAACGTCATGAATCCCCCGCCCGCCTCGATCCACTGGCGGAGCGCGTCCACTTCCGATGCGCTGTACTCCCTGCCGCGGATGTCCTCTGCGACGATCACCTGATAGGGCTCCAGCAGCTCGGGGGTGAGCACCTGATCCGTGAGCGCGGTCGCCCCGATGTCGCTGCGCGCGTCGAGCCAGGCAGCGAACACGTCGCCGTTGCCCCACTCGCCAGCGATGCCGAGCGTCGCGATGATCAAGCAGTCGCAGATCCCGTCGCCGCCCACGTCGACGTCGTCGACGATCCCGTTGCCGTCGTTGTCGACGCCGTCGCACACCTCGGCGCTCGAAGAGCCGTCGCGCCCCGTCGCGCTCGCGTCGCGGCCCCCGCCGCCCGAGTCCGCGCCGCTCGATCCATCGCGCACCACCGCGCCGTCCCCGCCGCCTCCCGCGGCGTCCGGGTTGTCGGAAGCTCCGTCGCAGTCGCAACCGCTGGCGAGCGCGAGAGCGAACGACGAGGTGATGAGGGCGAGACGCATCGCATCCATACGGCGGAAGGGCGGCATCCGAGGAGGATACGTCAACGGCGAAGCGCGACGCAGTCAGGGTTGCGCCGACGCGCGTTCATCACCCGCGGGCTGCCTCGTACAGTCGCTCGCGCGGTGTCTCGAGCTCCGCCCAACGGGATCGGTCGGCGGCGATGTGGCGCATGCGAACGACCAGCGGCGTGATGTCCTCGACGCCGGCGAGCGCGGTGCCATCGAAGCCCTGGAGCGCAGGGCCGCGGAGGCCGATCTGGATCGCTCGCCGCTCCACCGGGTGGCCCTTCGGATCGTGGTCGGGATCCCACTGGATGCGCACGTCGCTCGCCCTCATCGCGGCTTGCCACGCGTCGCGATCCACATGGGTGCGGGGGTCGAACGTGGAGGCGACGCCCTCGCGCACGTAGCCGTCGAACGCGTCGCGACGCAGGCGTATCGCGAGCACGCGTTCTTGTCCCTCCTTGGTGGCCCAGCCGCAGCGGAACATCATCCAGAGGAAGTTGGGCTTGATCCAGCTCATGCGCCCGAACGACCAGCCTCCGCCCCCGAAGCGCTGGTGCGCCAGCGTCCATTCGGCGATCGAGGGGCGGTATGCCTGGTAGACGACGATCGTCGACGCGTCGTACTGGGCGAGGATGTGCCGTCCGGACGTGGGCCAGGCGGCTTGCTGATCGACGTAGCGCGCGAGCTCGAGCGACATCGTGTCGGCATCACGCTACCGTCTCCGTGTGGGTCGCGAAAGACGAGGCATCCGCGCGTCGTGCCGAGCGTGCTTCGGGCTCCTCTTAGTCGGAGGGTTGGCGAGCGGATGCTTCGACTCGCATCGCCTCCGACCGTGCGAGCCTGGTGCGCCGTGCGATTGCCGCGCTGCGCTCCCGCTGCCGAGCGGGGAGGCGTGGGTCGGGCTCGGTCTCGAGGACACCGAGTGGCCTGACGCACCGGCGCACATCGAGGTCCTGTCCTCCGCTTTGTGGCTGTCGACGTACGTTGCGACCGCGGAGTGCTATCGCCGGTGCGTCGACGACGGTGGCTGCACGCCGCTGGCCGAGTTCGTCACGTTCGATGCGGTCGACGCGGTCCCGACGGACTCACGCTTCGATGCGGAGTACTACGAACGCGAAGCCAACGCGGAGCTGCCGATCGTGCCGCTGCGCTACGTCGACGCGGAGGCGTACTGCGCGTGGCTCGGTGGGCGGCTGCCGACCAACGGCGAGTGGGAGCGCGCCGCGCGGGGAGTCGAGGGCCGAGGCGTTCCATGGGACGAGCCGCCCGAGGATCCTCGCACGCTCGACTTCGAGCCCCTCCCCGATCCGTCCTGCGAGCAAGCTCACTTGTCACACTGGCCGGTCGATCCGGAGGATCGAGAGCCCCGTTGTCCGGAGTATCGCTGGGTGCTGGCTCCCGTCGGTACCCACCCAGCGGGCGCGGGACCGTATGGGCACCTCGACCTCATGGGTCATCCGGATCAGATCGTCGGCGGCTGGTACGGGCCATACCCCCGCGGCGTGGTCACCGACTACGCGGGTCCACCCACGGGCACGCGGCGGACGACGCGGGGGAACGCGGGCGACGCAACGCTCCGCGCGTCCGCGGACGGAGAAGACGTCACGACCGCCACCCGACTCGGGATCGCCCTCTACTCGACGCGGTGCGCGTTCGACGCCGAGCCGGAGCCTCTGCTCGCGCGCTGAGTGGTCAGAGGAGCCCGAGCTCGAGGAGGGCCTCTTCGCTCATCCGGGCCTTCGTCCACGGGGGATCCCACGTCAGCTTCACGTGTGACGTACGGACGCCGCGGACGTTGCCGACCTCGCGGGCGACCTGGGTGACGAGCATGCCGGCGACGGGGCAGGCGGGGGCGGTGAGGGTCATCTCGATCTCGACGTTGGCCTCGTCGTCGATCGTGAAGCCGTAGATGAGGCCGAGGTCGTAGATGTTGACGGGGATCTCGGGGTCGCAGATCTCCTTGAGCGCGAGGACGATGCGTTCGCGGAGCTCGGCCTCCTCGACCGGCTCGGGCGCGACGCCGTCGCCGCCGAACGCCTCGGTGGGACCGGCGTACGCCTCGGGTTGGCCGTAGACCGAGAGGCCGACCTTGCCGCCTTGCGTACGGGTAATCTTGTTGACTTTGAG
>JBFWYI010000124.1:0-23065 GCA_050186575.1 Sandaracinaceae bacterium | reverse complement strand
GATCACCGACGACCTGCTCGAACGCGTGGAGGAGGTTCGGGTGGTCCTTCGGCGCTTGGAAGTTCCCGACGTGAAGCCAGACCCAGTCCTCTGGACCCACGCCGACCGACCTCCGAAGGTCGCCTCGCGCCGCATCGCTGAGTCCTCCCGGTCCGACGCTCAGACCGTTCGGGATGTACCGCACGGTCCGCGCGGCGAAGTGCCCACGCGCGACGAGCTCGTCCGCGACCGTCCGATTGTTGGCCACCACGGTACGAATGAGACCGGCGCGAGCGAGCCACGAACACAGCATCAGCCTCGACCGGCCGCCGAAGGACGGATCTCGAATCGACGAGACCAACGGGCGGCGGGTCGCCGCGACGCCGAGCAGGGTCGCATGGAAAAGAAAGCTGCACACGACGTCGGGCGAAGCTCGCAAAGCGAGCTGACGGGCCCGAACCAGTGCCGACAGCGTGGGTTTGCCACGGCGGAGCGCGAGCGTCTCCACCGATACGCCAGCCGCTTCGAGCTCGGCGACGTAGCCCACGGGCTCCATCAAGCTGATGACGGAGACCCGATGGCCGCGCTCGCTCAAGCGCTCTGCGACGCGCTTGAGCTGCGTCTCAGCGCCGCCGCGCCCGAGCTCTGTGACGAAGAACAGGATGCTCATCGAGCTAGTCGTGTCTCGGGTCATCTCGCGGACCGAATCAGGGATAACGACTCACCGGATACCACGCTCGTCACCGTGCTGTGCGCGGGGAGCCCTCGACCGTGAGCGCGAGCGACACGGGCCGCAAGCTCATCCAGAGCGTGATGACGCTCATGACCGGCACCCTGCTCGCGCAGGTGATCTCGGTCGGCGTGACGCCCCTCCTCAGCCGCATCTACGGCCCCGGCGACTTCGGAGTAATTGGCCTCGTCAATGGCGCGGCGACGGTCGTCGTCGCGTTCGCGGCGCTCCGCTACGACATGGCGGTCGTCCTCCCGAAGCGAGAAGCCGATGCGGCAAACCTCGTGTTGCTCGGGTTGGGAAGCGTGGGCGGCGCCACCATCGCGTCGCTGTTGGCAGTTGCCTTCTTCAGCACACCGATCGCACGGCTGATGGGCAGTCCGCAGTTCGGCGCGTGGCTGTGGGCTGCCCCCGCCATCGTCCTCGTGACGGGCATATACGGCGTGCTCACGAACTGGACGACACGACAAAAGAAGTTTCGCCGGCTCTCGATCTCCGCCGTCATCGCGTCGGGCTCGTCGGCCGGCGCAAAGATCTCCGCCGGCGTGGCCGGACTCGGCGTCGTGGGGCTCGTATTTGGGCAACTCCTCGGGCAACTCGTGGCGGCGCTCGCCCTGGCCGCTCAAGTGTGGCGCGACGATCGGAGGACGTTCACGCGTGCTGCGTCCCTGCGAGCCTGTCGCCGACTGGCGGGCGAGTACGTAGAGTTCCCGAAGTTCCACGCGCCGATGTCGCTTGCGTTCACGCTCTCTTACAACATGCCTCTCTATGTCGTAGGGGCCTATTTCGGTGACCGCGACGTCGGCTACTGGAGCCTCACCGTCCTCGTACTGAGCACGCCCGTCTATCTCGTCGGCAACGCCGTACGTCAAGTTCTTTTCCAAAGGATCAGCTCACTGCTCAACGAGGGCCAACCCGTCGCCCCGCTGTTGGCCAAGAGCACCGGAGCGCTGTTGGCGATTACCTTACCGCTCGCGATTCTCGGATGGTTTCTGGCGCCTTGGGGCTTCGGGTTTCTGTTGGGCGAAGAGTGGGTGCCCGCGGGTGAGCACGCGCGCAATCTCATCGCTTGGCAAGCGTCTTTGCTGGTGTCTATGCCCTCGTCGGCCGCGTTTCCCGCGCTCAAGCTCCAACGCGTCACGCTCGCGTGGCAGCTGACCGCGATCGCGCTCGGCGCGCTCGCGCTCATGTGGGGCGGTGCGTCGGGTGTCGCGCTTGAAGCCAGCCTGGCCTACGGGCTGACGATGACGCTGATGAACGGCCTGCTGATCGGCGTGGTTTGGTTGTACGCGCGCAAGGGACGACGTGACGCGCCGACCACGTCAGGGCATGCGTCGCACAACCCGAAGCCCGACCCCGGCTCGCCGTAAGTTTCGGTTGAGTGGGACCCGATCGGCCGCACGCATCCGCGTCAGGTTCTGGCAGAACGAGCCTCCGCGAACGATGTTCTCCATCCCGGTGGCGATCGGTCCTCGAGGGTCGGTAGCCGGACCAGTGTAAGGCGCATAGACATCCCAAACCCACTCGGACACGTTGCCGCTGAGGTCGTAGACCCCCCACGGATTGGCGGTTCGACTCCCAACGACGGTAGGCCCGCAGTTGGCCGTGCCACCGAACGGTGTGCAGTCCATCGCCGGGTAGGTCACCTCGCAGTCGCCACAGTACTGCGCGATTGCATCGAGCAGCGGTTGGACACATCCGTTCCCACTCGTGGGCTCGCCGTTGTGCAACGCCGTGGTCGACCCCGCGCGATAGATGTACTCCCACTCCGCCTCGGTCGGCAGTCGATAGCCCATGCAGGCCGAGTCGAAGGTCAGCGAGATGGGGCAGTCGAAGGTCGCACCGACCTCACCAGTGCACGCGGAGAGGTCGTAGCACTCCGGAAGTCCTTGACTCCGCGAGAGCGCGTTGGCGTATGCGAGGGCCTCTGGCCACGTGACCGCGTCGACGGGACAGGTCGCGCCGCACTCGCGGAACTGCGTCGGCAGCGATCGGAACAATCCTCTCCATTCCGCCTGGGTGACCTCCATCCGCGAGACGAGAAGGCCCTCGGTCAACGCGACGGTGTGTTGGGTCTCGTCGCTCTCGTGGAAGATCTCGGTCGGCGGCGAACCCATGGTGAACGTTCCTGGCGGCGCATATGCGAAGCCGGGGATCACGCAGCGCCCGTTCGAGCAGTCCCCGAACGGGCACTCGGTGTCGACCGCGCAGGTTCCACCGATCCGGCAGCCGGTGGTGTTGCCACCGCAAGTCGTATCGACCATCGAGGAACACTCGTAGGCGTCTGCGGCGCACGGCCCACAGGGCAGGCCCGCAGCGGGGACGATCGGTGTGCAGCCTCCACATCCGTTGTCACACATCGTTCCGATCGTCCCGTCCGGCTCGAGGCTACGGACGAGTCGAAAACCCATCCCCGCGGCTCTACCGAACGGCCCGACGCCTTGACGACTCGCCGCGCGAACGCGGGTGGCCTGTGAGCAGAACTGCCCGCCCCGGGCGACGACGAGCCCGCCCGCGTGTTCGGGCCCCGTCGGGTCCTGCGCCGCCGCGGGATAGTCCGCGAGCTCGTCCCAAACGAGTTCGGACACGTTTCCCGCCATGTCGAAGAGCCCCCAGTCGTTCGCGGCGAAGCTCATCACCGGTCGGGGCCCACAGTCGGCCGGCCCGCTGAACCGGCTACAGTCGAACGATCCTTCGTAGCTGACGACACAGTTTCCGCAGTACTGCGCGACCTCTTCGAGCCCCGGCTGGTCGCAGCCCGGCGTTGGAAGGACGTCCGCGTGTTGGAATGCCGTCGTCCGCCCGGCTCGATACGCGTGCTCCCACTCCGCCTCGGTCGGCAGCCGGTAGCCTTGGCAGTCGAGCGAAAACGTCAGGACCGGGCACGTCAAGTCCACCCCTGGGTGGCCGGTACACCCGCTGAGGTCGTAGCACTCCTCGAGGCCTTGGCTGGCCGAAAGTCGGTTTGCGTAGTCGAGCGCGTCGACCCACGACACCTGATCGACGGGGCAGTCTTCGCCGCACGCCCGAAACAAGCTGGGGTCGCTCCCCTCGAGACGCCGCCACTCGATCTGTGTGACCTCGTGACGCATGGCCATGAACGGCCGCGTGATCAGCACGTCATGGAGGCGCTCGTCGTCGCGGTGCCCGTTCTCGAGTGGAGGTGAGCCCATCGGGAACGCACCAGCGGGAACGTAAACCCAGTCGTCGGGTACGCAGTGTCCTTGGGAGCAATGCCCCACAGAACAAGGCTCGGCGTCCGAGCACTGTGAGCCGTAGTCGCAATCCGAGGTTCCGCCTTGGCACGTGGTGCTCTCCACGCCGGAGCACACGAACCGTCCATCCGCGCACGCGCCACATGGCTGCTCGGGCCCAGGGACGATCGGGCGACAGCCCCCGCACCCGTTCTCACAGAGGTGCTCCCCGACGGTCTCGCCCTCACGCGCGGGTCGATAGGTGCGTGCCAAGCGAACGCCGAACAGGACGTCCCGCTGGAGAATGCTCGTGTACTTACGGTCGGCCGCGCGCAAGCGAGCCATGTGCCCGCACATGTTGGATCCACGGATCACGATCAAGTGACCCTGCCCTTCGGCCGGTCCAATCGGGTCTTCCGCGAAGTCAGAATACGGAGCCAGGACGTCCCAGACGAACTCCGACAAGTTTCCCGACATGTCGAAGAGCCCCCACGAGTTGGGGGCGTACGTGCCGACAGGCGCGGGCGTGCACTCGGCGGGCTGGTCAGGGCGCGCGCCCCCGAGTGTACAGTCGGCCGTCTCGGGCGCGCCGGCGTTCTCACAGTTGCCGCAGAACCGGGCGATCTCCTCGAGGATGGGCTGATTGCATGTGTCACCGTTCACAGGGTCGCCGTTGTAGTAGCTGGTCGTGGTCAACGCTCGATAGGCGTGCTCCCACTCGGCTTCAGTTGGGATTCGATAACCCGTGCAGTCCAGGTCGAAGATCAAGGGAGGTTGACAGACGAAGTCGACCCCAACCCGACCGGTGCAGACGCTGAGGTCGTAGCAGCGCTCGAGCCCCTCGGCGTCGGATCGCGCGTTCGCATACGCGAGGGCCTCGACCCACCGCACGCTGTCGACCGGGCAGTCGTCCCCACAGGAGCGAAAGTGCGCAGGGCTATCGGGAAACATCTCGTTCCATTCCCGCTGCGTGACCTCCGTGATGCCCATGAAGTAATGCCGCGTGAGGCGGACGGGGTGCGGGGTCTCGCCCTCCACGCGCCCGATCTCGCCCGGAACGGACCCCATCTGAAAGACGCCGGCGGGGATGTACGCCATGCCGGGGGGAGCGCAGTAACCGGCGGTGCACGTGCCACGCTCGCAGTCGACCGCGGCCGCGCAGATTGCGCCGTACCCGCAGTCGGTCGCCCCGTCGCACACCGCCTCCCCATCCATACATACGAGGTGGTCCAGCCCGCAGGGCCCGCAGCCGGCACCGATCTGCGCATCATCCGAACAGCTGGCAGGCGGTGGGCCGTCCGGTCCGCATCCCGACAACGCGACGAGCGCAACCACGCACGCGAGAGCCCGCGACATGGCGGTCAGCCTAGCAGCGGCCGTGTCCACGAGCGAGCTGGCTAGCCAACTTGTCAGACACACCCCCGCGCCTCCAGCCACGCCTGAAAGCTCAGCACGTCCCAGAGGAGGAACTTGTGGTCCCGCCGGCCCGCGAGGTGTTCCTCCCAGGCCGAACGTACGGCGCGGGGATCGAGGAAGCCTTCGCGGCGCAGCCGCGCCTCGTCGAGCAGCCCCTCGGCCCACGGTCGCAGCGGACCCCTCAGCCACGTCGCCATCGGAGGACTGAAGCCCATCTTCGGGCGGTCCACGATCTCGCGCGGGACATGTCGATAGAGGAGATCACGGAGGGGCAGCTTGCCTCGCCCACGCTGGTACAGGCACCGGTCCGGCATCGTCCACGCGAGCTCCACGACGCGATGATCGAGGAGGGGCGCGCGCGCCTCGAGGCTCACCGCCATCGTGGCGCGGTCGACCTTCACCAACACGTCATCCGGCAGATAGCTGCTCGCGTCGAGCGTCCGCATGAGCGCGAGGTCGGAGAGCCCCGACGGCGGCGAGGCTCGCGGATCGTCGTGCGCGGTCCCGCCGATGAGCGGGATCGGGCTCCAGTGGCGCGTGAGCGCGCGGAACGTTGCCTCGGTCGATCGGGCCTCGAGCAACGGCGCGACCCGACCGGCGCGCGCCGCGATGTGGTGCCGACCGAGCAAGTCGAGTGGCCCCGACGTCAGCCGCGCGACGCGCGCGGTATGCGACAGCGCGGGTCCAGGCAGCCGAGCGGTCAACGATCGGAGCCGCTGGACCCAGCGATACGTGTTGTAGCCGCCGAAGAGCTCGTCGCCCCCGTCGGCGGAGACGCTGACCGTCACGTGCTCGCGCGTGAGCTTCGCGACGAGATACGTGGGGACCTGGGAGTAGTCCGCCATCGGCTCGTCGAAGATCTCGGCGAGGCGCGGCACGAGCTCCATCGCCTCGCGGGAGCCGACCCGCATCTCCGTGTGCTCGGTGCCGAGGTGAGCGGCGACGCGGCGCGCGTGACTGGACTCATCGTGTCGAGCATCGTCGAAGCCCACCGTGAACGTGCGGATCGCTCGGCTCGACTCGTCCTGCATGAGCGCGACGAGCGCCGAAGAGTCGATGCCCCCCGAGAGGAACGCGCCGACCGGCACGTCGGCGACCATCTGATCGCGAATCGCGACTCGCAGCTGCTGCTCCAACGCCTCCGAGGCTTGGCGAGAGTCGCCCGCGAAGCGCTGCCTCGAGCCCGACGCGGCCACCGCCGCGAGGCTCCAGTACGTCTGAGGTCGTGATTCGGAGTCGTGCGACGCGAAGCGCACGAGCTGTCCCGCCGGGAGCTTCCCGATGCCCGCATAGATGCTGCGAGGCGGAGGGATGTAGCCCACGGTCAGTAGATCTCCGAGCGCGTCGCGGTCGACGGACGGACTCACCCCGGGGTAGGCGCGGATCGCGTCGAGCTCGGATCCGAACAGCAGCGCGCCTCCGAGCCTCCCGTAGTAGAGCGGCTTCTCGCCCATCCGATCGCGCACGAGCGTGAGGGTGCGCTCACGCCGATCGACGAGCGCGAACGCGAACATCCCCACCGCGCCGGCGAGCGCGGCTTCGAGGCCCCGCGCCTCGATGTCCGCCAGGAAGACCTCGGTGTCCGACGTGCCGCGCAGCTCGACGTCGAGCCGCTCGCGGATCGCGCGGTGGTTGTAGATCTCTCCGTTGAAGCAAATCACGTAGCGCCCGCTCGCGCTCGTCATGGGCTGCCGCCCCGTCGGGCTGAGATCCACGATCGCGAGGCGCCGATGTCCGAGCGCGATGCCAGTCGCTGGGTCGCTCCACGTCGAAGAGTCGTCCGGCCCGCGGTGACGAACCTCGTCGGCCATCCGCGTCACGACCGCGGTGGCGGCCGCCTCGTCATGAACCCCCGGTGCCGCCCAGAAGCCAGCGATGCCACACATCAGGCGTACCGACGCGCGCCGATCTGGCGCGAACGAGACGCGCGGCATAGATATGGAGGGTGCCGCGCGGAGGACCCGGGTCGCTCGTGATCTCGCTCGACTTCGAGCTGTATTGGGGCGTGCGCGACGTGGTGAGCATCGACGCGTATCGGGAGAATCTCCTTGGCGTCCGCCGAGCCATCCCCGCGATGCTCGATCTCTTCAGCCGCTTCTCCGTGAGGAGCACGTGGGCGACCGTCGGGTTCCTGTTCGCGCGCGACAAGGACGAGCTCATGGCGCACGTGCCCCGCGAGCTGCCCGAGTACGTCGACGCCAACCTCTCCCCATATCCTCACCTCACCTCGATCGGACGAGACGAGCGCGACGACCCGTATCACTTCGCGCCGAGTATGCTGAGAAGGATCGCAGACACCGAAGGCCAGGAGATCGCGAGCCACACCTTCTCCCACTACTACTGTCTCGAGCCCGGTCAGAACGCCGAAGCGTTCAGCGCGGATCTCGATGCCGCGCGCGCGATCGGCGCGGCCCGAGGGCTCGTCCCGAAGACGCTCGTGCTGCCGCGCAACCAATGGAATCGCGCCTACCACCCGGCGCTCGCTCGCTCGGGGTTCGTGGGCTATCGAGTGAACCGCGCGCACCCGATCCTCAGGTCGCGCCGTCTCTCGCAAGAGACCTTGCCGCAGCGCGCGCTCCGCTTCGCGGACAGCTACGTGCCGATCAGCGGTCAGCTCTCTGTCCCGGAGACGCCGCCGAGAGACGGCGTCGTCGAGCTGACGGCGAGCGCCTTCCTCCGACCCTACTCGCGACGGCTGCGCCACCTCGACGCGCTCAAGCTCCGTCGGATCGAGCGTCCGATGCGCGCCGCGGCCGAACGGGGCGAGGTCTTTCACCTCTGGTGGCACCCTCATAACTTCGGCCGCGACCTCGACGCCAACCTGAGCTTCTTGACGAAGGTGCTGGAGGCATATCGCCGCCTTTCGGACGAGCGCGGCATGGTGAGTCGCACGATGGGCGAGCTGTGCGCTCATACGGTGTCCGAGTCGCAGTAGCTGAGGTACCAGCTCTTGCGATTGCACACCGCCACCTCGCTGCTCTCGAGGTGCCGCGCGCCGAAGTGGAGCTCGATCGGGCGCACCCGCTCCGGGAGCGTGAGGAACCCTTCGGCCCGATATGCGCGACGATTCGGCGAGCTGTCCAAGCACCAGGCGAGCACGACGTCGGAGCCGGCGCGCGCGATCTCGACCACGGCTTGGCGGAGCGCGAGGCGCGCCTCGTTCCATCGCCCCGGCAAGTGGAGCAGCTCCATCACGTAGCCGACGCGGCCGCCATGCTTGTCGGCCACGCAGAAGACCGCGTAGGCGATCATCTCGCCGCGCTCGAAGACGGCCAACGTCTTGTAGCGCGCGTGCGGGTTGGCGCTGAACCGCCATCGGAGGTAGGCGCTGTCACGCTCGAGCGCGACGTCAACGTCTCGTGCGAACTCCGCCCAGAGGCGATCGAAGCCCTCGTCGAACTCCTCGACGACTCGGAGCTCTTGACCGCGCGGAGGCGAGACGTCGGCGGTGCTCGCGAGGGGGACGCGCGGCAGACGGTCCACGACCCACGACGGCGCGCGCATCCGGGTAGCCAGATACTGCGCGCGGAGCGGACGGATCAAGAACGGGACCGGATCGAGTCGAGTCCAACCGAGGCGCTCGAAGAACCCGAACGCCGAGTGCTGGTTGGGGAAGCCGTAGACGAGCGAGGCGCCTTGCTCTGCGCAGCGCCCGTAGCAGGACTGCGCGAGACGTTGGAAGAGGCCTTTGCCCCGGTATCGCGCGTCGGTGAGCGTGTCGATCGACTGCACTCCGAGCACGCGCCGGCCTCCAAGCCGGAAGTACGCGGGAGAGACGCAGTACGCACCCGCGACGGCTTCCTGCGCGTCGTCGAGGGCTAGGTCGACGAAGACGCGCCCGGTTGGGTTCTCCAGGTAGCGCCAGCGAAGCGCCTTCATGTCCTTCGGATCGTCGTTGCGCTGAAACAACTCCCCGAGGCGAGCGACGTCGCTGTCGGTTGGCTGCATGGCGTGGATCCTGAGGGACATGAGGGCCGGACGTTACCGGCTCGCGCCGGAGCGTCAACAGCCTCTCTCGATGCGCCGCCGCGCACGCGCGTTCAGCCGCCCAAGCCGAGCAGCGCCTCGTAGCGCCGAACCACCTCGCCCGCCTCGAACCGCTTTCGCCACGCAGCATCGGGATGCACCGACTCCGGCTCCGCGAGCGCGCGTCCGAGGGCCACCGCCAGCTCGTCGGCGCGCCCGACCGGGACGAGCGCACCCCACCGGCCGCCCTCGAGGATCTCCGCCGAGCCGCCGGGGCAGTCGGTCGCGACGACCCGCGCGCCCAACGCGAGCGCGTGGATGAGCGTGTTGGGCAGCCCTTCCCAGCGTGAGGGTAGCGTGAACACCTTCGCGCGTGCGATGTACGCGTACGGATTGTCGACGAACCCGACGAGCTGCACGTCGTCCTCGATCCCGAGCTCGGCGATACGCGCCTCGAGGCGTGCGCGCTCCGGCCCCTCCCCGCACAGGACGAGGCGCGGCCCGCTTCGCGAGACGAGGCGCGCGAACGCTTCGAGCAGGACGGGGAAGTCCTTCTCGGCGCTGAGGCGGCCCACCGCGAGGATCACCGGGCGGGCTCCGTCGTCGAGCCACGGATGCCCCGATGCCTGCGCGGCCGCCTGCTCCAGCGCGTCGAAGTCGACCGGGTTGTAGACGACCTCGATCGCGTGAGGGTCGAGCCCGCTGTGCACCACCAAGTCGCGCTTGGCCGCTTCGGAGACCGCCACGACCTCGTGCGCCCACGGATAGGTCATGCGGATGGCGAGAGGCGTCAGCCGTCCGCGCCGCGTGTCCACGTCGCGCATCTGTCCAGAAAGATTGCTTGCTTCCCGAACCACGACGCGCGTCCCGGTCGCGCTGAGCCGGGCTCCCGCAATGGCCACGGGGTTGACATGGTTCATCGTGCTCAACAGCGCGCGCGGGCGGCTCCGTCGGATGTGCTTCACCAGCCCGGGCAAGCATGCCAGCGCGCGATCCACACCGAGCTCGACCACCGTGACCTCGGTGGGGATCTCGGCGAGGTATCGCCCCCGCGCACGACCGAGGACGAGGTCGACGCGGTGGCCTCTCTCCGCGAGCCCGCTCGCGATCTGCACCATCACCCGCTCCGCGCCGCCGCCCTCGACGTTCGGAAGCAGGAGCGCGACGTCCGCCTCGCGTCTCGACACGCCGAGCCTTAGCAGGCGAGCCTAGCTCCATCGAACGAACCTGCGCGCCCAGACAACGACTGCTTCCCGAGCGGCCCAGGCCTGCTAAGCAGCACCGGAGAATCGCGATGTGTGGGATTGCGGGAGTCGTCTGCCTCGGAGGAGCCGAGGGTCTTTCGGACGACGTTCGGAGGATGACCGGCGCCCTCCGTCACCGGGGCCCCGACGACGAGGGGATCTACGTGGACGCCGCGGCCGGCGTCGCGCTCGGCCATCGCCGGCTGTCCATCATCGACCTCTCGGCGAGCGGCCACCAACCGATGGCGGACCGCAGCGGGCGGTACGTCGTCTCGTACAACGGTGAGCTCTACAACTTCGTCGAGCTTCGGGAGGAGCTCGAGGCCAGCGGCTCGACCTTCGAAGGGACGAGCGACACGGAGGTGCTCGTCGAGGGGATCGCGCGTTGGGGTCTCGAGCGGACCCTCGCGCGTTCGAACGGGATGTTCGCGATCGCGCTGTGGGACCGCGAGACGCGCACCCTGCATCTCGCCCGTGACCGGATCGGGAAGAAACCTCTCTACTACGGCTGGATGGGGCGCAAGTTCGTTTTCGCATCCGAGCTCTCGGCGATCCGCGCTCTCCCCGACTGCGCGCCGTCGGTCGACCGAGACGCGCTCGCCTGCTTCCTCCGCTTCAACGCCACGCCGGGTACGCGCAGCATCCTGCTCGGGATCTTCAAGCTCGAGCCGGGCGGGATCCGTACGCTGGTGACCCCGTCTGCGCATGCGGGAGACCGCCCAAGCCTCCATCGCTTCTGGAGCGCGGCCCATGCCCGGATCGCTGGCCTCGAGGCGCCGCTCGAGGGATCCGCGGAAGAAGCGGTCGACGCGCTCGAGTCGCTCGTCCACAGCGCGGTTGGTCTGCGGATGGTCTCCGATGTGCCGCTCGGCTCGTTCTTGTCGGGCGGGATCGACTCGAGTCTCGTCACCGCGGTGATGCAGCGCCACAGCGCGAAGCCGGTTCGAACGTTCTCGATCGGGTTCGACGTTCCGGGGTTCGACGAATCGCATCACGCAAGGGCCGTGGCGCAGCACCTCGGCACCGACCACACGGAGCTCAGGGTGCGCCCCGACGACGCGATGGAGGTGATCGGGCAGCTCCCGACCATCTACGACGAGCCGTTCGCGGATGTGTCGCAGATCCCGACGTACATCGTCTCGCGCCTCGCTCGTCAGCACGTGACGGTCTGCCTCTCCGGCGACGGAGGCGATGAGCTCTTCGCGGGCTACGACCGGTACGCGTACGTAGACCGTCTCTATGCGCGCATCGGCCGCCTGCCCGCGAGGGCGCGACGCCCCGTCGCCCGCGCGCTTCGAGCGCTGGCCCTCGCCTCGAGCAACGGACCGCGACGCGTCGCGTCGCAGGCGGACCGACTTCGCCTCGTGGAGCGGCTCCTCTCTTCCGAGTCCGGCGCCGACTTCTATCGGAGCGCTCTCGCCGTGTGGCGCGAGGAGCGCCCCGTCGTCCTCGGAACCAACCCCGACCCCGCGCGCGTCGTCGGACTGGAACCGAGCCCACCGCTCCTGCGTGGCGACATGATCGAGCTCGCAAGCTACGTGGACACCGTCGGATACCTTCCGGACGACATCTTGGTGAAGGTCGACCGCGCGTCCATGGCGGTGAGCCTGGAGGCGCGCGCGCCGCTGCTCGACTATCGGATCGTGGAGCATTCGTTCCGAACCCCGACCGCGTGGAAGACCCGCGACGCTCGACCCAAGTGGCCCTTGATCGAGCTCGTCCAGCGCTACGTTCCTCGCGAGCTCATCGACCGACCGAAGATGGGATTCGGTGTACCGATCCACGAGTGGCTGCGCGGTCCGCTCCGCGACTGGGCGGACGACCTCCTCGAACCCGCCACGCTGCGGCGCCAGGGCTACTTGGACGCCGAGCTGGTGAGCCGCCGCTGGCGCGAGCACCGCGAAGGCACCCGCAACCGTGCCCCCGATATCTGGGCGGTGCTCATGTTCCAGTCGTGGCTCGCCCGTGACCGGCGTCCTGGCTGAGGTCCTCAACGTTCCGCGAACGACGCCGCGAGAATCGCCTGCAGACGGGCGCCCGGCTCGTCGCCCGCGGTGTCGCCGACCTCGAGGGTCCGGACTCCCGCTCGTTGTAGTGCGTCCATGATCTGACGAAGGTGCAGGTCTGCGCGAGCGAAGTCGCGTTCGTCGATCGTGTCGGCGCGCTCCTCGAAGTCGCCGTCCGGGTACCCCCGATCCGACAACCGACGACGCATCCTATCGAGCGCGAGCGCGGGCTCCACACGAACCCAGACCACCCACGTGGGCAAGAAACCGTGCAACGCACACACGACGCGACGAACGGCGCGATCCCGAGGCACGCTGAGCATTGCGATAGCCCACAGCTGCTGAACCGTTCCTTGGTCCAACAGCAAGGGCGTTGCGGGGGGACCGAAGATGTCGTGGTTGTGAAGGTGCCGTAGGAGTCGGTACCCGTGCCGCATTCGATCTGGTCGGCCGGGCCCCCCAAAGGACGCCAGATACCTTGCGACAGCCATGGTGACCGTAGGCTCAATCAGAGGAAAGGCGGCGACCTTGGCCCAGCGCACGCCCCGTGATAGCTCGGCGTGACGGCGAGATACGGCAACCTCGAACTGATCGCGAGTGGTCACGGCGTCGCCGCCCATCGTCTCTAGCGCCGCACGCACCCACGTAGTCTTGCCTGATCCAGGCAGCCCCACGAGCTCGACGCTCCGCGGTTTGGTTTCGCCCAGTCGCACGAGACTCTAGGGCACGGTGCGCACGAGTCGAAACCCGACGTCGTAGTACGCCGCGGCCGGGATGGGCCCCGTCCGATATGCGATTCGGAGGTACTGCCCCCAGAGGTTGAACGCGCCTCCACGCATCCGCTTCTGAGTCCCTGACGGAGGCCCCGTCGGGTCCGTAACCGTCGAACCGGGATCGGGGTAGTCGCCAGACCAGTCCCACACCCGCTCGTAGACGTTGCCGGCGATGTCGAACAGCCCCCACGCGTTGGGAGCCTTCAGCCCGACCGGATGCGGCCCGCATGGCCCGGCCGTCGGCCACCAGATCGAGCAGTCGTACGACGGCACGTACGTCACTGCGCTGTTGTCCATGAACCACGCGGCGGAGTCCATCGCGGCGTCGTAGACATCGGGAGACCAGTTGTCGTAAGTCCCGGTGGGCGTCGCGTAGGGAGCCGTCGTGCCCGCACGCGCGAAGTACTCCCACTCGGACTCCGTCGGCAATCGATATCCGTTACAGTCGAGGTTCGGCGTCGCGAGGGGCGCGAGGTCGCATGTGTACCCATTGCAATGGTCTAGGCCGGGACTGCACCCTGCGCCGATGGTGCCCGTGCACCCGGAGAGCGGGTAGCACTCGTCGAAGCCGTCCCGAGCCGACATCGCATTCGCGTACGCGAGCATCTCGAACCAAGTGATATTGACGACCGGGCAGTCTGCACCGCACGTCGTGAACATCGACGGCGTCGTGCCCCCCATGAGCGCGCTCCACTCCCCTTGGGTCACCGTCGTCCGTGAGACGAGGAAGCTGCGGGTGAGCGTCACCGTGTGCTGCCCGTTCTCGCGCAGCGAATGCCTCCCGCGCTCGTCGAGCGGTGCGCCCATGACGTACGTAGCCGCCGGCGCATACACCCAGCCGACGGGCGCACAACCGTTCGCGGAGCAGTAGCCGCCCTCACACTCCACATCCGACGTGCATGGGACGCCGTCCGCGCACGCGGTGTCTCCCGAGCAAGCCACCATGTCTTGTCCATCGCAAGCGAACGTGTCTCGCCCGCAACGACCACAGGCGGACCCGGGTTCGCCGGCGAGCGCGGCGCAGCCACCGCACGCGTTGACCGGCCCGTCGCACCCCATCGCCGGGCCAGCATCGGAGGGGGGAAGCCCGCCGTCCCCTGCGTCGAGTCCCCCCGCGTCCGACCCGCCGGCGTCCCGCACGCCAGCGTCAATTATGTTTCCCGCGTCGTCACCCGCGGGGCCTGCGTCCTCCTCCATCGGGGAGGGACAGCCACACGCGAGGATCGCCAAGACGGTGAGGGCCCAGGGCGCACGCCTCGTGATGCTCAATCGTCCAACCTCGACCCCAAGCCTAGTCCGGACCTTCCGACGTTCCAACCCGCGAACGCCCCATGCTAGGCTGCGCGCACATGCGACCTCGGCACATCCCACCGAGCGTTCTCGTCCTCGTTCCGGTCCTCTCGGGGTGCGTACTGCCCCTCTCGGGGCTGGACCAGGGCGGCTGCACGACCGACACGCAGTGCATGTCGGGAGAGATCTGCGTTGCGGGCTCGTGCCGTAGGACGGACGGCGGACTGCAGGACGCGGGCGACCGCGACGCCGGCATGGACATGGATGCCGGAGATACGGACGGAGGGCTCCCCGACGCAGGCAGCGACGGAGGCGGGCCCGACCTCTGCACGAACGGCGTTCAAGACCCCGGCGAGCTCGGAGTGGACTGCGGCGGCGCTTGCCCTCGGTGCGATGGTCCCCTCGGGGTCGAGGGCATGGTGCTGTGGCTTCGGGCCGACGACGTCGCGGCGGGCGCCGTCACCATGTGGCCGGATCGGAGCGCCGCCGGAAACGACTTCGTCTCGAGCGCGGGCAGCGTCACCGGCGTCGCGAGCGTCTCCCAGATTCAAAACCAAGCCGCGGTGAGCGTCGACGTGGATGGCCAGCTCGGATCGGCCGCGGTCGTCGCACTGGCATCGAGCCAAGTGATCTCGATCGTGTACGTCGCGCAGACGCGACGGTCGGTCGGGATCATGCTGGAGGCGTCGGCCAACTACCGAGCCAACGCCGGGGGCTTCCTCGATCTCCGCAACTCGGCCGGCACCGGACAGTTCGATGTGCAGCACGGGAGCGATCCGAACCGCGCCACGTGGCAGACGGCGGAGCTGGACAACGAGTGGCATTGGCTCCTCAGCATCCACGATGTGAGCCTGACCTCCGGGGAAGCCGCCGCGTTCGTCGACGGCACGCTGAACGGCTCGGCGATGCTCAACAACGACACGACGACCCCGTTCGCCGACCACGCGTGGCACCTCGGCGGCCGTTCGGGGACCAACGCGTTCGGCTACGACGGGCAGATCGCCGAGGTCATCGCGTACGCTCGCCACCTCGACGCGGCCGACATCGCACACCTCGACGCCTACATGCAGACGCGCTACGGCCTCTGACACGTTCACTTGAACGAGCTCCGCCTTCGGGGACACCCACCCGCCGGAGCCGATCGCGACGACGGCCTCCATTCCACGGCGATGATGAGCACAGCGATCCCCGAAATTGACGTCTGCGAAGTCTGCGGCGGACGAGACTTGCGGTCGGTCCTCGATCTGGGCGGGCACCCGATGTGTGACGACCTCGTCCCCGTCGGGGAGTCGCGGGTCTGCGCGGAGTACCCGATCGAGATCCTCTTCTGCTCCGAGTGCGTGACGGCGCATCAGCGCTTTCAAGTGCCCAAGCGGGATCTCTTCCCTCCGACCTACCACTACCGCTCACGGTTCACCGCCGACGTGCTCGACGGGATGCGGCGCCTCGTGGACATGGTCGCCGAGCGCTACGGCTCCCTGGAAGGAAGGGCCGTCCTCGACATCGGATGCAACGACGGAAGCCTGCTCGGGTTCTTCGCCGAGCGGGGCGCGCGCACGGTCGGGGTCGAGCCGACGGGAGCCGGCGCGGACGCGGCGGAGAAAGGACATCGCGTCTTCACCGACTACTTCACCACCGCGCTCGCCGGCGAGATCGCCGCGGAGATCGGGCGCCCGAAGGTCATCACGTTCACCAACGTGTTCGCCCACATCGAAGACCTCGGCGACGTCCTCGGAGGCCTCGCGCAACTTCTCGACGACGACACCAAGATTGTCATCGAGAACCACTACCTCGGTGCGATCTTCGAGCGGCAGCAGTTCGACACGTTCTATCACGAGCACCCGCGCACGTATAGTTGCACCTCCTTCTATCCGATGGCGAAGACCCTCGGCCTGAGCGTGCAGCACGTCGAGTTCCCGTCGCGATACGGGGGCAACATCCGTGTCGTGCTCGGGCGTGGGCCCGAGGTGCGCCCCGAGGATGTGCTCGCGCGCGAGCGTGAGTTCGCGAAGCGATTCGACGAGCTGCGCGGCCAAGTGGCGACGTGGCGAACGAGCAGCAAGGAGCGACTCCAGCAGCTCGTCGCGGAGCACGGCCCGCTCCGCGCCAAGGCGTTCCCCGGGCGTGCCGCCATCCTCGTCCGCCTCCTCGAAATCGACGTCGACACGATCAAGGTCGTCCATGAGAAGCCCGGCTCCATGAAGCTCGGTCACTACGTGCCCGGCACGCGGATCCCGATCGTGTCGGACGACGAGATGGACACCGAGGACAGCACGCCGATCGTCAACTTGGCGTGGCATATCTCGAAGGAGATCCGGACCTATCTCACCGGCCGAGGCTACCGCGGGACGGTCATCGACATCCTCGGGTGAGCCGCGTCGCTGTCATCGGGGGTGGCCGCTGGGCGCGCGTTCTTGCTTCGGTCGCGAGCGAGCTCCTCGCCGAGGACGAGCGGCTCAGCCTGCACACGCCGCGCGGGTATGAGGCTACCTCCGCGTGGGTCGCAGCGCGCGCGGACCAACGCATCGAGGTGGAGCGCGACTGGCCGGTTCGACGGCCGACGGCGGTGATCGTCGCCAACGCGGCGCGCGATCATGTCGCCGCGGTGAGTCGCGCGCTCGAGGAAGGCGTCCCCGTGCTGGTCGAGAAGCCGATGGCCATCGGCGCGCGAGATGCACACCGCCTGGTCGAGCTCGCGGCGGCGCGAGGCACGACGCTCGCCACCGCGCACGTGTTCCTCTACGCGTCGTACCTGGACGAGCTGCGACGGCTGGTCCAGGCACATGGCGGCGCACGGAACATCCGCATCGCGTGGGCGGATCCGACCGTCGAACTGCGATACGGTGAAGCCAAGACCTACGACAAGACGTTGAACGTCATCGAGGACGTGCTCCCCCACGCTCACTCGATCGTCTTCGCAATCACCCAACGGCTCGCTCGGTCGGCAGGCTGCGCGACGCTGTCGGACGAAGGCGGCCGCGCCCAGCTGGAGCTGCGGGTGGACGATGCGCGCGTTGGTGTCCGCCTCGCCCGCGAGGCGGACGCACGCGCCCGCGTGATCGACGTCGAGGTCGACGACGCGACAGTGAGACTCGACTTCACCGAAGAACCCGGGAACCTCAGCCTGAACGGCGTGCCCGTGGCGCAGCGCGCGCCATACGCGCGCAATCCCGGGCCCGTCGCGCGCATGCTCGCCGCGTTCCTCGAAGCGGCACGCGGCGGACCGTTCGATCCACGGCTCGACCCGATGATCGGCGTGCGCGCCTGCGAGCTGACCGATCAGGCCCTCGGGCGCTGACCGACGCTACCCGACGTGCCAGGGCGCCTCACCGCGCTCGTAGAGGTCCTCCAGCGTCTGTCGATCCCGCAGCGTGTCCATCGGCTGCCAGAAGCCCTCGTGCTTGAAGGCGTGGAGCTGGCCCTCCTCCGCGAGCCGGGTCAGCGGAGCGGTCTCGAGCGGGATGTTGCTCTCGTCCAGACGAGAGAGGAACTCTCGGTTGAAGAAGAAGTACCCGCCATTGATGAAGTCGTTGGCCAAGGTCTCTTTCTCTCTGAACGCGTCGACGCGGGAGCCATCGCCGAGCACGAGCCGTCCGAATCGCGATGGCGGATGGACGGCGGTCACGGTCCCGAGGCAGCCGTGTTGCTGATGGAAGCTCAACGCACCTCGAAGATCCACGTCGGCGACGCCGTCTCCATAGGTCAGGCCGAATACCGGCGCATCGACGTACCGGGCTGCCAAGTGGAGGCGCCGCGCGGTCATGCTGTGCTCACCGGTCTCCGCGAGCACGACCTCCCAGTCGTCGTGATGCTCGGTTGGCAGCGTTCGATGGCTGGCCTTCCCGGCGTTCACGTTCACGATCAAATCGAATATACGCTCTCCGTAGGTCCGAAAATAGTCCTTGATGATGTAGCCTTTGTAGCCGAGTAAAATCACGAACTTCCGAAAGCCATGATGGGCATAGTAGCGCATGATATGCACGAGAATCGGCGTATCGCCGACCGTCACCATCGGCTTCGGCACCGTCCGTGTCTCTTCCATCAACCGGGTACCGCGCCCTCCCGCAAGGATGAGGATCGGCACGTCCCTTGGGGCCGGTTTAGTGCTCATTGCGCTTCTCCGTTCAAAGGTACCGCTTGCGCCCAGGGCACGCCGAGGTCGGCGGCATCCGCGGTGTATGCATCGATCTCCCCCACAACCACGCCGGCGGCGGTATCCGCGTCTACCGCGTCTCGCAGCGCTGCGTATCCCTTCGCGGTGCGCGTCAATGTCTGCCGAAAGTCCCACACTGGGCGCCAGCGAAGCTCGGATGAGGCTCGATCGATCGCCAACCTCAGCGTCCCCGCTTCGTGTGGGTGCGCGCCCCCTGGGTCGTCCTGCGAGCGCCCTCCGCCCAGGGCGGCTTGGGTCACAGCCACGAGCTCCGCTACAGTGCGGCATGACTCCGGGCCCGGCCCAAAGTTGTAGGCCTTGCTGAAGGAAGCGGCGTCCGGACCTTGGAGCTTGGCGCCGAGCCACAGATAGCCGGACAGCGGTTCGAGCACGTGCTGCCACGGGCGGACAGCCTGCGGGTTACGCAACACCACCGGCTCGCCGGCGAACAGCCCCCGCATGATGTCGGGAACGATGCGGGCGGGGGACCAATCCCCCGGGCCGACCACGTTGCCCGCGCGCGCGCTCGCTACGTGGACGCCCATCTCGTCGAGGAACGAGCGCCGATAGCTCGACGCGACGATCTCGCTCGCCCCCTTCGAAGCACTGTAGGGGTCATGGCCGCCAAGCGGATCCGTCTCTCGATAGGCGAACGCCCACTCTGAGTTCTCGTAGCACTTGTCGCTGGTGACCACGACGACGGCTGCGGGCTCCGCTCGTTCGCGGATCACGTCCAGCACATGGACGGTCCCCATCACGTTGGTCGCGAACGTATCGACAGGCGCCTCGTAGGACGGCCTGACGAGCGCCTGTGCGGCCAAATGGAATACGACGTCAGGCCGCGCCTCGTCCACCGCTGCGCGGCAGGCGGCCAGATCGCGTATGTCGCAATCTACATGGCGGCTGTACAGGCCCAGCCCGGTGCGCGCGTACACGCTCCCCTCCTCGGGCGGGAGCGCGAGCCCGAACACCTCTGCGTCGAGCGAACGCAGCCAATGAACGAGCCAGGCTCCCTTGAATCCCGTGTCGCCAGTAACGAGGACTCGCCTGCTCCGGTAGGCCTCACGCAAAGCTGACGTCACTGCGTCCTCCCCGGCGCACGAACTGCCGGAGCCGATCGAGCGCACGACGTATCGAGGGCGGAAGGGTGACTCCGATCACGACCCACGGAAGGCTGGTGATCATCCTGGGCCCGAAGACGCGGAACGTCGACGCGTACCGCGCGAGGAGCTCCCCACGACTCGCTACGAGCAGGCTCGCCGCCGCGGCTCCGCGCAGGCCCTGCCGCGCGTGCCGCACCAGCAGTGGTCGCATGGCATCGCGCACGCGTCCATGTGCCGCGAAGTCCCAGGTCGTTATCCGTCCGTCGATCATCACGGCGTAGTTGGCGAAACGCGCCTTGCCATTAAAATTCGCGTTGCCTAGCACACACACGTCGTCGATGTACGGAACCCGAGCGGCGCGCGAGAGAAGCGTCAGGGTCAGGCCCCAAGCGGCGTAGCAGGAGCCGATGAGCGGGCGCATCCGAGGGAGAGCCTCGGCCAGGGCTTCCCGCTGGAAGACGACTGACGCGAGGAACGAGGTCGCAAACAGCCTGGGAGCCCAGCGCGGATCCCCCGGATCGATCCATGCAACCTCTTTCCCGACGGTGGGCGCGACAACATCCCACTCCGCCACGTCGCTGCATCGGGCCAGCATGATCTCGCTGTCGAGACCGCGAAGCGCCTCGACGACGAAGCTGAGCATCCCGGGTGCGATCTCGTCGTCATCCGCGAGGAACCAGACGAACTGCCCCTCCGAGAGGGACAGCGCATCGAAGATGTTCCGGTCCACCCCTACGTTCTCGCGTTGACGAAAGTACCGGACCCGAAGTGCGCTTCCTTCAGCGAAGGCGCGGACCACGGCTTCAGTCCCATCCATCGACGCGTTGTCGCAGATGACAATCTCGATGTCCGCCGTATGCGCGGGGACTTGATTTCCGTGACTCCGCAGAAGCGCCGAGAGCTCGAGGGCGCGCGAATACGTCGCCGTCGCCAAGCTAAGCAACGGGCGCGCACCACGATCCACGATGCCTGTCGAGAGGACCAGTTCAGGCACGTCGATCGACCTCACCGGCTTGCCGCGCCCCCCCGCTCGTCACGTCGCGGACCGTGGTCCGACCTTCAACCGACAGGGTGCAGCGCGGTACCGCGACATCGTCAATCATTTTTTCCATCGTCCTCCTAGAGGCCCTCCCACATGGCCAGCTTGATCGCGCGGAGCACGGAATCGAGCGGAGCGTCCGCTCGAACGGTGATTGATGCGACGGCGTCGTACTGCGCTCGCTCGGCGGCCGCTAGCTTCGCGCGGATGTCCAGCTCGCGGTGATCCGGTTTGCGGCGGAGGGACTCCTCCACGGGGAGAAGGAGCCGCACGACGAGGTCAGGTCGCCTTCGCGTCATGCGCGCATACATGGCGCGCTCGGCGTGCGCCAGTGCGCGCCGGACCGGCGGGTCGCCGTCTCCGAGCACGATGGCAGGTCCATCACAGAGTCGCTCCGTGGGGTGAGGGAATCGATCTGCCACGAGAATCCAGCCATTGCGCAGCATCGATCTCGCTCGCGCGAGGTCGCGAGTCTTGCGCTCCGCCAGCGCGAGCGCAGACGCGTCGCGCAGCCAGCGCAGGCGTTGCTCGCGAGGCGTCGCCTCCGGGTGACGGCGTCCGTCCGAGTCGGCTCGCCCCGGATCGGTCGGCCTCGTTCGATCGGTCACGCGCTCGAGCACAGCCCACTTCGCCTGGGCGGCTAGCTGCTGCGCTCGACTCACAACCTCACCCCGACCCAGATAGAGAGTGTCGACGGAGAAAAGCTCGCTCAACCAACCGACCAGCGCATCGGTCAATGTAGACTTCCCCGCCCCATCGGGTCCGATGAGCGCGACGAGGAACCCCGACGCTCGCCCCAGCCGACTCCGCGGCGGCAGCAGCAGCTGATCCGCCAGCCCTCCCAGCGCACGACGCGTCGCAACGGCTCCGACCGACCGCACCAACGCCAATCCCCAGCGGAGCTCGCTCCTCGGCGCTCGAAAGCCGGCCAACGCTCCGATCACGAACGCGCGCCACGCGCGCCATGCCTGCGGGGCCGCTGGAAACCGCGGGTCGGCGAGCAAGCCGGCTGCGGTCGCGCCCGCATCGCCGAAGAGGCGCGCGCAGAGCGCATTCAACGTCGTCGGATCCACGCCGCGGCGAGCCTCGCAGATCACCGTTTGTGTGTCGGCAGACGCCAGCGTCCCAGAGTCCATCACGAGCTTTGGCTCGAAGACCGCTCGCGTCGCCACGAGCGCGAGCTCGGCCTCCGCACTCAACACGTGCACTCCCTCGGGACCCAGACGCGCACTCGCCAGTAGCGCGTCGACCCAGGGGAGCGTCTGCTCGTGGAGCCCTGGGCGGCCCACGTGGAGCCCCCAATGAAGATGGACGTGGAAGAACGTATCCTCCGCTGCGCTCCACGCGACCCACGGCTCGCTCTCTGGCAGCGCGCCCTCGGGAAGCAGGAACGGCTTGTAGCCGTAATCGCGGAGACATTCCCGCGCGCGGTCCAGCACCGCCGGGCCGACTAGCAGGTCGAGATCCTTCGGTCCGCCCTGAACCGCGCGTGCGAGGCCGGCGCGCGGCTTCCAATAGACGTATCCGATTCTTGCGCGCTGCAGAGCGACGGCAAGCAGCTGATGGCGCGTCCGTGCCTCACGCACGTCAACCTGCGGCCGAATGGTCATCATCGCTCCAGCTGAGCTCGGACGAGCTGGCCATCCGGCACGTCGGCGAGCAGGTGGACACCATTGCTCACGGTCACGTCACGGCCGATGGAGATACCGAGATAGGCCGTCACTCCCATCCCGACCACCGTGTTCTCACCGACCGTCACCGCCCCGGCGAGGATCGCCCCGGGCGTGAGGTGCGTGTGGGCGCCGATCACGCAGTCGTGAGACACGACCACTCCGCTGTTGACAATCACGTTGTCGCCCAGAGTCACGTTACTCCCGACCACGGCGCCCGCGAAGATCTGGACTCCGCGCCCCATCCGGACGGACGGTTCGACGCACGCCTTCGGATGGACGAGCGCAGGCACCTCGTATCCCAACGCCGCTAGCCGCTCGAACAACTCAACCCGTGTTGCGTTGTGCGTGACCGCGCCCACGCCGAGCGCGCAGAGTGCGACGCCGTCTGCGCGCAACGACTCCAGGCGCGCAGAGGGTCCGAAGACCGGTAGCCCCAACACGTCTCTGGCGGGGCGAGGCGAATCGTCCAGCGCACCGATGATGGTGAGGTCGGGGCGCG
>JBFWYI010000123.1:0-23226 GCA_050186575.1 Sandaracinaceae bacterium | reverse complement strand
CCGCGCGTCGCTGATCGCCGCCGAGCTCGAGCCCGAGGTCGGACCGATCACCGTGCCACCCGCGACCCGCTGAGCCGACTCAGCACGCGGGAGACCCCGCCGCTACACCGCTCCGTGCACCGGATACTCATTTTGCGAGGTGCGAGCATGAGTCGCTTCAGTCTTGGGAAGGTCCGGGTCTCGGTGGGTGCGGCGGTGGCGCTCGCGGTCGGCGGGTTGCTCAGCGGATGCTGGATGGGCGGCGGCGAGAACCCCGGCGCCACGTTCGATCTGACGGTCGATGCCGTGGAGGCGAGCCGGAACGCCGATGACTCGATCGTCGTCGCCGCCGCCGTGAGCTGCAGCGCGACCGAGTACGAGCGCGTGGACGATCCGGACACCGCGTCGCCGGGGCGCTGCCCGCTCAGCGAGTGGCGGTTGATCACGGAGTGGTACCCACGCAGCGCGCTCATGCCGTCCGGCGTCGGAACACGAGGTGAGCTCAGGTTCGACGTTCCGATCGACGACGTCCGCCTCGAGGGCTCGCCCGAGGCTCGCGTCGAGGTGGCTCTCCTCGAGGACGAGCCGCTGATGGACATGGACGGGTTGAGCATCGGGTTGACGACCCCCGACGCGATCGTCGGCGCGGACCTCGTGATCGACGTCGTCCTCGAGCGTCGCCAAGCCGACGTCCCGGGAGACTTCTCGGTCCAGCATCGGAGCGTGCTCGTCAGCCCGTAGGCGTTCGCGCGAGCTCAGATTCCGTCGATGAAGCCGCGGACGGCGGGGACGATCTCGTCGACCGCGTCTTCGAGCACGTAGTGGCCGCAGTCGGGGTAGCGGCGCACGTCGGCGTTCGGGAGATAGCGCTCCCACTCCGCGAGGAACGGCGCGTCGAACACGAAGTCGCGCCCGCCCCAGTGGATCTGCGTCGGTGTGTCGACGAACGCGCCGAGCCGGTCGGCGGTCGACGCGACGATGTCGTAACCGGGATCGCCCGGGGCGAGCGGGATGTCCTGGACGAAGCGCAGGGTGGCGATGCGGTTCGCCGGCGTGTCGTACGGCGCGGTGTAGGCGCGGCGCACCTCCTTCGGCATCGGCGCGCGGGTCACGCACGTGAGCGCCGCGATCTCGCTGAACGCGTTCATCCGCTCGACGAGCAGGCCGCCGAGGGGCGTGCGCGTGAACCGTAGTGGAAGATGGAAAGCTCGTTGCGACGGCAGTGGGAACGCGGCCGTATTGAGGATGACGAGGCGCGCGATCGCTTCAGGGTGCTGGGTCGCCCACGCCATGCCGATCATCCCGCCCCAGTCGTGGACCACGAGCGTCACCCGCTCGCGGACGCCGAGGCCCTCGAGCAGGCGCGTGAGATCCTCGACGCGGCGCACGAGCCGATACGAGTAGCGCGCGTCGGACGGCTTGTCCGAGAAGCCCATCCCGATGTGATCGGGGACGATGCAGCGGTGCGTCTCGCGCAGCGCGAGCACGAGCCGACGGTAGTAGAACGACCACGTCGGGTTGCCGTGCACCATGACGACGGGATCGCCCTCGCCCTCGTCGAGGTAGTGCATGGCGAGGCCGTCGAGATCGAAGTAGCGCCCGACGAACGGGTAGAGCGAGCGATCGAACGGACGCATCTACCAGACGACTTCGGCCATCGCGCAGTTGAGGCCGCTGCCGATCCCCATCAGGCCGATCCGCGCGCCGCGCGTGGCGAGGCCGGTGCGCGCCGCGTGCGCGAGGGTCATCGGGACCGACGCGGGTCCGACGTTGCCGTGCTCGGGGTAGATGACGGGCACGCGATCGAGCGAGAGGCCGAGGCGTCGCGCGATCGACTCGGTGTGCACCTTGCTGACTTGGTGGAGCACCGCGACGTCGAGCGCGCCGTCGCGCCACCCGAGCTCCGACTGCGCGGCTTCCCACGTGCGCACGCCGAGCTCGACGCCGGCCGAGAGGAGGCCCGTCGCGTCGGTGGTCATCCAGTCGTTCTGCCCGCGGCAGAGGTGGTTGTGCTCGCTCGCGGTGCGGCTGACGACGCCGACGAGCTTGTGCGCGTGCGGCGCGTTCGAGAGCCGCGTGAGCACCGCCGCGGCGGCGCCCGAGCCGAGCGTCAGCGTCGCGAGGTTGTCGCGGAACGTCTGCGGGTTCGCGTCCGGTGCCATGAGGCGCTCGAGCGTCTTCTCCACGACGTAGCGCGCGCTCTCCCCGTCGACGACGAGGGCGTACTCGACGTCACCCCGCTCGAGCATGCGCGAGGCGAGCGCCATCCCGTTGAGGAACCCGAGGCACGCGTTGCTGAGGTCGAAGTTGAGGCAGTCCGAGGGCAAGCCGAGTTGCTGATGGACGAGGCACGCGGTGCTGGGCTCGACGAAGTCGCGGCACACGCTCGTGTTGATGAGGAGGCCGACCCGCTCGGGCCCGATATCGGCTTGGCCGAGCGCGCGACGTCCGGCGGCCGCGGCGGCTTGGCTCGGCGCGGTGCCGCCGTCGAAGAAGCGGCGGGCGGCGATCCCGCTGAGCGCCTCGAGGGTCCCGGGCAAGAGCCCGAGCTTACTGAGGTGCGGCGCGAGCCGGCCCTCGAGCTCGGCCGTGCTGACCCGATGGGGGGCCTCCACGCTGGCGAGCGAAGCGATCACGATGTCGTCGAAGCGCATGAGCGGCACAAGGGAGCGCACCCGGGCCCCGCCGTCAAGCCCTGCGCGATCTCGGGCGCATCCGAGCGCGACGCTCCGCGCGGAGCCCGGCTCAGTCCTCCTCGTCTTCGCGGCCGTCCTGCACGTCGGTGTCGAGCGTTTCGGCCACCGTCTCCGCGATCGCGTCGACCGCCGCGCCTGCGCCCGAGAGGAACAGGTAGAGCGTCTGGGTCGAGACGTCGGCGACCGTGTAGGAGGGCGGACCGGTCGAGTCGAACGGTCCCGCGCGGAGCCCCGAGCCGAAGCCGAGGCTACCGAGGAGGCCGATCGAGAACTGAACTCCTTCGCGGATGAATCCGACGCTGAGGGTGGCCCCGAAGAGGTCCACCTGATCGGGTCGATAGGCGTCGCCGGCGAGGGGCGTCGGCGCCGCCGAGACGCTCGTGAAGAACGAGACCGACACGGGGACGACGTCCTCGATCACCGCGCGCCCGCCGAGCGCCACGTCGAACGTGACGTCGCTCCACCACTCGGTCTCGAGGTAGGTACCGAGCAAGCCGCGTGGCCCGGCGAAGACCACGCGTCGGACCGGATCGGACTCGCTGCCCTGCGGGCCCTCCAGGATCAGGTCTCCGCTCAGCAGGAGGGAGCGCTCGGGTTGCCACGCGGCGCCGAGCCGGATCTGGAACGGCAGCGGCGAGCTGGCCTGGAGATCCTCGTTCGCAAACAGCGTGGTCGTCCCGTCTGCGCGCGTGGCCCGCGCGTTCGCGCGCGCGCCGACGACGATCGCGGGAGGCTGGAACATCAGCCCCACCGTGAGCTGCGGGATCGGCCGCACCAGCGCGCCGATCCGGAACAGCAGGAGCTCCGCGGAGAGGCTGACCTCGGACGCGCTCGCGCGCACTCCCGCGTCGGCGGCGACCGTCGCCTCGCGGTGCTCGAAGGAGCGCGTCGCCACGAACGCGGTGAGCCCCACGCCGAGCCACTCGAGGGGTCGATAGGCATACGACGCCCCGTACCATCGCGTGTAGTCGCGCCGTTCGACGCGTTGGTAGCGGGTGAGCGGACCGATCTGTTCGGCGAGAGTAAAGTTGCGCCCGCCTTGGCTCGGCGACAGCGTCGTGGCGGCGAGCGCGTGTCGCCCTTCGCCCGTCTCGTCCCCTCCGATCGTGACCGCGCCGCCCGCGTAGAGCGGGACGCCGAACGCGTCGGAGTACTCCAGCGCGCTCGCGTCGGTGCTGCCCCCGGCCACGTCGTACGCGTCGCGCAGGTTGACCGAGAGGCTCAGGCCGACCGACCCCGCGCGGCCGAACACCAACCCACCCGGGTTGTAGTAGCCGGCGGACGCGTCGCGCGCGTAGCCGGTGTACGCGCCACCGAGCTGGAGCGCCTCCTCGCCGATGGGGAACGCTTGCCGGTTCATCTCCTGAGCGCTCGCGGTGGGCACGAGCAAGAGCGAAGCGATGGCGAGGAGTCGAGCGCGCACGTCGAGGGTCGCAAGGTCGGAGCGAGTCAGGGCGAGCAGCCGACCATACCGGTCGCTTCTTCGCACACGCACGCGCCGCAGCCGACCGCGCGGTCGACCCAGGTTCCGTCGCAGCATTGGTAGGAGGGCGAGCACCCGCGATCCGAATAGATGCCGCCGAAGCTGTGCGTGCAGCTCCGCCCCGTCGGCGGCGGCGGTGGGCCGGGGGGATCGCCGACCTCGATCGTGACGCGCACGCCCTGGCTCTCCATGCTGCTGCGATCGATCGCGCTGATCGCCCATTCGCCTCGGTAGAGCGTCGCGCTCGCGTCGGCGGCGACCACGAGCCGCTCGAGCGCGAACGCGCTCGCGTCGTCCATCCGATACGCCGCGTAGAAGCGGAGCTCGTCGTCCGACGCGAGCGTGACGTCCGCTCCGTCGACGCTCACCCGCGGCGGTGCCGGTCGTGCCGTGGCGCGCGGGATCGGCGGCGAAGCAGCGGGCCGCGCGTAGAGCTCGCCCTCGAACACGTCGGCGATCCCGGAGCGGTTCTCCACGATCGGCGCGATCTGGTACTGGATGTTGCCGAGCGCGCGGCGATCGCGCGCGGCGCGGGTGAGCGCGACCTCGGTGCGGAACTCGTCGACCGACCAGTCGCTCGCGCTCCCGAGCTGCGAAAGATAGTTTCCGACGTACAGATCGGTGTTGGCCGCGCTGGCCGCGTCCGCCCAGAAGCCGAGGAGGACCGCGTAGTCCTGCGCCGCGCGCGTCGTCGGCCAGTAGAGCTGCGGCGCGAGGTAGTCGAGCCAACCCTCGCTGAGCCAGCGCATCGGATCGGAGTAGATGGCCGCGTACTGATCGAGCCCGCTGATCCCGGGCGGCATGCCGGGCCGATAGATCCCGAACGGCGAGATCCCGAAGCGCACGTCGTCGCGCACCTCGCGCACCAGCGCGTCGACGGCCGAGACCATCGTGTGCACGTTCTCGCGCCGCCAGTCGCCGATCGACAGGGTGCCTCCACCCGACTGGTAGGCCGCGTACGTCGCGGCGTCGCCGAACGTCACGCCGCTCTCGGGGTAGGGATAGAAATAGTCGTCGAAGTGCAGCCCATCGACGTCGTAGCGCGTGAGGATGTCGCGCAAGACGGCGAGCGTGTGGGTGCGCGCCTCGGCGTTGCCGGGGTCGTACCAACGGTTCGCGCCGTAGGTGACCGTCCACTCCGCGTGGCTCCGCGTCACGTGCAGCGGATCCGCGATCGTCGGCGACGCGCTCGCGAGCGCGCGGTACGGGTTCACCCACGCGTGGAGCTCGAGCCCGCGCGCGTGCGCCTGCTCGATCGCGTGTTGGAGCGGATCGTAGCCGGGATCCTCACCCATCGTGCCGGTGAGGAAGCGGCTCCACGGCTCGAGCGACGACGCATAGAACGCGTCGGACTCCGCGCGGACCTGGAAGAACACCGCGTTCATCCCGGCGTCCTTCGCGTGATCGAGCAGCGACTCCATCTCGGCTTGCATCTGCGCGGCGCTCAGCCCGGTCCGGGAAGGCCAATTGATGTTGAACACCGTGGCGACCCACACCCCGCGCAGCTCGCGCTCGTGCGCCACGTCCACGAGGGTCACGCTCGACGCACCGCCGTCGATGCGTCCGCCGTCGCCTCCATCGGTCTCCCCTCCGCCATCGCGCCGACCGCCGTCGCCGATCGCCGCCGCGTCGCGGGACGGCGCGCCGCTGTCGGGCGTCGAGGAACCCCCGCAGCCGGCCGCCAAGGCGCAGCACACCCACGCGAGACGACTCAGCCTCTGCATCGCGCTCTGCATCGCGGGAGCCTAGTCCCCTGGAACCGTGAGAACGAGCGAATCTCGAACGCCCTCGAGCTCCGTGGCAGCGTTGCTCCTCCTCCAAGTACCCCCAGTATTCCTCGTCGTCGCGCCTCCCCACGAAGCCCGAATGACATCCGGTCTTCATCACGTTCCCACGGTTCCAGAGGGCGAGTACGCGCCGCCGCGCGATTCGATGTGGCAAGTCGACACCGCGCCCTCGACACGGCGTTGGCCCGACCGGCGAGCGTCAATGGAGGAGGCCGCGGTCCGCGCCGTCCTCGTGGACCGGGGCGGCCCGCTCCTGTACGCGCAGCCGCGTGAGCTGGGCCGTCTTGCCGCGGTCGATCACGGTGCCTCGAGTGGGCAAGGTGAGTTGTCCGGCGCTCCACTCGGGCTCGAACAAGATCGCGTCGCCCACGCCGTTGTAGCCGAGCTGCACCAGCGTATCGGCCTCGAACTGGCGGCAGCGCTTCTCGCAGCACGTGAAGCTCTCGCGCACGCGGTAGAAGCCCTCGGCGAGCAGGGGCGCGAGATGGCGTGCGTCGTCCGGGGCGGGCAAGAGGTGCCCCTTCGCTTGGAAGCGGGCTCGGTTCCCCTCCCAGCTCGCGGGCAGGTAGATGCCGGGCCCGGGGTCGCCGTGGTTGTGGAAGTACACGAGGCGACCGGCCGGGACGGTATCGATCGGCGCGGTGGTGAGGTAGAGCCCGCAGGCGGGGAGGGTCACCGACATGGTGGGACGCAGCGTGAAGCAGATGCGCGCTCTCGTCACCTCCGTGAGCTGCGGATCCGCCACGGGCGCCCTATGATCGGCCGCCGGTGCACGAGACGCTTCTCCACCACAAGCCGGTGAGCTACGGGAGCGACCTCGCCGACTACGCGTTCATCGCCGTCGTCGCCGCGCACGCGGTGCTGGGCGGCCTGGGCTTCGCGACCTCGTTCGTCGCGCTCTTCGCGAAGAAGGGAAGGCGGCTGCACGTCGCGTCGGGGCTCTGGTTCGTCCGCGCGATGGTCGGCGCCGCGCTCAGCGGGATCGTGATCGACGTGATCCGACTCGGGGTGCGCTACGCGCCGAACCACACGCAGGTGGACGGGCTCGCGATGCCGAGCTCGATCCCCGCGCGCATCGCGTTCCTCTACGCTGCGCTCGCCGTGCTCTACCTCGCGGCGGTCGGCGGACGACGCGCGACGTTCGAGAAAGACGGTGCGGCCAGCGCGTGGGTGCGAGTGTCGATGACGCCCGCGCTCGCGGCGGCCGGCGTGGCGTCCATCGCGCTCATCGCGCTCCGCTTCGATCCGTGGACCGGCGCGATCTGGATGATCGCAACATTCGTGGCGTTGGTGCTGATGGTCGGTCAGCTCGAGCGGACGCGCGCGGAGCGTCGGGCGCCCGGGCTCGCGGTGCACCGACTGTCGATGCTCGGGCTCGCGAGCTTCTCCTGGTGGGGGGCGGCCCAGGGCTTCGGCCCGGCGCTCGCGTACGCGCTCCGCGGGGTGGAGGCGGCGGCGGGGCCCTACGTGGGCGATCAGCCGGGACCGTTTCGGCTCCAGTTCCTCGGTTACCTCGCGTTCTGGGCGCCCGCGTTCGTGATCGCCGCGCTCCTCTATCGCCGCTACGCCCGGGTGAGCGCGCCCCGCGAGGCGCGCGCGTGAGCGAACGGTCGGAGCCCGACGTGCGCATCCGCGTCGCGCGTCCGGACGAGCTGGCGCGCGTCATCGAGGTGGACGACGACGCATCGCTCCTCTACGCGGAGCACGGCGTCGCGCTCGGCCTGACCGACGAGCATCCCTTCGCGGTCGCCGAGCAGGCGCGCTGGGCGAGCTCCGTCGCGGCGGGCGAGACGTTTCTTGCGGAGGACGCGACCGGCGAGATCGTCGGCGTCGCGGTCCTCGCGCACAAGGACGGCCAGCCGTACCTCGATCAGCTCGCCGTGCGGCGCGCCGCGATGGGGCGTGGGATCGGCGGTGCGCTCCTCGCGCGCGCGCTCGCGTGGGCGAAGGAGCGCGGCGATGCGCTGTGGCTCAACACGTATGCGCACCTCGCGTTCAACCGGCCGTTCTACGAGCGAAGAGGCTTCGCCTGCGTCGAACCCGGTGAGTGGGGCGACGAGATGCGCGCGGTGATCGACGAGCAGCGCCGCTATCTCCCGCACCCCGAGCAGCGCGTCGTGATGCGCGCCCGCGCGTAGCTCACTCGAGGATCGTGCAGTCGAGATCGCCGATGCCCGCCGCGTTGTCGTCCTCGTCGCACTCCGCGACGATCCCCGCGCCGGTGCCGTCGTCGTCGACCACCGCCACGAACGCGTAGGGCGGGGCGCCGGTCAAGGGGACGTCGGGGAGCTCGACGACGGTGCTCGCGCCGGGCAGGAGCGGCACGGTGGTCATCGCGGTGCCGAGCAACGTCCCGAGCATGCCCGGCGTGCCGGTGTAGAACGCGACGGGCACGCCCGCCACGACACCGAGGTTTCCTTCGTTCGAGACGCGCGCGCGGAGCGTCGCGGTGTTCGGGCAGCCGTCGAGGACGACCTCGAGCGCGAGGACCTTCAGGTCGGGCGCGTTGTAGACGCCCTCGCCCTGCACGTTCTGTCGGTAGTTGTTGAGCGCGGGGTCATCCCAGTTGTTCGCCTCGCTCATCGGGATGGCGCCGACCGCGCTCACGTTCGTGACGTGGTAGCTGTGCTGGTTCCACACGCGGCGCGTGCCCACCCACTGATCGCGGAGGTCGCCGTACACGAAGAGACCGCGGCGCTGACCATCCCACGTCGGGTCGGCGTTCCGGCACTGGGTGATCAGCGACGGCGTGCGATCGTTGGCGACGATGACGATCTCGCTGTTCCCGTCGCCGTCGGCGTCGACGACGATCGGGTACTCGTGGATCGTCGCGCTCGGCGACGGGATCTCGAGCAACACCATGCCGTCGGTGCCGCGGTAGACGCGCATGTAGCACTCGTCGCCGTAGACGACCTCGGCCGCGCCGTCGCCCTCGAAGTCGAAGACGCTCGAGCCCGTCGCGTTGCTGCTCACGTCTTGGGTCGTCATCGACCACAGCACGTTCATGGGGCCGGTCGGGTCGTAGACGCTGTAGCTCGCGGCGCCGGCCACACCGATCTCCGGCATGCCGTCACCATCGAAGTCGGAGACGGTCGGCGGCCCGCCGATCCCGCCGCCGGGCTGCGCGACCGGGCCCCACTCCACCGCGCCGGTCATCCCGTCGAGGAGGTAGAGGTTCCCGCTCGCGACGAGCACCACCTCGGGCTGCGGGTCCGCGTCGAACTGCGCGATGGCCGGGTAGCCGTCCGGCGTCGTCGCCGTCCACACCGGCGTGCCGTCGGCCTCGTACGCGCGTCGACCGGTGACGATCTCCGGTGCTCCGTCCAGGTCGATGTCGGCGATCGCCGGGACGCCGCCCGCGTACCCGCCGTTCGTCCCTTCGTTACCCGCGTTGTCGCGGCTCCAGCGCAGCCGCCCCGCCGCGTCGAGCACGACCGCGCCGACGATCACCTCGGGGCTCCCGTCCTCGTCGAGATCCGCGATCGCGGGCGCGCCGTTCGTGAACGTCACGCTGAACGGCGTCGTGCCGTCGGTGTCGACGCTCTCCCACAGCGTGCTCCCGTCGTCATCGAACGCGATCACGCGGCCCGAGGACGGAACGCGCACGGCCACGATCTCCGCGCGGCCGTCTCCGTCGAGGTCGCCCGCCGCGATGGACGTGCGGCCGTTGATCTGTACCGCCGCCGCGGTGGCCGACCACAGCGGGCTCCCGTCGCTGCCGTGGAACACGCGCAGCACCGCGCGCTGCCAGTCGTCGTCGCACGCGAAGTTGGCGATGACCTCGGGCTCGCCGTCGCCGGTGACGTCGGCGACGAGCGGCGGGCTGATCCCGTGCAAACAGTCTGGCGCGTCGGTGGCGCTGGTGACGCTCCACTCGATCGTCGGCTCGAAGTCGCCGAACACCGGCGTCGCCCTGCAGGTCACCGGATCGAACTGGGGCAGACAGCGGCCCAGCGTCGGCTCGCAGAACTGACCCATGGGGCAGTCGAAGCTGTCGTCGCACATCGCGCCGGGGTCCTCGCAGCCGTCCGAGATGCAGACTTGTCCATCCCCGCAACACGTCGTGCGATCCGCACCACATCGGACTCCGCTCGCGCACGCGGGCAAGCATGCGCCTTCGACGCACTCGTCGCCGACGTCGCAGCACATCGCCGGCGTGCCGCAGAGGGTCATGCTCGGGCAGGCGCGCGCCGCGTCGGTGCCCGCGTCGCGCCCGCTCGCCCCGTCGACATCTCCCCCGTCGCCCCGCGGCTGACATTCGCCGTCGACGCAGCGCTCGCCGAGCGCGCAGTCGGTGTCGCCCTCGCACCGCGTAGCGGGCCCGCTGCAGTCGCAGCCGGCGACGAACAACACGAAGGAACAGGCCGCGACGATCGGATGGAGACGCATCGGCGCCAGGATAGAGGCTCGCGCTCCGCGACAGAAGCCTCGGGGTCGGCTCACCCCGCGATCACGCGCACGACGCTCGGCGGGATCCGCACGAGCTTCTCCGACGCGTCGACGCACACGAGGTGCAAGAGGCCTTCCACGAGCCGCTGCTCGCCGCGGTACGCGTCCTGGCGGAACACCGCGCGGAACGGGCTCTCGAGCTCGACGCTCGATCGGATCGCGATCACGTCGCCGAATTTCGCGCCCGCCTTGTAGGTGAGCTCGGCCTTGTAGACGACGAAGCCGATCCCCTCGTGTGCGAGCAGGCGCACGAGCTCGTCCGAGCCGAGCATGTGCTCGCGCGCGCGCTCGAAGTACTTCAGGTAGTTCGCGTGATAGACGAGGCCCGAGTGGTCCGTGTCCTCGTAGTAGATCTGGACGCGGTGCTCGTGCGTGTACGTCGCGGGCTCGGCCATGGCCGGCCGAGCATCACCGCCCGCGCGCGTCGAAGTCGAGCGAGATCGAGTTGATGCAGTAGCGCTTGCCCGTCGTGTCGCGCGGACCGTCGTCGAACACGTGACCGAGGTGACCGCCGCAGCGCGCGCACTCCACCTCGGTGCGCGCCATCCCGAGCGAGGCGTCGCGCACCTCGCGCACGCGTCCCTCGATCGCGCGATCGAAGCTCGGCCAGCCGGTGCCCGACTCGAACTTGTGCTGCGACTCGAACAGCGGCGCGCCGCACCCCGCGCAACGATAGATGCCGCGCGCGTGGTGATCGTGGAAGCGCCCGGTGAACGCGCGCTCCGTGCCTTCCTCGCGGAGCACGTGGTACTCGGCCGGGGTCAGGCGGCGATGCCACTCCTCGTCGCTGAGCTGAAGGCGCTCGCCCACCGGGGGATCGGCGAAGCGATCGGGGCGCTCCCGATCGTCCTGCGCTTGTGCGCTCGGCGCACAGGCGAGAGCGAGGAGCGCGAACAACGAGAGCGACCACGTCTTCTTCGACATGCCTCGCCTACGAGCTCCCCCGGGTTGTGTTACGCGCGCTACTCGACGCGGTAGCGGGCGACGACGAACTCGGACGGGGCGGCGACCTGACGGTCCGTCTCGGCGGTGACGCGGATCTCGAAGCGCTGCGCCGGGGTGGTCGCGCGCGCGCGGCCTTTGCGGTCGCCCTCGTCGTACTGGAGGATGCCGCCGAGCATCGGCGTCTGTCCGGTCGGCACGATCCACATCGCGTAGACCGTGGTGCCCGCTTGGATGCGATCCGGTGGCGGCAGATAGCGCAGCTCGAGACGGACCTCGCGGTTGTCGCCGTCGATCGAGCTCACCTCGAGCTTGCCGTCGACCCCGACCGCGCGTTCGGTGCCGTGGAACTCATAGGTGGCCGGTCCGCACGCGGCGATCCCGAGCAGGGCGAGCGCGAGCCAGCGGGGCGAGAGCCATCGTCGTCGGTGAGTCATGGCCCCGAGGGTAAAGGTTCTCGAGGCGTTCGAACATCGGGTTTCCCCGACCCGCTCTCATCGCTCGAGCAGACCCCGATCACGCAGGAGTCGGGCCACCTCGCGGAACCCGTCGGCGCGGCCGAGCTGGAGGAGGTGCCCACCATCGAACGTGTGGAGCGGCGCGCCGAACCGCTCCGCGAGGCGCTGCGCGTGGCTCATCGGCGTGATGCGATCGCCCCGGCCGGCCACCACGAGGATGCGATCCGGATCGACGACGAGCTCGCGCGCGAGCGGGCTGACGGGCGCGTGCGCGCGCTCGAGCGCCGCGTGCTGCTCGCGGCGTTGCGCGGGGAGCCCGACGAGGCGACCGGCGTCGCGCGCAAAGTCCGCGATCGACGCGAGCGGGATGAACGGAACGCCGAACGCGAGGTTGGGATCGGCCGTCAACGCGAGTGCCGAGGTATATCCGCCGAGGCTCATCCCCATCACGCCGACGGCTGGGCTGCCGCGCTCGGCGAGCCGCGCGCGCAACACCATGAGCTCCCAGATCGCTTGGCGGAAGCCCTCGATCGTCACCCGAGGATCGCTCGAGGGGAACATGGGCCGCTTGAACGCGGGGCTGCGCGGGCCGTGGTGCGGCAACACGGGGATCGCGAGGTCGAGGCCGAGCTTCTCGAACATCCAGCGGACCGGCCACGCGCGCTCCTCGACCGCGTAGCTTCCTCCGAGGTAGCCGTGGAGAAGGATCGCGGTGGGGCGCGGCCGATCGGAGTGGAGCCAGAGCCGCGCGTGGGCCCAGCCGTTCTCGGGGCGTGACGCGAGGCGCTGGCGGAGGCTCGCCTCGTCGCCGAGCGGTGCGTACTCGCTGCGCCAGCGGACGTCCCAGATCTCGCGATCCGCCTCGACCTTGCGCGCGAGCCGCTCCCACGGCTCGGCCCGGCCGGCGTCGAAGAAGACGTGCGGCGGGGCTCGCCACGCGGGTGCGTCATGGCGCGCCGCGATCGCGCGCAGCGCCTCCATCCGCTCCGCGTGGCTCAGCGACTCGGCGCGCGATGCGCGGCGGGAGCGCTCCGAGCGCCCGAGCGCGACCGCACCGACGATCCGATCGAACCCCGCCGCGAGGGCGACCTGCGCGAGCGCCTTGACCACGGGGGGATCGTAGCAGGCCGGTGGGGGGGCATCGCGTCATCCATCGGCCGTCGTCGATCGATCGCGTTTGCCGACGACCGCGTCATCCGTCGACGGTCACGCGTCGCGCGTCGACCGTCTCCCGATCACGACTTCATCCGTCGTGTACGTGGACGAGCACGTGTAAGTGCACGTGCACGTGCACGACGACGGGCACGAGCCGGCTCGCGAACGCGATGCGCGCTGCGGCATCCGTCATCCGTGGACCGTCATCCGTGGACCGTCATCCGTGGACCGTCATCCGTCGACCGTCATCCGTCGACCGTCATCCGTGGACCGTCATCCGTCGACCGTGATCCGTCGACCGTCACGCGTCCCGCTACTCGTCCTCGTCGCGCTTGGCCATCGGCGTCTCGCGGCGCGTCATCTCGAGCGACGGACCGCCCGGCGGGATGGTCGTGCGCGCCCGGCGCACGAGCCGCGTGACGAGCTCGCCCAGCCCGAGGTGCGAGAGCACGAGCCCGTGCTCGAACGCGAAGTCGCGCAGCGCCTCGGACATCTCGCCCGCCGAGTCGAAGCGCGCCTCGCGGTCGTTCGCCATCGCGGTGAGGATGATCTCTTCGAGCCGCGTCGGGAGATCCGCGCGCAGCTCGCTCGGCCGCACGAAGCGCCCGGTGACGAGGTCGGGGATGATCGCGGGGCTCGTCCCGGCGAAAGGTCGCTTGCCGGTGCACAGCTCGTAGAGCACGACGCCCATCGAGTAGACGTCGGTGCGCGGATCGAGCTTCGCGGCGCGCGCCTGCTCGGGCGACATGTACGCGAGCTTGCCCTTGAGCGTGCCGTCGATCGACTGGTGGTGCCGGACGTTGCTGATCGCGACGCCGAAGTCGGCGACCTTCACGTCGCCCGAGCACGAGACCAGTAGGTTTCCGCTCGACACGTCGCGGTGCACGAGCCCGAGGTGCTGGCCGTCCGGGCCGCGGCAGCGGTGCGCGTAGTCGAGCCCGCTCAGCGCGTCGGCCGCGATGAGGACCGCGTGGCGGAGCGGGAGTCGCTCGCCGAACTGCGCCTCGTGCGTGTGGAGCAGGCGCGCCACGTCCATGCCGTCGACGTGCTCCATCGCGAGCACGATCGAGTCGCCGTATGGCGCGACCTCGAACGTCTGCACGACGTTGGCGTGGCTGAGCGCCAACGCGACGCGCGCCTCCGAGACGAACATGTCGCGCACGGTGGTGTCGCCCGCGAACTCGGTCCGGATGACCTTGAGCGCGAGGTCCTTGTCATGCGTGTCGGGGTGCCGCGCGAGATAGATCTCGGCCATCCCACCTCGCGCGATGAGCTCGAGGATGCGGTACTCGCCGATCTGATCCGGGTGGTCCACGTCCGTCGTGCTGCCTCAGCCTGGCGCCAGCGGCGGCGCGGATCGAGCCCGCTCAGGCTCCCGAGAGCTCCCTCGCGCGCTCCGGCCAGCCCGCGACCCGGCTCGCCTTGATGCGGAGGACCGTGGCCACGCGCTCGATCTCCGCCACGTCCCACGTCGCGATCTGCGCGATGCGGTGGACGCCCATCTCCGCGAGCGCCTTCGCGAACTTCGGCCCGATGCCCTTGATGCGGGTCAGGTCGTCCCCGCTCCGGACGTCCGGAGCCCGCCCGCGCGGCGGCTCGGAGGGGCGGCTCAACACCAGCGCCTCGAGCCCGTCGAGGCGCGCGGAGAGCGCGTCGATGCCCGCGTCGTCGTCGCGGTGGCGGAGGTCGTCGGCGAGCTCGGCGAAGAGCGACTCGAGCCGCTCGATGCGCGCGTCGATCGTCTTCTCGCGCGCTTCGCGATCCTCGCGGCCGCGCTGCGAGGCGTCGATCGCGCCGAGGCGCTGCTCGAGCTCGGTGTGGGCGTGGGTGAGGCGTTCCAGCCGTACCCGCACCCGCGCGAGCTCGGTGCCCTCCGCGAGCGCCGCGAGGCGCGCCTCCATCTGCGCGAGCCGCGCCTCGAGGTCCTGCGCGTCGCGCTCCGCCGTCCCGATCCGCACCCGGAGCTCCTCGGCCAGCGCGTCGCGTCGGACGTCGAGGGTGTTGAGCATCTCGCGCATCGCGGCGAGCTGCTCGTCGTGGGTCGCGAGGCGCGCGCGCAGCTCCGCCTCGTGTTGGCTCGGCGCGCTCGCCGCGGCGGCCGACGCGGCACCCGCGATCGCGCGACCGATCTCGGAGCGCGAGATGTCGGGGCGCGAGCTCTCGCGGTCCCGCCTCGTGAGATCGCGGATCGACCACTGCCCGCTCGGCGGGCGCGGGATGTCGGTCCGCGAGCCCTCGCCCGGCAGCGGGCGCGTCGACGGCATCCGCCCCGGCGGCGGCGCGCTCGCGGGCGGTCGCACCGACGTCGGCGTGCGCGGCAGCTCGCCCGACGGAGGGGCCGACGGACGCGGCAGCGTGCTGATCCGCGATCCGGTCGACGGCAGCGGCGGTCGTTCCGAGAGGGCGCGGCGAGGCGGCGGAGGAGGAGGACGCGACAGGCTGCCCGACGCAACGGGGTTTGCCGTGCCGCGCGCCGGCAAGGGTGGAGGCCGCGTGTCGTGAGCGGACGGAGCGGAGTCGGGGCGCTCCTCGGGGGAGACCAGGCCGGGGTCGGTGTTCTCCTCCTGGAGGTCGTCGTCGTCGATCTCGTCCATCGCTCCCGAGCGGGCGCGAGCATATCCCAAAGTCGGCCCCGGCTGGGAAATCAGCCCCGTCGCCTCATCGGAGACCGAGGAGGCCGGCCGTGCGAGGACCCCTCGGGCGCGCGCCCAGGCGACGAACCACACGAGCGAGCGCGTGACGAGGTCGCCGGACGCGAACAGCGCGTCGAGCGCTTCGGGATCGAACGCGCGGATCTCCTCGACCTCCTCGGGCTGCGGCGTGTAGGGCCCATCGTGGGTGCCGACGTAGAGCGCGAGGTGCTCGTAGTGCACGTCCGGCTCGGGCGCGAACGTGCCGAGGAACGCGAGGTCGGCGTCCACCCCGAGCTCTTCGGAAAGCTCGCGCCGCGCCACGCTCGCGTAGATCCCATCGAGCGCGTCGTCGGGTCGCGCCGGGTCGGGATAGTCGGGCTCCTCGACGTGCCCCGACGCGGAGATGTCCCAGTGGCGAGGGTGCGTTCGCTTCTCGGCCGCGCGTCGCTGCAGCACGAGGCGCCCCCGCGAGTCGAGCAACAACACTTGCACGGATCGATGCGGGATACGATCCGCGTGGATCTCCGCGCGATCGGTCCACCGTACGAACCGATTGCGCTCGTCGACCACCGCCACTCGGACGGGGACGTCGCTCACGCGTCGCGCCGCGCCGCGTCGGGGGAGAACGCGGGGATGCACACGGCGTAGTACTCGCTCTCCTCGTCGAACGGGTTCGAGTAGCGGACGCGCACGTCGGGATCGACCCAGAAGGACTGCCCCGCCTCCAGCACGACGACGTCCTCCGCGACGTCGATGCGCATGCGTCCGCGGATCATGATCGTCAGCTCGCCGAACCGCGGGGTCTGCGCGGGCTCGCCCCATCCTGGGGGGGCCACCATGTGGGCGAGGCTGAAGTCGTCGGTCCCCGTGTTGACGCGACCGAACAGCTCCTCGATCAGCTTGCCGCCCGGGACGTCGATCTTCGTGGCGCGCTCGACCTTGCGATAGCCCTTCATGCGCGTGGGAGTGCCTGAAGCCGGCCGCGTTCGCAACCGGTCCGCATGACCCATCCCGGCGAGAGGCGTATGGTTCTCCACCCATGGCCGAGCGCAAGAGGCGTCCCCTGCTCCGCGGTCTCTCGATCCTTCGCCGCGGCGCCGCCAACGCGGCCGAGATCGCGCGGCTCGGGAGGCTCACCGATCCGCACCGCACCGCGTTCGACGTGGTGCACAGCGACCGCGTGTATTCGCTGCGTCGCTATCGGGGAGGGCCCGCGACGCCGAGCGGCGCGCCGCTCTTGCTGATCCCGCCGCTCATGGTGACGAGCGAGATCTACGACATGTCGCCCGAGCTCAGCGCGGTGAGCTACCTGCTCGGTCGCGGCGTCGACGTGTGGCTCGTCGACTTCGGCTCGCCGGAGACCGCGCCCGGCGGGATGGACCGCACCCTCGACGATCACGTGCGCGCGGTGTCCGACGCGATCGATCGGGTGGCGGACGGAGCGCAACGCGACGTGCACCTCGCAGGCTACTCGCAGGGCGGCATGTTCTGCTACCAGGCCGCCGCCTACCGCAAGAGCGAGCGCGTCGCCTCGGTCATCACGTTCGGCAGCCCCGTGGACATCCATCAGAACCTCCCGCTGCCGGTGAGCGAGCAGGTCGCCGAGAAGGTGATCGACGGCCTGCGCTACGCGATCGAGCGGCCGCTCAACGAGCTCGAGGGGCTGCCCGGGTTCCTCACGAGCATCGGCTTCAAGCTCGTGAGCCCGAAGAAGGAGGCCGAGCAGCTCTTCGACTTCGTCAAGAAGCTTCACGATCGACAGGCGCTCGAGAAGCGCGAGGTGCGCCGCCGGTTCCTCGGCGGCGAAGGCTTCGTCGCGTGGCCCGGGCCCGCGCTGCGCACGTTCGTCGACGAGTACATCGTGGCCAACCGCATGGCGTCGGGCGGGTTCGTGGTCGACGGGCGCACGGTGAGCCTCGCGGATCTGCGCTGCCCGATCCTCTACTTCGTCGGCCTCCGCGACGACATCGCGCGGCCGGCGTCGGTGCGATCGATCCGCGGCGCGGCCTTCAACGCAGAGACGCACGAGGCGACCGTGCGCGCGGGTCACCTCGGCCTCGTGGTGGGCACCAAGGCGCTCGAGCGCTCGTGGCCGATCACCACCGAGTGGATCGCGTGGAAGAGCGGCGAGGGTCCGATGCCCAAGGCGCTCGAGCCCGAGCCAGGACCGCGCCGGATCGAAGATCCCGACGACGCCGCGTGGGGCGACGTCGATCTCGGCCTCGCCGACGTATTCGGCTTCGCGAGCGGCGCCGCCGAGAAGGTCGTGTCCGGGCTCGTCCGCGCGTCCGAGGACGTCACCGAGTCGATCGACGCGCTCCGCTGGCAGCTCCCGCGCCTCTCGCGCCTGCGCCGCGTCCGCGCCGACACGAAGATCAGCGCGGGCGCCGAGCTCGCCCAGCGCGCCGCCGAGCACCCCGACGCGACGTTCTTCCTCTACCACGGGCGCGCGTTCAGCTACGCCGACGCGGATCGGCGCGTCGACGCGGTCGTACGCGGCCTCGTCGCGAGCGGCGTGGCGCGCGGCGACCGGGTCGGCGTGCTCATGCGCGCGCGGCCGACGTACCTGAGCATCGTCACCGCGCTCAACCGGCTCGGCGCCGTCGCGGTGCTGCTGAGCCCGGACATGAAGCGCGTCTCGCTCGCGCGCGCGCTCGAGATCGCGGAGGTCCGCCACCTCGTCTCCGACGTAGACAACATCGATTCCGCACGTTCGACGTTCGACGGTCCGGTGCTCGCGCTCGGCGGACCGTATGGACCCGACCGGGTCCTCCCCGACGGCGTCACCGACATGGAGGCGATCGACGCGGCGCGCGTCGTCCTGCCCGACGGGTTCGAGCCCAACCCCGGCCGCGCGGCGGACGAGGCGCTGATCCTCTTCACGGCCGGCCGCAAGGAGGAGCCGCGCGCAGCGCGGATCACGAACCGCCGCTGGGCGTTCAGCGCGCTCGGCGCGGCCGCGGGCTGCACGCTCCGCCCCGGCGACACGGTATACGCCGCGCTCCCGCTCCATCACGCGGCGGGGATCCTCGTCGCGGTCGGCGGCGCGCTGGTCGGCGGCTCGCGCCTCGCGCTGGGATCGGGCTTTGCGCCCGCGAGGTTCTGGGACGAGGTGCGCCGCTACGGGGTGAGCGTGGTGTTCTACGCGGGTGAGATGTGCCGCGAGCTCGTCGACGCGCCGCCCGATCCGGCGGACGCCCACAACCCGGTGCGCGTGTTCGCGGGCAGCGGCATGCGCGTCGACGTGTGGGAGCGCATGCAGCAGCGCTTCGGCGTCGGGATCCTCGAGTTCTACGCCTCGACCGAGGGCAACGCGGTGCTCGCCAACGCGAGCGGCAAGAAGGTCGGCGCGCTCGGCCAGCCGCTCCCCGGCGCGACCGACATGTCGCTCGCCGCCTACGACTTCCGCCTCGGCGACTTCATCCGCGATGAGCAAGGATACTTGCAACGCTGCGGCGTCGATCAGCTCGGGATGCTCATCGCGCGCGTCGATCGCGGCCACCCGATGGCCGGCTTCGACGGCTACGCGGACCGAGGTGGCGACGAGGGGCGCGTGCTGCGCGACGTGTACGAGACCGGCGACGCGTGGTTCCTCACCGGCGACCTCATGCGCCAGGACGCGGACGGCACGTACTACTTCGTCGATCGCCTCGCCGACGTGGTGCACACCGCGGAGGGGCCGGTGTTCAGCCGTGAGCTCGAGGACCTCTTCTATCGGCGGCCCGACGTGAAGATGATCGCGGTGCACGGCCGCGGCCGTCCGCGCGGCGAGGACGAGATCGTCGCGACGATCGTCCCGCGCGGGGAGGGCTTCGACGTCGAGCGCTTCTTCGAGCTCGCGCGCGAGAAGCTCGAGCCGCGATGCTGGCCGCGCTACGTCCAGCTCGTGGACACGATCCCGATGACCGATGGCTATCGTCCGCTCAAGCGCGCGCTCGTCGGCGACGGGTTCGCGTCGGCGCGCGCCGTGTACGAGCGCGTCGGCGATCGCGTCGTCCCGATGGCCGCCCGCTCGGCGGAGGGGCCGCGCCCATCGTGAGCGTGCAGCGCGAGAGGCCGCGTGGTCTCCCGGGTGGCATCGCGCCGCCGGCCGTCGCCCTCGCGCTGAGCGCGGGCCTGTTCGTCGCCGCCTACGTCTTTCCTGGCGCGATTCGCCTGGGCCCGCACGTCCATCCCGGCGGCGTCGGGGTGACGCTCGCCGCGATCAGCCTGCTCTGGCTGCTCGTCGCCATCGGCAAGCGCCCGCCCGCGGGAGGTCCGCCGACTTGAGCGTGCCCCGCCCGTGTGGCTAGATCGGCGCCATGCGGTACGGCGGTATGTTCCTGTGCGGATCGGTCCTCGCGCTCGCGGGCTGCGCGCTCGACCCGGCGAGCAACTACGAGGAAGAGAACGGCGACTACTTCGAGGGCGTCGCCTACGACGAGGGCATCGCCGAGCTGCCGCCGGACTTCGAGAAGGCGGACCGCGCCACCCCGTACACGGTGCCCGCGGATCTCCCCGAGCTCGTCTCCCCGGAGATCATCGTCTCGCAAGCCAACCTGACGGTGCACCTGTTCGATCGTGTCACCGGGTTTTCCCGTGTCTATCCGACGGGCGTCGGCATCCGCGGCTCGAGCGGCAACAGCATCACCCCGGTCGGCCACTTCACCACCGGGCCGGACACGTCCGATCGCTGGTGGTACACGGCGACGCGCTGGTCGCCGGAGTACTTCGAGGGCTACCCGTTCCTCCGGCTCACGGTGGAGAACAGCAGCGGCTCGAACACGTATGGTCTGCACGGTCCGATCACCAACCCGCTGATGCGCGGCTTCGTGAGCCACGGCTGCATGCGGATGGAGAAGGCGGACATCGTCGAGGTGTTCTACATGGTCCGCGGCCACGGCTCGACGCCCGTCTCGATCCAGCGCGAGGTCGAGCTCGACGCGGCGGGCCACGAGGTCGACGTCGACACCGAGGTGACGCTGTGGGCGCCGGGCGACGACATCGAGTTCGGCGCGAGCATCGGGCCGCGCGTGGATCCCGAGCCCATCGGCTTCGTCGGCGACGCGTGCACCACCGCGGAGGACTGCGGCACGTTCGACGGCCAGGATCTCTTCTGCCACGAGGCCGGGTTCTGCACGCTGACCTGTCAGGGCTACTGCCCGGACCACGGCGCGTATGCGTCCACGTTCTGCATCGCGGATCCGAGCGAGGTCGGCGCCGGCGTGTGCGTCCAGAAGGTCGACGGACGCAACGCGGCGTGCGCGCTCATCCCGGGCACCGCGCCCGAGGATCGCGACCGCTACATCGGGACGAGCTCGGCGCCCGAGGCGACCGCGCACGTGTGCGCGCCTCCCGGCTGATCGATCGGCCCCGGTTCGATCCGCCCCGGCGCCTCGACCTCAGGTGGCGGGCGGCTCGGTGGGACGGTCCCCGCCGCGCGGCGGAATCGTGGGGAGCGGCGCCTTCCTCGGCGCGTCGTCGTCGCCGTCCTTGCCCGAGCGGCCGACCGATCCGCGTCGACGCGTCCTGCGGAAGCGCATGTTGAGGATCTCGACGAACAGCGCGAAGCCCATCGACGCGTACACGTAGCCCTTCGGGATGTGCTGATCGAAGCCGTCCGCGACGAGCAGCACGCCGATCAGCATCATGAAGCTGAGCGCGAGGAGCTTCATCGACGGGTGGTCGTTGACGAAGTCGCCGATGCGGCGCGCGAACAACAGCATGATGAGGACGGCGATCACGATCGCCGCGATCATCACCGCGACCTCGTCGACCATCCCCACCGCGGTGATCACCGAGTCGAGCGAGAAGATGATGTCCATCACCGCGATCTGCGCGACGATGCTCCAGAGGCCGGCGCCGCGCTTCTTGCCGCCGTCCTCGTCGTCGTCGTCGTCCTCGAGCTTCTCGACCTTCTCGTAGATCTCGTGGACGCTCTTGCCGATCAGGAAGAGCCCGCCGACGAGCACGATGATGTCGCGACCGGAGAACGCGTTGCCGAACAGCGTGAAGAGCGGCTGGGTCAGGTGCATCACCCAGCTCAGCCCGAGCAAGAGGCCGATGCGCGTGACCATCGCGCCGGCGAGCCCGAGCCGATAGGCGAGCGGGCGCTCCGCCCGCGGCAGGCGATCGGTGAGGATCGCGATGAACACGAGGTTGTCGATGCCGAGGACGATCTCCAGCAGCGCCAACGTGAGGAGCGCGACCCACGCCTCGGGATCGGTGAGCAGCTCGAGCATTCGGGAGCCGAGAAGCTCCCAAGCCCAGGCCCGCCGCGCAAGCCTCTTGAGATAAGGTGCGCCGATGTCGCTTCGCCTCGGGACCTCGGACGGCGCCGACGTCGAGCTCGCCGCGGGGGCGCTCGTCCGCCACGTGATGGCGCTCGGCGCGAGCGGCTCGGGCAAGACGGTGTTTTGCAAGTCGGTCGTCGAGGAAGCGGTGCGCTCGGGGATCCCCGCGCTCTGCATCGATCCACAGGGCGACATCGCGAGCCTCGGCTCGGACGTGCTGGACGACGACGAGCTCACCGCGCACGGGATCGATCCGGCGTGGGCCCGCGCGTACCGCGAGCGCGCCGACGTGGTGGTGTTCACCCCCGGCTCGGATCGGGGCGTGCCGCTCTGCGCCGATCCCCTCGACCCCGCGCTCGCGCGGCTGCCCGCGAGCGAGCGCGAGCTCGCGCTGAGCCGCGCCGCCGCGGTGGTGGTCGGGCTGCTCGGCTTCGAGCTCGACTCGGACGACGGAGCGGGCCTCGCCGCCGCGCTCGATCGTGCGCTCGCCGAGCTGATCGAGGCTTCTGTCCCGTTGTCGCTCGAGGCGCTGACAAAGCACCTCGAGCGCGCGGCGGAGGGCGAGCTCACCGCGTACCAGCGCTTCGTCGAGCCGAAGAAGCTGCGGACCGCGCTGATGCGGCTCGCGCGCCTCGAGGTCGGAGCGCGGCGGAGGATCTTCCACGCGGGTGTGCCGCTCGACATCGACTCGCTGCTCGGTCGCGATCCCCGCGCGCCGATCGCGGAGGGTCGCGTGCGCATCGCGGTGATCTACCTGAACTCGCTGCACGCGCAGGAGGACAAGGATTTTTTCGTCGCTGCGATCGCGGATCGCCTCTACGCGTGGATGCTCGCGCACCCGAGCGTCGAGCCGCAGCTCTTGTTCTACATCGACGAGGTCGCGCCGTTCGTGCCGCCGGTCCGCAAGCCGGCGTGCAAGGAAGGGCTGACGCTCCTCTTCAAGCAGGCGCGGAAATACGGGGTCGGCTGCCTGATGGCCACGCAGAATCCGGGTGACGTCGACTACCGCGCGATGGCGCAGTTCGGGACGTGGGCGCTCGGGCGCCTCACCACGCGCCAGGACCTGAAGAAGGTGGAGCCGACGCTGAAGTCGCTGGCACCGGACGACTCGGACGCGATCCTCGCGCGGCTGCCCTCGCTCAAGCCGGGCGAGCTGGTGGTGCTGTCGCCGGATCGCTTCGAGAGGCCGGTCGAGCTGCGCGCACGATGGTTGTATACGAAGCACGAGACGTGGACGGAGGACCGCATCGAAGTCCACGCCGCGGACGCGCGTGAGCGGTACGCCGCGATCGCAGGGCCGGCGTCCGTCTCCGTGTCGGGTTCGGAACGAGCCGGAAGGAGAGAAGCGCAGCAAGGAGGGAAGCGAGCAAGT
>JBFWYI010000122.1:0-23315 GCA_050186575.1 Sandaracinaceae bacterium | reverse complement strand
CCCGCGACTTGGCGTGCTCATCCTGAGACGGTCATCGCACGAATCGTTCGACGAGCTCGACGTCCACAACATGCAGCAGAGAATCTCCAGCGCCTAACGCTTAGATTTGCGGGGATCCATCAGATTCCGTTTCCGAGTCCGATTCCGATTCCGTTTCCGAGTCCGTATCCGTTTCCGTGTCCTTCGCGTCAGCGTTGATTGCTGTGGACGTGAGGGCTCGTCCGTTCGGGTGCCCCAGGGTGCCCTCCGAGCGCGCACCGCCTCAAGGAGGGCTGCGCCCCCAGCGCTGCGCGCTGGCTTCGGGCACTTCGTGCCCTCGTCCTTGACCCGGCGCGCGCTCGGAGGGCGGCGGGGCGGCGTGAACGGACGAGCGCGCGAGAGGCGCGCGCTCGGGACGGGCACGTTGGAGGTCGAGATGACTGAGTTTCGGATGAAGGCCAGGGTGGAGAGTCGGTTCGGGGTGCTCGAGGACGCGGTGCGGCTGGTCGTGCTGGTGCGGCCGCTGGTCGCGGAGATCGCGAAGCACGACAAGTCGCTCGCGGGTCAGCTGCACAAGGCGGCGGGATCGGTGAGCGCGAACGTCGCGGAGGGGATGCACCGGCGCGGCGGTCACCAGCGCGAGCGCTTCGAGACGGCGTACGGCTCGGCGCAGGAGGTGAAGACGCACCTGCGGGTCGCGTGGGCGTTCGAGGTGCTGCACGGCGGCGAGCCGGCGTTCGATCTGGCCGACAAGATCGCGGCGTCGATCTGGCGCTGTCAGCATCGGCGGCGCTGAGACACCTCGGCGGTCGCAACGAGGGTTGCGACCGCCGCTTCCGATCACGTGCACGTGAGTGCCCGTGCGCCTGCCCGTGCCCGATTCCGTGTCCGTTTCCGTGTCCGTGTCCGTGTCCGATTCCGATTCCAACTCCGTGTCCGATTCCGTTTCCGATTCCGTGTCCGATTCCGATTCCGACTCCGATTCCGATTCCGATTCCGATTCCGTTTCCGTGTCCGATTCCGTGTCCGTTTCCGATTCCGACTCCGTGTCCGATTCCGTTTCCGATTCCGACTCCGTGTCCGATTCCGACTCCGATTCCGTGTCCGTGTCGTGTCCGATTCCGAGTGCGATTCCGATTTCGTCTCTGTTTGCGTGTCCGAGCCCGAGTAGTCCGATCGAGGTTGATCGTGACGCCGGCAGGACCGACGATGGCGGCGACGTGCACGTGAAGGGCACCGCGTACCTCGCTCGCCAGAAGCTGCTCGCCGCCGACGCGGGGGCCGAGCGCGCGGCGCGCTTCTTCGAGGCCTATGCGGAGCGCGATCCGTTGTTCGCTTCGACGATCCTCGCCACGACGAAGATCCCAGCCGCCCACTTCCTCGGGCTCTGCGACGCGCTCGTCGAGGAGTTCTACGACGGGGACCGCGAGTCGTACTGGCGGGTGGGCGAACAGAGCGCGGACTTCGCGCTCGGCGACGACGGGCCCTACCGCCACCTCCGCGAGGGTCGCTCGCTCGAGCGCTTCGCGGAGTCCGGCCCGCTGCTGTGGCGAAACTACTTCGACGGCGGAGAGGCGCGGACCTGGCTGGAAGGAAACATCGTTCACCTCGTGGTCGACGGCCTCGAGCCCGCGCTCCGCCACGTCTACTTCGAGTACGCGGTCGGCGGCTACTTCCGGCGCGGCCTCGAGATGGTGAGCGGCGCCCCGGTGCGCGCGGAGCGGCTGCTCGGCTACTCAGCCGGCGATCCGTCGGTGCACTACCACATGCATCTGACGCCGTAGCGTGCCGCGCAGCGGCGCGACGGCGTCCCCTTGCCCGTGCCCGTGCCCTCGTCCCCACTCCCGCCGTCGTCCCCGCTCCCGCCCCTCGTCCCCGCTCCCGGCCGCTCGCTCGCCCCGCGAGCTCCGCAAGCCGCGTTACTCCCTTTCGAGCGACGCGAGCCGGTAGTAGACGACGTCGTCGTCGCTGTCGGTGACGCGCTGCACCGCGATCCGATCGCGCGCGTCCGCCGCCACGCTCACGCCGGGAGGTGGCGCCGCCGCGAGACCCAGCGAGACGAGGGCCGGGTCGGGCTGCGCGACCCAACCGGCGCACAGCCGCGCGCCGCGATCGGTCGCGCGATCCGCGTCGCCCACGATCAGCGCGATCGCCGCCGCCGCCGCGAGCCCGAGCGCGGTCGACGCGGCCAGCCAGCGCGCGCGTCGTCGACGTCGCTCCGCCTCGAGCCTCTCGCGCAGCCGGCGCAGCCCGCCCGTCGGGGGCTCGCGCATCGCGAACACGTCGCGGAGCGGATCGCGCGGCTCACTCACCGTGCACCTCCGCCAAGCGATCGCGCAGCGCCGCCAACGCCCGATGGCGACGCGAGCCGACCGTGCCCTCGGGGATCCCGACGACCTCGGCGACCTGCGCGTACGACAGCTCGCTCATCTCGGTGAGCACGACGATCTGACGGAGCTCGTCGGGCAGCGCCTCGACGGCGGCGCGGACCTTCGCCTCTCGCTCGCGCGTCTCGAGCATCGTCGCCGCCGTGACCTCGGTCGTCGGCTCCGCGCTCTCGAGCTGAACGTGCCGGCGAACCTTCCGCGCGCGGCGTCGGTTCGACGCGAGGTTCAGCGCGATGCGATAGACGAAGGGCTCCACGGTCTCCGCGCGCACCGAGGCGCGCTTGTCCCACAGCTTCACGAACGCCTCCTGCACCACGTCGGCGGCCTCGGCGTCGTCCCACAGCCATCGATACACGACGTTGTGGAGCGAGCGCTCGAGCCGCACGTAGAGATCTTCGAGGGCCTGCGCATCGAACCGTCCTTCCGCGCTCGGGCTACTCGCTCCCACCCGGCGATTCCACCGAGCAGCGGAGCACGTAGAGGATCGCGACGCGCGAGACGCCGTTGAGCGCGGCGAGGTCCACGAAGCTGCCGAGGCGCTGGACGTCGACGCTGGAGGTGCCGAGCACCGCGATCTGGCCGGGCCGCACCGACAACGTCGTGTGCAGATGACTCCCGAGGCCGTTCACCGATACGTCGCCGAGCACCCGTCCATCCACGACGCTCGCGATCTGTCCGAGCTCGATCTCGCCCGCCACCTGACCGTGCTCGTTCTCCTGGGTGCGGAGCGAGACGCGCTCGACCGGTACGAAACGGTGCGGCCCCTCGGCGGACGTCACCGCCTCGAGCGCGCTCGCCACCGGCGCGAGCGACGGAGCGAGCTCGCCCGTCTCGCCGGGCACCCCGGCGACCACCCAGAGATCGGTGGTGATGATCGAGCGGCTCGCCGCGTCGCCCGCGGCCCCGAGGCGCTCGATGAGCTGACCGACGCCCTCCTGAACGCCGGGCGGGCCGAGCACGAGCACGAGCCCGTCCGACGTCGCGCTCACTCGACCGACGCTCGGCTGACCCTCCTCGGTCTCGAACAACCGGCCGAGCGCGGCCCGCACCGCCTCCGATCGTCCATCGGCGACCTCGTAGCCGCGCAGCTCCACGCCCTCCGGCGCGGTCTCCCGCGCCTCCTCGCGGGGCTCGTCGCCCCAGTCGCATCCGCCGATCACGAGCACCGCGAGAACCGCGAGAACCGTCACGTTTCGTCCCATGTCTGGCTCCTTCGGGAGTACTACCCGCGAGGTCGACCCTCCTTCAGATAATTTTCGAGGGCCCGCTCGACGCAACTTCGATTGCGATGGTGCGCATTGGATACGCGCCTCGCGATCGAGGTACGCTCGCTCCCATGAGCGCGGCGGCCAGCGTCCTGAACGGCATGATGGGCCTCGGGGAGCGGGCCGCCCGTCGGCGCCGCGCGGCAGGTCGGCTCCCACCCGCGATCCCGCTGCCGGAGACCGTCCAGCTCACGGGGTTCTTGCTGCGGCAGTTCGACTCGCTCGAGGCGTTCCGCGGGCGGCTCGGCACCCCGTTCATGATGTCGTTCCCCGGTGGCGTCCCCATCGCGGTCTACGACGACCCGGACGCGATCAAGGAGATCTTCACCGGGTCGAGCGACGCGTTCCATGCCGGTCAGGCGAACGAGCCGCTCCGCCCGGTGGTCGGCGGCCACTCGCTGCTGCTGTTGGACAAGGACCGCCACCTCCGCGAGCGCAAGCTGCTGCTGCCGCCGTTCCACGGCGCGCGGATGGTCGGCTATGGCGAGACGATGCGCGAGATCACTGAGCAAGAGCTCTTGCGATGGCCGATCGGCGAGGTCTTCCGCCTCCTGCCGCGCACGCAGGCGATCACGCTCGACGTGATCCTGAGGACCGTGTTCGGCGTCGAGGGTGCGCGGATGGACGCGCTCCGGACGGCGCTCGGAGGTCTGATCGACGCGTTCTCGCAGCCGGGGCTCCTCGCGCCACCGTTCCAGCGAACATGGTGGCCGCCGTGGGCGCGGTTCCTCCGCACGCGCGAGGCGGCGGACCGGCTCCTCTATCGCGTGATCGAGGAACGCCGCGGTGACCACGAACGCGGCGACGGCGCGAAGAAGGACGACATCCTGAGCATGCTGCTCGAGGCGCGACACGAGGACGGCGCGCCGATGAGCGACCTCCAGCTGCGCGACGAGCTGATGACGCTCCTCGCGGCCGGTCACGAGACGACGGCGACCGCGCTGGCGTGGACGATGCACCACCTGAGCGAGAACCCGCGCGTGCAGCGGCGGGTGCACGCGGAGCTCGACGACGCGCTCGAAGGCGGGCGCGTCGATCCGGGGCGCGCGAGCGAGCTCGTGTACCTCGACGCCGTCATCAAGGAGGCGATGCGGATGGCGCCGGTGATCGGCGGGGTCGGCCGCGTGCTGAGCGCGCCGGCGACGATCGGTGGCTACGCGCTCCCCGTCGGCACGATGGCCGCCGCGTCCATCTACCTCACGCACCACAACGCGAGGGTGCACCCCGACCCGCACGTCTATCGCCCCGAGCGCTTCCTCGAACGCAAGATCGGTCCCTACGAGTTCCTCCCGTTCGGCGGCGGGGTGCGCCGCTGCATCGGCATGGCGTTCGCGCTCTATGAGATGAAGGTCGTCTTGTCGACGATCCTCGCGCGCCACCGCGTGCGCCGCGCCAAGGGGGCACGCATCGAGCCGCGGCGCCGCAGCGTGACCAGCGCGCCGAGCGGCGACATGCCGATCGTGATCGAGCGCCGCTGAGCGGTTGCGCTACGGTGCGCGGATGACCACGGCGCGGATGAGCACGGCGCGGCAGGGAAACGCCGTTCCCGAGGGCGTCATCGACGTCGGCGACGGGTTCTTCAATCTGCGCGGCTCGTTCAAGATCGGCGGGCTCCTCGACGTCGGCACCCACGCGTCGCTCGTTCAGCGCGCGAGCGGCGGCTACGTGATGCTCGACGCGATCGGGCTGACCGACGCGCAGCGCCGCTTCGTGGACGAACGCACCGAAGGTGGCCGCGCGCTCGAGGCGATCCTCCACCTCCATCCGTTCCACACCGTCTCCGTCGAGCCGATGGCGCGCGCGTATCCGGGCGCGAAGCTCTACGGGACGGCGCGGCATCATCGCAAGGCACCGTCGCTGACCTGGGAGCCGCTCCACACGGACGACCCCGCGCTCCACGCGCGCTTCGCGGACGTCCTCGCGTTCACCGTCCCGCGCGGCGTCGACCTCGTGCCCGACAACGAGAACGTGCACTTCGCGTCGGTGATCGCGCTCCACCGCGCGAGCCGCACGATCCACGTCGACGACACGATCACCTACGTGCGGCTGCCGAAGCTGCTGCGCGGCATCACGCCCGACGTGATGCGGATGCACCCGATGCTGCGCCAGGCGCTCCAGCCGCGCGCCGGCGCGGCCGACGAGCTCGACGATTGGCTGCGCGAGCTCGTCCGGTTCGCCGAGGGCGCCGACAACCTCTGCGCCGCGCACAGCGCGGTGATCCTCGCGCGGTCGTACGACGGCGCCCCGATCCGCGATCGGGTCGAGCGCGCGACGCGCAAGGTGCGCGGGACCATCGACGCCCACCGGGCCAAGTACGGCTGACGCTCAGCTCTCGCCGGCCGCCGCGCGCGTCACGCGCTCCGCGACGACGTCCACCGACGCACCGTCGACGGCCTCGCGCCGGGACACGTCGATCCCCGCCGCGCGGGCGACCTCGACGGGAAGGAGATCGGTGGTGACGAAGCTCTCGCGGAGCAGCGCCTTGCCGGCCGCGCTGCCCGTGACGCAGAGCCAGACCGGGCCGCCCTCGGGCTCGACGCGGAGGGTCCAGCGGAGGAACACGCAACACATCCTGTCGCGACCGACGTACTCCGCCGTCTCGACGAGCGTGACCGCGTCGCCCGGCAGCCGGAGCGCGTATCCGTCCGGCAGCTCGCAGACCTCTTCGACCTTGGCGTACACGCGCCGTGCGAGCTCGAGCCAGCGTGGGCGCTCGGCGGTGGGGATCGCGGACGGAATGCACGCGACGGGAGCGGCGGACGGAGCGGGCATCGGTTCGTACATGGCGGACCTTTCGCGTCGGGGACGCAGCGTGGGGTTGCTCCATGCCTGCCACTTCAAGTTCACTCGAGGTCAAGCGCGATCCTCGGAGGCGAGGAGCGAGGAGCCAGGAGCGATGAGCGATGAGCGATGAGCGATGAGGGCCGAGCGATGAAGATCGGTGAGCTGGCTCGGCGGGCCCGGGTGCCCGCCTCGACGATCCGCTTCTACGAGACCATCGGTCTGCTCGCCGCGCCGCCTCGCCGGTCCGGTCGGCGCGTCTACGAGCCGGAGGTCGTCACGCAGCTCCGCGCGATCGCCGCGCTCCAGTACGCGGGGTTCAGCCTGGCCGAGATCCGCGAGCTCGTGCCTGCGCTCGCGTCGGGGCGCGCGCCCGGCCCACGCTGGGAGAGGGCGGCGCGAGACAAGCTCCGCGAGCTCGACGCGACGATCCACGAGCTGCGGGGGGCGAGGCGCGTCCTGGCCCGCGCGATCGACTGCGCATGCGGAGGGAGCCCCGACGCGTGCGAGCTCGTCGCCGGTGCGGAGCGGCGTCGTGCGTCGGGGGCTCGACCGCGCGATCGGGCTCGCGGGGTACGCCATCGCGAACGGAGCGATCGCGCATGAACGCGCCCGACCCGATCGACAAGGCGTCGCTCTTGGGCGAGCTCACCGCGCTCCTCACGGCCGAGCTCGAGGCCGCGCGCGCCGCGCACGCCAACGCGATCGAGGGGGCGACGCACGAAGAGGCGCGCCCCGAGAACGACAAGGACACGCGCGGGCTCGAGCAGAGCTACCTCGCGCGCGGCCATGCGGAGCGGGTGGCGCGCCTCGAGATCGAGCTCGTCCAGCTCGCGCAGATGCCGGTCGTCGCGGTCCCCGAGGAGGGCCCGATCACCGTCGGCGCGCTCGCCCTCCTGATCGACGAGGCGACGCAGCGACGCTCGCGCGTCTGGCTGGTGAGCCACGGCGGCGGCAAGACGCTCGCGGGCGGGATCACCACCGTCACGCCGAGCGCGCCGCTCGGCCGCGCGATCCTCGGGCTCTCCGTGGACGAGGAAGCGGAGATCGGCGCCGGCAAGGGCAAGCGCACCCTGCGCGTCGAGCGCATCGAATAGCCCGTCGATCGGCGGTCAGGAAGCGCGGGATGGCCGGAGCTCGCGGAGCTCGCGATCGGTCACCACGTTGACGGACTCGGTCTCGTGGAAGAACACCACGTGCGCTTCCCCTCGCTCGAGCTGCGCGCGGACCTGCGCGATCTTCGTCTCGAGCTCGACGTCGTCCGCGCCGTACTCGGTGCCCTCGCTCGTCACGAAGTCGGTGATCACCCCGCGCAGCGCGTCGGTCGAGAGCTGCTCCCACGGGACGACCACGTGCGCGTCGGTCGTCGCGACCGCGGGCTGCTCGCGCGCCGGCTCGTCCGGCTCGACCCTGCTGTCCCCGTCGCGCGCCATCGCCGCGGCGTAGCACGACGGGCCGCGCGTACCACGAGACACGGCTGGGGGCGTCGTGTACGTTCCCGCGCATGATCAAGATTGGTGACACCCTCCCCGACGCAACGCTCACGGAGTCGACCGAGTTCGGCGACGCGTGCCCGCTCCCGCCCGAGAAGCTGTCTGCCAAGACGCTCGCGCAGGGCAAGAAGGTCGTGATCTTCGGGCTACCCGGCGCGTTCACCCCGACGTGCTCCGGCAAGCACGTCCCCGGCTACCTCGAGCACCTCGACGCGCTGAAGCAGAAGGGCGTCGACGAGGTGTGGTGCGTCTCCGTCAACGACGGATACGTGATGGCCGCGTGGGCCCGTGACCAGAAGGCGATGGGCAAGATCCGTTTCTTGGGCGATGGGAGCGCGGAGCTCACCAAGAAGCTGGGGCTCGAGGTCGACATCCCCGGGATGGGCGTGCGCATGAAGCGCTTCTCGATGCTCGTCGACGACGGTACGGTGAAGCAGGTCAACGTCGAAGAGGCCGGCAAGTTCGACGTGAGCCACGCCGAGGCGATGCTCGCGCAGCTCTGAGTCGCGCAGCTCGGAGTGGGGACGTACGATCGGGTCCGGTGGGACGCGCGGGAGGTTGGCCGATGCGGCTGGGGGTTCGAACGAGGTTCGTGTGCGGGCTCGCGCTCGCGATCGGGATGGTCGGTTGCGACGATGGGGAGCCGCCGCCGAGCGACGCGGGACCGCCGCCGCCGGTCGAGTGCGCGGGGGACGCCGATGGCACCGCGTGCGGCACGGGCGGCGCGCAGATCTGCCTGGGCGGCGCCTGCGTCGACTCCACGTGCGGAGACGGCTTCGTCGACGAGGCGCACGGCGAGGAGTGTGACGACGGCAATGAGGTCGCGTTCGACGGCTGCGACCCGCCGAGCTGCACGCTGACCTGCGGAAACGACACCGACTGCGACGACGGGCTCGCTTGCAACGGAGTCGAGCAGTGCGACGTGGGCACGTACACGTGTGGGCCAGGCACCCCGCAAGCCGACGGCACCGCGTGCTCGACGACCGAGGTCGCCGACGGCGTGTGTGGCTCGGGGGTGTGCCTCGAGCCCGGCTGCGGTAACGCGGTGACCGAGCCCGGCGAGTCCTGCGACGACGGCGCCGACGGCGACCCGGACGACGGCTGCACCGACACGTGCACGTTCAGTTGCATCGTCGATCCCGACTGCGACGACAGCGACGTGTGCAACGGCAACGAGACGTGCGATCTCACGACCCACGTGTGTCAGCCCGCGACCGACCTCGACTGCGACGACGCGAGCCCGTGCACGACCGACACGTGCGATGCGACGTCGGGCTGCGTCCACGCGCTCATCGACGTGGACATGGATGGCTTCGCGTCCGACACGCTCGGGTCGTGCGGCACGGACTGCGACGACATGGACAACACGTCGTATCCGATGGCGACCGAGCTCTGCGACACCGTCGATCACGACTGCAACGGCGACCCCAACCCGCCGGTGGTGCCGTTCTGGTTCCCCGACTGTGACGGCGACGACTACGCGCCGATCGACGCGGCCGTCCTCGGCATACAGGCGTGCATGGAGCCCGTCCCCGGCGTGAGCTGCGCGGGCGGGTGGACGTCGCGCCGTCCTCAGGCCGCGATGCCGAGCACCGTGGACTGCAACGACGGCGACGCGATGATCCGGCCGGGCGTGGCGGAGCGGCCCGGTGACGAGGTCGACCAGAACTGCGACGGCGCCGAGATCTGCTACGAGGACGACGACGACGACGGATATCGACGCATGGACGGACGCACCGTCATGTCGACCGACACCGACTGCACCGACATGGGCGAAGCGGTGACGGCCGATCCGGCGACCGACTGCAACGACGGCGTCGCCACGACGCACCCGACCGCGCCGGAGCTCTGCAACGGGGTGGACGACGACTGCTCGGGAACGGCGGACATGCCGCCGCTCTCGTGCGTGCTCGGCTCCACCATGAGCTGCATGCAGTGCGGGTACTCCGGCACCGCGACGTGCAACATGACGTGCAACTTCGGCGCGTGCGGTGGCTTCGCGTTCAACGTCGCGTACCAGACAGGGCCGGGCCTCACCCACGCGTGCGGCTACGCGTGCGCAGCGGACTGGTGCAGCGACACGTCGACGGCGGACTGCTTCGTGATCACCGGCGGCCCCGGCGCGATGGTGCCGCCCGGCCAATACGAAGCGGAGTTCTACGGCGGCTACACCGGCATGTTCGACTTCTACGTCGACGTGAACGGGACCGAAGTCGCGTCGATGCTCAACTGGATGTCGCCGGGCACCGGCTTCCCGCGCGTCATCGTCCCGTTCACCGTCACCGGCTGCGGCACCGTGACGGTTCGCCAGTTCGCCCACGAGTTCGCGTCGATGCGCCTCTACACGCTGACGATCCGCCGCGTCGGCGACTGACGTGGCCCACGCGCCGCTCGTGACGGGGCGCGCGCGCCGGCCGCTTCTTACCGAACCCTGACCTCGCGCGCGGGGGCGGTCGCGTATCTTCGAGGCATGAGCTCACGCCGCCTCTCGCCCTCGGTCGTCGCCTTCGGGCTGCTCATCGCCGCGGTCGCGCTGGCGTCGGCGCAGCGCACGGAGGCCGGCTCGTGGCTCTCGGACGTCGCGGCGAGGTACCGCGCGTGGGGACGCGTGGACGACGAGCTGCGCTGGGCGCCGTGGCTCTGTCGCATGCCGCTCGCGAGCCGCGCGCGACCGAGCCAGGCGGAGGGCGCCGAGCACGCACGCAAGGTGTATTTCGTATATGCGAGCGATCGATCGGCGTACATCGAGCTCGTGGGGGACCGGCGGCGCGCCCCGCGGCGCGGCTTCACGGTCGTCAAGGAGGCATTCCATCCTCGAGCGGTGGAGACGCCCGCGGAGCCGTTCGGTCAGCTCCCTTTGCCGCCGCCGCTCCTCGCGCAGATCGAGGCACCGCCCTCGTACGTAGGCGGCGGCGCGGAGGTGTACCGACCGACCGTCGACGCGGAGGGCCACGCGACCGGCGCGGGGGAGCCAGGGGGGCTCTACGTGCTGCGCTACGTCGGGGCCGGGGCGCGGGGGACCGATCACGGCTGGACCTACGGAACGATCGACGCCCGCGGCGAGGTCACGGCGGAGGGCCGCATCGCGAGCTGCATCGGCTGCCACGAGTCCGCGCCGCACGGACGACTCTTCGGGTTCGGCCAGACGCGACCGGACTACGACTGAGCGCGCACGGTGCGGTCGCACGCCCAACGCTCGGGCCCGCGGGCCTCCGACGCGCCGGGTTCCTCCAACTCCGCGCGCGTCTCCGACTCGGCCGGGACGGGGTCGGTCGCGCGAGTCGACGGCGGGCCGCAGGCGGCCAGGAAGACAGAGCACGCGAGCCGACGCATCTCCACGAAGATACGCGCAGCGCGCCCGGCGCTCTCGGGCGGCTACATGCGGGCGCGGAGCGCGAGGCCGACCTCGCCCGGACCTGGCGCGAGGCTCACCGCCTCGTCCTCGCTCCCGCCGCCCGACAGCGCATCGACGAGCATCAACACGATGCCCGCGCCGGCCGCCACGCCGCCGATCACGAGCGTCACCGTCGACGCGACGGCGAGGGACTGCCCGCGATCGATGTCGTCCTGGCGCTCGCGCGGGCACACCCCTCCCGCGCACGTCTGCTCGAGGTCCGTGTAGATGTCGTTGCTCGCGACGCCGGTGCCGATCGCCACGATGAGCAGCGCCGCGCCCACGCCGGCGGTGACGGCGCCGGCCCAGAACATCCCGCTCGGGCCGTCGTCGGCCGGGGGCGGTGGCGCCGCGTCGGCGTCGTCCGTCTCGAGGTCTGCCTCGCCGGTCGATCCGTCGCCGGTCGCTTCGCGATGCTCCATCTGCCGACGCAGCCGTTCGATCCGCGGCCCGGCCGTCGCCTCGATCTCGGGATCCGCGGCGATCGCCTCCTCGAGCGCCGCGATGGCCTCCGCCTCGCGGCTCAACGCCTCGTAGGCGCGCGCGATGTTGAGCAGCATCTCCACGCGCCCGCTGAGTCGGTACGCCTCTCGGAACGCCTCGATCGCGCGCTCGTACTCGGCGCGCTCGAAGTAGCTCCGACCGGTGTCGAACACGCGGCGCGCCAGGTCCTCCTCGTCCTCTCCGGATGGCTGGGCCTCGCCGTCGTCCTGCTGCGCGCGCGCTCGTGGGGCGAGCGCGAGCGACGCGATCAGGAGCAACGGGAGAGCGCGGAGTACCCTACGAACGGTGGACGCGGCCGACATCGGGATGGAATGATACCCGCACGATGGGTGCGCCGTGAACCGACTGTACCGCCTCGCGATCCCGTTGTTGATCTGCGCGCCCGCGACGGGCTGCGTGCTCATCAACGACTACGGCTCGTTCACCGTCGGCGACGTCGACGCCGGACCCGGCGGGATGGACGGCTCGATGCGCGACGCCGCGGGCTCCGACGGAGGCGACGGGGGACGCCGCGATGGAGGCGGCAGCGACACGGGCACGGGCGACGCGGGGGACTGCCGAGAAGCGGACACCCTCTACGTGGCCGAGACCGGCGACGACAGCAACGACGGAAGCTACGGCTCGCCGCTCCGCACGGTGGCGGCGGCGATGGACGCGGCGCGCGCCGATACCAGCATCACGCAAGTCTTCTTGAGCGCCGGCACCTACGACGCGACGTACGAGAGCGCCAACGACGTCGACCTCGCCGACGGCGTCACGCTGCGCGGCGGCTACAGCGCCGACTTCTGCACGTACGATCCGTCGGCGAACGTCACGACGATCGAAGAGCGATTCATGGGCGGCGTGTCGATCGACCCGATGAACCCGCCGATCGTCGCGCTCACCGGCGACGACCTCCCGAACGGCGTCGTGCTCGAGGGCTTCCGCGTCTCGATGGGGAACGAGACCGACGACAACCAGGCCGGCATCCGCCTCCGCAACACGAGCGCGGAGATCCGCGACGTGACGGTGGCCGACGGGGACGGCCGTGAGATGGTCGGCATCCAGGTCATCGGCGGGGAGCGGTTGGTGATGGAGCGGGTGACGCTCGCGATGGACAACGCGTCGCACGCGAGCACCGGCATCTATCTCACCAACGTGGTCGACGCCGACCTCACCCAGATCATCATCGACCGCACCGTCTCGAATGGATCGCTCGCGAGCTACGGCATCCGCGCCGAGTACACGGCGAACGGACCGGCCTACTCCATCGACATCACGCGCTCGCGCATCCATGGGGGGCGCGGCGGAGCGGGCGCAGCGGGGATCGAGATCGCGGACACCCAGCCGACCCGCGCGGCGGTGACGGCGCGCATCGTGAACAACGTCATCCACGGCGGGGAGAGCGGCTCGTCCCCCACGTACGGCATCCACTACGCCGGTTACTCGCGCAACGTCACGATCTACAACAACACCATCTACAGCGGCGAGAGCGGCGGGTTCGCGTACGGCATCGCGTTCCCGTACGAGTTCGCGGGGCCGGACGTGCGCAACAACGTGATCTTCTCGTACGGCTCCAGCCAGTTCTGCATCTACCACCAGACGAACCCGTGGAACGGTGCCGACGAGACGTTGAGCAACAACCTGTTCTTCGACTGTCCGTTGTTCCTCTTCTACGACGGCACGAACATGATCACGACGGCGGCCGCGCTGAACGCGCTGTCCAACTCGGACGCGAACCAGCTCGCCGCGACGGTGCCGCTCGCGAGCCTCTCGGGGCCCGACTCGCTCACGGGCACGATGTCGAACAACGACTGGGGCTTCGCCGCCAACGCACCTTGCTCGTACACGGACGGCGGTTTCCCGCTGAGCTCGGTCACCGTCGACTACTTCGGCAACCCGCGCGACACCGTCTCGCCATCGATCGGCGCGATCGAGTTCATGGGCACCTGCACGCCCTGAGCGGGATCACGGCTGCGGGATGCGGGCGACGCGGCCCGCGTTCTCTGCCGAGCAGATCCAGCCGATGAGGTCGTAGAAGAGCAGGTAGCCGCCTTGCGCCGTCTGCACCGCCGCGTAGCCGCGCAGCGCCTGCGCGTCGGCGGGCGAGTCCAGCTGGTCGGCGAGGAAGTAGAGCAGGATCCCGGTGGCCACGTAGAAGACGTCGAGCCCCGCGTTGAACGCCCAGGTAGCGCTGTTCGCGTCCTGTTGGCGGAGCGCGTCGTCGCGCGCGCGAGAGAGCTCGTCATAGCGGACCGCGCGATCGCGCTCGATCGCCGCGCGCCGAGCATCGCCGAGATCCATGAGGAAGAGCGAGGCGACCGCGTTGACGAGGCCCCAGCTCAATAGCCCGATGCTCGCCCCGAGGACGAGCGGGTCGTCGATCCCGAAGCCGAGCGCGACGCCGCCCGCCACCGCGGATCCGAGCCCGGGGACGAGGAGCGCGACGCCGAACGCTCGACGCTGATCGAGCTGGCTCGCCCGCACCTCGGCGAGCTCGACCGCGATCGGATCGGGTTGGCTCAAGTCGATCTGCGCCGCTGCAGGGCTCGCCGCGATCACGAGCGCCGCGATCACGACCGCGGCGATCGCGTGCGCCGCGATCGCGTGCGCGACGCGGAGGGACGTGGTCCACGAGGAGCGATCCACGCGCCGCATGCTGCGCGATCCTCCGCCACGCGCAACGCCGCGCGCGTCAGCTGAACCCGACGAGCTGCCAGAACAGGAAATGCGCGAACCCCGACGCAAACAGCGACCGATCGCGCCCGCGGAGCAGGCCGAGGATGAGCCCCGACACGCACTTGAGCGCGAGCATCAGCGGCGGGATCCCCATCGGCAGGTGATAGAGGCCGAAGATCACCGCGCCGATCACGAGCCCGGCCGGGAAGCCGAGCCGCGCGACCAACCCGGGCTGCAGGTAGCCGCGGAACGTCGTCTCCTCGATCGCGGCGGCGAGCAGGCCGATGAACAGGATCTCGACGCGCTGACCGAGCGTGAAGCCGGCGATGCCGCGCACGGTCTCGCCGACATCGACCATCCCGGCCGCGACGAGGGGGCCGAACAGCGCGAGGACGAGGACCACCGCGCCCACCGCGCCGAGCGCGAGATCGCGGCCGAGCGTGTCGGTGTGCCAGCCGACGTCGCGGAGCGACACCTTGCCGATCCAGAACAGGCCGCCGCCGAGGACCACGCCGAGGCCCCACACGCCCTGCGCGATCGTCATCAGGATCGCGGCGACGCTGCCGCCGAACACCTCGTCGGGGCCGAGCCCGAGCGCGGGCCCGACGATCACGAAGCCGACGATGAAGTGGGAGATGATCGCGACCGACAGGATCACCGCGTGGAGGAGCTGCGCGTTGCTCCCGAGCTCCCACCGCCCCGACCAGCCGGACTCCGAGACGCTCCCCGCCATCGAGGCAGTGGGCGCTCGCGCCGTGGTGTTGTCAATCCCTTTCGCGGCGTCGACCCTGCGGCGAGCGGCGGCGGGGCGAAGGCACCTCCTCGGCGAGCGCGTCGATCACCACGTCCGCGAGCAAGCGGCGAACGAAGGCATGCCCCCGATCCGCGTCCATCCGCTCGTGCCATCGCAACGCGATCGGGATGTCCGGACACGGGACGGGGAGCGGGTGCACCTCCAGATCGAGCTGCCGCGCGAGATCGAGGGCGAGCGTGCGCGGCGCGTGGAACAAGAGATCGGTGCGCGCCGCGACGAACGGTCCGGCGAGGAAGCTCGGCGCGTGGAAGCCGATCCGCCGCGACAGACCGGCCGCGCGCATCGCGAGCCCGACCGGGCTCTCTCGGGCGTCGTTCGTGCGGACGACCACGTGCGCGGCGGCGGCCCACGCGGCCTCGTCGAGCCGACCCTTCACGATCGCGGGATGGCCACGCCGCGCGAGGACCGCGAACCGAACCGCGCCGAGCGAGCGCTGCATGAGGCCAGGGCGATCGAGGGGTCGGGCCGCCACCGCGAGGTCGGCAACGCCCCGCGTCAACAGCTCCGCGCCATCGACGGCACCGGGCACCTGCACCTCGAGCGAGACGCGCGGCGCAGCCGCGGCGAGGGCCGACAACAAACGTGGCGTGACATAGATCATCGCATCGGGACACACGAGGGTGATCGTGCGCTCCGACGTCGCGGGGTCGAAGTCGCGCTCGATCGTGAAGAGGCGCGCCGCGTCGTCGAGCAGCCGGCGCACCGGGAGGAGCAGCGCGTCGCCGCGCGGGGTGCGCTCCATCGCGCGACCGACGCGGACGAGCAGCGGATCGCCGAACGCGTGGCGCAGGCGATTCAGCGCGTGGCTCGTCGCGGGCTGCGAGAGCCCGAGCTTCTGCGCGGCGCGGCTCACGCTCTTCTCCTCGAGGAGGTGACCGAGCGCCCGGAGGAGGCCGAGGTCGAGGCGCGATACATCCATGAGACGAATCCTAATATGCCGATCATTGATTCGCTGAATGCATGTCGCGGACGTAAGGTGGGCGAGTCGGGAGGTGGCCATGCGCGTGTTCGTCACGGGGGGATCGGGGTTCGTCGGTGGTCACGCGATCGAGCGGCTCGCGCGCGAGCACGAGGTCCTCGCGATGGCGCGCTCCGATCGGAGCGAATCGGCGGTGCGCGAGCGAGGCGCGACGCCGGTGCGCGCGGAGCTCGGCGCGGTGCCGGTGGAGGCGCTCGAGGGCGTCGACGCGATCGTGCACGCGGCGGCGTTCGTCGAGGAGTGGGGCACGCGCGAGCAGTTCTTCCGGGCGAACGTCGAGGGCACGCGGCAGCTCCTCGAGGCGGCGCGCGCGGCGGGGGTGCAACGTTTCGTGCACGTCGGCACCGAGGCGGCGCTGTTCGACGGGCACGACCTCGTCGACGTCGACGAGAGCGCGCCGTATCCCGAGCACCACCGCTACCTCTACTCGGAGTCCAAGGCCGAAGCGGAGCGCCTCGTCCTCGCCGCGAACGATGACGCGTTGACGACGATCTCGATCCGTCCGCGCTTCGTGTGGGGACCCCGCGACACCAGCGTGCGCCCCGCGCTCGTCCGGATGGCGAAGGAGGGGAGCTTCGCGTGGATCGACGGCGGGCGTCCTCGCACCTCGACGACGCACGTGTCGAACCTCGCCGATGCGCTGGCGCTCGCGCTCGTGCGCGGCAAAGGAGGTCACGCCTACTTCGTCGCCGACGACGGGACGCGGACGCTGCGCGAGTTCCTCGAGCCGCTCGCGCGGACGGGCGGCGCCGACCTGTCGAAGGCGCGCGCGATCCCGTCCTGGCTCGCACGGCCGCTCGCCGCGACCGTCGAGGGCGCATACCGGCTCGTGGGTACAAAGCGCACGCCGCCGATGACGCGGTTCGCGATCGACATGATGAGCGCGACGGTCACCGTGAACGACGCGCGCGCGCGCGAGGAGCTCGGCTATCGCCCGGCGCTCTCCGTCGAAGAAGGCATGCGCGCGCTCCACGCGTGAAGCGGGTCAGCGCGAGCGCTTCTTCGTGGGGCTGGGGGCGGGCGGCCGCGATCGAAACGCGTCCACGAGCGCGCTCACCGCGCGCGTCGCGTCCTCGACCGCCTCCTGTCGACTGATCGCGCCGTCGATCCAACCGAACAGCGCCGCGCGGCCCGCCGCCACGATGATCCCGAGGTCGTTGGCGGCGCGCTTCGCGTTGGTGCCGGTGAACGCGGCGAGCTGGTCCTGCCACGGCTCGAGCAGCGCCGAGAACGTCTCGCGGCCGATGCGCTCGATCTGCGGATCATTGCCGCGCGCGTCGAGGAGGAGCCAGGGTCCGGCGCCCTTGTCCTCGATGATGTCGCAGCTCGCCTCGATGAACGCGGTGGTGATGCTCTCGATCGACGCAGCCGGCAGCGCGCGCACGAGCGCTTGATGGAAGCGCTTGTCGATCGCCTCCGTGAAGTCCTCGAGGATCGCGCGCATCAGCGCGTAGCGCGTGGGGAAGAGGCGATAGACGAGCGGCCGCGACACCCCCGCCCGCTCGGCGAGCGCGCTCACCTGGAGCCGCTCGAGGCCCTCCTCTTTGAGGATGAGGTTCGCCTCCTCGATCAGCTGACGACGGCGCACGTCGGGAGGGACCCGCGGCACGGGAGCGGGCTTTTTCTTGCGCGGCGGCATGGCCGAGCAGCGTACCGCATCCGTGACGTCGTCCCGTCACGACGTTTCTCCGCGTTACGCCTTGCATTACACGGTGTAACGGATCAATTGTCAGGCTGTTCGGTTTGGGACGGCGGTCGGGTCCTCGGCCCGGGAGGGACGGATGACGAAGACACGGTGGATCGAGGGGTCGATCCTGTTGGCGCTGATCCTCGCGGGGCTCCTTAGCCCGGCCGGTCCGGCGCTCTATTACGGCGCGCTCGCGGTCGGCTTCGTCGGCATCGCCGGCTCGGTGCTCGGCGGCGCGGCGCTGTTCACCTGGCTCGCCGAGCGGCGCGCGGATCGCCTACAGGGACCGCGGCGCCTCCCGCGCTTCGCGTGGCGCGGCTCGCGCGACACCGTGCTCGCGTCGTTCATCGCCGCGGCGTTCCTCGCGTGGCCGCTCGCTCGGATGTGGTCCGGCGAAGAGACGGGCCTCACGTGGGACGTCGATGAGGCGGGCGGCCCGCTCGCCGTCGCGCTCGAGAACATCCTCGGCATCGTGGCGCTCGACGCGTGGCTCTACTGGAAACATCGCTTGCTCCATACGAAGCCGATGTTCCAGTTCCATCGCGCGCACCACAGCTACCGTGATCCCACCTCGTACTCCTCGTTCGCGGTCGGCACGGTGGAGTCGGTCCTCACGTTCTGGCCCGTCGTGTTCCTCGCGTTCCCCTGGGCTCCGCACTACGCGCCGGTCTACTTCGTCCTCGTGGTCGGCTTCATCGTGCTGAACCTCTATCTCCACTGCGGGGTCACGAGTCGGCTCGTGGAGGCGGTGCTCCCGAAGGTCGGCTTCAACACGTCCGCCTATCACAACCGCCATCACGCCGACGCGAACGTGAACTTCGCCGAGGCGCTCATCGTGTGGGACTACCTCATGGGCACGCACGAAGCGGCCATCCGCCGGACCGGGCGCGCCGTGCACCGCGCCGCCTGACGGGACGACGAGGCACCCGGCCCTTGCACCGTACGGGTTTAGTGGCGAGCCTCTGTCCCATGACCGAACGCAACCCCGTGCTCGTCGTCGTCCTCAGCCTCGTGACCTGCGGCCTCTACGGCTTCTATCACGCGTACATCACGACGCAGGAGCTGTGCAGCTTCACCGGGCGGACCGACATCAATCCGACGACGGAGCTCCTCCTCAACATCGTGACGTGCGGCATCTTCGGGATGTACATCGAGTACCGCAATCAGCAGATCATCGACGAGCTGTACAAGGCACGTGGTGTTGCGCACGAGGAGCGTGCGATGATCGTGGGCGTCCTCAACGTCGCGACGTTCGTCGTCGGCGCGACCTACCTCGTGGCCACGTTCCTCTATCAGGACGAGCTCAACAAGGTCATGACGATGGGCGCCGGCGCCCAGCCCGCGGCAGGCTTCGGGCCACCGCCGGCTACGTACTGAGGACACGGCCCGGGCGGACACGGACACCGCTCGGGAGCGTCATCGAAGGCGATCGCGCAGCGCTTCGAGGCGTTCGCGCTCCTCGCGGCGGACCGAGCCGTCGAGCTCCCGCTCGACCGCCGCGAGCGCGCCGCGGCCGTAGACCTGCACCACGAAGTCGACGGCGTCGCGGTGGAGCGATCCCGAGCGCACCATCTCGAGGAGGTCGGGCAGCATCTCGGGGTCGGCGCGCACGCCCGGATCCAGCGCGTACCCCTCCTGATAGAGCGGGAAGCCCCACGACAGCGAGCGCTCGTCGACGTAGTGATGCGCGAGGATCAGCCGCGAGCGCGGGTCGGTCGGGTTCGGAACGGCATCCCATCCTGCACGCCGAAGTCGGCGACCCGCACGACGTTGGGGTGCGACAGCTCGGCCAGCGCGGCCGCCTCGCGCTCGAAGCGCTTACGCAGCACCTCGCGCTCGCTGTACTGCGCGAGCAGCACCTTCACCGCCACGGAGCTCCCGAGCGCGAGGTGCTTCGCGCGGTAGACCCGCCCGATGCCGCCCTCGCCGATCGCCGCCTCGAGGCGGTACCGCTCGGCGAGCACCCGCCCGAGCAGGTCGTCTCCCTCGGACGGCTCCCCGGACATCGCCGCGATGGTACCCGATCGGCGCGGCGCCTTGTCGAACGCATCCGCGCGGGGTATCCCGTGGACCTCCGGAACGGACTCTCGCCGTGAACGACGCAAACCCCGATGCCCCCATCCAGCCTCGAGCCCCGGGTCCCCTGGGGCTCGCGGCGGAGCGAGCCGCCGCGCGTCCACGCTGACCGATAGGTGACGCCTCGCCCCGCCGACGTCGCGGAGCGAGCCATGACCCGTCGCCATCTCCTCACCCTCCGACTCCCCCTGCCTTCGGTGCTCCGCGCCGATGGATTCGTGCGCCGTCTGCGCGCGCGCGGCGGCGAGCCGACCGCGAAGCTCGTCCGAGCGTTCGCGTTCAAGAACGACGAGCTGCCGTTCGCGCGACGCTTGCTCGAGCTGCACACGCGCATCTGGCTGTTCCGCTGCAACCAGCACGCGTTCGCGGGCGACTTCGTGGCGGTCGACATGTCGTGCGCCGACGTCGAGGTGCGCCGCGCGTGGTGCCTCGACCTCAAGCGCGGCGCGCCGGTGAAGCTCGGCGGCGGCGGCGCGGGGAACTCCTTCGTGCGCGTGGAGGCGGCGATCCGCGAGATCGCCGAGGTGCACGGTATCTTGACTCCAGAGCACGCGGTGCGGCGCGCGACCGGCGACGGGGCATCCCTCTTACGGCTCTTCGACGTCGCCTGAGAGGACGCGCGCGAGCCGCTCGATCTCGTCCCAAGGGGCCGGGAAGGGCGCGCTTCACAGCCGATCCATGCGGAGAGGTCGATCCTGATCCATACCGGGCGCGTGAGCGCGCGAGCAGACACGACCTCACCGCGATCGAGCGAGCGAGGAGCCGCGCGGTGAGCACCCCGCCCGACGGCGAGGGAGAGGAGCCGCCAAGCGTTCCGCCCGAGGCGTCGGACGACGCGGTGGGAGCCGAAGCGGACGAGAGCGCCGCGCTGCCACGGCCTTCGAGCGATCCGCCCGAGGTGTCGGACGATGAGGTCGGTGCCGAGCCCGACGGTCGCGCGGCGCTCACGCCGCCTTCGCCGAAGCACTCGTTCTGGGAACGCGCGCAACACACCTACGAGCACGTCCGCGCCGCCGCGGTGCGTGGCACCATGCGGCTCGCTCCGACCGAGACCCAGCGGGTGCTCGGCCTCACCATCGTGCTGGGCGCCGTGTGCGGGCTCGTCGCGGTGTCGTTCCACGAGGCGATCCACCTCGCGAGCGAGCTCATCCTCGGCAACCTCCACCGGATCCCGCTGCCGCTCGGGTTCGTGCTCCTCGTGCTCACCCCGGGGATCGGCGGGCTGGTGGTCGGGGCGGTGGTTCGCTTCTTCCCCGGCGCGGTCGGCAGCGGCGTGCCGCAGGTCAAGGCGGCGTACGCGCTCGGCACCGCGCGCGTGCGGCTGCGCGACGCGGTCGCCAAGTTCTTTCTCTGCGTGCTTCAGCTGGGCTCGGGCGCCGCGCTCGGGCGCGAGGGGCCGACCGTCCAGATCTGCACCGCCGTCGCGACGAGCGCAGGCCGCTGGCTGGCGCTCTCTCCCGCCAACCTCCGCCGATTGATCCCGGTCGGCGCGGCGGCGGGGATCGCGGCCGCGTTCAACGCGCCGATCGCGGCGGTGACGTTCACCATCGAGGAGGTCGTCGGCGGGCTCGATCAGACCGTGTTGTCGGGCGTCGTCGTGGCGGCCGCGCTCGCCGCGGTCGTCGAGCACTCGGTCCTCGGCGCCAACCCGGTGTTCGACGCGCCGCCGAACGCGGGCCTCCACCACCCGTCGTCGCTCGTCTTCTACGCGCTCCTCGGGTTGATCGCGGCGCTCCTCTCGGTCGCGTTCTACGACCTCATGCTCGGCACCCGCGCGCGGTTCCGATCCGCCGAGCGCATCCCCGCCTGGACGCGCCCCGCGATCGGTGGCCTGGCGACGGGCGTGCTCGGCGCGGTGGTGCTCTATCTCGTCGACGAGCCGGGCATCGAGGGAGGCGGCTACGAGACGCTCGGTCGCGCGCTCCACGGATCGTTGGCCGTGCACGCGCTGGCGCTCCTGTGTATCGCAAAACTGTTTGCGTCGGTGTCCTCGTACGCGAGCGGGGGCGTCGGAGGCATCTTCGCGCCGGTCCTGTTCATCGGGGCGATGCTGGGCGGGTTGATCGGAGGCCTCGACATCGCGGTGCTCGGCCACGGCGCGGGCGAGCTGTCGTCGTTCGCGCTCGTCGGGATGGGCGCGTTCTTCGCCGCGGTGGTGCGCGCGCCGATCACGAGCGTGCTCATCATCTTCGAGATGACGGGGAACTACGACCTCGTGTTGCCGCTGATGATCGCGAACAGCGCGGCCTACGTGTTGGCTCGTCACTTCCGGTCGGTGCCGATCTACGAAGCGCTGCTCGCCCAAGATGGGATCACGCTCCCCCACGGCTCCGAGGCGCGCGCGGCGCTCGCATCGCTGCGGGTCGCCGACGCGATGAGCACCGAGCTCGTCGAGCTGCGCGCCGACGTGCCGATCGTCGAGGCGCTCGAGGTCGCGCGCGAGCACGGGTTCGCGACGTACCCGGTGCGCGACGCGGCGGGCCGATTCGTGGGCCTACTCTCCGAGGCGCGCATGCGGCGCACCATCGCGGAGGGTGAGACGGAGCGCACGGCCGGCGAGGTCGCGCGACGCAAGGAGTACGTCGGGCCCGACGAGGCGCTCCTCCGCGTGGTGGCGAAGATGAACCGCCTCGGGGTGCGTCAGCTTCCCGTGCTCGCCCCGGTGACCCACGAGCTCGTCGGGATCGTCGCGATGACCGACATGCTGAGCGCGCAAGCCAACTTCGCCGAGCGCCACGGCCTCGCCGAGGTGGAGCGCCTCACCGCGATCGACGGGCTCGAGCGCCCGAGCCTCGCGTCGCTGAAGGTGGCCGTGCCCGAGGACGAGCCCGGCGACGAGAAGAGCTGACGCTCGGGCCCCCGCGTCCCGCTCGGCGACGCGCGCCGCCTCGAGCGCGGTCTCGAGCGTCTCGAGCCTGAACGGCTCCTGCAGGAACCCGCTGAGCCCTCGGCTCGCCGCGGAGCGCACGGTGCGAGCTCGGCGTCGCCGAGGATGCTCACGAGGAGGTTGTTCGAGTCGTGCGCGATCCCGCCGGCCATCCGGCCGAGGCTCTCGAGCTTCTGGCCTCGAGCATGTGCTCGTCGAGGCGGCGCGGCTCGGTGAGGTCCTCGATCGCCACGCGCTCGCCACGATGTCGCCGACCTCGTCCCGCTCCGCGTTCGCGCGCAGCCGCACCACCGGCGCGGTGCGGAGCCGATCCAAGGGCGTGCGGTTCGGGGATACGCCCCACGCGCGGGGCTGCCGAGGCAGCCGCCGCCGTTGACCGCCGCGGGCCCGCACCCCATGAACGCGGCGAGC
>JBFWYI010000121.1:0-23911 GCA_050186575.1 Sandaracinaceae bacterium | reverse complement strand
CCCGCCCGAGCGACGCGAAGCGACGCAGGCCATGCTCGAGGAAGACGAGGCGTGCGTTCACGAAGTCGGCGAGACCGGCGACGTGGTCGGCGTGGAAGTGCGACACGATCACGGTGCGCACGTCCGAAGGACGAATGCCGCGCTCGGCGAGCTGCGCCACTGCGGTGCGCGCCGGATCGATGGTGACGGGGGTGACCCACGCGTAGAGCCGCTCGGGAAACGCGCGCGTCGCCTCGAGGAAGCGCGGCGAGTACCCCGTGTCGAACAGGATCGGCCCCTCGGTCGGGTGATGGACCAGCCCGACGATCGCGGGGAAGCGCAGCGGCGAGAATCGACGGTTCTGCAGCACCACGTGCTCGGGGTGCACGCAGTGGCCGACCTCCAACAGCTCGAGCCGCGCCGCGTGAGTCGTCATCGGTCGAGCGTCCATAGCGCATCCCGATCGATCGAGCCGCTCGCGGCGAGCGAGGAGGGGCAGCGCGTTCGCGCTCGCGGTGAGGCCGGTGCTCCACGGCGAGTCACGATGGTCGGCGCGCGCCCTCGCCGATCGCCTGGAGAAACCGCGCGAGGCCCTCGTCGAGGTCGACCTTCGGCGCGTAGGCGAGGTCTTCGCGCGCGCGGGTGAGGTCGAGCGTCATCGTTCGCGCGAGGAGGCCGATCGTGTAGCGCGTGATCCGCGGCTCGCGACGGGTGGGGAGCACGCGGTAGATGCGCTCGACGAGGCCGGCCAGCGCGAGGGCATGGGAGGAGCGCGCGCGCAGGTGCGGGCGGCGCAGTCCGAGGCCATCGGCGAGCTCGTCGACCACCTCGCCGATCGGGCGCGGGTCGCCGCTCGAGACGTGGTAGGTCCCGCCGACCGCGCGCTCGGAGGTCAGCGCGCAGCGCAGCGCCTCGACGGCGTCGTCGATGTACGTGAGATCGACGAGCGAGCGGCCACCGTCGAGGATCGGGAAGATGCCGCGCTCGAGCGCGTCGATGACGCGCGGGAGGATGGTGGTGTCGCCCGGGCCGTAGAGCGCGCGAGGTCGCACGATCACGGTGGCGAGGCCGCGCGACGATGCGGCGGCGACGACGCGCTCGGCGTCGAGCTTGGTGCGCGCGTAGTCGTTGAACGGGCGCTCCGGGAGCGGGTCGTCCTCGCGGATGCCCTCGCGCGGGCGGAGATCGAAGTACACGGCCGGAGTCGAGACATGCACGAGTCGTTGCACGCGGTGGCGCTCGCATGCGTGGACCACGTTCTCGGTCGCGCGGACGTTGGCGCGCTCGAACGCGCGGGCCGGTCCCCATGGGCTCGAGAGCGCGGCGCAGTGCACCACCGCCGACGCGCCGCGGATCGCGCGCTCGGCGTCGCTCGGGATCGCGAGGTCGCCCGCGACGAAGCGCGCGCCGGTCTCCCGCGCGAGCGCGTCGCCCTTCGACCGATCGCGGCCGGTCGCGACGACCTCGCGACCGTCGCGCCGCAGCTCGCGGACGAGCGCGCCGCCGAGGAAGCCGGTCGCCCCGGTGACCACGATCGCGCTCATGACGCGCCCGGATCGAGCGGGCCGTTCCACTCGATGTCGACGGTCGACGCCTCGAGCGGCGACACTCGATGGGTGATCGCGCGGCGCACGAGCTCCGCCGCCGTCCCGATCTGCGCCAACGTGGCGAGCGGATCGCGCGCGTCCCACGCGACGTCGCGCGCGCGTCGGAACGTGGTGACGAAGTCGGCGCCGAGCTGGCGGGGCCCATAGAGGAGCATCGGGAAGCCGAGCATCGCGGACGCGTCGGCGCGCGGCGTCGCGAGCGGGGACTCGGGGTCGAGGTAGGCGCGCGGCATGCGCGGATCATCGCGGAAGAGGTGCGCGCCGCTCGTCGCGCGCGGGTTGCACTCGATCGCGAGGAGCCCACGACCTGGCACGTCGAACAGATCGAACGCGACTTGCCCGGTGAAGCGCTCGCGGCGGACGAACGCGTCGACCCACGCCAAGACGCGCGGATCGCCGGTCGGTCGGAACAGGATCGCGGAGCCCTCGCCCGCCCGCGGACCGGCCGTCACCTCGAGCGCGTAGTCCGCGTGCAAGGTGAGGCGGCCTTCGTGCGCGACGGAGAACGTCGCGATGGGACGCCCCGTCAACCGTTCTTGCGATACCCAAGGCCGGCGCTCGCTCACCTCGCCGACGCGCGCGTCGCGCGGCCCGACGATCGCGTGCGACGCGAAGCGCGAGTACGCGGGCTTGATCACGAGCTCGGACCCGCGCTCTCGCACCAGCTGGGCGAGCCGCGCCGGATCGGTGACCCGCTCGGTGGCCGGCGCGTCGACCCCGGCCGCGCGCGTACGCTCGGCGAACGCGTGCTTGTCGTGGAGCGGTCCGAGCCGCTCGATCGGCATCGCGAGGACGCGCGTCTGCGGCGCGAGCACGTCGAGGCGACGGGCGACGTGGAACACCTCCTCGCAGGTCGGGACGAGGAGCTCGATCGCCTCCTTTCGGATCACGTCGCGCAGCCCCTCGGCGAACCCGCGCGCGTCTACGTCCGCGCGGGGCGCGGGGACGCGGTAGCTCCGCCGCACCGCGCGTGACCCCCGCAACAGGTGCGGCCCGAAGCTGTCGGCCACGAACACGTCGTGCCCCGCCGCGAAGAACCCGCGCGCCAGCTCGAGGGTGACCGGGGCCCGCGCTCCCGTGAGCAAGATCCGCATCCGCGCCGAGTCTGACCTCGATGCGAGGGACGATCCTCCTCATTCATCCTCTCTCGCGAACGATGAAACGATGAGGGTCGTCCCGGCGGCGATCAGGTCCTGGTAGCCTATGCGTCGAGTCCGACATGCGCACCACACTCCTCCTCGTCGTCCCGCTCGCCCTCCTCACCGCCTGCGACAGCGACGCGGTCGGCTGCGAAGGGATGGGCACCTGCATCTGCCAAGACCGGGCGTGCGCGTGCGTCGGTGCGGACTGCGACGTCGGGTGCGACATCGGCAACTGCGCGGTCCAGTGCCAGTCCGGCGACTGTCGTCAGGACTGCAACGCCGCGTCGGGCTGCGCGAGCACGTGCGACGGCTCGAGCTGCAATGTTTCTTGCGACCAGACTCCACAGTGCGCGATCGTGTGCAACGCGGGGACGTGCACCCAGAGCTGCGAAGCCGCCCGTGACTGCGGCATGAGCTGCAGCGGCACGTCGTGCGACCTCTCCTGCGGCACCGCGGAGCGGTGCGCGAGCACCTGCGCGGCCGGGGACTGCACGATTCGCTGCGACGCCGCCACCGAGTGCGGGCTCGCATGTCAGGGCGACAGCGCGTGCCACATGCAGTGCAGCGGCGGCACCTGCGCGCTCGCGTGCGCGAGCGGGACCACCTGTGAGTGCACCGGCAGCGGCTGCGTTCTGACCTGCAACGGCACGCTCTACGCCGGCGGCCGCTGCGAGTAGCCGGGCGGGGACGCGCTTCGTCTCGTCGCCTCGATCGGGCGCGAAACGACCACGTGCCGGGCGGCGTCCTCTCTCGGTCAGTACCGGAGCGCGAGGGCGCCGAGCGAGAGGCCCGCGCCCGTGCCGCAGAGGAGGACGACGTCACCGCGCGCGAGGCGCCCGCGCTCGACCGCTTCATAGAGCGTGGCGGGGATGGACGCGGCGACGCAGTTGCCCAGGCGGTCGAGGGTCCGCACGACCTTCGCGTCGTCGAGGCCGAACGCGGGGAGCATCGCGAGGCCCGCCTCGCTCGCTTGGTGTGGGATCACGAGGGCGTCGGTGAGCGCGACGTCGCTCGGCAGGGTCGCGGCGAACGCGTCGAGGAAGCCGCGACCGCGGCCGAGCACCCGGCGGAGCAGGCGTCGCCCGTCCATCCGAAAGAGATTCTGACGTGCGACCACGGCCTCGTCGTTGGGATGCCATCGCGTGCCGCCGCCCTCGATGACGGCGAGGCCCGCGTCGTCGCCGTACGTCGCAAACCGCGATCCGAGCACGCCCGACGCGCCTTCGTCCCGGACCACCACCGCCGCCGCCGCCGCATCGCCGAACAGACCGGCGCTCTCGGGGTCCGTCCAGTCGATGCCCACCGAGGCGACGTCGCTCGACACGATCAGCGCGCGCCGATAGCGACCCGCCGCGATCGCGCAGCTCACGAGGTCGAGCGCCGCCACGAACGAGAGGCACGTGGCGTGGACGCTCATCGCCGCGATCCCCGTCTTACCGAGCCCGAGCGCGCGCTGGAGGAGCGCGCCTCCGTCCGGGATCGATTGCTCCACCGTGCCCGACGCGTTGACGATCACGTCGAGCGACGACGCGTCGAGCTCCGCCTGCGCCAGCGCTTCGCGCGCCGCCGCCGCGCCCATCGCGCTGGCCGTCTCGTCGCCGGTGCGATCGGCGAAACGCCGCTCGTGGACGCCGGTCGCGCGCGCCAGCGCCGCCGCGTCGACGCCGAGCCGCTCCGCCACCTCCGCCGTCGACACGATCCGGCGTGGAAGGTAGCGGCCCAACCCTCTGATGCGGACGCCGGCCACGCGTACCCCGGCGCCGCGAACGGCGCTCCCGCTCATGGCTGGTCCGACGCTACCATGCGCCCCCGTGTCTACTCCGATCCGCGTGCGCGGCCTCGTCAAACGCTACGGCGAGCGCAACGTCGTCGACGGGATCGACCTCGACGTCGACGCGGGCACCACGGTCGGTCTCCTCGGACCGAACGGCGCGGGCAAGACCACGACCCTCGAGATGATCCAGGGGCTCATCGCGCCGACCGCGGGATCGATCCGCGTGCTCGACCTGGAGCAGCCCAAGGACCGCGAGGCGATCGCGCGTCGCATCGGCGTCGCGCTCCAGGAGACGAGCCTCCCGGACAAGCTCACCGCGCGCGAGACGATCGCGCTGTTCCGCTCGTTCTACGATCGGGGCCCCGACGAGGGGGCGCTCCTCCGCGACGTCGGCCTCGAGCCGGTCCAGAAGACGCTCGTCCGCTCGCTCTCCGGCGGCGAGCGACAACGGCTCGCGCTCGCGTGCGCGCTGGCCGGCGATCCCGAGCTCGTGATCCTCGACGAGCCGACCACCGGGCTCGACCCCGAGGCGCGACACCGCGTCTGGGATCGGATCGAAGCGCTGGCCCGCGAGCGGCGCACCGTGCTGTTGACGACACACTTCATGGACGAGGCGAAGCGCCTCTGCGATCGCATCGTGGTGATCGATCGCGGCCGTGTGATCGCGCGCGGCACCACCGACGAGCTGGTGAGCGAGCACGTCGGCTCGCACGTCGTCGAGATCGAGCTGACGGAAGGGGAGCTCCCGCTCGAGGCGCTGAGCGCGATCGACGGCGTGCGCGAGGCGCGGATGCTCGGCCGGACGGCGCGGCTCGGGACCGATGCACCGGACGAGGTCCTCGCCGCGGCGCGCGCGCTCGCCGAGGAGCACGACGTGGCGCTCGGTCGCATCGCGATCGCGCCCGCTACGCTGGAAGACGTCTTCCTCGTCCTCTCGGGCCGCAGCCTCGCCGACCGGGGCGCCGCGCCCGACGCCGACGCCCCGCGCGAGGAAGGCGACGCGTGACGCGCCACCCACTGATCCAGCTGGTGCTCGTCCGGCTGCGTACGTTCCAGCGCGAGCCCGAGGCGCTGTTCTGGACGTTCGGCTTCCCCCTCGTCCTGACGCTCGCGCTCGGCATCGCGTTCCGCCCCACCCCGAGCGAGCCGATCCCCGTGCTCCTGATCGACGGCGCCGGCGCGGACGCGCTCGCCGAGCGCCTGAGCCGCGATCCGGAGATCGAGATCGTGCGCATCGACGAGGTGGACGCGCGCCGGCTGTTCGTGCGCGGCCGCGGCTACGCGATCGTCGAGGCACACCCCGACGGGACGCCGCCGCGCCTCTCGACCGATCCCACCCGCCCCGAGTCACGGCTCGCGCGGGCGCGGGTCGAGCGAGCGCTGCTCGACGCCCCGCTCGCGGTGCAGGACGACCCGGTGACGGAGCCGGGTACGCGCTACGTCGACTTCGTGGTCCCCGGTCTCGTGGGGATGAACGTGATGACGGTGTGCCTCTGGGGCATCGGTTGGAACGTGGTGGACTCGCGCAGCAAGAAGCTGCTCAAGCGCCTCGCCGTCACCCCGATGCGCCGCCGCGACTACCTCGGCGCGTTCGTCCTCGCGCACCTCGCGCTCGTGCTGGTGACGCTCGCCGTCGTGCTCGTGTTCGCGCGATGGAGCTTCGACGTCGGCATCGCGGGGCCCACCCTCGACTACGTCGCGCTCACGCTCCTCGGTAGCCTCGCGTTCAGCGCGATGGGGACGTTGCTCGCGAGCCGCACCGCCAACGTCGAGGTGCTCTCCGGCATGGTCAACGCGGCATCCCTGCTCCAGCTCGTGGCGAGCGGCGTCTTCTTCTCGACCGCGCGCTTCCCGGACTGGCTCCAGCTCGTGATCCGCGGGCTCCCTTTGACGGCGCTCGTCGATGGCCTCCGCGCGATCGCGCTCGAGGGTCGCTCTCTCGGCGAGGTCCCCGTCGAGCTCGCGGTGCTCGGAGCGTGGACGGTGGGCGCGGGCGTCCTCGGTATCCGGGTCTTCCGCTGGACGTGAGCTCAGGCGACGCCGAGGTCCTGCAAGGTCGATTGCGTATGCTCACCCTTCTTCGGTGCGCTCCCCACGAGCGCCGACGCTCCCGGCAGGGGTGAGCCGAGCCAGCCGTCCGCGCCGGGCGCACACGGACGCGTGGCGACCTGCGCCTCCTCCGCCGCTTCGCCCGGCCGCAGCACCGGCGCCGACGGGATCCCGCGCCGACGCAACGCCTCCGTCCAGTCGGCGAGCGTGCGTCGTCGGATCCGCATCGCCACGAGCGGCCGAAGGAGCGGGCCCGACGCGATGCGGGCAGGCATGTCGAGCTTGGCGAACGCGGTGAGCCCGAGCTCCTCGCAGAGGCTCCGCCAGAAGTGTCCCTCGTCGACGATCCCGAGGCTGAGGTAGCGACCGTCGCGCGTCTTGAACACGCCGTAGTGCGGCATCGCGTAGAGCTTGAGGCGCTCGAGCACGTCGAGCAGCGGCTTGCCGAGCGTCGCCGCGATCACACCACCGGAACGAAGCTTGCGACCCGCCGTGGAGGAGAAGTCGATGCCGACGCCCCACACGTTGGCGAACGACAACACGCCATCCGCCATCGCGACGTCGAGGTACGCGCCCTCGCCGCGCTCCTTTTGCGCGAGGCGCGCCGCGCTGATCGCGCTGACGGCGAGGAACGCGCTCGACAGATCGGCGATCGGGAGCAGCGCCCCGCGCGGCGTGCCGGCCGCGTCGCGCTCGAGGTGGCACACGCCCGACAGCGCCTGCAGATCGAGATCGTGACCGGGATGATCGCGCAGCGGTCCGTCCTGACCGAACGCGCTGATCGAGCAGTAGATGACGCGCGGGTTGAGCGCGCGCGCCGCCTCGTAGCCGCAGCCGAGGCGATCCATCACGCCCGGGCGAAAGCCCTCGACGACCACGTCGGCCCAGCGCACGAGCGCCTCGAGCGCCGGCCGGCTCGCCTCGTCCCGCAGATCGAGCATCACCGAGCGCTTGCCGCGATTCACGATCGAGAAGAACGGCTCCATCGAGCGCGCCGGATCGCCCTTGGGCGGCTCCACCTTCACGACGTCGGCGCCCCAGCCCGTGAGGAGGAAGGTGGCGTACGGTCCCGGCAGGTTCTGCGAGAAGTCGAGGACCTTGAGGCCGTCGAGGGGTCGCTGCATGGCGCGAACGCTACCGCGCGATCGGCGCCTGTCGATCGGGAACGATTCGCGTCGCGCGCCGAACCGTGCATGATCCCCGCGATGGCCGCGGCCCCCGGCACCACCATCGACCGCTACGTGATCGAGAGCACGCTCGGGACGGGCGGCTTCGGCACCGTGTATCTGGCGCGCCACACGGTCGTCGGGTCGAAGGTCGCGCTCAAGGTGCTGAGCGCCGAGCACTCGGGCGACCAGACGATGGTGCAGCGCTTCTTGCGCGAGGCGCAGACCGCTGCCGCGATCGGCAACCCGCACATCGTCGCGATCCGGGATGCCGGCGTGACCCCGGATGGCCAGCCGTTCCTCGCGATGGAGGTGCTCGAGGGTGAGGACCTCGAGCAGCGCCTGCGCCGGAGCGGGCCGCTGCCGGCGAGCGTGGCGGTCGACATCGTGCATCAGGTGCTCGAGGCGCTGGACGCCGCTCACCGTGCGGGGATCGTCCATCGCGACATGAAGCCAGCGAACGTGTTCTTGACGCGGGGCCCCGACGGGCAGCCGTTCGCCAAGCTGCTCGACTTCGGCATCAGCAAGGTGAGCAGCACGCCGCACGCGACGAACCTGACCGCCGATGGGCTCACCCTCGGCACGCCGGCGTACATGGCGCCCGAGCAGCTGCAGGACTCGCACGGGGTGGACGCGCGCGCGGATCTCTACGCGGTCGGCGCGATCCTATTCGAAGCGCTGACCGGCGAGCTGCCCTACCCATCCGACCACTTGTCGGACCTTCTCCAGCGCGTGCAGGGCGTGCCGCCCAAGCCGCTGCGCCGCGTCTGGCCTGGGGCGCCGCCCGCGCTCGGCGCGCTCATCGAGCGGGCGCTCGCCGCGCGACCCGACGATCGATTCCCCGACGCGAGGACGATGGCGTCGGCGCTCGACGCCGCGGGGCGCGAGCTCCCCGCGCCCCTGCCCCAAGGTCAGACGCCGGCGCTCGGCGGATGGAACGCGGCGAGCGGCGCCTTCACCGGCGCGCCGGACGTTCCGTCCGCGTTCGGACCTCCGTCCGGGTTCGGTCCGTCGTCACCCTCGTGGGGCTCGCCTCCCTCGGCGGCGGGCACCGGCGTCTACGCGCACGGCGGTCCGTCCAACGTGCCTCCGCCGATGTCGGGCTACGGGGCGGCCGGGGCGATCCCCGCGACCACGCCGCCGGGCGCAAGTCCGATTGCGCAGCACGGATTTGGATCGAACGGCCAGCCGACGAGCGGAGTCGGACAGGGCTCTCACGGACAGGGCTCTCACGGACAGGGCTCTCACGGACAGGCCCGTCCCGGCGGGTATGGACAGAGCGGGTATGGACAGAGCGGCTACGGACCGGGCAGCTATGGACAGAGCGGCGGCTCGTCATCGAGCCCTGCGTTCGGAGCCCCGCCGACGCAGACCGCGTCGAGCTCGCGCGGCATCGGGTTCTGGATCGGCGTGGGCGCGGTCGCGTTGGTGCTGCCGCTCGCCTGCATCAGCGCGGGCGCGATCACCTGGATCGTCTCCGAGCGCGACGCGCCGGCCGTCGCGGTCGACACGCCAGCCACCCGGACGGACCCCGTACCGAGCCGAGCAGACCCGCCGCCGGAGCCGCGGCGCATCGATCCGATCCCTTCCGATCCGGTGCCCGACCCCGACCCCGAGCCCGCACCGATCGGCCCGCTCCAAGCGGTCGCGATCCCCGAGGGCGCCGACCCCTGCTCGGTCCCGGTGGTGCACCGCGTCGTCTGCGATCGCGAGTACGACGAGATCATCCCCGACGACTGCGAGGTGCACCACGGGCGCGAGCTCCACGTCATCGCGATGTACTCGCCGGCCGACGGCACCGACGGTCGCGTCTACGTCGACGTCGCGCGCACGCCGGCCGAGATCATCTTGATGCTCAGCTCGTACGCCGACGTCACGTGGCAGCTCCGCGTCGCCGAGGGCGCGCGCATCGCGTCGATCTACACGGTGGGCCGCGGCAACGCGGAGGTGGTCGGCGCGCCGAACGGCGTGCAGGTGCGGAGAGCCAACGGCTACCCGATCATGGGGTGGGAGTGGGACGGGAGCGCGGCCGGCTGGACGGGCCGCGAGACGGTGATCCGCGCCGAGCGCGAGCTGCACGAGCCGATGCGCGCGTACGTGGGGTGCTACGAGCCGACGCGGTTCTCGATCGAGCAGGCGCCCCCGTAGACGGCGCGACGTGGGCTCCTCAACCCACGTGGACGTCCCCGTGGCCCGCGATCCGCGCGCGGGGCCAACTGCGAGGTGGCGCTCGACGGCGCGCCTCTCTACTCTACGAGTCGCATGGAGATCGCCATCATCGTGCTCGCCGCCGCCGCCATCGCGGCGCTCATCGCGCTCGCGTGGGCCAGCGCGTCGGGTGGGAAGGGCGAGGATGGGGACGACCCCAAGGCGCGCGCCTGGAGCCGGTTCCTCGCGTTGGCCGAGGAGGTCGGCGGCCTCGCGGTGGTCGAGGACGACCTCGGGTGGCCGACGATGCGCGGCCTGATCGACGGCGTGACGGTCGAGGTCGACCTCCGCAACCCCGTGGGCATCGGCGCGCGCCCCCAGCTCGGGATGCGCGCGCGACTCCCCGAGGCCGAGCACGTGCCGAGCGCGGCGCTCTTCATGGGCGAGATCGAGGAGCTGCGGCGTCAGTTCGGGCGCCCGCGTCCGAGCGGCGATCCGCACGGTCTCTTCGAGGTCTACACGCGCGTCGAGCCGAGCGCGTCGGACTGGTGGCAAGATCCAGATCTGCACGAAGCCTTGACGGCCCTCCCCGGCGGCGGCGCGATCCTCGTGGACGGTCAGCTGACCGTGGTGTTCGCCAACCTCGACGCCGACTCGATCCGGCAGGCCCTCACCGTGCCCGCGCTGATCCAGAAGAGCGTGCAGCGCGTCACGCTCCACTGACCACGTTCGGCGAGGGCGCACCTTCGTGACCGAGGTCCGCGCGCTCGTCTCGCTCGCCCGCCCTCGCGGGCTGTTGCTCATCGCGCTCATCCCGTGCGCAGGCTTCGGCTTCGCGCTCTGGGATCGCGGCTCCACCGTCGCGTTCGGGCACGTCGCGCTCCCCCTGCTGACGCTCTGGCTCGCGTGGGGCCTCGGTCACGCGGGGTCGCTCTGGCTCAACGCGATGCTCGATCGCGACGAGGGCGGCGTCCTGTTCGGTCCGTCCGTGCGCGTACCGAAGATCGCCGGCCCGCTGGGCTACCTCGCGCTCGCGCTCTCGCTCGCGGTCGCGTGGCCGCTCGGCGCGATCCCCCTCGCGTGCACGCTGATCTGCGCGGTGCTCGCCGTCCTCTACTCGCACCCCCGCGTCGCGCTGAAGGGCCGACCCCTCGGCGGTCCGCTCGTCAATGGAGTTGGGTACGGTACGTTGTCCCCGCTCGCCGGCTTCGCCGCCGCGGATGGGATCTTCAGCTGGCGCGCGTACATCATCATCGCGCTGATCGCGGTGTTCATCCTCGGCGTGTACTTCGCGGCGCAGGCGTTCCAGGCCGACGAGGATCGCGACCGCGGCTACCGCACGCTCGTCGTCACGCACGGACCTCGCGTCACGTTGACGCTCGCGCGGGTGTGCGTCGGCGCGGCCGCCCTCATCGCGATCTCCGCCGCCGCCGCGGGCGCGTTCCCCCGCCTGGTCCTGTTGACGATCCCGGCGTGGCTCTGGTCGGATCGCTACCTCGCGCGATGGCGCGAGCTGCCGGACGGGGGAGACGCGAAGGTCGCCGCGCAGTGGGTCGGCCGCGTGTGCGTCGCCGGGCTCTCTGCGCTCCTCGCGGTGTACGTGGACCAGCTCCATAAGCTGTGGATCGGCGCGCCCCCGGGCGGCTGCGGGACCGCGATCGTCCCCGAGGCGCTCCGCGCGATCTGCGGCAGCTGACGCTCGTCTCGTCGCCTCAGCAGCCGTCGAGCGTCTCGACGAGCGCGGTCGCGTCGGACCCCAGCGTCGCGCAGACCCCGGCGCAGAGCTGGATCGCGTTCGTCGCGCCGTCGTACCACCCCGCGCCGTCGGCCGGACATCCGGCCTCGTCCGAGACTCGCAACAACATTTGCGATGCTCCACCGGTCGGCGTGTAACGGACCGCGAGCCCCGGCGTCGCACCGGCCGGCCGCGCGTACGCGCACGCGACGCCCTGCGAGGCGCGGAGCTCGGCGAGCCGATCGAGGATCTGCGCTCGGGTGTCACCCATGGTGATGTCGACGTCGAGCGGCGTCGTCCCGCCCTCCACGGCCAGCATGGTGGAGAACGGCGTCGGACCGAGCGCCAGCACCGAGGTACGGATCGGCGAGGTCCCGTCGGTCAGCGCGGCGGCCGCCACCGCGTAGACGTCTCCGACCTCCGTGCCGCACTCGGTCGGGTAGCCGTCGGTGATGAGCAGGACTCCGACGCGATGGGTGGGGCTCGCGTCGGCGAGCGCGCGCGCGTGTTGGAGCACGCCGGTCAGCGCGGGCAAGGTGGGCGAGGCGGTCGACGCCGCGTGATTGGCGAGCGACGTGACGATGAGCGCGCGCACCCCGGGGAGCGCCGCGACCTCGACCTCGGGAGTCGCGTAGTCGGCGGCGTTGCACGAGTCCCCGCCCGCGCCGAGGCACGAACCGAACAAGCACGGGCCGCACCCGCCGCAGTCGACGTCGGTGATGCAACTGCTCGGGCACATCGTGTTCGCGAGCGCGAAGTACTGGACCCCGAACGACGTCGGCCCGAGGTCGGCGCGGTCGAGATGCTGGCTGAGCGCCATCTGCATCGCGATCCACTTCGTGCCACCCCCCGCGACCGGGTCGTCCATCGATCCGGATTGATCGACGAGGATCATCACGTCGAGCGGGAGCGGCGCCGCGGCGCTCGCGACGGGCATACAAGCGTCCGCCGCCTCGCCGCCATCGAGCCCTCCGTCCGGCGACGACCCGGAGTCCATCGCGGTCTCGCCCGCGTCATCGGTGGACGAGGCATCCATCGAGCTCGACGCGTCGAGGACCCCCGCGTCGTCGTCTGGCGAGCCGTCGCAACCCATCCCCCACCCCAGCGCCGCCGCGCTCACCGCGAACAGGATCCCCAACCGCTCCCTCATGTACATCCTCCGCCGTCGATCCTCTCCGCCCTTCGCAGCGGAGGTGCCGGTCCACCTCGCGCGCACCGCAGCCCGCGTGCCATGCCGGCGCGCCGTCGTCCTCGGGGCCTCCCCGGTCCGCGCATCGCGCAATCCGTTGCGTTGCGCTCGGGTCGCGGGACGCGTCGCCGCCTCGTTTCGATGGACGGGCTCGGTCGATCCGCGCGCCAGCAAAGCTTGCGCGGCACCGCGTGATCGGCGGCAACGATCGTCGGGGCGACTCGACGCACCTGCGGACCCTGCGTCCGGCGGGTACCCTGCACGCTTCAGAGATCGAGAGGGCCGATCATGGAGCGACAGCGAAGGATGGACATGACGGCGGTGGCGACCTGGGCCGATGGGGTGTTCCTCCTCGGCACCGACGTCCGGCACGAGCTCGCCGGGCGCAGCGTGCGCGGGCTGGCCTTGGATCACGAGGGGGCGCTGCTCGCGATCGTCGATGGCACGACGCTGCGTCGCCGGGATCCGCGAGGGGAGTGGCGGACGCTCGCGACGAGCACCGCATCGCTGAGCGCGTGCGTGGCGCTGCCCGACGGGTTGCTGGTCGGCACCGACGACGCGCGCGTCCTCCGGCTCGATCCCACGCGCGACGACGCGGCGCTGGAGCCGATCCGATCGTTCGACGAGGTCGAGGGACGCGAGAGCTGGTACGCGGGGACGGCGATCGTCGATGGCCGGGTGGTGGGCCCGCCGCTCGGCGTGCGCTCGATGAGCGCGACGTGCGACGGCGCGGCGATCCTCGTCAACGTCCACGTCGGCGGGATCGTGCGCTCGACCGACGGCGGGCGGAGCTGGCACCCGACGATCGACATCGAGGCCGACGTCCACGAGGTCCGCGCGCACCCGGAGCGCGCCGAGATCGTCGCCGCGGCCGCCGCGGTGGGCCTCTGCGTGAGCACGGACGGGGGCGCGAGCTGGTCGACGGAGGCCGAAGGCCTACATGCAGCACACTGCCTTGCGGTGGGGCTCACCGGGGACGAGGTGCTCGTCTCGGCGGGCGTCGATCCGTTCACCCCCGAAGGCGCGGTGTACCGACGCGCGCTGTCCGCACCCGGGCCGCTGTCGCCGGTGGGCGGCGGGTTGCCGCGTTGGCTCGAGGGACCGCCCGACACCGCGTGCATCGCGACGCGGGAGGATCGGATCGCGCTCGTGGACAAGGGGGGCCACGTCCACGTCTCGCCGGATCGGGGCGCGAGCTGGTCGAGCCTCGACGTCCGCGTGCCGGGCGCGAGCGGGGTCGTCCTCGCCTGAGCGATCACGCGCGAGCGCCGTGAACGTATCTTGATACGTACACGGCGCTCGGGATCTCGAGTCTCGCGCTCAGGGGAGCGTCATCAGGGGAGCATCATGATCGCGGCCGGCGCGTTGACCGTCGCCGCCGCCGAACCGATGCCGCACTGGCGCATGATGTTGTCGCCCCACGCGCGCGGTCCGCCGCCGGTGCGGCTGAGCACGTGCGAGCCGCCCGCCGACATCGTCGTCACGGCCGTCGCCGCGGTGACGAGCACCGGGGAACGCGCGCAGTTGAAGCCGCCGCAGTCGATGCTCGCACCCGGCTGCCCGAGCTGCGACGTCGTGTCGACGCCCCAGCAGCTCTGGGCGCTCGCCCCGTGGACCGCGCACGTGAAGAAGTCGCCGCCGTCCACTTGGGTCACGCCGGTGAGGCCCGCGACCGCGGTGGGCGTGAGCGCGCAGGGCACCGTGTCGGTCCCGAGCGTGCAGGTGCTCAGCGTCGTGCTGCCCGTACCGAGCTGACCGGCGTCGTTCTGACCCCAGCAGGAGAGCGTCCCGCTGGAGAGCACCGCGCACGTGTGCTCGTTGCCAGCCCCGAGCCGGGTCACGCCGGTGATCGAGACGATCTCGGGCGAGGTGTGCGCCGCGGTGTCGGTGGTGCCGATGCCGAGGTGCCCCGACTCGTTGCCGCCCCAGCAGCGTACGCCGCCGGTGGAGAGGCGCGCGCACGTGTGACCGCGGCCCGCGACGACCTGCGCGACCCCCGTGAGCCCCGCGACCTGCGCGGGCGTGGTGCGGCACGCGACCGGCGAGCCACCCACCGTGCACGTCCCGCCGGTGGTCGGGCTGCCGAGCTGGCCCTGGTTGTTGAGGCCCCAGCAATATACCGTGCTGGTTGCACCCGAGCCGACGATCGCACACGAGTGGAACCGGCCGGCCACAATCTGAGTTGCGGCGCCGGGGAGGACCACCGCGGCCGGTGCCGGGTGCGCGAGGTCGTCGTTGCTACCGCGTCCGAGCTGACCGATCGCGTTGTAGCCCCAGCAGTACACCGCCCCCGTCGAGTCCAGGGCACAGGTGTGATCGCCGCCCGACGAGATGTGCGTGATGCCCGTGAGGCCGACCACCGTGCGTGGCAGCGGGGTGCACGGGAGGCTCGTGACGCCGTCGCGGTCGAGGCACGTCGAGCTCGAGGCCATCGGCTCCGACGTCTGACCGATGTCGTTGAGGCCCCAGCACTTCACGGAGCCGTCGTTGAGGAGCGCGCAGCTGCTCACGCGACCGCCCGCGTACTCGACGACCGCGAGGGCAGGCGGACCCGCGTCCGGCGCACCGGCGTCGGGCGCGCCCGCGTCGGTCCCGGCGTCGGTCATCATCATGCCGCTGTCCATGCCGCCGCCGCCATCGGTGTTCCCCGGCCCCGCGTCGGTCATGCCCGGACCCGCGTCGGGTCCCGCGTCGGTCATTCCAGGACCCGCGTCGGTGCCGCCGCCCGGTCCCGCGTCGCGCAGCGGACCCGCGTCGAAGCGGACCATCGGCCCCGCGTCGAACCCCATGTTGCCGGCGTCGGTGCCCGAGCCCCCGTCGCACGCGATCATCAGCGCGGCCACCGCGCACCCGCGCAGCGCGCGCATCGTCCCTTTGCGCATCCTCGTCTCCCCTCCTCAGGTCGAGCGCCCGTAGACGGCCGCGCGACCGAGAGATTCAAGCTCACCTTCGCGCCTCATACGCGACGGAGCAGGAGACCTTCCCCCATGCGGCGAAGGACGCAAGGCGAGCGATCGCCTGCGTCCTCCCGAGCTCGATCCGACGCGCCGCTCAGTCGACGCGGCCGGCCCACTCCCCTTCGACGCGTTGGATGAGGTCGACCAGGTCATCGGCGTGCTCCTCTTCCTGGGCGAGGACCTGCTCCACGAGGCGGCGGCTCGTCGGGTCCGCGTCGCCGAGCCAGCGCACGATCTCCGAATACATCGCGACCGCGACGCGCTCGGCGACGAGGTTCTCGCGCAGGATCTCGCCGAGGGACGCCTTCGACGAGTACTCGGCATGGGAGCGCTTCGCGAGCGTGCTCGGATCGAAGTTCGGCATCCCACCGAGCTGCGTGATGCGCTCCGCGATCATCGAGCGGTGGCTCTCTTCCTCCGCCGCGTGCTCGAGCAGCTCGTCGGCCGCGCGGTGCGCGCCGAGGCCGAGCGCGACGTAATGATTGTTGCGATAGCGCAGCGCGCACACGATCTCGGTGGCGAGCATGTCGTTGAGGACCTTGCACACCTCCTCCCGGTTCGCGCCGTACGACGCCGTGACGGCGCCCTCCATCATGTGCTCGCGGGCCTGCTTGCGGATCGTCTCGATGTTCGTCTCGAAGCTCATGTTCGTTGTCTCCTCGGCGCGCGCGGCGCCGCTCAAGGGTGGATGGGGTGTGGCGAGCGCGGCGCGAAGGCGAGCCATCGCATGATATCTTGACGCCTCACCACGCCGATCAGGTTGCCCGCTTCGCGCACGATCACCTGGGCTACGCCGAGCCGGGAGAGCTCTCGGAGCGCGCGATCGACCGGATCGCCGGGGGACATCGAAGGGAGCGCGGAGGCGGGCGTCATGACCTCCTCGACGCGCGTCGTCGGCCACTCCGGTCGCGGGATGGAGTGGATGCGGGCGACGGTGACCTCACCCAACAGCGCCGATCCCTCTGCGACGAGGAACGCCGTCGCGTCGGTGCCGATGACGCGCTCCTCGACGACGCGATCGAGCGTCATCGACGGCTCCACCGGCATCACGTCGTCGCGCATCAGGGCCTCGAGGGTCACCCCCTTGAGCCGCTCGCGCAGCAGGACCTGGGCGTAGCTCCCGCGCGCGGCGCCGAACAGGAACCAAGCGATCAGCAGGAGCCACACGCCTTGTCCAAAGCCACCGCCGACCATCGACCACACGCCGAGCGCCGCGAGGCCCGCCGCGAGCAGCTGTCCGGACCGGCTGGCCCAGCGCGTCGCGCGCTCGACGTCGCGGAACGCGGCCCACAGGGTCGCGCGCAGCACCCGCCCGCCGTCGAGCGGGAAGCCGGGCAGAAGGTTGAAGAGACCGAGCGCGACGTTGACGGGCCCGAGCCAGAGGAGGAGCGTCGCGAACGGACCGACGCGCGGCATCACCTCGACCGGATCGGTCAGCAGCGCGGTCGCCGAGACGCCGGACAGCGCGACTCCACCCGCGATGCCGGCCACGCCGATCGCGAGGCTCGTGATGGGTCCGATCCCCGCCATCAACAGCTCGGCCTTGGGCGAGCGGGGCTCCTCGTCCATGTGCGCGATCCCGCCGAACAAGAACAGCGTGATCCGCGACACCGGGACGCCCTGGGTACGGCCGACCAGCGCGTGCGACATCTCGTGCACGAGCACCGATCCGAAGAACAGCAACGCCGCCGCGAACGCCGTCGACCACGTCCATGCCGCGCTCCACTCGGGGTGCCACTCGGGGAACACCGAGAGCGCGAGATCGAAGAGGACGAGCCCGAAGACGATCGCGAGGCTCCAGTCCATGCGGATCTCGACGCCGAACAGACTGCCGAGGCGTGCCCCCCGGGTGGCCAGGGTCACGAGCGGCGTGCGCGGGTTTGGATCGGACATACCCGGTAGCGGTGCATCGCCTGTGCCGCGCGGTGGATCGTGCGTGGCTGAGCTCGCGGCTCTCGACCGGTCCACCAGCCGGTCACGAGGCGTGGCGGCGCACGCGTGGCGTGACGCCACGGCAGTGGGCGTGCACGCGAGCCGTAACGTTCATTGCGATCATGCAGGCGACGTCGCTCGCCTGAGCGATCACGCGCGATCGCCGCTCGTCACGCCGCGTCGCGAGCGCGGGCCGCCGCGCGCCGCGCCTCGGCGTCGAGCAGCTCGTCCATCGCCGGTGGCGTGAGCTCTTCGACGCTGTACGGCACGCCGAGGATGCCCTGCTCGATCCACGCGTGCTCACCGCGGAGCAGCGCCAGCCCGAGCTCGCGCTCGAGCGCGTCGTCGTTGTGCCACATCGCGTGGAGCTGCTCGTCGATCCGCACGCGGCAGCGGTGCGCGACGACGTCGGCAAGCTCGCGCGCGCTCGACGCGTTGGGTCGGTCGAGGCTCTCGAGGCGGTGAGCGCGATGCACCGCGCAGCTCATCACGAAGATCTCCATCGCGACGTCGACCGCGCGGAAGAGGAAGCGCTGCCGCTGCTCGAGCCCCGCCTGGTAGCGCACCATCCCGTGGAACAGCGTGCGCGCGAGCCGACGCGAGGCGCGGTCCGCGAAGCGCATGTGCGTGGCGAGCGCGCCGTAGCGTCGATAGCGAGGCCAGGGCGAACGCGCGATCCAGAGCGCCGGATACCAGCGCAGGTAGTGCCACGCGATCCGCGGCAGCGCGGCGATCTTGTCGCCGGGCGTCGCGTCCGCGTCGATCAGCGCGCCCGCCACGCGGAGGTGCTCGTCGAGCCCTTCGCGCGCGATGAACAGGTGCATGATCTCGTTCGACCCCTCGAAGATCCGATTGATGCGCGCGTCGCGCAGCATGCGCTCGACGCCGATCGGCGGCTCGCCGCGCTCCTCGAGGCTCTGCTCGGTCTCGTAGCCGCGACCGCCGCGCACCTGCAGCGTGTCGTCGACCGCCGCCCACGCGCGCGTGGTGTTCCACTCCTTGGCCGCCGCCGCCTCGAGCCGGATGTCGACATCGTCGCGGTCCGCGAGCTCGCCCACCGCGAGCGCGACCGACTCCATCGCGTAGGCCGACGACGCGATGTGCGCGTTCATCGCCGCGACCGCCTCGTGCTTGCCCACCGCCTGCCCCCACTGCTCGCGCGCGAGCGACCACTTGCGCACGATCTGCGTGCACTTCGCGATCGCGCCGGACGTCGCGGCGGGCAGGCTCAGCCGACCGGTGTTCAGCGTGGTCAGCGCGATCTTGAGCCCCTGCCCTTCCTCGCCGATGAGGTTCTCCCGCGGCACGCGCACCCGATCGAACGAGATGTTGGCGTTGGCGAGCGCGCGCAGGCCCATGAAGCGGCAGCGATGCTCCACCTTCACGCCCTCGCGATCCGTCTCCACGATGAACGCGCTGATCCGCTCGGTGCTCGGGTCGCGCGCCATCACGACGATCACGTCGGCGATCGTCCCGTTGGTGCACCAGAGCTTCTGGCCGAACAGCTCGAACGCCTCGCCATCCTCGGTCGGGATCGCGAGCGTGCCGAGCCGGGCCGGATCCGATCCGACGGCCGGCTCGGTGAGCGCGAACGCGCTGATCGCGCCGCGCGCGCAGCGGGGGAGCCACTTCCGCTTCTGCGCCTCGGTGCCGAACTGCAACACGGGTTGCGGCACGCCGATCGCCTGGTGCGCGCTGAGGAGCGCGGTGAGGTTCGCGTCGTAGCTCCCGAGCAGCCGCATCGCGTGCATGTACTCGGGATGCGTGAGCCCGAGGCCGCCGTACTCGGTGGGGATCTTCATCCCGAACGCGCCGAGCTCGGCGAGCCCCTCGACCACGCGCGCGGGGTACTCGCCCGACTCGTCGATCTGCGCGGGGTCGACCTCGTCCGAGAGGAACGTGCGCAGCCGCTCGTGAAAGCGCCAGAAGTCCGGGCGGACCGGAGGATCCATGGCGAGCCGATCGAGGATGTCGAGGCGGTAGACGCCGCGGAAGAGATCGCGCACGAAGGAGTCGCCCTCCCACTCCGCCTGACGGGATGCCTCGGCCGCGCGTCGCGATGCGTTGAGCTCGGTCATGCCTCGCGTTCGTGCATGGGCCGTTCCCCCTTGGACAGCGGCTCGAGTTCGACGCGGGCGGACGACGGAGCAGACCGGCGCGCGGCGTGACGCCGCGAGGGGCTCGGTCTCGGTCGAGGCGATCCGCGTCACCCACGAACGCGGAGGGACGCCTCGGCGATCAGGGCTCGTACGTCGGCGCGACGAGCGGGGTGAGGTAGTCGTCGTCCCCCACGGAGGCGCTCGCGCCGTTCGCGTCGGTCAGCTGATACGGCCCGCCGACCTCGTCTTCGTTCATCTCTTCGTCGCGGCGGCTCACCGGATCGTCATCGCCGGTCATCTCGCGGACCGCGTCGCCGCCCATCTCGCGGGCATCCGGAGGAAGCCCGCGACCGCTCACCTTGCGCACCCGCCTACGTCGTTCGCGTGTCATGCCCGAACGACTTGCATGCGCGGTGCCAGTCTCGATCCGATCGTCTCGATCCGATCGTCTCGATCCGACCGTCTCGGCGCGCCCGTCTCGATGCGCCGCCTCTTTGATCGCGTCACTCCGGCGCGTAGCGCTCGCGCGCGACCGCGCCCTCGCGGACCTCGTCGGGGAGGTAGCGCAGCGGGATCGTGCGGTTCGCGATCCAGAACGCCGCTTGATCCGAGAAGTGCTCCGACGCCGGCAGACCGCTCTGTCCGCCCGGCAAGATATTTTGTCCTCGTACTCCGTTCGGGCCGAGCGCGACGACCATCCGGAACACCGGGCCGCTCCCGTGGGTGAACCGCGTCCCGCCGAGGCCGGGGTTCGCCGCGTCGATGTCGAACTGATCGCCGGGGCGCGGGAACCAGCGCAGGTCGGCGCGCGGATCGTCGGTCGCGAGGTCGGGCGCGAGCGGGAGGTTCGTCGTCGTGATGTTGAACTGCTCGAACAGCGCGCCGAGGCTCGGGTCGTCGATGTATCCCCCGACCAGCGACTCGAAGCGCACCTGGTGGCGCAGACCCCAGAGCCAGGCGTCCATGTCGCTCGTGCCGAAGCCACCCTCGCCGGGCGCCGACGGCTCCTCCTCGAGGAACGCCAACGCCTGGGTGAGCGCCCGCAAGGCGATCTCCTCGCTCGACTCGACCTCCGCCGTCGTCACGTCGTCGAAGAACACGGACTCTTCGGTGGCGGGGCTCCACGAGCCGAGCCCGCCCGGGTTGCCGGGACCACGGCCCAGGACGATCGCCTTCATGAGCCCGGTGCGGTACGTGTCGCCGGTGACCGCGAACGACCAGTTGCGGTCGATGCCCTCGTCGTCGAGGACGCCGTTGAAGTAGCGCGGCAGCCACGCCGCGTGGATCATCGTGGCGACCGCGCGCTCGCGATCCTCCGCGCTCGGCGTCGCGTAGAACGTCTCGACGCCGCTCGGCGTCGGATAGCCGGCGCCCTGCCACGCGGCGATGCGCGCCTCGACGTCCGTGAAGCGCGCCATGTTCGTGGTCCAGCTCGCCGCCATCCGCTCCTCCGACGAGCCCGGCGCCGGCGTGCCCATCGACGCCGCGCGCGCCGCCGCGATCGCCTCGAGCAGGATCGGCGCCCACTCGACGCCGAGGTTCGAGTGGTGATCGCCCTGGATCGATGCCATCTCGTCGACGCTCGCGGTGCCGCCGCCCACCGCCGCGTTCAGGCGCGCGTCGATCCGCGCCGCGCGATACCCCTCGATCCACGGCCCGCCGATGTAGTGCGGGTCATTGAACAGGTCGTTGTCGAGCGTGATGTTGCCCGGATCGTTGTTCGCATGGAACGCGTATTGACGCGCGGGGTTCAGCGCCTGCGGCCAGTCGTCGAACGGCACCGCGCACGCGGTCGCCCCGCCGCTCGCCGCCGCCGCCTCGTCGACGCGCCCCTCGGCGTCGAGCGGGATCGACCACGCGCCGTACTGGGTTCCGTCGAGCAGCATCCGCGGATCCGCCCCGGGCAGCCAGGCGTTCGTCGTCGCGTCGCGCGGCAGATAGTCGCGGCACGGCACCGCGTGATACGCGCTGTAGAAGATCGAGCCGTCCGCGTCCGACGCCATCATGCTGCCGCCGTAGCCGATGAAGTGCCGCATCGCGGCGCGGTACTCGTCGACGTTCTGTGCGTCGGCGAACCCGCGGAACGCGCGCAGCAGCGAGCCGCCGTCGAACGGCCCGTAGTAGAAGCTGATCGCGCTGATCTTCCCGTCGCCGTCGGTGTCCGACGGAACGATCCAGTCGCCCATCAGGTTCACGCGCGACTCGCCCGCCCCGAGCGGCTCGTCCTCGGTCACCGTGCGACCCTCGATCGAGCTGATCATCCGGCCGTCGAACGTCTCGAAGCGCGTGATGGTGAGCGTGCGCTCCTCGCTCATGAACGCGGCGACGCCGCGGATCTCGAACACGTCGTCGACCGCCACGAGATCGCGCTCGCCACCTTGGAATCGGCTCGCGCGCGGGAGCCCGTCCGCATCGAGCAAGAGCTCTTCCGCGTACCAGTCGGTGACGTCGGCGAAGAACGCGGTCTGCGTCCACGCGACGTGACCGTTCGTGCCCACGCCCATCAGCGGCAGCGCCGCGATCGTCGCGCCGAGCAAGCGCTGCGGATCGCTGTCGCCCATCAGCTCGGTGTCGAGCCCGTACTGCCAGAACAGCGCGGGCACGCTCAGCTGGAGGTGACCGTCTCCGCAGAGGAGCGAGCTCCCGTCCGTCGTCGCGCTCCCCATCACCGCCCACTCGTTGCTCCCCCACTCCTCGTGGTCGCGCGGATGGAGCCGATGATCGACGCGCGCGAGGTGTGCCTCGAGACGATCGAGCATCGCCACGCCGAGCTGCGGACCGGGCCGCGTGCGCGGCGTCGGACGGGGACGAGGATCGACCTGCGGAAAGCTCGTGCGGCCCGCCGTGTCGATGCCCCACCCCGCCGTCGAGCTCACGTCGTTCGGCGGCGCGATGCGCGCGATGATGTCCTGCTGCAGCCCGGCGAGGCGCAAGTCGCGATCCGGCATCCCCACGAACGCGTCCCAGTTCGTCGGATCCGGATCCGCGACGCGCTCGAACGCTCGCGAGCGACCCACGTCGCCGGTCTCGAAGCTGGTGCCGTAGAGCACCGTCGCCCCGGTCGCCGCCACCTCGCGGCGCGTCCACGGCACCATCAGCGCGGCCGCGTTGCGCGCGCCGAGGAGCGCGAAGCCGAGGTCGAGCTCCGTCGGCGCCGGCAAGAGCCGCGCGCGCACCGCGTCGATGTACGCGTTCACGCCCTCCGCGAACGCATCCGCCTCCGCGCCCTCCTCGGCGCTCAAGCTGTCGAGATAGATCTGCGCCACCCGCGCCGCGCCGGTCTGCCGGTTCTCGAGATCGGTCGGCAGCGCCACGTCGCCGAGCAGCTCGGTCAGCCGGCCTTGCGACAGGCGCGCCGCGAGGTCCATCTGGAAGAACCGATCGCGCGCCATCGTGAACCCGAGCACGCGCATCGCGTCCAGACGATTTTCGGCGTAGATGTGCGGCACGTCCATCTCGGTCCGCACCACGTGCGCGTGCCCGCTCAGGCCCGGGATCACGAAGCGCCCGGTCTCTGCCACATCGGCGAACGGGGCCGGCGGCTCGGGATCGGGGACCCCCCCGGCGTCGGTCGGACCTGCGTCCTCCATGCCGTCGCCGTCACACGCGGCGAGCAGAACGAGGAGCGAGAGGAGCGAGGCGAGGAGGCGTGTCGAAGCCATCCGGGAGACCGTAGCGCAACTCGGGGCGGTGCCGTCAGGGCGCGCTCGCCGGTTCGGTCGGCGGGCCGCGTCGAACGGGCGCACGCACGTACCGCATACTGCGGCGAGCGACGGCTCCCCGGCGCCTCCACCGATCGGCGGGCGTCGCTCCGGATGGACCTGCCCGCGCCGAAAGGAACCTGGACCCGCGCCAAAGGCACTCGCCAGGCAGGGGCCCTGCGGACCCTGCGATGCGAGAGGCTCCCGAGACAGCGGGAACGCCACACCCGACAAGTCCCGTAGACGTCAGGTGAGCTTGCTCGATCGCGGGCGCATCCGATGTTGCGCGCGCGGATCGATCGGTGTCCTCGCATTCCTCCGCCGCAGAGCGGATGATGCGGGCGTGGCGCGTGCCACATCGAAACGAGGTCCCGTATGGGCGACAAGTCTCCGAAGTCGAAGAACCGCGCGAAGTCTCAGAAGGACGCCGCGA
>JBFWYI010000120.1:0-23998 GCA_050186575.1 Sandaracinaceae bacterium | reverse complement strand
GGCGTCGCCCCGCGGGTCCGAGGTCGATCGCAGGAGCGACCTCCTCCGCCGTCGCGCGGCGTCGGACCAACCGGTAGCGCCCATCGCGCGCGTCGAGGCGCGCGCGGAGCTGGGCGTCGAACGTGGGGGGAAGCGCGGCCGGATCGATCGGACCTTCCTCGGCGGAGTCCCAACGCCGCCAGCGCCATCGGGCGCGGAGCTGCTCGAGGAGGATCAAGCGGCCGCCTTCGTCGAACGCCTCGCTCCGCAGGATCCACGGCGTGTCCTCGCCTTCGAACGACCAGAGGTAGCCTCGCCGTCGATCGCCGCTCAGCAGTACGTAGGGGGATGCGCCCACGTATCCATCCGCAACGCGACCTGCACCGATCAACGCGACCTGGTCTCCCCGGTGCACGATGCGCTGACCGATCACCGTCTCCCATGCCCGCACCGTCGCGTAGCGGTGCTCCTTCTCGGAGAGCCCGGTCGCCTCGACGCCGTAGCGGTAGAGCTCGAGCCCGTACTCGGCCACCGCGCCGAAAAGGAGGTCGCCGTCCACCGCGTAGAGGTCGACGTCTCGGTGAGTGAGCTCGACGGTTCGCTCGTCGAGCGTCGCACCCGTCGGCCCGACCACGGCGAGCGAGACGCGCTCGTACGGCGTCGTCACGCCCAGCACGCCGAACGCGCGGGGCGAGGTCAGCGCGACGACGCGCTCGAGCGACGCGGGGGCCGCCCGGTCCACCCGCTCGCCGGGCGCCCCGGCCGCGTCCAGCGGGACGAGGCTCAACGTTCGCCCGTGGACGACGCCGAGCATGCCCCCGTCGTCGTCGAGGGCGAGGCGAACCCCGCGAACCTCGTTGCGCTCCGCGCGAAAGACCTCGCGCGCCTCGCCGAGCTCGCACGCACCCCCCGCGAGCGACACCGTGGGCTCGACCGACACGGGCGGCTCGGGCGGCGACGGCGCAGGGATCTCGATCCGCGGCGCGATCGGCGTCATCGCGGGTGCGGCCGCGATCGGCGGCACCTCCGAGGCGGGCGGGAGCGTCCCACCGCTCGACGTCGCACCTTCACATGCGAGCAGCGCGAAGCCGATCGCGCACGCCGTCCACCGCCCCACGCGAGGTCGACGCACCAAGGACCGAGCGGTGTTCCCGCTCCGGCGGGAGCGTCGTCAGAAGGGGTCGAGGCCGGGGTCGGGCAGGCAGAGCTCCACGTCGGCGCGCAAGCCGTCTTCCGACTCTCCACCGAGGACGGCGATGATCCCCGAGCCGTGCTCGACCACGCTCGCGCCGCTCCGTGCGTGCACGAGATCCGGTGCCGGCTCGATGCGCGGCGTGGAGCCGCTCCAGCGCACGCGGTCGTTGGCCACGCCGAGCGGGCCGTCTCCTCCCACGAGCCACTGGTCGCCGGCGAGCGTCCGCACCGAGGCGGCGCCCGTGCGCGCGCGATCCCAGGTCGGGCCGGCGCTCGCGGTGCACGCGGTCGGGCACCCGCTCAAGAGGACCGTGTCGGTCGGCGCGACCAGGCCTCCGGCGCCGTCGCGCTCGACCCGGCCGATCCACAGGAGCGTGCGGGAGTCGGGGCTCGGGATGAGCCACCCGCCCGACCCGGCCGGCAACGTACCTTCCACCGCGACGGGCGCGCCGTCCGAGCCCGGCACGATCAGCTCGGCGCCGAGCGCCCGATCGGGCGCGCCGCCGACCACGAGCGCTCCGTTGCCGACCCGCGCGACGGCGGGATCCTCGCGCACCTCCGCGAGGGCGTGCACGGCGGTGACGATGGCGAGGGCTCCATCGAGGGTGACCCAGGTGACGCCGTCGCTGCCGACGCCGCCGACCACCGCGGCCTGGGTGCCGGAGATCGCGATCAGGGCCGAGCGAGCGCTCGCGCCCGGGTGCACTCCGAACACCTCGGCCTCCGGCGGGCCGGCGCCGCTGCCGTCCATGCCGTCGCCTGGCACGAAGTGCAACGCCACTTGACCGACGAACAGGCTGTTGTCCTCGTCGAGCGCGACGCCCCGGGTGGGCCCCATCGCCTCCACGGGGGCGAGCTCGAGGGGCACCTCGGTCACCGCCTGGTCGTAACGGTCGACGCGTCCCGACGGACCGGTCGCCTCGATGCCGCCGACCACCAGCGCGATGTTGCGCCGCACCGCCACCCCCGCGTCGCGTCGCGGCGCCGCGAGGAGCGGGAGGCCGGTCACGCTCACGTTGGGGGCGTCGAGCGACGTGCACGCGCCCGGAGTGAGCATCGGGATGCGGATCGCGAGGTCGTTCACGGTGACGCCTTCGCCGAGCCCTTCGTTGAACCCGAAGAACGGCGACGCGCCCACTCGGAGCGCCGGCGCTCCCGTGATCTCGGCCTGCACCCGGGTCAGCGCGGTCACCGTCGTCACGGGGAAGTCGAGCGAGAACTCTCCGCGCGAGATCTCCGCGACGCAGCGCATGTCGGGGCACTCCGCGATCGCCCCGCCCTCCTCGACGGTGACGCGGAGCGTCCCGCTCGTAACGTCGAGGGCCGGGTTACCGCCGGTATGCGGATCGATGAGCTCGATGGTCAGGACCGCGCTGCTCGACGCGTCGCAGCCCACGACCAGCGCGGTCAGGCACGCGACGGTGACGGCGGCGCGGAGCATCGAACGCGTGTAGCGTGCGCGGGAGCGGTCGTCGAGCGCGCATGACGATTGGCAGCGCCCTCCGCCGGGAGATACACCCTGCGCCCGTGTGGGCCTTCGCGATCGAGCCGATGCCGACGCTCGCCGCGCTCCTCGCCGCGCTGCCGCGTGAGGGGCGGTTCTGTCTCGACGGGACGGCCGAGCACCGCGAGGGTCGCTTTTCGTTCGCCGGCGCGTCGCCGCGGCGGGTCATCGCGATCGAGCGTGGGTCTCCCGCGCCGCTGGTCGCGGTGGGCCGTCACCTCGCGGACGCGGGCACCGGCGCCACCGACTGGGCGGGCGACGATCCGCCGCCGTTCACGCCCGGCGCGGCTCCCCGCGACGTCGTGGCGATCGCGTACGACGCGGCGTGGTCGGACCCGCGGGCCGTCTCGCTCCGCACCCCGCCGCGCATCGAGCGAGGCGACGGCCCGGTGGCGCTGCTCGCGCGTTATGACGCGATGGTCGCGCTCGATCTGGTGGAGCGGCGCGCGTGGGCGATCGCCGAAGACGAAGCGGCCGCGCGAGCGCTGCAACGCGCCGTGCTCGATGCCATCGGCCCGCCTTCGACGGCGCGGCCGACCGTCGGGGACGTGCTCGTCGAGGAGCCCGCGCGCCACCTCGCTCGGATCGAGCGCGCGCTCGAGGCGATCGCGGCAGGCGATCTCTATCAGGTCAACCTCGCGCGGCCGTGGCGCGTGCCGTATGTCGGAAGCCCTCTTGCGTTGTGGGAGCGGATGCGCGACGCGAGCGCGGTGCCCCTCGGGCTCTACCTCGAGCTCGACGCGCGCGCGATCGTGGCGCGCACGATGGAGCGCTTCCTCGCGTGGGACCGCGCGGCGGGACGGCTCAGCACGAGCCCGATCAAGGGGACCATCGCGCGCGGCGGCGCGGACCGCGAGGAGGCGGACGCGCTCCTTCGCGACGACAAGGAGCGAGCCGAGCACTCGATGATCGTGGACCTCATGCGCAACGACCTCTCCCGCGTGGCGGAGACGGGGAGCGTCCGGGTGCGCGATGCGCTGCGCGTCGAGCCGTTCGCCCGGCTGCATCACCTCGTGTCCACCGTCGAGTGCGAGGTGCGACCGGACGCGGACGCCGGCGCGATCCTGGCCGCGACGTTCCCTCCCGGATCGGTCACCGGCGCCCCGAAGCTGCGCGCGATGGAGCTCATCGAGACGCTCGAGGACACGCCGCGGGGCTTCTATACCGGCGCGCTCGGCTATGCGGACCGCGCGGGTGGCCTGTCCCTCGCCGTCGCGATCCGGACCGCGGTCATCGAGCGGGGCGAGGCGCGCTACTTCGCCGGGGGCGGGATCGTGAGCGCGAGCGATCCGGCGCGCGAGCTCGCGGAGACCGAGCTCAAGGCGCGCGTCTTCCTCGATGCGATCCGCGCGCTCCAGCGGTAGCCGGAGGAGGAGCGCGGCGCCGGAGGGCTGCTATCATCGCCCTCGTTCCGGCGTCGTCCAAGGGTAGGACTGCGGACTTTGGATCCGTCTATGTTGGTTCGAATCCAGCCGCCGGAGATCGCTCAGTCGAAGTCGACGACATAATGCGCCTCGGTGTCCGTGACGCGGTCGAGCCGAGATTTCACGTTCTTGCCGCCGGTCACCTCGACCACCACCTGCCAGAGCGCGACGTTCGACACGAGGTTCAGCCCAACGTGGAGCTTGGGCGGGAACGTCAACGTGAGGTGCACGTTCGAGTCGCTCGACTTCGCGGCGAGCATCGTGCCGCGCTGGAGGAGGCCGTGGGTCCGCGCCGCCATCCGCAAGAGCACGCGCGGCCCCGGCACGCGCAGGAGCGTGCGATAGAGGGGGTTCTTCGTCATCGCGAGCGTCCGGTCGTACGTCCACGCGTGGACCGCCTCGGGGGTGGGGTAGTAGCGGTCGCACACCGCGAAGAACACGGCGTCGTTCATCACCGCGGGCATCCATACGCCCGGGGGCGGCGGCTCACGAACCACCGCGGCGAGCGCGTCCGGCAGCCCGTCCGCGATCAGGGCGCGATCGTGGCCGTCCAGCGCCGACAGGATGAGCGACGACTTCGACTCGCAGTCCGGGTAGGATTCGAGCCCGTCGGGCAACCCCTCGAGGTACTCCGCAAGGATTGGAAATCGCTCGCGATCCACTGGCTTGCCACAATCATACGGCGGAGGCGCGCCCAAACCGAACGAACGCCTCGACGTTTCCGTCTGGCCCCGCCAGCGTGGAGTCGCAGCGCCCCAACGCCTCGAGCCCGAGCCGCGCCGCCTCGGCGCAGACCTCGTCGATCGCGCGCCGGCGCGCCTCCGGATCGCGCACCACCCCCTTCTTCACGCTGCCGCGCGGCGCCTCGAACTGCGGCTTGATCATCGCGAGCACCTCGCCGTCGGGCGCGAGGATGGCGAGGGCGGCGGGCAGCAGCTTGCCGACCGAGATGAACGAGGCGTCGATCACGATGAGGTCGACCGGTTCGGGCAGCGACTCCGCCGTGAGGTGGCGCGCGTTCGTTCGCTCCATTACGACGACGCGAGGATCGCGCCGCAGCTTGTCGGCGAGCTGCCCGTAGCCGACGTCGATCGCGTACACCTTGGCCGCGCCGCGCGAGAGGACGCAGTCGGTGAACCCGCCGGTCGACGCCCCGAAGTCCGCGACGATCCGCCCACTCGGATCCACTCCGAGCGCGTCGAGCGCGCCCTCGAGCTTCACCCCACCGCGCGACACGTACGGATGGTCGCGGCCTCGCACCTCGAGCGGCGCGTCCACCGCGAGGCGCTGACCGGCCTTGTCGATCCGCTGCTCGCCGCTGAACACCTGGCCGGCGAGGATGATCGCTTGCGCCCGCGCGCGGCTCTCCACGAGCCCGCGCGCCACGAGGAGCACGTCGACCCTCTCGCGCTCCGCCATCCCGATCGTGTCTCCCGATCAGAACGGGATGTCGTCGTCGCCGAAGTCGTCGGCCGGGAAATCGTCGCGGCTACCGCCGCCGCCGCCGCCGCCGCCGCCACCACCGCCGCCGCCGCCGCCGCCGGAGTAACCGCCGCCACCACCACCGCCGCCGCCGTAGTCGTCGCCGCCGTGATCATCGCCGCCGCCGCCACCGCCGCCGCGACCTCCACCGAGGAAGAGAAGCTGCGTGCCCACCACCTCCGTCGTGTACCGCTTGTTGCCGTCGCGGTCTTCCCACGCGCGCGTCTGGAGGCGGCCTTCGACGTACACCGTCTTGCCCTTGGTGAGGAACTTGTGGAGCGCCTCCGCGCGGTTGCCGAAGAAGATCACCGTGTGCCACTCGGTGCGCTCCTGCCGCTCGCCCCCCTTGGTCATGTACCGCTCGGTCGTCGCGAGGCGCATGCGCAAGACGCCGCCCCCCGACTGCCCGAACTTCAGCTCGGGGTCCATCCCGAGGTTCCCGATCAACATGACCTTGTTCAGTCCTTCGGATGCCATCGTCCCTCTCTCGTCTTGTCCGGACCCTACTACCACGGTTCGCACGCGCGCGTGTGGACCGCGGCGCCGGTCGGCCGCAGCTCGGTCGCCGGCCACACGAACCCTGGACGGACCCGACGCGCGGCGACTGACGCTCTCGGCTCCCTTCTCGAACGAAGGGAGCGGCTCCGATCAGGGCGCGGACTCGGCGGCGTCGTCGGTGTTGCCGAGACGCTGGAGCACGATCGCCAGCTCTCGGACGATCTCGTCCTTGCGACGCCGATGCCAGTTGGGACCGATCTCGCCGGACTCGAGCCCCTCCTCGAGGTCGCGCACCTCGTCGAGGAGCTCGTCCTTGCGCGCGCGGAGCGCGGCGCTGTCGGTGGTCGTCGCGCTGCGACGGACGAAGAGGACGACGCCGGCGAGGAGGAGGAGGATCGCAAACCCGACCGCGAACCACCGGATCGGCGGCGGTCCCGGGATCCCAGTGAGGCGGAGCGTGATGCCGTCGAGGGTCGCATCGTCGGGACCGCGGCGGGTCATCGTGACCCACGCGCATCCTTCGGTCTGGGTGGAGTCGACGCACGGCTGACCTTGGAGATCCAACCGCTGCGCGTTCGGCATCCCGCGCACGCTCATCTCGAGGCCGGGCATCGCCTCGGCGAAGACCTGGAGGCTGTAGAAGCGGATGGGGATCTGCACCGGGACGTTCATCTCGGTGTCGTCGACCGGGAGCTCGAACGCCCACGCGAGCCGGACGGTGCCGGGCGGGAGCGAGCCGCGGATCGCGTAGGTGTTGGTGCCCTGGACCTCCTCCACGCGCTGATCGGTGATCACGCGCTGGAACTGGAAGTTCACGTAGCCTTCGGGGAGCGCGATGGCCGAGGTGTCGTCACCGAAGACGAAGGTCTGCTCGCCCGCGTTGCTCAGCTCGGCCTGGTAGATGATGTGCATCCGCTCGCCGCGCTGCTCCGCGACGACGCGCAGGATGTGAAAGAACACGAAGCGAGGGTCATGGGTCGTCGGCGTGCGGGTGATGCGCACGTCGTAGCCGTGATCGGCCGGCAGCTGGAACGGGGTGGTGCTGTACACCGCGCCGTCGAGCGGGACGTTGACACGATAGGCCTGCGAGCCGCCGACCGGGAGATCGCGGAACATCGCGATGCCCGACGCGTCGGTGCGCCCGTTGTGACGCGAGCGCTCGCCCGACGCGAGCGACCCGACATCGACCGCCGCATCGGACACCGGGCGTCCATCGGGCCCGACGACGAGCACGCGGATCGTGCCCGGCGCAAGATCGCTTGCGGGCGCCGCGGTGCCGGCTTCCGGCGGTTGGAGGACCTCGCGCAAGCGCGCGGGCGTGCCGTCCATCGCCTGGCCGGGCGGCGTGCTGGGGTGACCCGGAGGCATCGCCTCGTCGTCAGACGGCGCCGTGGTCGGGTGACCGGGAGGCATCGCGTCTTGCGGCATCGCCGCTTGGTCGGGCGGCGGCGTGACGGGATGACCGGGTGGCATCGCCTCTTGGCCGGGCGGCGCGGTGGTCGGGTGGCCGTGCGGCATGCCTTCGTCCTGCGCCTCGTCGGGCGGCTGCGCGGCGAGCGACGCGGGCGCGAGCCCAGACAGGAGCAGGAAGAGCGGCCCGAGACGTCGGAGACGAGCGGTCATTCTTCTTCGTCTCCGCCGATGCGGGCCCGAGAGTCCGATTCGGAATCGGAATCGGAATCGGAATCGGATTCGGAATCGGATCCCGTCGACATCGCGGCTTCCTCTCCTGCGGTGTCGGGCTTGCCGCTCAGGTCGGTCGCGCACGACTTGCAGAACTTCGCGTCGGGATCGTTCTCCGTGCCGCACTTCGGACACTCGAGCGGAGCGAGCCGCGCCGCGCACTTCTTGCAGAACGTCGCGTCGACCGCGTTCTCCGCCTCGCAGGACGGGCACGCGATCGTCCGCTCGCGAGGCTCATCCTTCTTCGTCTCGCCCTTCTTCTTCTTCGGCGCCGGCTTCGCGCTCGCCGGCACGCCGGCCGCGCTCTCCACCATCGCCTCGGCCTTGCTCAAGAAGGTGCCGAGATCCTGATCGAGGAGGCGTAACACCTCTTTCGCACGACGGCGGTACGCCACGTCGAGGCGATCGAAGTCCTCCTTCGAGATCTTGCCGACCTCACGCTCGAACTGGATGTCCTTGATCGCGCGGAGCAGCGTGTTCTTCTCTTCGAGCAGCGCCGCGCGCTCTCCGACCGCGTCGGAGTCGATCGCGGTCAGCCCCCCGCCGCCGCCGAACGCCGTGCGCAGGCTCTCGAACAGCGCCGCCATCGCGGCGACGAGCATCACGCCGGCGAGCCCGATGAAGACCGCGGGCAACGAGAACGCCATCGTAGGAATCATCAGTCGCCCTCGAGGCGCCTCAGCTCGTCTTCGAGCTGCTGCTCATATTCGATCGCGCCCCCCTCGTCCTCACCGGCGAGCGCCTTCTGCGTGTCGGCCGAGCCTTGCCGCGCCCACGTCCGCGCGCGCCACACGAGCGCGCCCGCCGCGAGCAGGATCGCGGTGACGGGCAGCGCCCACAGCGCGCGATCGAGGCCCTCGTCGCTCGGGATCGCGATCGACGCGGCGCCGAAGCGCTCGCGGTACTCGCTGACGATGTCGGTGACGTCATCTCCCCGGGCGAGCCGACCGCGGAGCTCCGAGCGCATCCCGTCCGCCCAGCTGCACGCGCACGTGTCGAGCGGCAGGCGCGCGCAGTCGCCGCACTCGCAGAGGAGGCGGCCGAACAGGCGACGCTCCTCGGGATCCTCGATCACGACGGTGCCCGCATGCAGGCTGCTCGAGCTGTCGGACTGCGCGCTCGCGTGGCCGGGTGGGGCGAGCGCCCACCCGATCAGCGAGAGCAACAACAGCAGCGTGGTGGTCGCCGCCGCCGCCGCACGCGGGCGCGACAGCGACGGCATCGAGACCACGCCGAGGATGTCGGCGACGCGCGGCGACACCGCGATGAACACGCCGAGCAGCAACACCGCGCCGCCGAGCCAGATCCACGCCACGAGCGGACGCACGATCACGCGGAACGTGCCGCGCCGCGTCGCGGGATCGACGGTGCTCATGATCACGTAGAGATCGCTCAGCAGCGTCGTCCGGATCGCGACCTCGGTGGTCGGCATGTCGGGATGCGTCCGGTAGATGAACTTCGCCGGCTCGACGACGTCGATCACCTCGCCGCCGTGGATCACCGACACCTCGGTGAACACCATCCGCTTGTTCGGATCGGCCTCCATCCGCACGTTGTCGTAGCGGAACGTGTAGTCGCCGACGGTGAGGCTCTCGCCCGGCATCAGGCTCGACTCGGCCTCGGTGTCGTACGCCGCGCCGGTGAAGCCGATGAACATGAGCACGAGGCCGAGGTGCACCACATAGCCGCCGTAGCGGCGCTTCGCGCGCGTCACGAGCTCGAACAGCGCGAGCAGCGGGTTCTCGCCGGTGCTCTTCATCCGCACGCGGAGCCCGCGCCCGTACTCCTGCGCGATCGTTCCGGTGACGAACGCGCACACGGTGGTCGAGACGATCGGCGCGACGCTGTAGATCGCGGCGAGGATCTCGCCGACCCAGTCATCGTAGATGTCGTCCCACTCCGCGGTCGGCGGGAAGCCGAGCGTCGAGCCGAGCGCGAGGTGGAGGACGAACACGAGCAGGGCGAGCCCGGTCGGGATCGCGAACGCCTGGAGGAGGTTCTTGCCGGTCGCCTTGCGCCACGCGATGAGCGGACCGACCCCGGTGAGGAACATCAGGATGAGGCCGAACGGGATCATCCACTTGTTGTAGTAGCCGGGCCCGACGCTCACCGTCTCGTCACGCAGCAGCTCACTGATCAACGGAAAGGTCGTTGCGAGGAGGACGAACACCGCCATCCCGAGGAGGATCCAGTTGTTCAGGAGGAACGCGAACTCGCGCGAGAGCAGCGACTCCATCCCGCGCTGCGGCTTGCCGAGCATCGGCGCGACGCCGAGCACGTCGAGGCGGATGACCTCCACGAGCTTGAGGAGACCGAACACGGAGACGCCGACGAACGCGGCCGCCATGAGCGTCAGGAAGCGCGCGACCAGCGCGTTGTCGACCCAGGTGACCTCGACGCCCGCGATCACGAGGAAGAGGCCGAGCAAGAGCCCGAGGATCGCGCCGACCACGTAGTGCACCGGACCGATGCGCGCGCCGTTGCGCAGATCGGGGAGGCGATAGCCCACGAGGAGGAACACGAACGCGATGAGCGCGATCAGGTAGCCGCCGAAGTAGACGCCGATGTCCGAGCGCGCGAACGAGTGCACGCTCGAGATGAGGCCGGAGCGCGTGAGGAACGTGCCGAAGATCGTGAGCACGAACGTGAGCAGGAGGAGCGTGACGTTCCACACCTTCATCGTCCCGCGACGCTCCGTGATCATCACGGAGTGGAGGTACGCGGTGCCGGCGAGCCACGGGAGGAACGACGCGTTCTCGACGGGATCCCACGCCCAGTAGCCGCCCCAGCCGAGCTCCTCGTAGGACCAGAACATCCCGAGCATGTTGCCGAGGCTGAGGAAGCCCCACGCGACGAGCACCCACTTGCGCGCGCCGTGGAACCAACTGTCGTCGAGGCGTCCCGTGACGAGCGCGGCCACCACGAACGCGAACGGCACCGACCAGCCCGTGAGGCCCATGTAGAGGGCCGGCGGATGGATGACCATCCAGTAGTTCTGGAGCAGCGGGTTGAGACCCTCGCCATCCGGCGGCGCGCCGCCGAACGTGGTCGCGAACGGGTTCGCCGCGAACAGCTGGAGCACCACGAAGAACGCGATGACGCTCATCAGCGTCGCGAACATCACCGGCTGGAGCGCGCGGTGCTTGTCGCGCACCCAGATGGTGAACGCGGTGATGTAGCCGCTCGAGAGGAACGTCCACCAGAGCAGCGAGCCGTCCTGTCCGCCCCAGAGCGAGGTCCACAGGTAGATGGGGCTCATCGAACGGTCGCTGTAGCGGGCGACGTAGCGGATGCGGAAGTCGTGCGCCTGGAACGAGTACGCGAGGAGGAACACCGCGCACGCGACGAGCGCGACCGTGGCGAGCGTGCCGAAGCGAACCGAGCGGAGCAGATGGGGGCGACCGGCGGCCGCGGCGATGCTGAGCATGAAGGTGAACGCGGCGCTCACCAGCACGGCGCCCAACATGAGCGTTCCGAGCGTCGGGATATCGACTTCGGTCATGGCGTCCCTTCCTGGGGTCGGCCCACCTGAGGGGGAAGGCCAAGGGGAGAAGGATAGCCCAGCCGAACGCTGGGCGCTCCGCTCGCGTGGGCCTCGCGCCCGAGACGCAGAGAGCCCGCCACCCAACCGGCTCCCCCTCGGGGCGATTCCGTTCGGTGCCTCGACAGTGGGCGTCGGCGCTCGAACGCTACAGCGAGGCGAGCGTAGCGCCGAGCACGCCGGCCACGATCCCGGCCGCGAGCAGCGCGATACCCCACGCGATCCGGCCGATCGGGAGCTGGCGGGGCGCGGGCTGGACGACGAGCAACGCGCGGAGCTCGCCCGCGAACGCGCTCGCGGTCGCCACCCGGGCCGCGGGATCGTGGGCGAGGCACCGTTGGATCAGCGCGTCGAGCGCCGGAGGTCGAGTGGGATCCGGCCGCACCGCGGCGAGGCCGTCGAGCTGCCGCTGGTGCTGCGCGACGACGACGTCGGCGAGGGTGAGCCCCGGGTACGGCGAGCGCCCGGCGATGCAGTAGTAAAGCACCGCGGCCAACCCATATACGTCGGCGCGCGCGTCGGTCGGTCCGCCGCGCAGCTGCTCGGGTGCGGAGTAGCTCGCGGTGCCGATCGCCATCCGCGGCTCGCTCAGCCCGACGAAGCTGATCGAGTCGCCGTCCTCGGGGTGCTCCATCCGCGCGAGCCCGAGGTCGAGGATCCGCACGCGCCCGATCGCGGGGTCGCCGCCCTCGACCATGAGGTTGTCGGGCTTCAGGTCGCGATGGAGGATGCCTCGCTCGTGGGCGAACGCGATCGCCTCGGCGACCTGCGCCACGACGTGGACCGCGACCTTCCACGGGAGCGGCCCATCCTCGCGCACGATGCGCTCGAGCGTGCGCCCGGGCACGTACTCCATCGCCAGGAAGTTCCGGCCGTCTTCGAGCTCCCCGAAGTCGAGCGCGGCGACGATCCCGGGATGATCGAGCTGCCCGATGACCCGCGCCTCTCGCTCGAAGCGCTTGCGATGGTCCTCCATCGCGTGGACCGATCGATGGAGCACCTTGAGCGCGACGGTGCGGCCGAGCCCGAGGTGCTGGGCGAGCCAGACCTTGCCCATCCCGCCGTCGCCGAGCGGCTCGAGCAAACGGAACTTGTTCCCGAGCCGCGCCCCTTCGAACACGATCGTGTTGTCCCGCCGCGGCTTCGCGAGCGGCGCCCCGACGGCGAACGCGTCGGGGTCGGTCACGCGGATCTCGGTCCCGGACTGCGTGCGGCGCGGCGGCCGACAGGTCGGCCGCGCGGACACGCGCGCGGGACGCAGAGAGGGACGGCTCGGATCGTGGACCACGCGAGGGTGAACGGCGGATGGTCCGCCGATCTTGACGGCCCCGACTCTGCTCGCGTACAGCGGTCATCGCGGTCGTCCAACGATGCCATGGTAAGGTCAGGCAAATGGTGTTGTGCCGTGTTGCTGTCCTCGTCCTTGCCGTGATGTCCACCGCTTGCGGAGGCTCACGGGTGTCTGGGCCGATCGTCAGCGGCCGGCATTTCCAGCTGGGCCGCGACACCTTCGCAAGCCTCGTGCGGCGGGTCCAGCTGCGTGGATACCACCCGTACGACGTCACGCCTGAGGAGGGAACGTTCCGCGTGCGAAGCTCCTGGCGCAGCCCGAGTGGAGAGCGCGTCGTTTTCGAGGTGCGCGCCTACCAGGAGGGCTGGCTTCAGACGAGGCCGGTGGGAGCCCTAGTCGTCCGACGCGGGACCCGCATCATCGTTCCTGCGCCGGTCGAGCGCGAGCTAGTCACGTTTGCCGGCGAACTCGCGTTCGAGGCGAACGGACTCCGGAGCCGCGCGGTTGCACACTGAGCTCTCAGCGATGCGCGGGCCGTTCGCTGGTTTCGTCCTCGTGGCTGCGATGTTCGTCTCCTTGTCGCCCGGCCAAGTCATCGCGCAGGCCGGCTGCGCTGAGGGGATGGCGATCGGAGAGTTCACCGAAGGCCGCTGCTGCTGGCCCGGACAGCGGTGGGACGACGAGCACGGGCGCTGCAGCGGACCGCCGGCGTGTGCGAACGGTTGGGCGGCGCGTGGCGATGAGTGTGTGTCGGTGTCGCCGCAGGAAATGCCGATCGCGCCCGCACCAGACCTACTAGAGACCTCCGGGGCGACCGCGATGCTCGCAGCGCCACAGCCATCTCAGCGCGTCGAAGTAGATCGCACGGGGTGGGCGAGCTCATTCGGCGGCGCACCGACGGGACGGATCGGGGCGAGGATCGAGGACGGCCCCGACGTCGGGTTGGTCGTCTCAGGCAGCATCGTCTTTGGGGTCTCCTGGATCACCTCGATCGTACTGACCGAAGTGTTTTCAGGAGTTGGGTGGATCGCCGCGATCCCGGTCATCGGCCCGGCGACTCAGATCGGGTTCTGCGCTTCGTCGTCGTCTCCGGGCTGCGGGGCAACCCTCGTCATGGCGCCGATCGCCGCGGCGGTGGAGATCCTCGGGCTCGGCCTCCTGATCGGGGGCATGACAGCTCCATTTCGCATCAAGGTCGATGACAGTGCGACCATCGGGCTGAGCCTGGGACCCCGGCACGCAATGTTGACATCCGAGCTGCGCCTCTGAGGGAGGTCGTTCAGAGCTCGGTGTAGGGGACCACGCGGGCCGGGAAGTTGATGTAGAACCACCAACCCGCGCCGAACGTGGGGTGCGTGTCCATGTCGCTCCCCGACATGCAGTTGCCCGTACCGCCGCGGAGCACCGCGGAGAGCGGCATGCCGCCGACGAGGGCGATGCTGGCCGGGATGATGGTCGCGTCGGCGTCCGCCTCGGTGATGAAGCCCTTGATCAGCCCGTTGGCCAAGGTGGTCGCCGGCGTACCGACGTAGCTCGCGCCGATCTGGGCGTCACGGAGGTTGATCGAGATGCCGCTCAGGTTGATGGTGACCGGCTGCGGCGCGGTGGCGAAGCACGGGGGCATGGGCAGGGAGACGGGCATCGGGTAGGGCCGAACTCCGGTCGCCGTGATGCACGCGGTCGAGCCGCTCATCGTGTTCGTGTAGGTCGCCGTCGCGAGCGGTGGCGTCGACATCATCCGGGTGCACGAGGTGGACGCCTCGGGCGCGGTGCAGCTCGCGTCGACGAGGTCGAGCATCCCGCCCGCCCCCGCCTGGTTGAGCGGCCGGAACACCAGCAGGAAGTTGAGATCCAGCTCGCCGTAGCCGGGGTCGCCCATCATGTCCCCGTCCATCGTGATCGCGTTCCGGAGCTGCATGTTGAGCTGGCCGGTGATGTCGCTGCAGAAGATCACGATCTCGGCGAACGCGTGCGGATCGCCGAGCGCCATGTCGGTGAGTCGGAACGCGGTGGCCGACGCGGTCTCGAGCATGCACGTGCTGCTGCACCCGTCGCCGCTCATCGTGTTGCCGTCGTCGCAGGTCTCCGGCGCCTCGGTGACGGAGTTGCCGCAGACCGGCGCACAGTCGGCGTCGTTCCCCGCGTTGCATCCGCCGGGACAGCAACCATCGCTCGTGGTGCTGCACATCGTGATCGCCGCATGACCGCACTGGACGTTGCACATCGCCGCGCTGCCGGTGAGCGTGTCGCGCGTGCAGGCCATGCCGTCGTCGCAGCTCGTCGGACACGGCGTCGCGGTGCCGTCCTCGCACGTCTCGAGCGGAGGCTCGAACGTGCCGTTGCCGCACGTCGCCGAACAGTCCGCGTCCATCGTCGAGTCGCACGCGCTGGGGCAGCAGCCGTCGCTCGTCGTGCTGCACGCGGTGATCGGATCGAACGGGCACTCCGCGTCGCAGGTCGAGGCGGCGCCGGACAACACGTCCGACGTGCACGAGTTGCCGTCGTTGCACATCGTGGGGCACGGCGCGGCCGTCCCGTCGTCGCAGAGCTCGCCCGCCTCGAGCATCATGTTGCCGCAGCCCACGGGGCAGTCGTCGTCATTGAGCGACGTCGCGCCAGCCGGGCAGCACCCGTCGCCGTTCAGCGGCGCGGTGATCGGCGCGCTGAGGCACTCGGCGGTGCACTCGGTGCCCGACAGCACGTCGCTCGTGCAGGCCATCGAGTCGTCGCAGTCGGTCGGACACGCGCCCGCGCCGCTCGCGATCGCGATATCGCACGTCTCGTTGGCGCCGACGGTCCCGTCACCGCACTCGATCACGCAGTCGCTCGAGCACCCGTCGTCGTCCTCGCGGTTCGCGTCGTCGCACTCCTCACCCGCGTTGACCTCGCCGTTGCCGCAGCGGCCGGCCGCTGGACCGGCGTCGCCGCCGTCGGGGAGAGCCGGACCCGCGTCCCGGCGACCGGCGTCACCGCCGTCCGGAAGCTCCTCGGTGCCGCAGCTGCAGCCCGAGAACGCGAGACCCACGGTGAGCACGGCGGAGAGCGCCAGGAGGCGGGTGGAAGAAGGCATCCGCCGAGAATAGCAGAGCCCGCGTCCATCTCGTATGGACGCGGGCTCCTGGCGCGTACTATCGCGGAGGGTCGGTGACCGCGGTCAGTTCGTCTCTTCGAACTCGGCGTCGATCACGTCGTCATCGCCATCGTCCGAGGACGTCGGCTCGGCGCCGGGGGCTCCGCCGCCCGCCGAAGGACCGGCGCCCGGAGGCGCGCCCGCCGCGCCGTAGGCCGCCTGCGCGACCTCGCTCATCGCGGCCTCGAGGGTCGCGGTGCGCTCCTTGATCGCGTCGTGGTCCTCCTTCTCGATCGCCTCGCGGAGCTTCGCGACCTTGCCCTCGACCTCCTTGACCTTGTCGGCCGGGAGCTTGTCCTTCGCCTCGCTCAGCGCGCGCTCGACGCCGTAGCAGAGCTGGTCCGCCTTGTTGCGGGCCTCGACCTGCTCGCGCCGCTTCTGGTCCTCGGCCTCGTGCGACTTCGCCTCTTCGACCATGCGGCCGATCTCGTCGTCGCTGAGCCCGCTGTTCGCGGTGATGGTGATGCGCTGATCCTTGCCCGTCGCCTCGTCCTTCGCCGCGACCGACAAGATGCCGTTCGCGTCGATGTCGAACGTCACGCGGATCTTCGGTACGCCGCGCGGCGCCGGCATGATCCCCTCGAGGTGGAACTTGCCGAGGGTCCGGTTGTCGCGCGCCTGCGCGCGCTCGCCCTGGAGGACGTGGATCTCGACCTTGTTCTGGTTGTCCTCCGCGGTGCTGAACGTCTCACCCGTGCTGTACGGGATCGAGGTGTTGCGCGGAATCAACGTGGTCATCACGCCGCCGAGCGTCTCGACGCCGAGGCTGAGCGGGGTGACGTCGACGAGCAGGATGTCCGTCACGTCGCCGCTGAGCACGCCGCCCTGGACCGCCGCGCCGATCGCGACGACCTCGTCCGGGTTGACGCCCTTGTGCGGCTCCTTGCCGAAGAAGTCCTTCACGCGCTGCTGAACGAGCGGGATGCGCGTCGAGCCACCGACGAGGACGACCTCGTCGATCTCCGAGGCGTTCTTCTTCGCGTCGCTCAGGGCGCGCTTGCACGCCTCGAGCGTCCGCTCGACGAGCGGCGCGATCATCGACTCGAGCTTCGCGCGCGAGACCTTGACGTCGAGGTGCTTGGGGCCCGACGCGTCGGCGGTGAGGAACGGAAGGTTCACGGTCGTCTCGAGCTTGCTCGAGAGCTCGACCTTCGCCTTCTCCGCCGCGTCCTTGAGGCGCTGGAGCACCATCTTGTCGCCGCTGACGTCGATGCCGGTGTCCTTCTTGAACTCGGCGATCAGGTGCTGCATCACCGCGTCGTCGACGTCGTCGCCGCCGAGGTGCGTGTCGCCGTTCGTGCTCACGACCTGGACGACGTTGTCGCCGACCTCGAGCACCGAGACGTCGAAGGTGCCACCGCCGAAGTCGTAGACCGCGATGAGCTCCTCGCTCTTCTTGTCGAGGCCGTACGCGAGCGCGGCCGCGGTCGGCTCGTTGATGATGCGCTTGACCTCGAGGCCCGCGATCTTGCCGGCGTCCTTGGTCGCCTGGCGCTGCGAGTCGTTGAAGTACGCGGGGACCGTGATGACGGCCGCGGTGACCGTCTCGCCGAGGTAGTTCTCCGCCGCCTTCTTCAGCTTGCGGAGCACGTTCGCGCTCACCTCGGGCGGCGCGAGGTCCTTGCCGTCGACCTTGAAGCCGACGTCGCCGTTGCTCCGGCGGATGACCTTGTAGGGGACGCGCGACTCGTCGCCGCCCAGCTCGTCGTAGCGGCGACCGATGAAGCGCTTCGCGCTGAACACGGTGCCCTCGGGGTTGGTGATGGCCTGGCGCTTCGCGATCTGGCCCACGAGGACCTCGCCCTCGGCCGTCCACGCGACCACCGACGGGGTGAGTCGGTCACCCTCTTCGTTGACGATGACCTTGGGCTCCTTGCCCTCCATCACGGCCACCACGGAGTTCGTCGTGCCCAGATCGATTCCGATGATCTTTCCCATGTTTCCGCTGCTTTCTACGTGTGGAAGGGGCCGAAAACGCGGCCGAAGATAACCACCCGGCCCACTCGATCAACCCCGGTACAGAGACGCTCTCGCCGTCAACCTGACGTGCGATAGAGCAGTCCGTTCGACCGCCCCGTTCGCGCTACGTGGCACAACTTGGCAACGCATGACACAAAGTCAACGACCGCGATCGACATCCCGCTCAGGCCCGGCCGATCATCCCCGAGGTCACGCCCTCGCGGAGCTTGTTCATCTCGACCGTCTCGGCCAGCACGATGAGGATCATTCCGTCTTCGATCACGAGGTCGGGGCCCGGGTTGTAGGTGTAGCGAGGCGGGGACTCCGCGTGCTTCACCGCGATCACGAGCACGCGGGTGCGGACCCGGATCGCCGTATCTCTGAGGCGCGCGCCGACCAACGTCGAGCCGGCGGGGATCTCCACCTCCTCGATCCGCAAGTTCTTCTTCGGGTCGCGGAGCATCAGATCGAGGAACTCCACGACCGCGGGCCGCACCATCTCGCTGACCATCCGCATGCCGCCGATCTCCGCCGGCGAGACGACGCGCGTGGCGCCCGCCGCGAGGAGCTTCGGGCGCGCGCTCACCTCGACGGCCTTCGCGACGATCCGGAACTCGCCCTTGGCCATGCGCTGCCGTTGGAGCTGCGCGGCGGTCACCGTGATGTAGAGGTTGTCCTTGTCGTCGGTGAGCGTGGCGATGACGCCGGCCGCGCGATTGATGCCCGCCTCGAGCAGCGTCTCGTCGTCGGTGGCGTCGCCCTCGACGTACTGGAAGCGCTGCGGACCGAAGCGGTCGGCGAGCTGACGCAGCCGCTCGACGTCGCGGTCGATCACGACGAACGCGTGGTGCGTGTTGATGAGCTCCTCGACCACGTGGATCCCGGTCGAGCCGCAGCCGCAGACGATGTAGTGATCGGTGAGGTGATCGATGCGCTTCTGCATACGGTTCCGTCGGATCGCCCCCTGGATGTCGCTCTCTACGATGAACGCGGTCAGCGTAGAGACGAAATAGAGGAGCGTGCCGCTCCCGAAGAAGATCATGAGGATCGTCCACAGCCGCGCGAACGGGACGTGGTCCATCCCCGGCAGGGTCTCGCCGAACCCGACCGTGCTCAGCGTGATGACGGTGAAGTAGAGGACGTCCTCGAGGGACCAACGCCCCTCGCCGAGCGTGTAGTAACCGCCGGAGCCCACCAGGATGACGGCGAGCATCAGGAACGACGCCAAGATCAGGCGACCGCGAAAGATCTCGCGCTGGTCGGTGGTGCTGCGCGCCACGCCGCGAGAGGGCCCTCTCGCGAGCCCCTTGTCAACCGAGTCGACGCGCGGCGGCGGCGAACGACGCGGATGCGCGCGCCGGCCCCCTGCCTGCTATGAACGTCGGTCGGCGGACCGACGGTCGCGCCGAGCACGATGACGAAGAGCGACATCTCCGAGGGCGTGGGGCTCCCCGCGAGCGCGTCCCCGAACGAGACCGCGGCGGCGGCGCCCGACGAGGCGAAGCGCGCGGGCCGCGGGTTCCTCTGGGTCGCGAGCGCGAAGGTGCTGTTCATCGTGAGCGCGTTCGGCGTCACGGTGGCGCTGCCCGTCTTGTTCGGCGACGACGCGGTCTACGGCCGCTTCGCCGTGGTGTTCGGCGCGGCCGCGCTGCTCAACAACGTGTTGATCAGCTCGACGCTGCAGACGGTGAGCAAGCTGGTCAGCGAAGACCCGGCGAACGCGCGGCGGAGCGTACGACAAGCTCTCTTGCTACAGCTCGGCATCGGCCTCTCGCTCGGCGGGAGCATCGCGCTCTTCGCGCCGCTGATCGCGGAGCACGTCTATCACGACGGGGCGCGGACCCCGCTCTTGCGGATCGCGGGCGCGGTGGTGCTCTGCTACGCGATGTACGCCGCGCTGGTCGGCGCGCTGAACGGGCAGAAGCGCTTCGACGCGCAGGCGCGGCTCGACATGACGTTTTCCTTTCTGCGCACCGCGGGGCTGCTCGGCGGCGCGGCGGCGGGGTTCGGCGCGGTGGGCGCGTTCGGCGGGTTTGGGCTCGCCGCGATGACGATCCTCGGGATCGCGATGATGGTCGTCGGGGTCGGCGAGCCGGGCAGCGTCATCCCCTGGTCGCGCTGGCGCGCGCTGCTGTTGCCGATCGCGGGCTATCAAGCCGCGCTCAGCGGGCTGATGCTCGTCGACCTGCAAGTGCTGAACGTGCTCGGCGAGCACCTCGCCTCCCCGCTCGGCGCGGACGCGGCGCGCGAGCTCGCCGATCGGTTGGCCGCGTACTACTCGGGCGCGCAGCGCTTCGCGCTCGTGCCGTATCAAACCGTGCTCGCCGTCACGTTCGTGGTGTTCCCGTTCGTGAGCCAGGCGACCGCGATGGGCGACGAGGAGGCGGCCAAGCGCTACGTGGCGGGCGCGTTCCGCTTCTCGTTCCTCCAGCTCCTCATGGTCGCGGCGCCGATCGCGGGCGCGGCCGACGGAGTGCTCCTCGTATCGTTCCCTGACACGTACGTCGCGGCGGCGGACGCGCTCCGCATCCTCATCATGGGCCAGGTCGCGTTCGCGCTCTTCGCGATCGGCGCGACGATCCTGACGAGCGGCGGGCACGCGGCGCAGGCGCTCAAGATCGCGAGCGCCGCGCTGGTCGTGGTGCTCGTCGCGACGACGGCCGCGATCTACGCGGTCGGCGTGGAGGGCGATGCGATCCTCGCCGCGACCGCGGCCGGGACGAGCCTCGGCACGCTCGTCGCGTTCGCCGCAACGGGATATTCGGTCTACGTCATGTTCGGCGCGCTCATCCCGATGCGCTCGGTCGTCCGCGGGGCGATCGCGGGCGCGGTCGGGTTCGCGACCGCGTACTTCGTCCCGCACACCAGCGTCGTCGGGGTGCTCGGGGCGATGATCGGCGGCGCGGTCGCGTACGCGCTCACGCTCGCGATCACCGGCGAGGTCGGCAAGGAGGAGCTCGCGCTCGTGCAGCGCGTCCTCAAGCGCTGACCGGAGACCGAGCGGAGCAAAAACGAGGCGACGCACCTCACGCCTCGTCGAACGTCCAGCCGCGGGCGCGCGTGCGCAGGAGCATCCCCCGGGTCGTGCGCGCCGGCTCGGCGAGCACCGCCCGATCGACGCCCCGCGCGTCGAGATGGTCGATCAGCGCGGCGAAGCGCACCGGCGCGACCAGGCCCTCGCTCAGGACGTCGGGCGCGTCGTCGATCGCGAGCGGGCCCACGCGCTCCGCGGAGCACACCTCGACGACGAAGCGGCGCCCGCGCAGCGCGGACGTGAGCGCGTCGCGCAGCGGCTCGACGGCGGGAGCCATGTGCGGCGAGTGCCACGCCCCCGCCACGCGCAGCGTGCGCGCACCGAAGCGGCGAGCGAGGACATCGACGAGCGCGCGATCGCCGCTGATCGTCGTCTCGCCTGGCGCGTTCCATCCCGCGATCGCGATGGTGCCTCGCTCGCCGAGCTCGGCCAGCGCCGACTCGAGCTCGTCCTCGGGCGCGTGCGCGACGATCGCCATCGCACCGGCTCGCGCCTCCGCCGCCTCGTGCATCAGCCGACCGCGCAGCGCCGCGATGGTGAGCGCGTCGCGCGGCGCGAGCGCGGCGGCGTGCAACACGGCGGTGAGCTCGCCGAGCGAGTGACCGACGACCACGTGCGCTCGGCGGCCCTCCGCCGATGCGAGCCCGACCGCGACGAGCGCGGGTTGGAGGACGCGCGTCTCGCTCAGCGCGCGAGCGCCGCGAGCGAGAGCGCGGTGCACGTCGACGCCGGTCACCTCGCTCGCCGCGTCGATCCACCGGCGCGCGCGCGGATCGGACGCCGCGCGCGCGACGCCCATCCCTGGCTCCTCGGCGGCCTGACCCGCGAACACGAGCGCGCTCGACATCGCGGCACCGTGAAAACGCGCGGCTCGCGTGTCAATCCACCCCATGCGCGCGAGCGAGGACCGGGGCGTCATCCCGTACGTGCGCAGCCAGCGCGCGCTGGACGAGGCGTGGGACGCGATCGTGATCGGCGCCGGGGTGGGCGGGCTCAGCGCCGCGATCCTGCTCGCGCGGCTCGGACAGCGCGTGCTCGTGCTCGAGCGTCACTACGCGCCGGGCGGGCTCGCGCAGACGTTCCGGCGCGGGCCCTACGAGCTCGAGGTCGGCGTCCACTACATCGGGGAGGTGTTGGACGAGCAACACACCTTGCGACGCCTGTTCGACGTCCTCACGGATCGCCGCCTCGGCTGGGCGCCCTACGGGGAGATCCACGACCGGGTCGCGATCGGGCGACGGCGCGTCGCGGTCGGCACCGGACCGAACGGCCTGCGCGCGGTGCTCGAGGCGTACGCGCCGGACGAGCGGGCGGCGATCGATCGCTACCTCGCCGACGTCGTCCTCATGAAGCGGGCGGCCGGACCGTTCCTCCTCGGTCGCGCGGCGCCGCGCCAAATCGACGATCGCCGCACCCCATTCGCGCGCCTCGCCGAGGTCCCGACGCTCGAGCACCTCGCGCGGCTCGGTGTCTCGCATCGGCTCGCCGAGCTGATGACCTATCACTTCGGCAACTACGGTTGCCCTCCGACGCGGAGCAGCTTCGCCGCCCACGCGATCGCGACCGCGTACTACATGGACGGCGCGGCGGTGCCGATCGGAGGCGGCGCTCGCCTGGTCCGCGAGCTCGTGCGCGGGCTGACCGATCGCGGCGGCAGCGTGATCGTGCGCGCCGACGTCGAGGCGATCCGGCACGAGGACGGCGCCGTGCGCGGCGTGCGGTTCTGCGATGGTCGCGAGCTCGACGCGCGCATCGTGGTCAGCGACGCGGGACTCCGCGCGACCGCGTTCGATCTCCTGGGCGACGACGCGCCCGGCGTCGAGGCGATGCGCGACGCCGTGCGCGCGATCGGCCCGAGCTACGCCCATTGCGCGCTCTACCTCGGTCTACGCGGCTCACCGTCGGAGCTCGGCCTCACGAAGGAGAACCTGTGGCGCGTTCCGCCCGCGATCACGTCGATCGATCAGGACATCGACGCGTGGGCGCGCGGCCACGGCGACGAGCCGCCCGGCCTCTTCCTCTCGCGCGGCTGCGCGATCGATCCGAGCTGGGACACACGGCATCCCGGTCGGTCCTCGATCGTCGCGCTCGTGCAAGCGCCGTATGAACCGTTCGACGCGTGGGCGGACCAACCGCGCGGCCGCCGCGAGGAGGCGTACCGGGTGCGCAAGGCTCGGCTCACCGCGTCGGTGTTGCGGAGCGTGCTCGCGGAGCTGCCCGCGATCGAGGGCGCGATCGATCACGCCGAGCTGTCGACCCCCGTCAGCACCCGCACGTTCACCGGACACGCCCGGGGCGAGACGGTCGGCCTCGACCACGTGCCCGCGCGCTTCACGCACGCGTGCAGCCCGCGGACGCGCATCGCGGGCCTCGCGCTGTCCGGCCAGGACGCGTGGCTCGGCGGGATCGGCGGGGCCGCGTTCGGAGGGTTGGCCGCGGTGACGTACCTCACCGGTCGACCGCTCGTGCACGAGATCTTGCGGGCGCGGTGACCGCGAATCGGAGGCGAGACGCCTACCTCGCCCGCACGAACGTCGCGGGGAGCGCGCTCGAGATCGCGCCCTGCGCCACCGGTCGTCCGTCCACCTCCGCCACCACGTCGAAGCGCCGCGCGTTCGCGAGCGCGTGGGTGAGGCTCACGCGGTAGTCGATCCGCGAGCCGGCGAACACCGGCTCGACGAGGCGGACGTCGATCGAGCCGGCGAGACCCACTCGATCCGAAGGGGAGCCGAGGTGCTCGACGAGCGCGCGCTCCGCTTCGGTCACCGCGCGCGGGGCGAGCTTGAGGCGCTTGTCGAGGTTGCGGAGCGCGTTCAATGCGTCTTGCTCGCTCCTACCGTGGCGCTCGAAGCCCTCGACGATCGCGAGCAGCACGAGGAGCGCGTTCACCGCTTGGCCGAGGCCCTCGATCGTGTAGACGCCCGGCCAGAGCGAGAGGCCGGGGAAGTGTCCCTCGAACACGGGCTCGTTCACCGAGACGTGCTTGAAGCCGGTGAGGGTCGGCGGCTCGAGGCGCGAGAACGTCGTGATGCCGTCGAGGAACAGGAACGGACGGCGGTGCGGCAAGAGATGGGTGACCGCGTCGGCGCCGAGGGCGAGCTTGGTCGCGGCGCTCATGCGGACGCGCTCGTGCGGGACGTGCTCATGCGGGACGTGCTCATGCGGGGCGTGCTCATGCGGAGAGCCCTCCGTCGACGATCAGGGTCTGACCGGTGATGTAGCTCGCGTCGTCCGACGCGAGGAACGCGACGGCGTGGGCGAGCTCGTCGGCGCGACCGG
>JBFWYI010000119.1:0-24383 GCA_050186575.1 Sandaracinaceae bacterium | reverse complement strand
GTCCGATTCCGAGTCCGAGTCCGATTCCGATTCCGAGTCCGATTCCGATTCCGATTCCGATTCCGATTCCGATTCCGTGTCCGATTCCGTGTCCGATTCCGATTCCGTGTCCGATTCCGATTCCGATTCCGATTCCGCGTCCGATTCCGATTCCGTGTCCGATCCCGAAGCGACTGGCAGACGAATCGGCGCGACGAGGCGTGGCTCGCCAGCTCCCTCGCCCGTCGCGATCCCCGACGACGACGATCACGTCGCGCTACAGCGCCAGCGGGCCGAGCTCGAGCGCGCGCGCGCCGAGCTCGCCGCCCTCCGCGAGAGCCTCCGCACGCGAGGCATCCTCGACAGCGATCTGACTCCCTCTCAGCAAGACGCCTTGCGCGCCGCGCGCAGCGCCGACGACGCCGACGCGATCCGGAGCGCGCTCTCGCGCGTGTCCGCCCCGCTGGCCGCGCTCACCGTCGACGAGGCGTTCGTGCGCGCCAAGCTCGAGCGCGTCGATCGTCAGATCCGCGCGGCCCGCGAGAGCGGCGCCGACACGCGCGAGATCGAGCGCCTGAACGCGCTCGCGCTGCAAGATCTCTTGGCGTCACGACCCGAGGCGACCAACCGGCGACTCAACGACATCCTCCGCCGGCTCGCCGACCGATGACGCGCGTCAGCCGTCGATCATCTCGGCCAAGTAACGCTTCTTGCCGAGCTGCTCTACGAGGTGGAGCTGCGCCTCGAGCCAGTCGATGCCGTCCTCCTCGTTCGTGAGGATCCGCTCGAGCAACTCGCGCGTGCCGTTGTCGCCCTTGTCGCGAGAGAGCGCGATCGCCTTGTTCAGGCGCTCGCGCGCCTCGTACTCGAGCGCGAGGTCGAGCTCGTGCTGCTCGATCGCGTCCTCGCCGACCTTGACCGGGAAGAGCCGCTGCATGTTCGGCACGCCCTCGAGGAGGAGGATCCGCGAGATGACCCAGTCCGCGTGGCGCATCTCCTCGATCGACTCCTCGCGCTTCTTCTTCGAGAGCGCGTGGTAGCCCCAGTCCTCACACATCTTGTGATGGATGAAGTACTGGTTGATCGCGGTCAGCTCCGAGGTGAGCACCTCGTTGAGCGCTTCGATCACATCGGCGTGGCCCTTCATGCGGCGCACGCTTGCAGAACCCGCGCGGCTCGTCCAGCGGGACGAGAGCTCAGACGCCGCGCTCGGGGGCGCAAAGCATCGGGAGGGCCGCTCCGCCTTCGCGCGGACGCGAGCTGACGAGCAGCCCCTCGATGACCGGCTTACAGCCCCCGCAGCCCGTCCCCGCGCCACACGCGTGGGCGACGGCCTCCGGGGTGCTCGCGCCCTTGGCGACGGCGTCCCGGATCATTCGGTCGTTCACGCGGCGGCAGTGGCAAACGAGCACGGCAGAAGGAAGGTTAATCTTCCCGGATTGATAGTCAATCTCAAGTTTGGCGAGCCGTCGCCGATCTCAGCAACCCGCTGAAATTTCAGCTGAATTCTGCGTGAGACTCCGCCGTTCAGGCGGTCCTCGCGGCGCCGTACGCGGTCCTCACGGAGGGATCACGCGTGATCCGGGAGGTCCACGCGGCGGGTGAACGCGAAGCTGGCGCCCTTGGCCGCGAGGGCCAAGACGATCCGCGCGATGTTCCGGCAGTCGTCGATCCCGCGGTGGTGGCGTCCCTCGAGCGGGAGCTTCAGGGTCTCGAGCATCGCGGTCATGCCCCCGGCGCGCCGCACCGCGAGCGTGGTGGTGAACACCTCCTTGACGTTGATCCACCGCCGGTAGTCCTCGGGCAAGGTGCGCGGATCGATGCTCGACGTCGCGAGCTGACGCGGGAGCATGCGGAGGAGATCCCAGTCGCCGCACGTGACGAACGCGAAGCGCGGCGGGTCACCGAATAGATCGTGTGACGCGAGCCAGGCGCGATGCGCGGCGAGCACCTCGACGAACGTGGGTGCGCCGTCCACGTCGCGTTGCGTGATCGAGGTCAGCTGCGTGCAAAAGGGAGAGAGCGTCGGATGATGGACCGGACGCACGAAGCTCCCGAACTCGTCGACCACGCGCCGCTCGCTCAGCGAGACGAGGACCGAGGGCAGCTCGATGATCTCCTGCGGATCCGGCGCGCCGCCCTCGACGCACGTGGCCTCGAAGTCGAGCACGACGAGCGCGTCGTACGCGGTCATCGCGCGGTTGTGCGAGGGGGCGGCGAGCGGGTCAAATGGCGGGCGCTCGCGGAGTGCTTTTGGGCGGCCGGCGAGTAGGGTACGCGGCATGGCTCGCCGCCGGACCGTCACGCTCGGGGCGCTCGCGATCGCGCTGGTCGCGATCGGCGCGCTCTCGCTCGTGACGGGGCCCGGCGATCTCGGCGACGCGTCGCTGCGCGACGTCTTCCTCCAGCTCCGCGGCGCGAGGCTGTGCGGCGCGCTCCTCGCGGGCGGCGCGCTGGCGGTCGGCGGCGCGATCGTGCAAGGGGTCTTCCGCAATCCACTCGCGAGCCCCTCGATCCTCGGCACCACGGCGGGGGCGAGCTTCGGCGGACAGGTGATCCTCCTCGCGCAAGGCTCGCTCGCGGCGAGCGGCGCGCTCGACATGGTCTCGGCCGAGATGGTGCTCCCGCTCGGCTGCCTGTGCGGCGCGCTCGGGAGCCTCGCGGTGTTGCTGATCTTCGTGCGACGCGGCGCAGACCTGTTGTCGCTCCTCCTCATCGGCTTCGCGCTGACCTCGCTCTTCCTCGCCGTAGGCTCGTTCCTCACCACGCTCGCGCAGGAGCAGCACGAGCTCGGGCGCGCGGTCGTCGCGTTCACGCTCGGCGGGCTCGGCGGCGTCGGGTGGACCCACGTGCGGCTCGCCACCCCGATGATCGCGACCGCGGTCGTCGCGTCGTTCTTCTGGAGCCGACCGCTCGACCTCCTGCTCTCCGGCGAGCTCGAAGCGGCGAGCCTCGGCGTCGACGTCCACGCCACGCGCACCTGGGCGATCGTCTGGGTCGGAGTTCTGACCGCGGCGGCCGTCGCGCTCGGGGGCAACATCGCGTTCGTCGGGCTCGTCGTCCCCCACGCGCTGCGCCCCTTCGTCGGGGTGGAGCATCGTTGGCTCGTGGTCTCGTCGCTGCTCGGAGGCGCCACGTTTCTTGCGGCATGCGATCTCCTCGCGCGCGTCCTCCCGACCCGCGTCGAGGCGCCGCTCGGCGTGATCACCGGGCTCATCGGCGCGCCGCTGTTCCTCATCCTCTTGGCGCGCGAGAACCGCGAGGCCAGCGCGTGAGCGCGAGGCTCGAGGCGCTCGGGCTCCGTGTCCGTCGACGGGCGCGCGAGGTGCTGCGCGGCGTGGACTTCGAGGCGAGCGCCGGCGAGCTCACCTCCGTGCTCGGCCCGAACGGCGCCGGCAAGAGCACCCTCCTCTCCGCGCTCGCGACGCTGCTCCCGAGCGAAGGGTCGATCACGCTCGATGGCGCGGATCTCCGGGCGATGGAGCCCAAGGCGCGCGCGCGACGGCTCGCGTACGTCCCGCAACAAACGTTGCTCCGCAGCTCCATGCTCGCGCGCACCGTCGTCGAGCACGGCCGGTACGCGCACCACGAGGACCCCTGGGCGCGCATCGGCACGGCGGATCGCGACGCGGTGATGCGCGCGCTCGCGCGGACCACGGCGAGCGAGCTCGCCGAGCGCCGCTTCGATCGGCTCTCCGTCGGGGAGCAGCGCCGCGTCCTCGTCGCGCGCGCGCTCGCGACGGAGGCGAAGGTGCTCCTCCTCGACGAACCGACCGAGGCGCTGGACGTCCGCCACACGCTCGAGCTGTTCGCGCTCCTCCGCGAGCTCGTCGGCGAGGGTTACTGCGTGGTCGCGGTGCTGCACGATCTCGATCACGCGCGGCGCTACGCGGATCGCGCGGTGCTGATCCGAGCCGGCGAGCTCGTCGCGTCCGGCCCGAGCGAGGACGTGGTGAGCGACTCGCGGGTGCGCGAGGTGTACGGGGTCGCGCTCAAGGAGTCGCACGCGCTCGGCTACGAGCGGCTGGAGGCGGAGTGAGCCGCGTCGGGCCGCTGAACGCCCTCGCGGTGCTCGGGTGTGTGACCGCGTCCGTGCTCGCGGCGGGCCGCGCGCCCGCCGAGCCGACCACCACCGTCACGCCGCGGGACGAGCGCGCCGCGCCGGCGGCGACCGCGCTTCGCATCGCGTCGGCGAGCACCGTCGCGGATCGGCTGCTCTTCGATCTCTGCCCGCACGGGCGCGTGATCGCGGTGACCGAGCGGAGCGCGAGCGGGCCGGAGGGCTATCGCTTCGAGGGTCGCCCGACCCTGCGCTCGCTCGAGGACCTCGAGCCGATCGTCGCGCTCCACCCCGACGTCTTGGTGGCGGGAGCGGTCGGCGATCCGCGCCGCGCCGCGCGCGTGCGCGAGGCGGGGATCGAGGTGGTCGAGGTCGGTAGCTCGCTCGGCGTCGCGACGTTGCTCGAGGACATCCGACGCGTGGCGCGGCTCTGCGGCGTGCCCGACGGCGGGGAGGCGTACGCCGCCGCGTTCCAGCGGAGGATGGCCGCGGTGGCGCGCGACGTCCCCGAGCGCGCTCGTAAGCCGGCGATCTACCTCTCGATCTACGGCGACCACTACTTCGGGGGAACGACCCCGAGCACGTATCACGACGTGTTGACGGCGGCGGGGCTCGTCGACGCGGCGGCGGACGGATATCGCGGCTACCCGCAGTACGCGATCGAGCAGCTGCTCGCGCTCGACCCCGAGATCATCGTCTCGCGCGACGGGATGCGCGACGCGATCTGTACGCACGCGATCTTGTCACGACTGCGCGCGTGTCACGACGGCCGCGTGGTGGAGATCGACGGCGATCTCCTCGACGAGCCGGGCCCCTCGATGCTCGACGCCGCCGAGGCGATCCACGAAGCCGTCTACGCGCGCTGACCCACCGTCAACGCGGGTGGATCTCGACGATCACGTGGTGGCCGCCGCGCGCGGCGCGGAAGCGAAAGCGCACGCGCGCTCCCACCTGGATGCCCTCGAGGATCGCCATGTCCTCCACGTCGAACGGCATCGTCATCTCCGGCATGTAGCCGGGGACGGGATCGTGATGGATCGTGACGGAGCGTCGCTCGGCGCGGATCTCGCGCACCACGCCCGTCGCGTCGTAGACGCCCTCCGACTGGGCGGCCGCACCGCCGTGGCCGCAGCCGATCGCGATCCCGCCGAGCGCGGCGACGCTGGCGAGGAACGCGCGTCGAGGCGTGCTACGCGCACTCATTGCAGCGCCCTCGCACCTGGATCTCGACCTCCGCGCGCTGCACTGCGCGCGGGATCCCGCGGCCCGGCTTCACGTCGATCGCGTCGCCGGGCAGGCACGTCACCTCGCCGCAGTCGGTGCACACGAAGTGCGGATGTGCCTCCGCCGCGTGAGGAGAGCTGGATGCCTCGAAGCGCCACACGTGATCGCCGAGCGCGGTGCGCCGCACGAGGCCGACGTCCGTCAGGTCGATCAGGTTGCGATAGAGCGTCGCTCGGTCGTAGCCGAGGGACTCGAGCTCCGCGCACACGTCGGCGTGACTGAGCGGCGTCTCGGTCGAGAGCAAGCAGCGCAGCACGGCGGCCCGCGCCGACGTCGCGCGCAGGCCGGCTTCGCGCAGCCGCTTCTTCAGGCTGGCGGGGCTGGCGTCCTTCACGCCGTGGCTGTTCGCAGCGGGGCTCGCCATCGTCCTTTCCCGTATACCTCACGCGCGATGGGCCGGCATGGGCCCAGGCTTCGTGCTACCGATCGATGCGAATCGTAACACGGTTGCATCATCGAGCCATTCCGCACCCCGCATGGCCGTCCTGATCCTCATCGCGCTGGGCTCCGTCCTCGGCGGCGCCCTGCTCGGGGTGGCCGGCCGTCGCTCCGCGTTCTCCGCGCTGAACACGTTCGCGCTGGTGAGCGCGCTCGCGGTGGTGCTCGCGCAGCTCCTGCCCGACGCGCTCGCCGGTGCGGGGCTCGCCGCGCTCGTCGTGTTCGCGGTCGGCGCGCTCGGTCCGACGCTGCTCGAGCGCCTCGGTCGTCGGATCGGGACGCGCGGCGCGTGGGGGCTCGAGCTCGGATACTGGGCGCTGTTCGTCCATCAGCTCGCGGACGGCGTCGGGCTCGCGACGTACGGCGCGGGACGCCACGCGGGACACGATCACGTCGCGGTGCTCGTCGCGATCGCGGCGCACACCGTGCCGATCATCGCGCTGGTGACGCTCGTCTATCACCGTCGCGGTGGTCCGAAGGCGGTGGTGCTGCGGATCGCGCCGCTCGCCGGCGCGGTGATCGTCGGGCTGTTCCTCCCCGGGCTCTTGCCGAGCGAGGGCGTGGAGCGCGCCGAGCCGTGGGTGACCGCGCTCGTGGCGGGCCTCCTCGCCCACGTGGTCGCGCACGACTGGCAGCCCGAGCACGAACCGCCGCGCGCGCGCAGCGGACGCTTCGCCGACATGCTCGCGATCGCGCTCGGCATCGGGCTCGTCGTGCTCGGCGGAGGAGAGCATCACCACGGCGAAGCGGGCGCGACCGATCTGCGCGCCGACGTCGGACACGCGCTGCTCGAGCTCTCGCTCGAGACGGCGCCCGCGTTGTTGATCGGCCTCGCGATCGGCGCCGCGCTCAGCGCGATGAGCCAGCGCCTACCGACCGAGTGGCTGCGCCGCGGAGGCGCGCTCTCGCAGGCGCTGCGCGGCGCGGTGGTCGGCGCGCCGCTGCCGATCTGCGCGTGCGGCGTGCTCCCGCTCGCCGAGTCGCTGCGACGGCGTGGCGCGGGAGCGGCGCTCGTGGTGTCGTTCCTCATCGCGACGCCGGAGCTCGGCGTCGAGACGTTCGCGCTCACCGGGCGGCTGCTCGGGTGGCCGTTCGCGATCGTGCGCGTGGTCGCCGCGGTGATCCTGGCGATCGTGGCCGCGCTGGTCGTCTCTCGCTTCGCGCCGCGCCCGTCGGGAACGCTCGAGGACGAAGCGGCGGCGCGCCCGCACGACGGACGCCCGTTCCTGGCGCGCTTCGCCGAGGGGTTCGACGAGCTCCTCTACCACGTCGCGCCGTGGACGGTGGTCGGCCTCGTCGGCGCTGCGTACGTGCAAGCATCGTTGCCCACCGAGGCGCTCGGCTCGCTGCGTTCGTACGGGGCGGACGTCGCGGTCATCACGCTCGTGTCGATCCCGAGCTACGTCTGCGCCGCGTCGGCCACCCCGCTCGCCGCGGTGCTCCTCGCCAAAGGGATGAGCCCCGGAGCCGTGCTGGTCGGCCTCCTGATCGGACCGGCCACGAACCTCGCGACGCTCGGCTTCTTGCGCAAGGCGTTCGGCACGCGGGCGGCCGCCATCGCGCTCGCGGCGGTCGTCGCGTGCGCGTGGGGGATGGCGGGGCTGATCAACATGTCGAGCGTCCCCGTCTCCACCGCGCCGGCGGGCGCGGAGGCTGAGCACACACACGGGACATTGTCGCTCGTGATCGGCGTGGTGCTGGTGCTCGCGCTGCTGCGCTCGATCTGGTTGAACGGGCTGCGCGCGTGGCTCGGCAGCCTCGCCGAGGGGTTCGGCGGTCACCCCGACGGGCACGCACATCACGGACATGCGCACGGACATGCTCACGGGCACGGGCACGGGCACGATCACGCGCACGATCACGGCGACGGTCACGATCACGCGCACGATCACGGCGACGGTCACGAGCACGAGCACGCTCACGCGCGCGACCACGATCACGCACACGACGATCCGGACGAGCGTGCTCACACGGACTCGCAGCACCCCAATCGCCCGCACGATCCCGATCCCGAGCGCGGGCACCCGCCGGGGGCCGGAGCGGTCGAACCCACCTGATGGCGGCGGCGGACGGAGGGCGGCGGGCTCGGCTCTGGGTGCTCGTACGCGCGCTGCTCGGCGTCGTAGGGGTCGGGGTCGCCGTGTACATCGTTCGCGATGTGGGCATCGACGCGCTCCAGCGCGCGATCGTGCCCGCCCTGCCGTGGCTTCCCCTCGCGATCGCGCTCGAGCTCGCGCGCATCGCGATGGACGCGGTGTCGACCCGCTCGACCCTCGCCTCGCGCGGCGAGGCGGTGCCGTGGCCTGCGCTGTTCGGCTCACACCTCGTCGCGTTCGCGGTGATGGGCGTCGCGCCGGCCGGGCGCGCCACCGCGGAGGCGGTCAAGGCGAGCCTCCTCGCGCGATGGATCGGCGCGCCGACCGCCGCCGCGATGGGCACCGCGAACCAGGCCAACACGCTCCTCTCGTCGGGGACGTTCTCGCTCCTGAGCGCGCTCGCCGCGTACCTGGTGAGCGGCCCCTCGACGCTCACCGCGCTCCTCGTCGTCCACACCGTGATGATGAACGCGTCCGGCCTCGCGCTCCGCGTCGCCGCGCGATACCGAAAGCTGCAAGCTTGGTTGCAGCGCCGCTTCCCCAAGCTCGCGCGCGAGATCGATACGTTCGGCGACGCGTCGCGCGAGACCGCCCTCTATCCGGCTTGGCCCGTCGCCTCGATGATGATCGGCCGCGCGTTCCAAGCCGCGCACTTCGGCGTGCTCGCCGTCGCGGTGGGGCTCTCGCCGTCGGTCCTCGCCGCGCTCGCGCTGCACGGCGTGTACCTCGTCGTCGCCGCGCTCGGCGTGATGATCCCGGGTCAGCTCGGCGCGAGCGAGTGGGGGTTCGTGATGGCGGCGGAGACGCTCGGCACCACCGAGGCGCGCGCCGCCGCGATCGCGCTCCTCGCGCACGCCATCCAGTTGATCCTCGTCGCCGTCGGCTTCGTGCTCCTCGCGCTCTGGCCCGAGCGCCGCAAAGCGCCGATCGACGGCTGACCCTCAGTCGACGTGGAGCCGCAACACCGCGCCGCCCTCGCCCACCGCGATCAGTGTCGTCGCGTCCAACCACGCCACGTCCGCGATCATCGCGTCGAGCCCGGTCGACGCATCGGTCCACGTCTCGCCGCCGTCCTGGGTCACCAGCACGGTGCCGTGCGCGCCGCCGACCGCGCCGACCGACGCGTCCGCGAAGTCGACCGCGTAGAGATCCTCGCTCGTGCCCGACGTCGCGGCGTGGAACGTGAGCGCGTCGTCGGCGCTCACGAAGATCGCGCCGGCGGCGCCCGCCACCGCGAACGACGCGCTCCCCGGCAAGGACGCCGCCGCGTTGAGCCAGAGGTCCGCCATCGGCGGCGCGATCGGCGTGAACGCGCCCCCCGCCGGGCGGCGCCCGAGGAAGGAGTACGCGCCGACCGCGAGCGCGGTGCCGCCCGCCGCGCGCTCGATCGCCTGGACCGAGTAGTACGCCTGCGTCTCGATCTCCGTGAACGTGTGACCACCGTCCGTGGTCACGTACGCGGTCGTCCCCGCGATCCATCCTTCGGTGGCGTCGCCGCTGGCCGCGTAGTGGTACGCGAACCCGAGCGCCGCGGTCGGCAAGGTGGCTTGCGTGAACGAGTCGCCGTCGCGCACGAACACCGAGTCGAGCGCGGCGACGTATCCGGACGTGTCGCCGATCGCGAGGGAGGCGAACGGTCGCTCGGGCGCCGCCGCGTAGACGGTCGTCCACGCGTCGGCGTCGCGGCGGCACACCCGGCCGCGCGCGTCACTGATAAAGAGCGTGCCCGTCGGATCGACCTCCGCCTCGAGGATCGTCGCACCGTCGGCCGCCGAGAGATCGTCGTCCCACCCGCTCGCGAGGACGCCAGGGTCGGGACGTCCCTCGCCCTCGAAGAAGTGATACGCCTCGCGATAGTTCCACGCGTCGAGGACGTGTCCCGCGTCCGTCTCGCGCGAGAACAGACGCTCGGCGGGGAACGTATCCATCGCCGCGATCATCGCGTCGGTGTACGTGCGATGTAGATCGCGGAACCCCGTCGCGAGATACACGCGCGGTGGGTCGTCGTACGCGCGACCGCGGAGCGGCGCCGGCGCCCAGAGCGCGCCGGCGAACACCGCGAGGCCGGAGAACGGGCTCGCCGGATCGACGAGGAACGACGCGGCCATGTTGCTGCCGCTCGAGTAGCCGCTCGCGTAGATGCGATCCGGATCGACGTGGTAGCGGCCCATCAGATCGGCCACGAGCTCGCGCGCGAACGCCTGATTGTCGGCGAGGTCGGCCGGACCGCCGCCGTCCCAGAAGAAGTTGTTGACCGGGCGCGATCGCGGACGGACCAGGATCATCCCGAGCTCCTCGGCGAGGGCGACGACGTCCTCGTGGGTGTACGCCTCCTCGGGACGCGCGCCGGGGACGACGCCGTACGAGCCGTGGAAGTCCACCCACATCGCGTGCGCGTCTTCGCAGCGGTAGGTGGAGGGCACGTAGAGGAAGTAGTAGCGCTCCTCCCCGTCGTGCAAGAACGATTGCTCGTGATAGGTGCCGGGTGCGCCATCGCACGGGAGCGGCGCGCCCGCGTCGATGCCCGCATCGGGCTCGGCGCCCGCGTCCGAGCCGCCGGCGTCCATCGGCGCCGGGGCGTCGCAACCGAGCGCGGCGGTCACGAGCGACGCGCCGAGCGTGGCCACGCGCAGCGACAGGATGGGTAGACGCGAGAACGGCATGGGCGACGCGGAGGAGGAAAGCGAAGTCGAGTGCATCATGTCGCGCCTCCTCCGCAAGGCGAGTGCCAATCCCTCCACGATGGCGCGCCGTCGTTCGCCGTCGTCGTCCCACGTCTGCGCACGTCCGTCGAGGAGCCCACGATCGCGGGCTCGATCCACGCTCGCGACCGTCGCCGTCGTTCGCCGTCATCCGCCGTCGCGCGTCGTCACCCGCCGTCTTCGAGGGGCGTCACCGCGACGACGTCATCCGAGGCACGCGTCGCGGCCTCGCGCGCTCACCGAGCATCACGGGGGCGAGGGAGCAGGCTGCTTTGCAGCGAGCCGCTCACTCCAGCTGGAGGTGGAAGTGCGGCGGCGTGCCTTCTTCGAGGAGGCTCATGCGGCCGGAGTCCTCGACGATGCGCGTGAACACCACGCGCTGTCGGCGGCTCATCGTGCGGCTGCGAACGTCGGCCGCCGTCGCGACGAGGTGGCGCGAGATGTAGCAGCCGCTGTGGATCTGCCGCTGGATCACCTCGCTCATCGCGTTGACGCAGCGCGCGCGTCCCTGACGCCGGCACCCGCGGTAGGTGTCCTGGATCGCGCTCGCCGCTTCGAAGTCGCGATAGAGGCGGGTGAGCGACTGGCCGTGCACGAGCTTGTCGTACATCGCGCCCGCCTGCTCGAGCGCGGTGCGCGTCCCGCTCGTCACGTGGATGCGCTGCCCGGTGCGCTCATGGAACCGGCGGCCCACGTCGTCGAGCGCGTCGCGCATCGCGGGAGACAGGCGCACGTCGGGCTCGGTGGTGTACGCGGGCGGGTTCGCGGACGCGCGCTCGAGCGCGGTGACCGAGCCGAGGGCGACGAGGGCGAGCGCGATCAGGATCCGCCCGGGGGCTCGGGCCGACGGAGTCCGCTGCGCGCGCACGTCGCTCACCGGGCCGAAGCTAGCAAGCCGGATCGGCGGCGCCCACAAATCGTCACGGGGTGGTTCGTCACGGCATGGTTCGTCACGGCATGGTTCGTCACGGCGTGGTTCGTCACGGCGTGGTTCGTCACGGCGTGGTTCGTCACGGCGTGGTTCGTCACGGCGTGGTTCGTCACGGCGTGTTCGTCATGGCGTGGTGGACGGGGTCAACGCGATGTCGATGTGGGCGCTCGAGCTGGGCCGGACCTCGAGCTCGCGGGTGACCGGCGCGTAGCCACCCGCCACCACCGTCACGGTGTGCGTCCCCGGCTCGACGTCGTCGATGTGCACGGGCGCCGGGCCCTGGCTGACGCCGTCGAACAACACCACCGCGCCGACGCTCGGCTCGGTGCGCACGTCGACCCGCGCCGGCGCGAAGTACTGGTAGTACGCGAACATCGCCGCCGCCCCGACGACGAGGAAGAGCGCGCTCAGCGCCCACCATGCCGCCGAGCCCGGACGCCGCGATGGCTCGACCCGCTCCGCGGCGCGGCCCGGCGGACGCTCGCTCCGCGTCGGGACGTCGTCGGGTACCGTGCGATCCGCGGTGGGCTCCTCGGCCGTGTCGGCGTCCTCGCCGGACGGAGTGGCCTCCACCGCGAGCTTCTTGATCAGCCCGGAGCTCAGCTGCGCCACGTCGAACGCGAGGTCGTCGTCATCGAGCAACGAGGACCTCGGACCGCCACGACCGTCGGGGCTCGAGTCGAAGTGCGAGAAGAACACCTCCGTCGGCGCCCCCTCGACCGGCTCGCGCCCGAGCCCGCCGAGGTCGGCCGGCGGGACGAGGACCGGCAGCTCGCTCGGCCGCCCGTCGCTCTGGATCGAGACCTGCGGTCGGCCCACCTGATCGAGCGCATCGAGGCGACGCCGCTCCTCGTGCACCTCCTTCTTGAACGCGTCGTCCATCCATCGCGCCACGCACGAGGGATCGCCCTCGGGCCCGCCGCTCGCGAGGAAGCGCCGAAACGCGGAGGCCATCTCGAGCCCGCTCTTGTACCGGTCCGCCGGATCCTTCGCGTGACCCTTGAGGAGGATCGCCTCCAACGCCTCCGGGACGTCGGGCATCAGCGCGCGGATCGGCTGCATGCGCACGTGGCGCACGTTCTCCATGGCCTCGAAGCCGTTCTCTCGCGAGAACAGCGAGCGTCGCGTCAACAGCTCGTAGAGACACGTCGAGACGGCGAACAGATCCGAGCGATGGTCGACCTCTTTCTCGACGATCTGCTCGGGGCTCATGTACCCGACCTTCCCCTTGAGCAGCCCGCTCTGTGTGCGCGTCAACCTCGCTTGCGCCTTTGCGATCCCGAAGTCGATCACCCGCACGCGACCGTCGAACCCGACGAGCACGTTCTGCGGCGAGACGTCGCGATGGATCACGTGCATCGGCTCCCCGTGCCGATCCGTCGCGGTATGCGCGGCGTGGAGCGCCTCGCAGAGCTGCGCGCCGACCTCGGCCGCGAACCACGGCGAGACCGTCGCGTCCAGCGCTCGGCAACGTCGCACGATCGCGAGCACGTCCTTACCCCACACGAGCTCCATTGCGAGGTAGTGCGCGTCACCCACCCGGCCGAGCTCGAAGAGGCGCGCGATGCCGGGGTGCGACAACCGCCCCGCGATCTGCGCCTCGTCGAGGAACATCCGGATGAAGCCGTGCTCCTTCGCGAGGGTGGGGAGGATGCGCTTGATCGCGAGGAGCTCGCCGACCGTCCCCCCTCTCTGAACACGTTTGGCGACGTACACCTCGGCCATGCCGCCGACGGCGAGACGCTCGAGCAGGAGATAGCGTCCGAAGAGCTTGAAGCGCATCGGCTTCGACGAGCCGGATCTCTCGGGAGCCCGTGGTGCGGGGGCCATCGCGCGCCGCCCTCAGAACCCGGCGACGAGGACCGTGACGTTGTCGCTGCCGCCCCCGTCGATCGCCATCTGGATCAGGCGCTCGCTCGCCGCCGAGCTCGTGCCGTGATCGGCGAGCGCCGACGCGATCTCCGCGTCGGTGACGTGGCCGTACAGCCCGTCCGAGCACATGAGGACGCGGTCGCCCGGCTCGAGCCCCAGCGCGTGCGCATCGGCGAGCACGCGATCACCACCTCCGCCCACCACGTTGACGAGGATGTGATCGAACCGCGACGGCTCCGAGCCGATCGCACCGGAGTCGCGGAGCGCCTGGCCGACCGTGTGGTCCCGCGTGATCTGAGTGAGCTCCGCGCCGCGCGAAAGGTAGAGACGCGTGTCACCGACGTGTGCGACGTAGAGCCGCGGCCACAGCGCGTACGCGACGGTGAGCGTCGTCCCCGGCTGGAGCTCCTCCATCTGCTTGCGGACCGCGACCCGCTCGAGCCGCGCCTGGCAGTGGCTCATCGCGTCGCCCATCCGCTCGAGGATCTCGGTCTCGTCGTGCTCGTCGGGTCGCACCGCCCACGGCATCGCGTAGAGCGCGAACTGCGCGATCATGTCGATCGCGACGGAGCTCGCGACCTCGCCGCCGCCATGACCGCCCATGCCGTCCGCCACCATGATGAGCGTGCCCTTGGGACCCGGGATGCGGCGCTGCGACTCGTGGAGCGGGAGGCTCGACTCGATCACGTCGAGCCAGCGTCCGAGGTCGGCGATGAGGAACGAGTCCTCGTTCTGCTCGCGTACACAGCCGACGTGGGAGCGACCGGCGAGGTCGATCGCGTAGCCGCTCGGCGCTCGCCGAATCTCGCGAGGGCGGAGCACGGGCAAGGTCTCGTCGGCGAACTGATTGCTCCAGTCGTCGCTCATGCGGCGGGCCTATGGTAGTCCACGCTGCATCGTGATGCCCACCCTGACGCGCGTCGTTTGCGCCGTCGCGATCGTCGGCTGCGGCGGACCCCCGGCTCGTCCCTCCCCGGTCGCGACGGTGGAGCAGCCGCCCCCGCCGCGTCCCAGACCCTCACCGCCGCCCGGACCGCGCGCGTGCGCGAGTGACGAGGATTGCGCCGATGACGGGGGCTTCTGCGAGCACCCGACGGACGAGGCGTGCGCGAGCGCCGAAGGTATCTGCGTGGTGCCGCCCGAGCGCTGCACGCGCGAGTGGCGACCGGTGTGCGGCTGCGACGGCCGCACGTACGGCAATCCCTGCAACGCGCAGGCGGCGGGGGTGTCCGCGCGCCACGACGGAGTGTGCCCGCCTCCTTCGCGCGCGCGCGCGCGACGATCGCATCGGCATCGCCGGCGGCATCGGAGGCGACCCGGACACCACCGCAGCGCGCGGCGCTGAACGATCGCAACCTTCGTTGCAGACTGACTCTCTGCGGAGGACGCGGCGCGCCGCGCGGCTCACTCCTCGGGAGGCGTCGGCGGGATCGTCGTCAGCATCTCGGGATCGCCGTCCCACTGCATCTCCGGCGGCGTGAGATCGGCGATCGGGACGCACCCGTCGCCGCCGCAGCTCCACGAGCGCGGACACATCACGCGCCGGCATCGCTCGGCGACGAAGATCGGCACCTCGAGCGACTGCCCGGCCCGGAACTCCGCTTCCACCGTCGTGGTCACGCGGTCGCGATCCATCGGACCCGTCGCGTCCACTTGGATGGCGACCCGCGTCGGCTCGTCCGGCGACAGCTCGCCCATCGGGCCGAGCAGCGCGTCTGGCACGAGCACGCCGATGGTGAGCGGCATCGACGACGCGTCGACCGCGTAGATCCCGAAGTCGAACCGATCGACCACGTCGGAGTCGGCTCGCAGGGTGTCGATGCGGATCTGATCGATCTGATCGGGGACGCCCAGATCGGTCGTCACCACCACGACCAGCTCGGTGACGGGAGCCGGCCCGCAGCCGGGGAGGAACGCACCGGCGAGGAGGAAGAGGACGAACAGGAGGCCCGAAACGGCAGGGTTCGCGCGATTCACGGGGTCGACTCTACGGATCGATCGGACCTCGCGCCAGCACAAGGCCACGGGGGCTCAGGATGCCGTCTCGCCGGCCACCACGCGGTTTCGGCCCGCCTGCTTCGCACGGTACATCGCGAGGTCCGCGGTCTTCAGGAGATCCGGGACGCTCATCGGGGGCCGCAGCTCGGCGACCCCCATCGAGATGGTGACCGGCGGCAGCACGGTCCCATCCGACATCACCATCGTCTGGGTCGACACCGCGGCGCGCACGCGCTCGGCCGCGATGAGCGCGTGCTCGAGGCCCGTCGAGGGAAACAGGATCACGAACTCCTCGCCGCCGAAGCGCGCGACGAGATCGGTCGGTCGGAGGTTCGACGCGAGCGTCGTGGCGACGACGGTGAGCACGTGATCGCCCGCCGCGTGTCCGTACGTGTCGTTGAAGCTCTTGAAGTGATCGATGTCGATCAGCGAGACGGTGAGGTGCTCGTGACTGCCTTCGGCGCGGCGCACCAAGCGATGCAGCGTCTCGTCGAGCCAGCGGCGGTTGTGGATCCCGGTGAGCCCGTCGAACATCGCGGCGCGCTCGTACTGCCGGCGCTTCTTTACGTTCTGCGAGACGGCGCGGTTGTTGTTGCGCAGCCGCTCGGCGAGCTTGAGGAGGAGGTTCACCGCGAACGCGTGGCTCGCGTTGGTGAGGTGCCAGAAGTCCTCCTCCTTCACCTCGAGCACCCGCGTCGGCTCCTTCGCGACGACGAACGCGGACGCGTCGGAGCCGTCGAGCACCGAGAGCTCGCCGACCGTCTCGCCCTGCCCGATGGTGGCGACCGGGTCCGCGTCGACGCTGTCGAGGTGCACGCTCAGCTCGCCGCGCAGCACGAGGTACATCGACGCGCCGCGCGTCCCCTGATGGATGAGGATGTCCCCGGGGGTGAGGCCACGCTGCACGGCCGAGGCGATCAGCTCCTTGCGGGGTCCGACCCCGACCCCCTCCAGCATCGCGAAGTCGTCGAGCGTCTTGGCGTCGACCGGTACGTCGGAGACAGCGGCGCGCGTCACGGAGAATAGAGCCTACCGCGAAGCTCGCCCGCACCGCGAGGGCCTCGGTCGGGAGGCTCGGCCGGTGCACACGCCGCTCCCTCCGGCCGCCCGCCACGGCCCACTGCTCTTGGCTCGAAATTCCCATCCACGCCGCTTACCCTTCGGCTCGCATGAGCGAGCTGCCCAAGCCGGGAGACGTGATCGGCGTTCGGTACCGGATCGAGTCTCTCCTCGGGCAAGGCGGCATGGGCGCGGTGTTCGCGGCGCTGAACCAAGCCACCGGACGCGCGGTGGCCATCAAGTGGATGCTCCCCGAGTCGGCGCGCAGCACGGAGGCGCTCGGGCGGTTCCTCTCCGAGGCGCGCGCGACGGCGAAGATCGAGCACCCGAACGTCATCCAGATCCTCGACGTCGGTCAGGACGGACAGGCTCCGTTCCTCGTGATGGAGCGCCTGCGCGGGCAGTCGCTCGCGGAGCGTCTCCGGCACGGGAGATTGTCGATCCAAGAGACGCTGGACGTGATCGTCCCGTCCTGCAAGGGCGTCCACGAGGCACACCTCGAGGGGATCATCCATCGCGACCTCAAGCCCGACAACATCTTTCTCTGTGTCGGGAAGGACGGCAGCCCGCGCCCGCCGAAGGTGCTCGACTTCGGCATCTCGAAGCTCTACGACGACGACGCGCCCGGGCAGACCGGCAGCCCCATGACCCGCACGGGGATCGCGATGGGCACGCCCTGGTACATGTCGCCGGAGCAGCTCAACGCGAAGATGCAGGCCGACGAGCGCTTCGACGTCTACGCGATGGGCGTCGTGCTCTACGAGTGCATCACCGGGCGACCGCCGTACAACGCGGACGGGCTGTTCGAGCTCGTGCAGCAGATCGCGAGCGGTCACCCGACCCCGATCCGGCTGTCGGCGCCGGACTGCCCGGCGGATCTCGAGGCGGTGGTGCTGCGCGCGATGAGCGCGGACCGCAACGTGCGGCACCCGACGATGAAGGAGCTCATCGCCGATCTCGACGCGGTGAAGGCGCGGATCGCCAGCGGCACGCCGGCTCCCTACGCGCCGCCGACGAACCCGCACGCGCAGGCGGTCACCCCCTATCATCCGATCACGCCGGGGTTGGCGAGCTATCCGAGCGGCGGGATGACGACGCCGGCCGGCGCACCGACCACGGGACCGCTGGGCGGTGGACACTGGACCCCGCAGGCCGGAGGGTACGGCGCGCCTCCGAGCGGTCCGATCGCGCCGACCGGCTACATGGGCGCGCCCTCGAGCTTCGGCGCACCGCAGACGACCGCGCCGAGCGGCAGCAACAAGGGTCTCTTGATCGGTGGTGTGGTGGCGCTCGTCGCCGTCCTCTTCATCGGCATCGTCGGCGTCGTGGCGGCGATCGTCGTCGTGGGCAACAACGGCGGCGGTGGTGGCGGGAGCGGTGGTGGCGGCGGTGGTGGTGGCGGCGGAGGCGGCGGCATCGTCAACCTGCCTACCACCGGCGACGCGCCGAGCGACGATCCGCGCGCCCCCGACGTCAACCTCACGTTCAGCGGCTCATGCACTCCGTCGTTCAGCGGCCGCCGGATGGTCACCGCGTCCTCGGACGTGCTGAGCCTCACCGCGATGGCGGGCAACGAGCTCACCGGCTCGCTCTCGCTGATGCTCCCGCACATCCAAGGGACGCACGCGATCAGCACCCAGGACCGGATCGACAACCAGGTGCTGATCAACGTGATGAACGGCCAGCAGATCTGGACGAACATGACGACCGACTACCTGGCGGTGCGGAACGGCCGCATCCCCGATCCGATCGCCGGCTCGGTCACCGTCAACGAGTACGACCCGGAGCTCGCGCGCTCCGACATCCAGTTCAACGACGTCTCGCTCGAGAACATCCGTGACGGCAGCATCTGTCGGGTCAGCGGCCACCTCGTGACGCGCGGCGTGACCTACGGTCTCTAGGACACCTCGCTCGGCCGCCTCGAGCAGGTCGTCGCGACGCTCACCGCGCATCGACACGGCGACCGCGGATTCGCGGGGCGGGGACCACGGGCAGCCCGCGTGAAGAGCGCGAGCGTTCCTCAGCCGCGCACGTGCACGACTCGTACGTGCACGTGCAGGAGGACGAGGAGGTGAGACGGTCCCTAGCGGACGCGGACGCGAGCCCCGCCCGGCGCGGCGCCCGCCCTGACGCCGCCCGCCGGCGCCATCGGCATCGCGGAGGGGGACGGTCGCGCCGAGAATCCTCGCGCGGGCTGCGCCGCCGGTGCGCTCGGCCGCGCGGGCGCGGCGCTCATCGATGCGCGCGGCGCTGCGTACACCCGAGGAGCGGGTGCGGGGCGCGCGGGTGCGGGGCGAGGAGCCATGCTCGGCATCGCGCGCGGAGCGGGGCTCGGCATCGGGCGCGCGCCGTAGGACGGAGCCGGGCCGGCGAACGCCGGCTGCGGCGCGGCCATCGAGCCGCGCGGGGCCACGATGAACGGTCGCGGGGCCGGCGCGGGCATCGGCGCGGGCACGCGCGTCGGTGCAGCGGTCATGGGACCTTGCGCCACGGGACCTTGCGCCATGGGACCCTGCGCCACCGGCCCGGGCGCCATCGGCGTGCTCCGCGGTCGCGGACCGACGAACCGGAGCGGCGGCGCGCCGGCCGTCACGCGCGGATCGGCTCCGACCGGAGGCCGCACCGGGTGGAGCTCGGCGCTCGCGGCGGGCGGGCCCGGCATGACCACGTAGTTTCCTGGACCGCGGTGCTCGGGCACCGGACGTCCGCCGAGCACGACGGTCTCGCGCGGGACCCAGCGCGCTCCCTCGCGCAACCCCGCGCTCGAGCTGCCCACGTCGCTGGGCACCACGCGCACCACGCCTCCCGTCGCCGACGGGGTGCCTCGCGCCACGCTCACCCGCCCGCCGGTCGCCGACGGCAGCGAGCCCGGTCGGACCGTGACGCGACCGCCCTGCGCGGCGGCGCGGCCACGTCCCGGACGGGTCGTCGGGATCGGAGCGCGGGCGGGGATCCCTGCGCGCGCCATCCAACGCGCGGAAGGTCCGCGACGCCAGCGCCGCGGCGAGCACGACGCGTAGACGGTCGGCAGCGACGCGTAGGGCACGGTCGCCCACGAATCGTAGGAGTAAAGGAGCGTTGTCGACTGCACGAACACCCACTCCGTCGCCGGCGCGGTGCCGCCATAGATCTGCGGAGCCCAACCCACGTAGGTGTCGTCGGCGCGCCACTCGACGTTCGCGGGCGACCAGTCGGTCCCCGGGATCCACGCCCACCGCCCGTCGTCGAGCAGCGTCCACGCGCCGTAGTGGTCGAGCGCCCAGCCGATCGCGTCGTCGCTGACCCACGCCATCCCTTCCTCGGTGACGACCCAGCGCCCCTGTCGGTACGGGCGGTAGCCCGGGTCGCTCGGGATGAACACCGTCCCGTACTGCGGGTCCTCGAGCCAGTCCCCGTACGGCGCGAGCTCGCGGATGAAGAGCGAGATCGTGATCTCGGGGCCCGACGCGGCGCTCGCGTCGTCGTCGCTCGGCACCGCCACGCCACCGCTCGTACCCGCGGCGCTCGGCGCCTGCGAGGGGCCGTAAACGACCATTCCTCCGTTCATGTCGTAGGTCGGCTCGTCCGATCCGTACTCGACCGAGCCGCACGCACTGGAGAGGAGAGCGCTCACGGCGAGGAGGAAGCTGCCCACGCCGAACGAGGAGGTGCGCATCGAGGTCATGGCTCCACTGTGGAACGAGCGCGTCTCGGACACCAGGCTCCGCGCCAAAATGTCAGCGTTTGACGCGTCGTCGAGGCCGATCTTTACGAACGTTAACGTTCGCTCACCCCGAGCTTGCACCGGTCGTCGGCGCTCGCCCGCGCGCGGGCCGACGACGGTATGGACGTTGTCGCGCGACCACCTCACGGTGCATCGAGCGCGTCGGCCGGTCCCACCGTCGGATCGCGGGCGTCCTCCGCGTCGGTGCAGAGCTCGATCGTGGCGTCGTCGTCGTCGTCCGTGAGGACGTGATCGCGCACCGGCACCGCGAAGCAACGTCGATCTCCGCGTGAAGCGAGGCGGCGCGCGAGCTCCACGCGCTCCAGCATCTCGCCGGCCGGCGATCCATCGGGCCAGCTGAGCGACGCGCCGGCGCGGAGCACGATCTGCGGCGGCTCGGAGTCCGGTGTGGAGCTCAGCACGCCCAGCAACCCCGACGCGGGCGCGTCGCTCGGCGCGCGAGCGAACACGACGGCGCACGCGGTGCGCAGCTCGAGGATGCGCTCGCCCGTCCCACGCTCGCGCGCGCCGTAGACGGGGACGAAGAGGTCAGGCTCGTTCACCTCGACGCGGCCCGTCTCTCCGAGGATCAGCGCGCCGCGCGCGAGCACATCCGTCGGCACACCCTCGTTCGGCGTCGGCACCTCGGCGCGCGGCTCGCTCGGGAAGTAGCGGGTGCTCACCTCGGGGCCAGCCAAACGGATCACCGCGCTGAGGTTTCCGAGGAGCGCGCGATAGAGCGGCGTGCCCGGGAGCGGCTCGAGCGGGACGCCGCGGTCGAGGGTGATCGCGGTGTCGTCCGCGAACGTCTGGGTGACCTCGCGCGCGGTGACCGGAAGCAGCGCGTCGGCGCGCGCGAACAAGCGGATGCGGAACGGACGGAGCCGCTCGATCGACGAGACGCACGGAGCGCGCTCGAGCTCCCCCGGCGTCTCGAGCTCGACCCAGCCGTCGACTTCGCCGAGCACGCGGAGCGCGGTCATCCGGTAGGAGCGCGGCTCGCGGCCGCGGAGGAACGCGGGCAGCAAGTACACTTGCGTAGCACGCTGGCTCGGAGCCGCGTAGAGCGGTGTGCCCATCGAGACCACCGCGAGCGCGGTGAAGCTCGGCGACGACGGTACGCTCGCCTGCCAACGACGGCGCGAGGGCCCACACCCGATCGCGAGCGTCACGACGAAAGCGAGCGTGAGGAGACCCGTCCCGGCGCGCATGATCGCGCGCATCATGCAACGGGTGGCGCGGGCACGCCGCTCAGAGATCGAAGCGCTCGATCAGCGGCGCCCCGATGCGATCCATCAGCGTCCCGAGCGCGCGCCACGGCGCCCGACGGTGCGGCGGAAGGTGCGCGTCGAACACCGCCAGGTGCTCGAGCGCCGGGACGGCCCCGCGATTCTGCTTGAAGTCGCTCACCCCCGCGCTGTCGTGGACGAGGGCGCCGCGCGCGAGGGCGTCGTCGCTCGAGAGCGCGGCGAGCATCCGGTAGAGGCCGCGCTCGCGCGGCAGCCGCGTGTCGTAGCCGAGGAGCGGCACGTAGTAGACGCCGTGCCGGACCCACGCCGCGAACACGCCATCGATCGATCCCTCGCGCGCGACGAGCGCCCTCCCCTCGAGGAAGCCGCAGCGGATCGCGTGCGTCGCGTAGCGCGCGGTGAGCCGAGGGTTGTGTCGAGACCACTTGACGACGTACAAGAGCTCGTAGAGCTCGGTGACCCGCGTCAGCTGCGCGTCGTCCAGCGCGCGGACGTCGACGATCCGATAGCTCTGGTCGGCGAGCGCTCGATCGAGGAGCGCGCGGTCTTTCTTCGCGTCGCTGCGTCGCCGCGTCTCGCTCGGATCCTGGAACAGGACGCGGCGGCTGAACACGAAGCGCGCGCCGTGATCGGCGAGGGCCTCGCGGAGCGCCGCGCTCACCCGCCGGTCGACGCCGCGCACCACGATCGCGTGGTCGGGGTGGGCACAGACGAGCGCGTCGATCAGCGCGCGCCAACCGCTGGCGCGGAGCGGCGGGTGGAGCGTGGTCGAGGTGAGCCAGTTGTCGACGTAGACGACGCGATCGAACCGCGCGGCTCGAAACAGCGCGCCGAGCCCGCGCACGAGGACGCGCAGCGGCGCCTCGAGCGCGGGCGTCTCGAGCTTGCCGATCTCCTCCGCGCCGTACGTGATGTAGTGCGTGTAGGGCGAGACGACGTAGCTCTGATCGCCGAGCTCGCGCGAGACGGTGTAGGGCACCACCTCGGCGTCGACGATCGCGATCCCGAGGTCGGCGTCGACGTTGGGCGCGACGAACGTCGTCCCCTCGCGGAGGATCGGCTCGAAGTAGGCGCGGGCGACGCGGGCGTCCCGGGTGTCCGGCCACGCGATGGCGCGATCGCCGCCGAGGTGGAGCGCGACGCTCACGAGCGGAGACCCGGCGCGATCGTGCAGACCACGCGCCGGAGCTTGCGCAACGGATCGCGCTCCGGCGCGTCCAGCCGCTCGACGGTGACCGACGCGCAGCGCTGCGCGAAGACCCGTTCGAGCGCGCTCGCGGCCGCGTCCCACGCGTCGAGCGGATCCACGTAGAGGGCGACGCGATCCCGCGCGCGCTGCACCACGCGGTAGTCGACGATCCGCGCGTCCGCCAGGATCACCGCGCGCCGCGCGAAGTCCGGGAACAGCGGTCCGTCGCCGACCACGAGGAGGTCGTCCGCGCGCCCCTCGATTCGGTCGAGCGCCGCGGTCACCGCGCCGCAAGGGCAACGTGACGTGCGTGGAACGAGCACGTCGTCGAGCCGATAGCGCACGATCGGCTGCGAGCGGCGGCGGAAGTCGGTGACGATTGGATGAAACGCGCCGTTCGTCGCGCCGAGGACCGGCTCGCGCTCGATCACGACCACGTCCTCGGCGAGGTGGATCGTCCCGTAGGCGCAGCTCGATCCGAGGAAGCCCTCGGTGGCCTGATAGATCTGATGCACCGTCGTCCCGAACGCGCGCCGGATCACACCCTCGTCGATCGGATCGAGCACCTCGGCGACCGAGACCACGATCCGCGGCGCGATCGGCATCCGGCCCGCGAGCCGTGCCTCCGCGAGCAGGCGCAGCATCGACGGCGGCGCGACGAGGATCGTCGGCGCGTGCGCGATCAGCGGGTCGACGAGCGCATCGAACGGCGACGCGAGATCGAAGAACCGGAACGCGATTCGCCGCGAGCCCACGCTCTCGTAGAGGTTCGAGCTCGCGCGGAGGAAGAACGCCACGCGCTCCGCCCGGAGGAGCCCCGGCACGCCGCGTTGCACCACGCGCGCGATCGCGGCGCCGGCCCACTCGGCGCGTTCCTCGGCCGACGCGACGAACAGCCCGCGGTTGCCCGACGTCCCGCTCGAGAGTCCGACCGTGTAGCCGCGCACCGTCGGCGAGAAGTCGCGCTCCCGCTCGGCGCGGAGCGCGGTGGCGAGCGCCTCGTCTCTCTGGACGGGCACCGTCACGACGTCGTCCCAGCGCGCCATCGTCTCCGCCTTGTCGGTGATGGGCAGCGAGCGCCAGGCGGTGGTCGGGCGGCCACGGAAGCGCTCGTCGAGGTGCCGCGAATGGACGCGCGCCCACTCGAGAAAGGAAATGACCTTGCGATCCTGCCACGCGAGCAACGCGGACCGCGTGGGGAAGATGCGCGGCTCGATCCTCGCGCGCACGAACGAGCGCGCGAGGATCGCGCGATCGACGCTCATGCGCGGATCCGCGCGCGGCGCACTTCGTCGCAGTGCGCGGGGACGATCCGGACGTCCGGGGCTCGCTCCATCAGGTGCGCGATCTTCGTCAGCGTCACGCCGTACTCGGCGTAGTCGGTGAACAGCGCGCGCGTGATGGGGTGCGGGAGCTGGCGGCGCCGCAAGCTCTCCGTGGTCCAACACGCGTCGGCTACGAGGAAGTCGAAGCTCCCGTCCTCCGCGCGCACGAACGCGCCGAGCTGACCGTGCACGTGACCCGGCAGCTCGACGAGGAGGATCGACCCGTCGCCGAACAGATCGACGCCACGACCGAACGGCGCGCACGCGGGGGGTAGCGGCACCGCGTCGCGCCCGAGGTGGACGTGCCAAGCGCGCTCCTCGAGATCGCTCGGCAAGAGCGCGCGCAAGAAGCCTGCCGCGGTACCGCGCACCCGCCCGAGCGACGCGAAGCGACGCAGGCCATGCTCGAGGAAGACGAGGCGTGCGTTCACGAAGTCGGCGAGACCGGCGACGTGGTCGGCGTGGAAGTGCGACACGATCACGGTGCGCACGTCCGA
>JBFWYI010000118.1:0-24559 GCA_050186575.1 Sandaracinaceae bacterium | reverse complement strand
ACGCCGTTCCAGAACGGCCTCTGCACACATCGAGTCGGAGCACACCGCGAGTCCCGCAAGGCTTGCTGCGGGTTTGCGTCGGTGCATACTTGTCAGCCGGGCCACTCCATAGTCGATTCCGATTCCGTGTCCGATTCCGATTCCGTGTCCGACTCCGTGTCCGACTCCGTGTCCGATTCCGTGTCCGATTCCGATCCGTGTCCGATTCCGTGTCCGATTCCGTGTCCGATTCCGTGTCCGATTCCGATTCCGATTCCGTGTCCGATTCCGATTCCGATTCCGTGTCCGATTCCGTGTCCGATTCCGATTCCGAGTCCGAGTAGTCCGATTCCGTGACCGAGCCCGCTGCCCGTTCCTTTTCGGGCTCCGCTCCGCTGCCCGTTCCGTTTCGGTTTCCGATCCCGGTTGTCCGGCTCCGAGCTCCCGAGTCCGCTCGATCCGCTCGCGGCGTGCGCCCACCACCCGGCCGCGCTACCTGTCCGCCTCCGATGCCCCGCGTGCTCCCTCCGCCGACCGTCCTCGACGCGCGCTTCATCGCGACCGCCACGGCGCACGCACAGCTCCCCGCACCGGCATTCGCCGAGGTCGCGTTCGCCGGTCGCTCCAACGTCGGCAAGTCCACCCTCATCAACCGCCTCCTCGGCCGCAAGAAGCTCGTGCGCACCAGCTCCACCCCCGGGTGCACGCGCGGCCTCGCGATCTTCCGGGCCACTCTCCGCTTCGGAGACAAGGGCACGAGCGAGTCGATCCTCGACCTCGTCGATCTCCCCGGCTACGGCTACGCGAAGCGCAGCAAGACCGAGCGCGCGTCGTGGGGCAAGATGGTGGAAGGCCTCTTGACGGAGCGCGCCGGCCTGCGCGGCGCCGTCGTGATCGTCGACATCCGACGTGGCGTTCAGGAGGACGACGAGCAGCTCCTCGAGTTCCTCGACCACGCAGACGTGCGCCCCATCCTCGTCGCGACCAAGCTCGACAAGCTCGCTTCCAGTAAGCGCCAAGCCGCCCTCGACGCGATCGTCCGCGGCCGGAAGGACCGGCGCGGACGACCCCTCCGTCCTGCGATCGGCGTCTCGTCGATCACCGGCGATGGCGTCGACGCGCTCTGGGATCGCATCGCGCGCGTCGCGTCGCTCCGCGTCGAAGCGCCCCCGCCGGCCGCCCAGACCCCGGCCAACGAGCCACCCGCCGCCGGCTGATTCGCGCGCGACGCGATGCGTCGATGCGGAGCGCCAGCTCACGTGCGATAGTCCCGGCGTGCGGCAGGCCGCGTGGTACTGGGTCACGCTCGTTGCGCTCGGCGGATGCGCGGAGCAGCACGGGCGCGACGACGCGAGCGCCTCGATCGATGCCGGCCCCGTGTACCGCGATTGCGCGGAGCTCCTCGCCGCGCCCGATGGCGCGCTGTGCGAAGATCCCTCGCCGCTCCGTTGTCTCGAGTGGCTCAACGCGTTTTGCTCGAGCCACGAGGCGACCTGCGTCGACGGGCGCGTCTCGCACCAGCGCGACGTGTGGGTCCTCTATCGCGACGAGGATCCCCGGACGTGCATGGAGGGCATGTTCGACGTGCGGGTCGACGGCGCGGAGACACGCTCGTTCGATCGAGGCGCGGCGAGCACCGAAGCCGGGTTCACGAATTCGACCGATCTACTCCTCGCCTCCGGCGCGGCGTTCTACGACTGCCCGCGACCCAGCCTGTACGTCACGTTCCGCCCGGCGATGGCGACGTTCACCTACGACGGCGTGCTCGACGCGTCGGGCCAGCTCGTCGTGGAGGGCGAGGCGGAGCCACGAACCTTGACGGGTACGGTCGACGTCTCGACGGACGCCGCGACGGGTCAGATGGTTGGGACGATCTCACTCACTGGCGACGGACTCGCCGCGACGGGGTCCTTCTCCGTCGTCCCGTGCGACGCGCTCGGCCGCACCAGCATCTGAGCCACGCCTGCTCGTTGAGCCGCGCCCTGCTCGTTACTGATAGCGACGGCCGCCCGGGCCATCGAGATAGGTGCGCACCGTCTCGGGCACCCGGAGCAGCCACTCGTGCAGCTCCGATCGCATCAGCCCACTGAAGAGGCCTCCGCCGAGGTCGGCCATCACGCCGTAGCTGATGAGCGCGTGCTCGTCGTCGTCGCCCCACGGCGCGACGCTGAGAAAGCCCCACGCCGCGCGCAGATCGTTGGGCCGCTGACGATCGAGGCGGAACGCGATGTCGCGCTGCGCGTGATCGTAGGTGAGGCGCAGGTGGTAGCTGGCGTGGACGAGCCCCACCGCGTGACGCACGCGCACGACGCGCTCGCCCGGCGAGTGCGCCACGACGCGGGTGTCCTCCGCCGCCGGCAGCATCGCCGAGTAGTGATCGGCGTCGGTCAGGGCGCGCCACGTGACGTCGGGCGAATGACTCACCACCTGCCAGGCGCTGCCGCCGATCATCCGAGCCTGTCCGCGATGGCGAGTCGATCGGCGAACCACCAGCCGCCCCGCTTCGAGATCCGCACGCTCGGACGCGCTGAAGGACTCGCTCCGCGCCGCGGGATCCTCCTGCGCGCCGGCCGCCGCGGCCAGCGTCAGCGCGGTGCACGTGACCGCCACCCACGTGAGGGGGGTGCGGGCGGGGCGTGGAGGGGCGAGCCGCACGGGAGAAGGATGTCACCGATGGAGACCGGCCGCACCTCTCCAAGCGCCCTTTTTCTGGCCTCCCGCGGGGTGAGCGCGGAGTCCGCATCGATCGCGCGAGCGACCGGACTCTGGACGATCGGTGCGCGCGACCCCCGGGTTTCGCTGCGGAGTGCACGCCGCACCGGGACGCGGAGCCGTGCAGAATCGCTCGTGCACGAACCTTGCGCAGAGGGGGCTCGGAGGTGGCCCGGTGGCCCGACGCACGACTCTGCTCCTGATCGCGCTGTCGCTGATCGCTCTCGTCCAGGCATGCGCGGCCGAGGTCGAGCCGCTCGACGTGCACGGTGACGAGGAGATCGACGACGACCTCGGGCTGAGCGCGGACGGCCTCTCCCTCAGCTCGCTCGGGAGCGGCTGCTCGACGTCGGGCACCGAGGGGATCAGCCGGCAGCTCCTCGACGAGATGGAGTGCTTGAGCGGCGGCGCGCTCGTCCCGGTGAGCCACCCGAACATCGTGCCCACGCACTCGAGGGTGCATCTCTACTTGTCGCCGCGCGGGCGCGACATGCTGCTCAGCGTCGCGCGCAGCCGCACCGTCCAGATCAACAGCGCGCTCCGCACCGTCGCCGAGCAGTACGTCCTCGGCAGGGGCTGCTCGGTCGCCGCGGCGCCCGGTCGCAGCAACCACGAGACCGGCCGCGCGATCGACGTCAGCAACTATTCCTCGCTCAACTCGGCGCTCCTCTCGGCCGGCTTCGCGCGGCCGCTTCCGAGCAGCGATCCCGTCCACTACGAGGCGCCGGGCGACGACCTGCGGCGCCTCTCGGTGCTCGCGTTCCAGCGGCTGTGGAACGCCAACCACCCGAGCGATCGCATCGCCGAGGACGGCGCGGCCGGGCCCGCGACGATCAGCCGGCTGTCGCGCTCACCGGGCACCGGCTTCGCGATCGGGCGCGTGTGCGGCGCGAGCTCCCCCGCGCCTACGCCCACGCCCACGCCCACTCCGACTCCGACTCCGAGCGGCGCCTCGTGCACGCACACCTACGGCGGCACGTACGGCGATCGCGCGTGCTCCGCGGGCTACCAGTGCTGCGATGGGCGCTGGCGCGACCGCGCGAGCGGCTGCGGCACCTGCGCGTGCGTCGAGACCACCGGACACACCGGCTGCAGCGCGACCCCCGCTCCCGCTCCGACCGGCGCGTCGTGCACCCACTCGTACGGCGGCACCTATCACGACCGCGCGTGCTCGGCCGGCTACCAGTGCTGCGACGGACGCTGGCGCGATCGCGCGAGCGGCTGCGGCACCTGCGGCTGCGTCGAGTCCACCGGCCGCACCGGCTGCTGAGCACAACGAATCGGAGCAACGCTCTCCGTCTCGTCGTCCTTCGCGAGGAGACGACATGACGAAGAGCGTCTCTGTCCGCGCTGCTCTCGACTACGCCAGCGCGAGCTGCGCGCGCGCCCGCTTGGCGTGACCGATCCAGCCGAGGCGCTCGAGCCTCCACCAGAAGATCAGCGCGCACGCGATGATCTCCACGCTGAGCCCGATCCAGCCGCCGAGCGCGCCCAGCCCCGCTTCGTGACCCAAGAGCCACGCCATCGGAGGCGTGCACACCCACGCCGCGACGATCCCGACCGAGGCAGGGAACTTGACGTCCCCGACCCCGCGCAGGACGCCGCGCGCCGCGATCGCCGCGCCGTCCGCCACTTGGAAGAGCGACGCGATCCACAAGAGCGATACGGTCGCCGACAAGAGCGCCGGGTCGTCGGTGAACGCGCTCGCGATGAGCCGTCCGAACACGATCAGGATGATCGTGCAGATGCCCGTGTACGCCGCGGAGCCCATCAGCGCGTAGCGCGCCACGACGCGCACGAGCCGCACTCGACCTGCGCCCACCGCTTGTCCCGCCAGCATCCCCGCCGCCTCGGACAACGCCGCGGTCGGCAGGAAGGAGAGGTGCAAGACCTGGAGCGCGATCTGATGCGCCGCGAGCTGCACGTCGCCCATCGAGGCGACGATCGCGGTGAGCAACGCGAACGAGCCCAGCTCGAGCTGGAACTGCAAGCCGGTCGGCCACCCGATGCGCCACAGCTCGGCGAGCTGCGCGCGCGTCGGCATCCGAGGCGAGAGATCCTTCCGCGCGATCACGAGGAGCACGCTCAGCTCGAGCAGCTGCGCGAGCGCGGTCGCCAGCGCGACGCCCGCCACGCCCATGTCGAGACCCAGCACGAACACCGCGTCGAGCGCGATGTTGGCGAGGTTCCCGGTCACCGACGCGACCATCGGCGAGCGCGTGTCCCCGAGCCCGTAGCGGTACTCGCGCACCAGCACGAACATCATCACGATCGGTGTCGCGAGCGCGCGGATGACGAGGTAGACCGCGGCGTGCCCCGCGGCCGCCGCGCTGTCCGCCACGTGGTGGATCTGCGACGCGACGAGCATGCCCGCGGCGACCGAGCCGAGCGCGATCGCGACCATCATGATCGCGCCCGCGCCGAGCCACGTGCGGCCGAGCTCCGGCTTGTTCGCCCCCACCGCTTGGCTGGTGAGCACCTTGACGCCGCGCAGCGCGCCCATGCCGAAACAGATGTCGAAGAACAAGCTGACGCCGCCGAGCCCGACGCCGGCGAGCGCCGACGCGCCGAGGCGGCCGACGAACAGCGTGTCGACGAGCGTCATCACGCCGTAGCTCAACATCGAGACCGCGATGGGCCACGCGGCGCGAACCAGCTCGGGAAAGGGTCTGTGTCTCCAGGGCAACGAAGGTTGATTTGCGATGGACACGGGAGCACTCCGGGGGTCGAACACCAAGGAACGAAGGAACACGTAGGGAAGTCGGGCGCGCGGGGGCGCAAGAGCGGGGGATCGTCGACGTCCGATCGCGGGTCGCGCCGGAACGAACGGTGAGAGCCGTTCCTTCCTGATGCGACGCCGACGGCGAGCCTCGCGACGCGCGGTCGTGCGCCGAGCCGATCGGCCGATCGGATCGCGCGCGACGCCGAGCCAGCTCGGCCTCGAGCTCGGACTTCGAGTCCGAGCCCTCCACGTCAAGACGTTCCGCGGGCGAGTCAGCGCCCGTCGGATCGCGTCAACGCGTTCGGTGCGTTCGCGTTCGGTGCGTTCGCGGTCGGTCAGCCCAACCGAGCGGGAGCTTGCCGCAACGATCCTGCGCGAGACCCGCCGCGAAGTCGACGCCGAAGGCATCGAGAGCTCGCTGGACGTTCATCATGTGCGCAATGGAATCATTCATCGGCGATCTCCTCTGAACTACTTCCCGCATGCCCGATCGGCGACGCGGGGTCAAGGGCCGATTAACGCTTTTTGCGTGCTCCAGTGCGCGGCGTCACGCCCGCGCGCGCAGCATCACCCGCACGCGCAGCATCACCGGCCCACGCGTCACTCGCGTGGAGGCGAGCCGTCGATCCCGAAGTCGCGACGGAACTCGAGGCACTGCCAGGAGCCGCGCTCGAACTCCCGACACGTGGTGCCGCGGATCGCGTAGATGGCGCACGCGTTCGGGCTCTCTTCGGTCCCGAGGTGCACGCACGATCCGTCGGTGCGCGTCTTGAACGCCAGCTCGGAGAAGTGTCCCGGCTGGAGCTGCTCGCACAGGTCCTCGCGCCCGAGCCGGCGCCAGCGCACGAGATCCTCCGCCGGCACGAGGATCCGGCCGTCCGCGCCGGTTCGGCAGCACGCGCCGCACGCGAGGCAGTCCAGCTCCTCGGGACTTCTCGCGGCGCTCGCGGGTTGCACCCCCATCGCGAACCGTTTAGCCCCTGGCAGCCCCATGACCAAGTATCTCTGCGTCCACTGCGACAAGACCTTCGTCCACGAGGGCGAGAAGAAGCCGCGCTGCCCGAGCTGCATGCGGGTCAACGGCCTCGAGACGGTCGCCGCGCCGCGGTCCGACGCGGAGCGCCAGCGCCCGCCGTGGATGATGTGGGCGGTGGCCGGTGGCGTGATCGCGGCCGGGGCGATCGCCTACGCGGTGTGGGCGGGCGACGCGGCCGAGACGGTCGAGGGCGACGCCCCGCTCGCGGCGCTCGATCGCTCCGAGGTCACCGGCTATCTCCGCGCCCGCGGCGTCGACGCGCACCAGCTCAACATGCTCCTCGTCTCCACCGACCCGATCGAGGAGTGGGCGGAGCACGCCGTCGGATCGGCGAGCACGCCGACCGCGAAGGCCGAGGCGATCCAGACCGCCATCCGCGCGCGCGCGTCCGAGGGCGCGTTCGAGCGCTGGTCGTTCGGCATCCCGCGCAACACGCCGCCCGCGCTGCCCGAGCAGGTGCTCGAGTGGATGCAGGAGGACGGCGCGCACCACCACCTCTATCCGCTCGAGGTCGCGGCGCTCATGGCGAGCGCGCTCCGTGCGGTCGACGTCCCCGCGATCGTCGCCGAGGCCGTGAAGTACGAGGGCGAGCGCCGCCCCGCCGATCCGTCCGGCCAGCTCGGCTACTACGTCGTCGCGGTGTATCCGGGGACGCCCGGCGAGGGCGAGCCGACGACCTACGATCCGTACGAAGGACGGGAAGTTGCGCCGAGCGAGCTGCGCCCGCTCACCGACCTCGAGGCGATCGGCGCGATGCTCGGACACCGCGCGCTCTACCTCCTCTCGCGGGAGTCCGATCCCGAGCGCGCGGTCGAGGCATCGAGCCAGGCGCTACGCCTCGATGGCCGGTCCGCCGCCAACCGCGCGGTCCGCGGCGCCATCCTCCTCGCGGCCGGCCAGGCCGACGAAGGCCTCGAGGAGCTCACGAGCGCCAAGCAGCTCCGCAGCGACGGCCCCCGGCGCAACCTGCTCGCGAGCGTCTACCTCGCGCAGCAGGACGTCGAGGGCGCGTCGCGCGAGGTGTCCGCCGCGCTCGAGGAGTACCCGGAGTTCGCGTCGGCCCGCGCGACCCTCGCCGCGATCCACCTCACCCGCGGCGAGACCGACGAGGCGCGCGCCGAGCTCCAGGAAGCGGAGCGCATCGACCCGCAACTCCACTTGCTGCCTCAGCTGTGGGCCGAGTACTACGCGTCGACCGGCGAGATCGATCGCGCGGTGCAACGCGCTCAGCAGGCGGTCGAGCAGAACGGCGACATCCAGACCCGGCTCATGGCCGCGCGCATCTATCGCCAGGCCGCGCGCTACGACCTGATGCGTCGCGAGGCGCACGCGGTGCTCGAGCGGACGCCGCCGCGCCGCGAGTCCGACATGCGCGAGCTGATCCGGCGGATGCTCGGCCCGACCGCGCTCGAGCCGATCGAGGACGAAGCGGCGCCGCTCGCGGACGGAGACGAGGGCGAGTGGGACGACTCGGACGTCGGGCTCGGTGATCCGAGCTCGCTCTCGCTCGACTCGCCGTTGCTCGGCACGGGGGGCGGCGGCGGACCGAGCCTCCTCGGCGGCGGCGGTGGGGGTCCGAGCTTGCTCGGCGACGACGAGCGGCTCGGCGGCGGCGGAGGTGGTGGGCTCGGGCTCGGCGGCGGCGGTGACCTGTCCTTGGGCGGGGGCGGGGGCGGGGGCGGCGGCGACGGGCTCAGCCTCGACCTCGGACAAGAGTGACCCGTGCTGATACGCTCCCCCGCCGGAGGAGCCGATGAGCGACGGTCCGAACGATCCCGAGGTCGGTGGAGGTCCACCCCCGTCACTGGGCTTGACGCCGTCGTCGTCGTTGGCCGACGACGAGAAGGCGCTCAAGAAGGGCAACACGGGGGTGCTGGTCGCGGGCATCGTCGCCGCCCTGCTCGTGACGTTCGGCATCGGCTACGTCGTCTTGGTCAACGGCGGCGACGACAGCGAGACGTACGGGAACATCGGCCGCGCGGTGAACGGCATGAAGCAGGAGCACTTCGACGGCTTCTGGGCGTGCGCGCTCCCCGGTCAGCAACTGGATCGGCTCAGCAGCGATCAGGATGTGCGCCGCGCGATCAACGAGCGCGCCGGCCGCGCGCCGCGGCGCTACGCCGAGCTCGTACGCACGCAGTGCATCGTGAAGCTCAACGAGCACGAGCCCGGCCTGCGCGAGCTCATCCCGCCCGAGGATCTCGCCACGCAGATCACCGATCTCACGCACGCGCTCGTCGAGCTCCGCGGCGCGTGGAACGACTACATCGCGGCCCTCGAGCAGGCGAGCACCGAAGAGCCCTACGACGAAGAGACGTACTCGACCCAGCTCACGAACATCGCGAGGGGTTGGTTCAACTACAAGACCGCGTACAACGCCGTCAACGAGACGATCCGCGGACACATCAACCCGTAGGCGCGCGTCGAGTCAGAGCCCTGCGTAGGTGACGACGGCGCCGAGCGCGTCGTCCTCCGTCCCGGAGACGCCGTCGGCGCCCTCGTAGTAGCTCTCTTTGCGCCGCAACGAGCCGTCCTCACCATACGAAAAGTGATGGCGGCCGCCGATCACATCATCGTCGGTCCCGGCCTCGCCGTCCGGGCCGGAGCCCAAGATGAAGAGGCGCAGCGTCGGCCGGCCGAGCTCGTCGATGTACGTGCGGTAGAGCCCAGAGTACGCGGGCTCGGCGACGACCCCGTACGTCAGCTCGGTGCCATCCGCGAGCTCGCGGGTCGCCAGCCAGCCGTCCCACGTATCGTCGTCGGTCCCCCACTGGCCGTCCGGCCCTGGATCCAGGCTCCGGCGGCCGGCGATCCGATCGCCGACTCCGTCCACCTCGATCTCGTAGTACTGGCCCGCCACGTCGTCCGGAGTACCGAGGACTCCGTCGAGACCCGGGTCGGCGTACCAGATGTGCGCGACGTGGGCTCCACGGCCGTCCCGATAGAGGATCGAGTAGTTCGCGATCGTGTCGTCGGCGGTGCCGAGCACGTCGTCTGGCCCTGCCTCCATCTGCTCGCTTCGGATCGTCTGTCCATGCTCGTCGAGGTGGTACCGATCGCGCCGGTGCAGCACGGCGGGTCCGGTCCCATCGTCGTCGGTACCGAAGACTCCATCCGGGCCGGGGAACACGAGGCCCCGCTCCTCCCGCCGTCGGACGGCCTCGATCACGACGAGGCTCGCGAGGACCACGTCATCGGGCGTACCGCGGACGCCATCGGGACCCGCACCGTACTCGTCGTAGCCGAGCGCGGTGCCGTCGTCCGCATATCGATACCGCACCAGACCGTCGAGATCTCCATCGGCGGCCAGAGCGCGCACCTCGAGCCGCGAGTTCCGCAGCGCGCGCACCCGCGCGTCGACCTCGCCCTCCCGCCCCTCGGGCCCTCGCACGGAGACATGGAGCGAGTGCATCGTCCCTTGCGTCAGGAGGCCGTCGGGCACGAGCGTGATGAGGCGCGCGTCCGCGTCGTAGCGCACGTCGCAAGGGATCGTGTCCCCGTAGTCGCTCGTGAGCTCGACGACGATCGAGCCCTCGACGATCGGCGCGGACGCCTCCACTTCGATCGGCCCCCACGCTCCGACGGCGTCGCGACGCAGGGTGAGGTCGATGGGGGTGAGGGGTACCGACGGGCCGCCGTCGGCCGCGGCGCCCGCCCCTGCGTCCCTCTCTCTCTCTGGACCTGCGTCGGAATCGAGGGGGAGCGCGCCTTCGCACGCGCCGATCGAGAGACAGAACGAGAACAGGACGAACGTTCGGTGACTGAGCATGGGAATTCCTCCTACGGGCGCCCCTATCGCCGCGTCGAACGCGCGGTTGCGTGCCCATCGAAGTGATTTCCGCGTGCGTCGTGGCGGCGCCATGCTCGACACGTGCGTCCCGGGCGAGTACGTTCGCAACCGAACATGACACGATGCTCAGGACCGCTCTCGCTCGTCGCGCTCGCCGCCTCCCTCGCGCTCTTGGGGGCATGCGGAGATCCCCCCTGTCCCGCCGGATCGGTGCGGGTGGGCGACCGCTGCATCCGTGACGACGGTGGCGTTCCGATGGACGCAAGCCCGCTCGACGACGGCGGGCCGAGCGATGGGGCGACCGTCGGCGACGGCGCGATCCCCGCCGACGCGGGAACGTGCGGCGCGTGCGCGGCGCCGACCCCGGTCTGCGACGAGACGAGCGGCAGCTGCGTGGAGTGCGTCGACACCGCCGACTGCGGACCCGGACTCGTCTGCGCGGACCACGCGTGCGTGGGATGCGGCGACGACGCCGACTGCCCCGCCTCGTTGCCCGAGTGCGCAGCGGGGAGCTGCGTCTCCTGTGTCGGCCGCACCGACTGCACGCCCTACCAGACCGTGATCGAAGCGCGCAGCCTCGTTTGCGGTTGCTTGATCCGCGAAGAGGCGATGCTCGCGAACATCGGGTTTCCCGGATCGATCGAAGCGATGTACTGCTCGCCGTTCGACGCCACCGTGCGGAGCACCGTCCTCGATCTCGTGTTCGAGCCCGCGCTGAACGGCAGCCTCTCGCTCGATCTCGCGCGCCTCGCCCGCTGCGATCGCGCGGACCTCCTCCTCGAGGCCTCGACCAACTTCCTCCTCCTCGGCTTCCCGTTCCCGGGTTCGGAGGCCGAGGTCACCGGCACGGGTGCCTGCGTCAGCGGGCAGGAGTGCGCCGAAGGGACCTGCTCCGCGCCGACGACGTGCCCCGGACGCTGCGAGACCCGACTCGGCATGAGCTGCACGTCGAGCGCGGACTGCGGGGTCCGCCTCGACTGCAACCCGACGACCTCGCGGTGCGCGGCGCTGCCGGGTCTCGATCAGCCATGCGACTCCTGGTGTCAGGACGGCTTGTGGTGCGACCGGTCGATGCAGCGATGCAAGGTCCTGCCGACGGCGGGGCAGTCGTGCTTCGTCGACGGCACGTGCAGCCCCGGGTTGGACTGCGACGTGTTCGGACAGTGTCAGCCCCGCGAGCTCGGCGCTGCATGCGGCCCCGACGGCGTCGATCACGACCTCTTCTGCGGCCCCGGGTTCGTGTGCAACGGCGCGACGTGCGTCGCGGCGCTGGCAGAGGGCGCGGCGTGTAGCGCGCGCTGGGAGTGCGGCGAGGGGCTGCGGTGCGAGGGCGGCGCGTGCCGCCCCGTGCGAGCCCCCGGCGCGGCCTGCACCGCGAGCGACGCGTGTGCGTATGGCACCGAGTGCCGCGCGGGTCGCTGTAGCGCGCTCCCCGATCTCGGCGAGGCGTGCACCGCGACGTGCCTCCGCGGGGTGTGCGCTTCCGGCACGTGCGCGCCCGCCGCCGCGGGTGCGAGCTGCCCGAGCCCGCCGTCTGGCGTACGCGCGGAGGCGCTCGACGAGTGCGGCGACGCGGCGGACTGCATCCTCGACGCGAGCGGCGCGCCTCGCTGTCAGGCGCCGGCCACCACGTGCACGTTCAGCAGCCCCGATGGCCTCTGCGGCCCGCATCGCTACTGCGACGGCGCGAGCTGCGTGGGCTTTCTCTGCCCCTGACTCGCGTTCCTCACAGCGAGTGGACGCGATTAGGGAAGACGGGTTGTCCCCGCGAGGACGGAGGGGGTAGCATCGTCGGATGGCACCGCCCGCGGACGCCGTCGATCCCAGGAAACCGGTCACATCGACGCGCGATAGGGCCCGCATGGCGAACGGATCAGCACGCGCGGGAGCGCTGGCGCGTCTCTTCACCCTCGCGCTGGTCGGCGGCATGGTCGGCGGCCTGGTCGGCGGCATGGTCGGCTGCGGAGGCTGCCCCGAGGGCACCCATTCGGCCGGCGACCGGTGCGTGGCCGATGAGGACGGCGGGCTCGACGCGGCGGTGCGCGACGCGGCCGGCATCGACGCGGCGGGGCGAGACGCCGCCGACGTCGACGCCGCCGCCTGCGGCGTCGCCTGCGAATCTCCGACCCCCTACTGCGACGCCGCCTCGGGCGACTGCGTCGAGTGCCTCGCGAACGCCGACTGCGCGACCGGCGTGTGCGAGGCGAACGCGTGCGTGGACTGCCGCAGCGACGCCGACTGCCCCGCGAGCGCGCCTGAGTGCGACGCCGACGCGTGCGTCTCGTGCCGCGGTCGCACCGACTGCACGCCGCTCCAGATCGTGCTCGAGGCGCGGAGCCTCGCGTGCGCCTGCCTCATCCAGAACGAAAACGTATTTGCGAGCGAGACGAACCCCTCCGCCGAGTCGCTCGAAGCCGCGGTCTGTCACGCGTGGGATCCCGACGTCGGCTCGAGCCTGAGCGCGTACGTCTTCTCGGCGGTGCTCGACGGCCGCATCACGCTCGACCTCGACGAGGTCGCCCGGTGCGGCAGCGTGCTCGCGCAGCTCCGCGACACCCCCGGCGACCGACCCATGTTCCCGGGTGTCGTTCCCCAGCTCGGCGCGGCCGAGCCATGCCGCTTCGACTTCGAGTGTGCGGGCGGCATCTGCGACACGTCGCTCTCGTGTCCCGGCGCCTGCACCCCTCGCGCGGGGCTTCCGTGCACGGGAGGCTGCGGCATCGACCAGGACTGCGACCTCGCCACCTCGCGCTGCGTCCCCGCACCGGGAGACGGCGAGCCGTGCCGGATCGCGTGCCAGCCCGGACTGATCTGCGATGCGGGCGGTCCTCTGGACGACCTCTGTCAGCCGATTCCGAACGAGGGCGACCCCTGCACCCCGAACGACGGCCGCTGCGCCGCCGGCCTCGTGTGTGACGGCTCGAACCGCTGCACCGGTGCGGCCCAGGGCCAGAGCTGCGGCTTGACCCGACGCTGCGCCGCCGGCCTCGCGTGCGACAACTTCATGTGCCAACCGGCGCGCGCCGAGGGCGTGAGCTGCACGACCAGCGGTCAGTGCGACGTGGGCCTCCGCTGCGCGAGCGGAACCTGCCGGCGGATCGCGGCGCCCGGCGAGGCGTGTGGCGCCACCGTCGTGTGCCCGTTCGGCCTCGGTTGCTCCGCGGCCGGCACCTGCGACGCGCTCCCGGACCTCGGCGATCCCTGCACGGATCGATGCCTCCGCGGCACCTGCCGGAGCGGCACCTGCCGTCAGCTCGACGCCGACACCCCGTGCACCCACCCGAGCCAGCCTCCGGACTACTGGTGGTTCGAGGCGCTCGACGAGTGTGGCGCCGAGATGAGCTGCGTCGACGACGGCACGTTCCGTTGCTTCCTCTATTCGTCGACGTGTCCCGGCAGCCCGCTCTGCGACGTCGGTCAGCAGTGCGTCGCCGCGAGCTGTGTCGACTCGCCTTGCCTCGCGCTATAGCCACGATCCACGAGTCAGCCGTGACCCACACACCACCCGCCACGAAGAAGGATCGCTACGTGGGCCTCGAGCTCCCGGGGCGGTACAAGTTCGTGCGTCGCATCGGCACCGGCGGCATGGGCGCGGTCTACGAGGGCGAGCACCTGCTCATCGGTCGGCGCGTCGCGATCAAGGTGCTGCACGCGCGCTTCGCCGAAGACCCCGAGATCGTGCGCCGATTCCTCCGCGAGGCGCGCGTCGCGGCGACCGTCGCCCACCCGAACATCGTCGAGGTCACCGACATGGGCGAGCTGGACGACGGCGCGCCCTACATGGTCCTCGAGTTCCTCGAGGGACGCGACTTCGGCCACGACATCCGCGAGCAAGGCCCGCAGCCCCCCGACAAGCTCGCGCGCATCATGAGCCAGGCCTGCGACGCGCTCACCGCGGCGCACCAGCGCGACATCATCCACCGCGACCTGAAGCCCGAGAACATCTACTTGACGAACCTCGGCGGCGACGCGGAATTCGTGAAGCTGCTCGACTTCGGCATCTCGAAGATCCTCGCCGACGGTGACCATCGCCTCACCAAGACCGGCGCGGCGCTCGGCACGCCGTACTACATGTCGCCCGAACAGTGCCGTGGGGACATCGACGTCGACGCGCGCCTCGACATCTACGCGATGGGCGTCGTCATGTACCAGGCGCTCACCGGCCGCGTCCCCTACGACCACGACAGCTATCCGATGCTCGTGATGCAGATCATGCAGGCGCCCGTACCGGAGGTGAAGGCACTGCGGCCCGACGTCCCGGACGAGCTCAACGCGCTCGTCCGTCGGATGATGGACAAGTTTCCCGAGGGACGCCCCGGGAGCTGCGAGGAAGTCCGGCGGCTGCTCCAGCCGTTCCGCACCGGCTCGAGCTCGCACGTCCGCTTGTCCACGACCCACCCCGTCCCGCGCGGGGTCGTGTCTCCGGCGCCCACCCCCGAGCCGCCGTCCTCGCCATCGCAAGGAACGCTGCGCCTTCCCGACTCCGTCCCCGAGACCGATGGCGTCATCGACACGGCTCCTCTTCCGTCGGGGCCCGAGCTCGAGGCGCAGCCCGACGGCATCGACTGGCGCGTCGTCGGCGCGATCGCCGTCCTCGCGATCCTCGGATCGATCGCCGGTCTGTTCGGCGCGCTCGTCGCCGGCCCGGGCGACGACGAAGAGGTCACCGTCGTGGCCGACAAGGATCCCGTCGCGCCGAAGGTCGCCGTGCCACCGCCGGTCGTCGAAGCGCCCGCTCGCGTCGTGGCGGAGGAGCCGTCCCCGACCGCGTCGAACGACGCGGCGAACGTGGATCCGACGCCCGACCCGAACCGAGAGGAACCCGACCCGAACGGAGAGGAAGCGAACCCCGAACGCGCGGGCGCGGTGGAGATGCCGGCGCCGACTCCGCCGGTCGAGCCCGCCCACGAAGGCGAGCCCGCCCCGGCCGAGCAGGGAGAGCCCGGCCACCTGACGGTGACCGCCATCCCGTTCGGCGAGATCTTCGTCGACGGACGCGCGGCGGGCCGCGATCGCGCCCACGTCACCGTCCCCCCGGGCCGCCACCGCATCCGCGTCGTGCGCGGCGGCACCTCGCGCTCGCGATCCGTCGACGTCGAGCCCGGCGGTCGCGCGAGCGTCACCGTCCGCCTCTGAGGCGTCTCGCTCCTCTCGACGCCTCCGAAAAGAAAATCGCTCAGCGCGCGCAACCGCCCGCCGAGCCCGCCCGATGGAGAGCGCCGTGGCCATCGAAACATCGTCATCGAGCCCGTCACCCCGCCCGGGAGACAAGTTGAGCTGCGCTTCGCGCGTGTGGTATCGAGCCTACGTGACGCGCCGTCCGATCGCTCCTGGGCACCCGTTCGTCAAGCTCGCGCTGGGCGCGCTGCTCTGGGCGACATGCTCCGCGGGGACGGCGAGGGCACAGTCGATCATCGTCACCGCCTCGACCACCGAGCCGGGAGAGCGCGAGCTCGCGCTCGTCCGCGCGCTCGAGGCTCACCTCGCCGAGGATCCGAACGGCGGCTGGCGCCGCATCGGCGGCACGGAGCGCCGGGTCACCGCGATGGGCAGCTGGGACGCGCCGCGGCATCAAGCCGCGTTCGAGCGCCTCCTCGAGGAAGTCGCGTTCGGCCGCGACCAACAGGCGATCGCCGCGCTCCAACCCGAGCTGGCCGCGATCGAGCAGCACCGCGCGCGGGTCGGCGACGATCCTTCGCTGCGCCGTCACGCCACCGACTTCGCGATGCTCCTCGCGCGCGCCCAGAACAACCAGCACGACTCCGCCGCCGTCGAGCGCACCCTCGAGCGCCTGCTCCGCATCGACCCGTCCCCCGAGCCGGATCCCAACGTCCATCCCCCCGAGGTCATCGCGCTCTTGCGCCGGATGCAGCTCCGGCATCCGAGCGGCGCCCTCGTCGTCAGCACCCCTTCGTCCTCCGAACGCTGTCGCCTGCGCGTCAACGGCATCACGGTCGGCGACACCCCCGCGCGCCTCCCGCTCTGGCCCGGCGACTACGCCGTCCAGGTACGTTGCGGCGACGCGAGCACGAGCCCACGCTGGGTCACCATCGACAGCTCGGCCCGCGAGATCCGCCTCGACCCCACCCTCGAGCAGCGCCTCGACGAGCTCGAGGGCGCCGCGCGCCTCCGCTACCCGAGCGGCGCCGAGCTCGAGCGGCGCGTCCGCGGCGACACCGAGCGCCTCGCCGAGATCGAAGGCGTCCGCGTCGCGTACCTCATCGCCGACGGCACCCTCGCGCACGTCGAGCGCTACGGTGACGAGTGGGCGTGGCGCATGCACGGCGCGTTGCGGGGCAGCGCGCTCGAGGCCGTCGCCGAGGCGTTGCGCAACGAAGAGGCGTACGACGACGAGCCCGTGTTCGAGGGCGGTGACGGCGGCGGCGGATACACGGGCGACGCCGAAGGCGGACCGTGGTTCGCGATCGGCCTCACCATCGGCGCGGTCGGGCTCGCCGGCGTCGGCGTCGCGTGGGGCCTCGGCGTCGAGTGGCAGGCCCGCGCCGACTACGCGCGCACCGCGGTGTTCGGGGACGCCGACTTCCAGCTTCGCCAGGACCGCCGCGACGAGCTCTTGGCCCCCGTCCTCGCCGCGGGCATCGCGGGCAGTGTCCTCCTCGGCGTCGGCGCCACCTTCGCGATCGACGAGTCGCTCGACGCGTGGTGGCCGTGGGTCCTCGGCGGCGTCGGCTTCGCCGCCATCGTCGTCGGCGCCGTCGTGTGGAGCACCGAGAACCAGTGCGCCGACGACCGATGCATGGACCTCCAGAAGGGCGGCGTCCCCTTCGGCCCCTTGATCGTCGCGAACGGCGCCAGCCTCCTCTGGGTCCCGTTCGGCGCGATGGTGCATCACGCGTTGCGGGGTGACGGCTCCTCGAGCGCCGCCGCCGCGACCTCCCCCACCGCGAGCCTCGTCCCGTGGGCCTCCGCCGACCGCCTCGGCGCCAGCCTCGTCGGCGCATGGTGAGCCACCCTCCTCGACCGCTTTCGCACGAACACGAAACGCAGCCATGACCCACCGACAACCATCATTGCTTTTGCTCCTCGCGAGCGCGCTCGCCGTCCTCGCCGCCCCCGGGGCCGTCGACGCGCAGACGTGCGCTCTCCTCCGCCCCGGCACCCCGCCGCAGCGCCCGGCCCCCGAGCAAGTCTCGATGCAGGCGATCGACGCCGCGACCGACGCCCTCGCCGCGAGAGACCTCACCGTCCTCCGCCTCCAAGACGCCCAGACCCGCCTCATGGCCGACCCCAACCGCGACTGCCACGAGGTCTCCTGTGCGCCGGCCGTCGCCAACGCCCTCGGCGTCGACTTCGTCGTCCTCGTCACCGTCTGGACCCAGAACGACGCCCCCCAGAGCGTCGTCATCACCTTGATCGACGGCTCCGGCGCCAACGTCGCCGGCGACGCCACCGTCGCCTCCGCGTCGAGCGAGGGGGGCCTACCCACCGCCGCCCAGCGCGCCGTCGCGGCCGCGCTCAGCCGCTACGAGAGCTCGCGCACCGGACGCCTCATCGTCCACACCGAACCCGAGGGCGCCCTCATCGAGATCGACGGTCAAGACGTCGGTCGCTCCCCCGTCGAGCGCCTCGTCCCCACCGGCGTACGCACCGTCCGCGCTACCGAGGGCGACCGCACCGCAGAGCGCGAGGTCACCGTCGGCGCCGGACAGCCCACCGAGGTCACCCTGCGCCTCGAAGGAGGAGGTGGTGGTGGCGGCGCCGACATCCTCATGGCCATCGGCATCCCTCTGCTCATCGGCGGTGTCGGCCTCGCGGTCGCCGTCCCCGTCGCCGCCGAGGTGACCTCGGGGTGCATCGATCGCGTCGGGCCCATGTGTACGCGCTTCAGGGAATTGGACGTCCCCTCCGTGGTCGGCTGGGCGATCGCGGGTGGTGTCCTCGCCGCGACTGGCCTCACACTGGTGATCGTCGCCGCCACGAGCGGCGGGGGGTCGACCACCCGAGCGCGGATCGGTCCTGGCTCATTCTTCGTCGAGGGGAGCTTCTGATGACCATGCGAAAGCAAGCCACCTTGTTCGTCCTCGCCATCCTCAGCGCCGCAGGGTGCGTCACCCGCGAGGGCACCTGCGCGGACGAGCCCGACAACCGCTTTTGCCACATGGATGGCGGCGGCGCCGACGCCGGGTCTGGCGATGCCGCCGTCGACGCAGCGCGCGACGCGAGCGACACCGACGCCGGCCCGTGCGGCGTGTGCGCCGCCCCCACCCCGGTGTGCGACGAGTCCACCGGCGACTGCGTCGGCTGTCTCGTCATGAACGACTGCGGGGGCACCACGCCCCAGTGCGACCCCGTCATGCACGAGTGCGTCGCCTGCCTCAGCAGCGCCGACTGCGCGGACCCCGACAACGCTCGCTGCGCCGCCGATCACACCTGCCAGCCCTGCACCGACAGCATGCAGTGTATGGGCATCACCGGCACCGAGGTCTGCAACAGCGGGACGTGCGTCGAGTGCACGGATGCTGACGCCACCGCGTGCGGCACGCGCGCGTGCACCTCCATGAACGTCTGCTCGGCCTACGACAGCGACACGCAGGAGCTCTGCGAGCCGTGCGACGCCGATGCCAACTGTCTCACCAGCGACAACGCCTATTGTGTCCCCATGAGCTACATGGGCACCGACCGCGGCGGCTACTGCCTCGCCGACGACACGCCCGGCTGCAACCAGCCCTACTCCATCACCCTGATGGGCCGCACGACCCTCTCGGGCCGCACCGGCGCCCGCTACTGCGGACTCAACGAAGCTCTGACGACCTGCGAAGCCGTGCGGGCTCTGCTCGACAACACCGCGTGCCCCGGCGGCCTGGACAGCGAGTGCCCCCAGCCCGGCGGCCTCTGCCGCCGCGTCGGCAGCCTCAACAACCGGTGCACCTATCCGTGTGGCGGGGACCCTGCCGTGTGCAAGGAACCTCCCGGCGCCGGCTCGACCTGCGGCGTGGGCACCACGAGCGGCCCGGACTACTGCGGAGGATGAGCATGCCGTCCCGCTGCGTCTGGACCGGGTTGGCCGTCGCGCTCGCGTGCGCGTGCGACGGCGCCGGCTGCCCCGACGGGAGCGTGGCGGCCCTCGACCGGTGCGTGCGGCCAGACGGCGCCCCACCCCGCGACGCCGGCGACCGTGACGCGGTTAGCGACGCGGGCAACACCGACGCCGGCTCCTGCGGCGCCTGCAGTTCCCCGACCCCCGTCTGCGACGAATCCACCGGCGACTGCGTCGAGTGCCTCGCCGAGAACGACTGCGCGAGCAACACCGCCGAGCCGCACTGCGACACCATCAACCACGTCTGCGTCGCCTGCCGCGATCGCGACGACTGCACCGACCCGATGACCCCCGTCTGTGACGCCCACGCCTGTCGCGCATGCGGCCTCGACTCCGAGTGCACCGCCCGCACCGCGACCCCGGTCTGCGACGAGCCCTCGGGCCGATGCGTCGAGTGCACCGTCGACACCGAGATGACCACCTGCCCCGCACCCGACAACTTCGCGTGCCACCCCACCGACTTCACCTGCACGGGGGCCGAGCGCGGCTCGCTCGGCTTCTGCAACGCCTGCGTCAGCGACAGCGAGTGCCTCACCGACTCGATGGGCGCCCTGCGCTGCGTCCCCATGACCTTCGGCATGCCCGCGGCCGCGCACGGCACCTACTGCCTTCTCGACCTCGCCAGCTACCGCACCGCCACCGGCATGCCCGCGGCTCCCTGTCCCGACACCATGGCCAGCAGCCACACGGCCCGCAGCGTCGGCGACGTCGAGACCGAGTACTGCTTCGTCCGTGAAGCCATCACCAGCTGCGAGGCCGTGCTGGGCTTCGGCAACCTCTGCCCCGGTGGCAACGGTGACTGCGGCGCCACCGGCCTGGACGACGCCTCCTGCCAGGGCGGACGGTGCAGCTACGAGTGCAGCGGCCCGAGCGACTGCACGAGCGGAATGTGCGTCGGCGGCGGGCCGCGCTACTGCCAATGACTGTCCCGCGCCCCTCGCGCGCTCGCCCCACACGGCACCGCGCGAGCGTGCCCTACCTCGCGCTCGCCCTGTCGCTGTCCCTCGCGTGTGCGTGCGACGGCGCCGGCTGCCCGGACGGAAGCGTCTCGACGAGCGATCGGTGCGCGCGCCCCGACGCCACCCCACCCCGCGACGCCGGTCCGAACGACGCCGGAAGGCGCGACACCGACGCCGGCCCCTGCGGTGTGTGCGCCGCCCCCACCCCGATGTGCGACGAATCCACCGGCGACTGCGTCGGCTGTCTCGTCATGAACGACTGCGCCGGCACCACGCCCCAGTGCGACCCCGTCATGCACGAGTGCGTCGCCTGCCTCAGCAGCGCCGACTGCACGGACCCCGACAATGCTCGTTGCGCCGCCGACCACACCTGCCAGCCCTGCACCGACAGCATGCAGTGCATGGGCATCACCGGCACCGAGGTCTGCGACAGCGGGACGTGCGTCGAGTGCACAGCCACCTCGGATTGCTCGGGAACCGATACCTGCAACCTCCTCGACAACACCTGCGTCGATGTGCTGCTGGGGTCTCTCCGCACCTGCAGCGCATGCTCGAACGACGATCAGTGCCCGGCGTCGCACCGGTGCGTGCCGATGACGTTCATGGGCCCCATGCGGGACCCGGGGTATTACTGCTTGCTGCAGGCGGACGAATCGGGTGGTTGCGAGAACCCGTTTACGGCTGGCACGCTCATTGACCGCCAAAGCATCAACGGCGCTCCGATGGAGCGCTACTGCGCGATCGATGAAATGGTGACGAGTTGTGAGGCAGTGCGAGGGTTGCTCGACGACTGGCGATGCGACGCCGGAGTCGATGGCCGCTGCTACCCGATTGGTCACCCCGAGTTGGCGATCGACATCCCCGGAGCCCGGTGTGAAGACCTCGCAAGCGGCACGGTTACGAACCGCTGCACTTACGACTGCGGTGGCGCAAGCGACTGCAAGCTGGCTGGCGCCGGATCGACGTGTGGAAACGGGGGAATGGCCGACCCGGACTACTGCGGCGGATGAGACCGATCCTGCACATCGGTGCTCTCACGTCGCTCGTCGTCTGCACGTTGCTCTCGGGCTGCGACGCCAGTGGCCGGACCGACGCCGGGTCGAGACGTGACGCAAGCAGCATAGACGCCGGCGGCACCCACGCTGCGATCGATGGCGGACCCTGCGGCGCCTGCACGACCGCCGCACCGTTCTGCGACGAGACCTCCTCCTCCTGCGTCGAGTGCCTCGTCGAGAACGACTGCGCGAGCAACACCGCTGAGCCTCACTGCGATACCACCAATCACGTCTGCGTCGCGTGCACCGCCCAGTCGCACTGCACCGAGCCCGCCGCCGCGCGATGCACCGCCGCAGGGGCGTGTGCACCCTGCGATGGCCCCGGACAGTGCACGGGCATCGCCGGCACCGAGGTCTGCGACAATGGAACGTGCGTCGAGTGCACGGCGGTCGAGCGCAGCGCGTGCAACGGCGGGATGAACGTCTGCGATGCGGCCACGAATACGTGCAGCGCCCGGGGCGAGCACTCCGCCGATCTCTGTCAGGAATGCGTCGTCGACGACGAATGCCAGGTGGGCCAGCTGTGCATTCCCATGACGTTCATGTCGAACGACGTGGGTAACTTCTGTCTCTGGCGAGAGGACGCCCCCGCCGGCCCCAATGGCAGCTGTGCCAACGTACGGCCCTACGCGGCCGGCGCGGAGCTGGTCAGCGTCGACACAACCACGGCGCGTGTGTGCGGGCTAGCGCTCACGACTTGCCCAGCGCTCAACGACTTCAGGATGCGGACCTGCACGGATGGCATGCTTCCCGGGACCACCGATGACGAGTGCGGGGTCGTCGGGCTCGACGATGGACTCTGTCGGTTCTCCATGACGCTAGGTGCCACTCGGTGCACCGTGCCGTGCGGCAGCGACGACGACTGCAAGAGTGGGTTTGCGTGTAGCCCCACCGCTCCCAGCTATTGCCAGTTCTGATCGACGTTCGACTCCGGAGCGGCGCGAGCAAGATCGACGTGCTCTCTGCGAACGAGGATGGCTTCATCATCCGTCCGCTCGACCCGAGCGCGAGGCTGGACGATCGGAGGCTGGCCGACGCTCCGCGCCCCCGCGTAGGAGGCCGTGGGCGAAGCTCGCGCATCGAAGTCGAACAGACGCGCGACTCGACCGTGACCACCGCGGTCTCGTCACGACGTCCGCCTCTCCACACCGAATCCTCACGTCGTCGGAGGGGCGCCCTTCCGGATGGGGGAGCAACACGCAACCCTTCGACGCTCACGGCATCGGATGCTCTCGCTCGCTCACCGTCCGACCGGTCCGCTCCCTCGACACCACCCGCACCTCGCTCGCGGCCGTCGGGCAGCTCCACCTCGCGGTGCCGCCGCTCTCGCTCCCCGAGGACCAGCCGCGCTCGACCTCGAGCTCGCACGCGCGGCGCTCGCCGCCGACGCTGGCCGTCACCGCGACCGACTCGAGCGCCACGCGCGGGTTCGTCGATACGAAGCCGTAGCGGATCCGATCTCCTTCGCGCTGAAACGCGAACGCCGTGTTGGGACTGCGCAAGGGGAGCTCCCACGCCTGGGCCGCCGACGCGAGCGCGAGGCGCGCGATCGAATCCGTCTCCGCGCTCCACCGCGCGCGCACCCGCTCGACCAGAGGACCACGCACGAACGCCGGGCGGCGCGGCCAGTCCGTGCCGCTGACGCCCGCGAGGGCGGCGAGCGCTTCGGCCGCCATCGCGCGCACCTCGGAGACCGGGTCGTCGAGCCTCGCGATCGCGGCCAGCGCGCCCTCGCGGCTCGGGGACGGCTGCATGATCCAGCGGGTCGCCGCGATGCGCACTTCGACCGGTGCGGTCAGGTCCGCGCTGCGCGCCCGGAGCGCCGCGCCGTCGATCTCATGCAACACGAATCGATCACGCCAGCCTCGCGTGCGCGAGAACGCGTTCAGCGCGCCGTCCACCTCGCCGAGCTCGACGAGCCGCGCGACCGCCGCCCGCGCGATCGCGTCTTCGTAGAATCCCGTGTCGTCGCGCCACCGCTCGAGCAACGGCGCTTGCGTCGGTGGCACCAACCCCACGATGGCCGCGGCGTCCGTCCCCGCCACGATCTGCCTCACGCGCGCCGCGCGCTGGATCGCGACGCCCGTCATCGCGATGAGCTCCCCGAAGCCCACCGGCGCCGCCGCGCTCGTCGCACCGCCGTCGCGCCCCGCCGCCACCGGCTGATACGGCCCGGGGTTCATGCGTTGCTCGAACGCGTACGCGCGCGGCCCATACGAGACGCGCAATCCGTCCGCCACGATGCGCCATCCCGACTCACCGCGACGGAGGAACAACAGCACCCTCGACCCGAGCGGTCCCTCCGCCGGCGCCTCGAACAGCCCGCCGTTCTGCGGTTCCACGACGAAGTGCCCGTCGTCGAGCAGGAGCGTCGCTCCCGTGGCGAGCGGCCCCGCCATCGAGCGCACCACGCGGTACGTATGCGGGTCGCTCGTTCCCGACCGATCCGCGATCACCACCGCCTCCGCCAGATACGCGAGCGACGCGAGATCGTGGTTCATCATCATCGCCGCACGCGCCGACGCCGCGGGGCACGCGAGCAGGACCACGAGCGCGAGGGCTTTCCGCATGCGCGACGGACGCGCCCGCCTCCGCGCACCTTGGCCCGTAGTCGACGGACCGAGCTGTCCCCGTGGCATGATGCGGAGCCGTGGCCCCCACGACCGCGAACTTCGTGGTGGAGCGACGCGTCGGCCGGGTCGTCGAGGCGCGCGTCCACCAACTCCTCACCCGCGAGGACGCCGACCGCTACGGCGTCGCCGTCCTCGAACGCGCGCGCGGTCCACGCGACCCCGTGCTGTGCGCCGATCATCGGTACGCGTCGGTCTATCCGCCCCCCGCCGCCGACCGCCTCATCGAGCTGTTCCGCCCGAACAACTCCGTCTTCCAACGCATCGCGATCGTGGTGTCCCCCACCAACGCCACGCTGCTGATGCAGCTCCGCCGACTCGCGACCGAGGCGCGGTGGGAACATCGACGCGTCTTCCGCGAAGCCGACGAAGCCGCGACCTTCCTGTCCCACGTGCTCGACGCCGACGAGACGCGCCGCATGCGCGAGTTCCTCGCCGCGAGACCGTCCCGCGCCGTAGACCCCTAGACCCTCGCGACGGAGATCGCGATAGGTTCAGCGTCGATGATCGGGCGCGAGATTGGCCCTCGGCGGGACGAGGCGATGCCGGAGTATCGTCGAGGAGCGACGAGGGTCGAGATCGGGTTCGAGGGCGTCGATCAACCCGTCGCGATCTCCG
>JBFWYI010000117.1:0-24667 GCA_050186575.1 Sandaracinaceae bacterium | reverse complement strand
GCGCGAGCGGGGCGATCACGTTCGGTTACGACCGCGCGAGCAACCTCGTCTCGCGCGAGGTCGACGGAGCGTCGGCCTCGTTCTCGGTGGACGTCGACGACCGGCTCACCCAGGGCGACGGTGAGACGTTCGACTACGACGAGCGCGGACGCCTCGTCGCGATCCACGGCGGGCGGGACATCACGCTCGGCTACGACGGGCTCGACCGCCTCGTCCACGTCGAGACGAGCGGCTCGCTCGGCGCACATCGCATCGACTACGGCTACGACGCGCAAGGTTTGTTGGTGTCGCGCACCGAGGACGGCGTCGAGCGCCGCTTCGCGTGGGACCGAAGCAGCGCCGTGCCGCAGATCATCGAGGAGTACGCGGCCGACGGAACGCTCCTCGCGCGCACCACGCGTGTTGGACCGACGATCGTGCGCGCGGCGGGCGGCCAGACCTACGTCATGGTGACCGACGGCCTCTCGAACGTACGCACCATCCTCGGGAGCGACGGATCGCCCGTCGCGACCCGCGACTATACCCCGTACGGGAGGTTGCGCGGCGGCGACGCACCGACGCTCGATCTGCCGTTCGGCTTCGGCGGCGAATGGACCGACCCGACCACCGGCCTCGTGTTCCTGCGCTCGCGCCACTACGACCCGCGCACCGGTCGCTTCCTCACGCGCGACACCGCGGACCCGGAGCTGATGAGCCCGGTCACGCTGAACCGCTACCTCTACGCGAACGCGGCGCCCACGTTGTTCGTCGACCCGATGGGCACGTGGAGCCTCGGCGGCATGCTCGTGAGCATCGCGGTGCGCACGGCGATGTTCGGGTACAACTTCTTGCATCACCCCGCGGTCAACGTCGCGACGCGCTGGATCACGAGCGCCATCGCGTACGACAAGGCGAAGCAGCGCCTGCCCGCGAGCGGCCTCTTCAACCACATCGGCGAAGATCCGTTCCGGCTCATCCCGACGTCCGTGGTGGTCGGCGGCTCGGTCGCGGTCGGCTTCCTCGGCGCCTGGGGCGGCATGCTCTCGCAGTGGATCACCGGCAACGTGAGCGCGCTCTTCGGAGGCAGCGGCGAGGGCTTCAGCACGTCGCGCATCGCGGGCGCCGAGCTGTTGATGCAGCTCCACGGTCCCTACGCGTTCCACGTGATGACCTATCTCTATCAAGGCTCATTTACGGGCGGTGGCTCGATGTTCCTCGGGCACGACCAGGGCTTCTACGGCGGGCTCGTCTGGGACGCGCCGGTGCCGGACTCGTACAACGGCGACTTCGACGGCTTCTCCGCGCCGGCTCCCATGTTCGTGGCCGGCCTGCTCGACATCACCGGCAACCTCGAGCTCGCGCTGAGTTTGTTCATCGGGCTCAGCAATCAGATCGAGCTGCAAGCGGCGACGATCGCGGCGCGCTTCCCGACCATGTACCGCTTCGTCATGTCGATGCTCCGCGCCGGCATGCTGCGGAACTGGAACCTCTCGTGGAGCCCGAGCGCCTCGGATCCGCCGCGCGGCTACGACCGAGCGACGCAGGCGTGGGGCCTCACCGTCGACTACAGCCCCACCGACTACTCGCCGCAGGGCTTCCAGCTCTTCCGCTTCACCGAGACGGTGTACCGCTGTCAGTCGGTGTTCGCGGTGGTCGGCGGACAACAGCAAGCGGCGGCCACGCCGCCCGGCGTGTGCTCGGTCGGCGCGCCGCTCTGAGTCGCGGGGCTCAGGGGACGTCGAACGTACCGGTGTCGACCTCGAGCTCGCCCGCGACGGTCGGCACCGTGACGTGGAAGCGGTACGTACCGTGGAGCGCGGGGATGCTCGAGCTCGCGCGATGGGAGACGGGGAGCTCGAAGTGCCACGCGAACTCGCGCTCGCTGGCGCGGGCCATCTCCGCGTAGCTCGGGGTCGGCGTGAGTGAGAGCCAGATGTCGTGGCTGCGACTGTCCACTTCGTCTGTCGTGCTCCGGATCACCGGGACGAACGTGCCGTCCGTCTGACGCACGTCGAGGCGCGCCACCGGGTTGCCGAGCCACGGGTCGCTGCCGAGGATCGTGAAGGCGACCACGCTGGTCTCGGTCTGCGCCGACTCGACGTCGACCTCGATGGTCCCCGGGTCGGTGGCGCCCTCCGCCTGGTACGGGTCGTACGTGTAGCCGGAGAACGGCTCGGTCGGCTCGGGCTGCCACCACGGAGGCTCGGTCCACTGGTCGTGGTAGGTCTCGAACGCCTCGACGAGCCGCGAAGCGAGATAATCGCCTTGCCCAGGGCCCCAGAGCGCGCCGGACGCCTCGTAGCCGCCCTGGAACCAGTCTTCGCGGCCGAGGCTGTACCCCGTGTAGTCGTTCGCGTAGCCGATCAGCATCGCCTGCCCGCCCGACGTCGCGCGCACTTCGTCGAGCACCCCCGCCGCGAGCGCGGTCCCCCACTCGCCCGGCGCGGTGACGAAGTACGTCTCGCCGATCTGTCCGGCCGTCAGCATCGTTTGCTTGGGCAAGTGCTCGGCCGGCGAGATGCGCACGCACCGCGTGTCGAGCCCCTCGATCGGCGTGGAGTCGACGCAGTTGCCGTCCGCGCCGAGCCCGCAGAACGCGCCGCCGTAGGGATAGTTGAACTCGCCCTGCGCGTAGCCGATCGCCTCGCGGCTGATCTCGACGCGGTAGGTGCGCGCGCGCACGGTGGGCTCGCTCTCGTACGTCACCGTGTCGACGATCGGCATCATGGCGTCGGCCACCACGTCGCCGAGGAGCTCCATGCGCTCGTAGCCGCCCGGCAGGTCCGAGCCCACCGCGCCGGTCGGTGGCGTCGGGCTCGAGGGCGACATGTCGGCGCCCCACGAGTTGAAGAACAGCACGAGCACCGGGTGATCGAAGCGCTCGGCGACCTTCTGCTCGACCACCGAGCCCATGTCCCCGCTCAGGGTGAGCCGATCGATGTTGAGCACCGTGCCGTGGTAGGCGTAGCTCGCCACGATCGCGTCGATGCTCCCCGCGCGGCGGACGACGAAGAGCGGCATGTCGCCGATCTCCTGCACTTGTGACAACGAGTCGTTCTCGCAGCGACGGTCGCTGTGCGCGTCGCTCGTCTGGGCCATCGCGATCCCGAGCTCGGCCGGCGCGAGATCCGCGAGCGCGTCCTCGACGACGGTCGCGAGCGCGTCGACGATGCGGTCGTACATCTCGGGGAAGAACGTGTCGCCGAGGGCGACGAGCGCGCCGGTGGTGAGGAGCAGGCGCCCCGGTCCCGAGTGCGTGTGATTGCCCGCGAGGACCAGCGCGTCGTTGAGGTCGCGCCCGAGTCGGGTCTCGAGCTCGTCGAGCACCGCCTCGCGGAGCTGCTGGAACACCCCGACGGTGTCCATGCGCACGAGGATCACCTGGTGACGATCCCCGCGCGAGAGCGCGACGGCGCGGAACGTCAGCTCCCCGTGCGCGTTCACGGTGCCAGGGAAGTTCTCGGAGAACGGCGTGGGCGAGGGATCGACGCCGATCGATCCGAACCCCATCGTGCCGACCCCGAGCGGCGCGGGGATCCGCACCTCGGCGACGCCGGCCTGGAGCGCCTCCTCGGCGGGCAGCTCCTCGCGCACGCGCGGCGGAGGCTCACGCCCCGCGTCGGGTGGCCCCGCGTCGGGGGTCCCCGCGTCGGCCGGAGCGCCGTCGTCACAGCCGAGCGCGAAGAGAACGAGGAGGAACGAACAACCGCGAAGCGAGGCGCGCATCGCCGAGACGGTAGTCGCGAGCGAGGGAGCACAACAAGTGAGGCCGTGCCTACTCGATGTACTCGACCTCGAGCTCGGTCTCGCTCGAGACCTCCTCGACGTCGGCGTCGCCCGCGCCGTGTACGAGCGGTGTGCCGCGGGGCGCCGGCCGCTCGGGGTGCTCGCCGAGCGTGCGCTCGAGCGCGTCGAGCAGGGCCTCGATGCCCTCCCCCGTGGCCGCGCTGATCGCGAGCACCTCGCGATCGCCGAGCGCCGCCTTCACCTCGTCGACCGCGGCGCGCGCGTCCGGCAGATCGATCTTGCTCACCGCGACGACCATCGGTCGCGCCGCGAGCTCCGGATCGAAGCGCGCCAGCTCGTCCATCAACGTCTGGAAGTCCTTCGCCGGATCGCGCTCGGGATCGGGATCGATCGTCACGAGGTGCAGCAGCATCCGACAGCGCTCGACGTGCTTGAGGAACCGATGCCCGAGGCCCGCGCCGTCCGCCGCGCCCTCGATGAGGCCGGGGATGTCCGCCACCACGAACGAGCGATCGAGATCGCGGCTCACCACGCCGAGGTTCGGGGTCAGCGTGGTGAACGGGTAGTCCGCGATCTTCGGCCGCGCGCGAGAGACCCGCGCGATGAACGTGCTCTTGCCCACGTTGGGGAAGCCGAGCAGGCCGACGTCGGCCAGCAGCTTGAGCTCGAGGCGAAGCGCGACCCGCTCGCCGGGCTGACCCGACTCCGCACGTCGCGGCGCGCGATCGGTCGGCGTCGCGAAATGGATGTTGCCCCGCCCCCCGCGCCCGCCGCGCGCGATGACCTCGAGCTGGCCGGCCTCGCTGAGATCCGCGATCAGCGCGCCGGTCTCGCGCGCGTAGACCTGCGTGCCGACCGGCACACGCACCACGAGATCGGCCCCGCCCGCCCCATACTGGTCCTTGCCGCGCCCCGGCTCGCCGCTCTCCGCCTTCAGGAAGCGCTTATATCGGAGGTCCATCAGCGTCCCGAGCCGCGGGTCGGCCTCGAACACCACGTCCCCGCCGTCCCCCCCGTCGCCGCCCGACGGGCCGCCGAGCGGGCGGTACTTCTCCCGACGGAACGCGACGCACCCATCCCCGCCGTTGCCGGCGAGCGCCTCGATCTCGACCTCGTCGACGAACTTCATGCCCGCGCCCCGGCATGATGCGGTCCGCGCCGGCTGTCCAGCCCCCGTCCGAATGGGGCAAAGTCCGGACGCCCCCGCTCGGGCGGACTGTTAGTATCCACGCCCGAATGGCCGACCGCCGGCAGACCGCGCTCGGGGTGGCGCGCGGGCGCTTCGTAGACGCGCTCCCGAAGAAGTCCCGCGAGCTCAAGGCCGCGCTGGCGCTCCTCGCGGGCACGCCGGGGGGCGACCGTCCGCGCGAGGAGCTGCGCCGACGCCTCCACGCGCTGTACGCGTCGGCGCAGGTCTTCCGCCTCGGCCCGCTCGCCGATGCGCTCAAGGACTCGATCGCGAGCATCGACAGCGTGCGCGCGCAACGGCGCCCGTTCATGCAGGACGAGCTCGACGAGCTCGCGAACCTCGCCGCCACCCTCCCCGGCCTCGGCCGCGACTCCGACTCGGTCCCGCCCGAAGACAGCGGCCCCGACGCGCCGGCGCGCCCGAGCCAGCCGCCCAAGCCGCGCGTGCGCACCAACCCGGGCCTCGACACCGTCGTCAGCGTGCTCGTGGTCGACGACCCGCAGTGGCAAGCTCGCGTGCGGGCTGCACTTCCCCCCGAGCGCTTCGAGCTCCTCACCGCGAGCGAGCCCGAAGAGGCGCTGCGCATCGCGCGCTCTGCCTCGCCCGACGTCGTGCTCGCCGATCGCGCGTGCGTGATCCGTCCGGGCGTCGATCTGATCGGCCGGCTCCGTGAGGACCCGCTCACCGACTTCGTTCCCGTCGTGCTGCTCCTGCCCCCGGGCTCGCCGCTCGATCCGATCGCGGTGCGCGAGGCGGGCGCGGACGAGGCGCTGGTGAAGCCGTTCACCGCCGAGCGCCTGCTCAAGACGGTCGCGCGCGTGACCGACCAGCTCGGCGGCGCGCAAGGTGCGTCGACGTTGAGCGGAGAGCTCACGGTCGACGAGATCGCGGAGCGCATCGCCGACGAGATGAAGCGAGGGCTCGTCGAGGCCGCGGCGCAGGGGCGCGAGCAGAAGATCCCGCTCGGCGACGGAACCCAGCTCATGGCCGCGGCGTGGAGCACGATCGGCCGGGTCCGCGCGCACGTCTCGGAGAAGAGCGGCGGGCGCGTCCGATTCAAGGAAGGACCGCAGCGCGGCGGCCCCGCGTTCGTCACGATGGTCGGCGAGGACGCGGCGATCGACGACGACCTCGACGTGGACCTCGCGGGTCGGCGCGCGATCGTGGTCGACGACGACCCGGCGGTGGTGTGGTTCTTCGCCGGGCTGCTGCGCGAGCAAGGCGCCGACGTGGCGGAGGCGGAGGACGGCATCCAGGCGCTCGAGCTCGCGCGCCGCAAGCGTCCCGATCTGATCATCAGCGACATCCTCATGCCGAACCTCGACGGGTTCGGTCTGACGCGCGCGCTCAAGCGCGATCCGGTGCTCGCCGACGTACCGGTGATCCTGATCTCGTGGAAAGAGGACTTCCTCCAGCGCATGCGTCAGCTCTCGGCCGGCGCGAGCGGGTATCTGCGCAAGGAAGCTGCCAGCCCGCAGATCCTCAGCGCGGTGCGCGATGTGCTCCGGCCCCGGGCCCGCCTCGAGGCACGCCTCAAGGCTGGCGGCGAGGTGCGCGGTCGCATCGAGGACCTCGGAATCCAGACGTTGCTCCTGACCGTCGCACACCACCGCCCGAACGCGCGCCTCACCGTGCGCGACGCGGCGAGCTTGTACGAGTGCGACCTGCGCGACGGCGAGCTGCTCGACGTGAGCCGAACCGAGAGCGACGGCGGCTTCTCCCGCGGCGAGCGCATGCTGACCGGCCTGCTCGGCTCGACGAGCGGTCGGTTCACCGTCGACGAGGACGATGGACCCGTCCGCAAGAGCATCGAGAAGCCGCTCCGTGAGGCGCTCGAGACGCTGATGACGGAGATCGCGGCGCGCGTCGACGCGGTCAGCGGGAAGAACCTCGCCAAGGCGTACAAGGTCGAGCTCGACGAGGACGTGCTGTCGCGGGTGCTCCCGAGCTCACCCGAAGAGCTCGGCAAGCTGGTCGAGCCGTTGCGCGCCGGGATCGGTCCGCGCGATCTCCTGCTCACCGGCGACACCGACCCGATGGCGCTCGAGGGGTTCCTCGTCGATCTCGCGAGGCAAGGTGCGTTGCGTCGTGTGCTCGGGCCGGACGGCGAGGATCGCATCGCGCTCGCCCGCGAGGCGCGCGTGAGCGGGCTGCACCCCGAGCTCACCGAGCACGAGGAAGAGGGGACGCTGAGCTGGCTCCCCACCGAAGAGACGACGCGCGACATCGTGCTGAGCGCGCACCGGATGGCCAAACAGGTCGCGGAGGGCGACCCGACGGCGATCTCCGAGGAGGAGCTCCAATCGCTCCGCCCGCCCGCGGTCCCGCGCGAGGCGGACGCGCTCGCGCAGCTCGCGCCGGATCCGCCGCCGAAGAAGAAGGCGAGCGGCACGTCGTCGCCGTCGCTCAAGAAGATCTCGAGCCTCCCCGTGCTCGACGAGCCGTTCCACCCGGACTCGGATCCGCCGGGCCTCGAGGACGAGCCGACGACCGAGTACGACCTCCACGACGTCAGCAAGGCGCGCACGTCGGAGCTCGACACGCAGGAGCTGAGCCTCCACGACGGCGACGAGGTCGAGACGCAGGAGCTCCATCAGCTCGAGATCAACGCGCTCGCCGCGTCGGCCGCAACGTCCACGAGCCTTCCGCTGGACGGTCCGGCCCTCGAGCTGACGGAGGATGAGCCGACGGCGACGTTCGACTACGCCAACGAAGCGCTGGAGCGCGACGAGGAGGACTCCCCGGAGCTGACGCTGCTCGAGGAGAACGAGGAGAACGAGGACGAAGAGGACGAAGAGGACGAACAGGACGAAGCGGAAGACGAGGAAGACGCGGCCACGTTGGCGAGCCTCGACCGCGCGCTCTCCGGAGATGTCTCCGACGATGGCCCAGCTCTGATCATCGAGCGCGACGACGAGGACGACGAAGACTCCGAGCTCGAATCCGAGTCCGATTCCGAGTCCGATTCCGATTCCGACTCCGATTCCGATTCCGACTTCGATTCCGACTCCGATCCCGATTCCGACTCCGACTCCGATTCCGATTCCGATTCCGATTCCGACTCCGATTCCGATTCCGAGTCCGAGTCCGATTCCGATTCCGACTCCGATTCCGAGTCCGATTCCGACTCCGATTCCGACTCCCCGGAGGAGCTCGAACGCTCCGAGTCCTCGCCTCCGTCTTTGCGCGTCCCCGACGGTCCCGCGCTCCGCGACGAGGTCTCGGAGCCGCTCCCCACCCCGACGCCGATCCGCTCCGCGCCGCCCGAGCCGCGCGCGGTTCAACCCGCTGCGCCGCAGGCCGAGTCGCAGATGGGCTGGGTCGCGTGGGCGCTCGTCGCCATGATCTGCGCCGCGATCGGCTTCGTCGGCTACCGCTGGTTCGCCGCACCCTCCGCGAACGACGTCGCGCTGCCCGCCGATCCGACGCCGATCGACGATCCTCCCCCCGACGAGCCCACGACCCCGGTGGGTCAGGCGGATCCGCCGCCCGACGGACCCGAGGAGGATCCCCCCGATCGAGATCCGGCGAGCGACGGGACCGACGATCCGACGGAGCTCGCGCTTCCCGTGCCCTACGGCCGCGAGGAAGCCGGGGTCGCCTCGATCGGCGTGCCGGTCGGCGAAGGTCAGGGCCTGCTCGTCCTCGAGCCGGCCGACGATCACGCGCAGATGCGCGTGCAGGTCGGCTCGCGCGAAGTCCAGCTCGGCGGGACACCGGTGGGGATCGCGCTCGACGAGGGTGTGCATCACCTCACCTACGTGCGCGGAGACGATCAGGACTTCGTCTGGGTCGCCGTGCGGGCCGGCCACACGCGCTACGCGCCGCCGCTCCCGTGAGCCTGCGCGCGCGCATCGAGGAGCGCGCGCACGAGCTCGGCTTCGTGCGCGTCGGCGTGGCCCGCGTCGAGCCGCTCGATCCGGAGGGCCCGGCGCTCTCCGAGTGGCTCGAGCGCGGCCACCACGGCTCGATGGACTGGATGGCGACGACGCGCGACGTCCGCCTCGATCCGTCGGACCCGCGGATGCTGGACGGCGCGCGCTCGGTGATCGCGCTCGCGACGCCGTACGGAGACGAGGTCCCGCGGGGCTTCGCGCCGGGCCGGATCGCCCGCTACGCCCGCGGCCGCGACTATCACAACGTGATCGGGAAGCGCCTCCGCAAGCTCGCTTCCATCATCCGAGATGCGGGTCATCGCGCTCGCGCGAGCGTCGACAGCATGCCGGTGCTCGAGCGCGCGTGGGCGCAGCGCGCGGGCATCGGGTTCATCGGCAAGAACGCATGCCTCATCGTACCCGGCCTCGGATCGCACGTGTTCTTGTCGGCCGTGATCACCGACGCGGAGCTCGAGCCCGACGCGCCGATGGCGCAGCGTTGCGGCGGATGCGTGAGGTGCCTCGAAGCGTGCCCCACCGATGCGTTCGTGGCGGACCGCACCCTCGATGCGCGCCGCTGCATCAGCTACCTCACGATCGAGCACGAGGGCTCCATCGACCCGGCGCTGCGCGCGGGGATCGGCGAGCGCCTGTTCGGCTGCGACGTCTGCCAGGACGTCTGCCCATTCAACGCCTCGGCGCACGGAGGCGATCCCGCGTTCGCCGACGACCGATTCGCCGCGCACGAGCTGCCCGCGCTCCTCGACCCCGACGCCGCGCTCGATCCGCTGCTGCGCGGGAGCCCATTGCAGCGCGCCGGCCGCGAAGGCCTCGCAAGAAACGCGGCGATCGTCCTCGGCAACGCGGGCGATCGACGTCACCTCCCGATCCTCGAGCGAGCCGCCCGCTCACACCCGAGCGCCAGCGTGCGCGAGGCGGCGAATTGGGCCTGTTCGCGCGTCACCACCGGCCGCCCACCCTTCGCGGACGGAGGCGGCTGAGGTAGGATCGCGTCCGATGCTTCGTCGTGCCCCTGTGCCCGCCGTGTCGCTCGCCGCGCTCGTGCTCTTCGGCTGCGACGTCGGCGGCGTGGTGGACGGCGGGCCGAGCGGGATGGACGGCGCGCGCCCCGACACCGGCGCTCCGATGGTCGACTCCGGCCCGCGCACGTGCAGCGGCGACCCCGACTGTGACGACGGCTTCCCTTGCACCATCGACAGCTGCGTGGTCGGCAACGTGTGCGAGTACACGCCGATCGACGCGCGCTGCAACGCGGGCGAGCGCTGCGTCGTCGGCTTCGGCTGCCGCATGGGCGGCGGGTCCTGCACGACGAACGCGGAGTGTGACGACGGCGACGTCTGCACGGGCACCGAGATGTGCCTCGCCGGCTCGTGCTTCGACGGGCGCCCCCACGACTGCTCCGACGGCAACGCCTGCACCACGGACATCTGCGATCAGACGCTGGTCGGGCTCTGCCGCTACGAGCTCGCGGCGGGCTGCGACGGCGGTGGCGTGATCGCCGACGCGGGCCCGCCGTGCGACGCGTTCGACCCGGCCACCGACTTCACGGGCACGTACTCGCTCCTGCCCGGCCAGGCGTGCGACGCCGGGCTCGGCAGCGGATACAACGTCTCGGCGGTGTCGTTCACGCTCAGCAGCGGGACGCTCACCGTGCAGGCGGGACCGTTCACGCTCACGCAGTCGCCGGCGCCGACCACCGGCATGTTCGACGTATCGGGCGGAAACGGCTGCGCGTCGATCCGTCTGACCGGCGAGTTCATGTGCCGCGGCCGGTTCCGCGGCACCTGGATGTCGACGCACGCGGGGACGTGCGCGACGCGATGCACGAACGCGAACACGACCGTCGTCGGTCTCTGAGGTGTGGTGATGGGGGCTTCGTCATTGGCTCGGTTCGGACTCGCGGTGACGATCGCGGCCATCGTCGCGGCGTGCGACGGCACCCCGATGGGCGACTGCGAGAGCGATGTCGACTGCGTCGACGGGATCGACTGCACGACCGACGTCTGCGCGGCGGGCAACGTGTGCCGCAACACCCCGGTGGACGCCGCGTGCGGAGCGGGGATGAGCTGCCAGGTCGGGATGGGCTGCGTCTCGGCGGCGTGCACCGACAACGCGGGCTGCGACGATGGCGTGATGTGTACCAACGACGTGTGCGGGGTCGGCGGCACCTGCATGAACATGCCGCTGAACGAGCGCTGCATGACCGACGAGATCTGCGACCCCGCGATGGGCTGCATGGCGGACACCGGCTGCAACGACAACAGCGAGTGCAACGACGACATCGCGTGCACCACCGACACGTGCGGCGCGGACCGGACGTGCCGGCACACGCCCGTCAACGAGATGTGTGACACCTCGATGATGGAGATGTGCATCCCCGGCGTCGGATGCCAAGTCGTCATCGCGTGCACCGACGAGTCCGACTGCCAGGACGGCGACTTCTGCAACGGCCGCGAGCTCTGCAACACCGAATTCGGCTGCATGCCGCCGTCCGGCCCCGCCGCGTGCACGGACGCCGACGACTGCACCGTCGACATGTGTGACCCGACCGCGCCGGGCGAGAACGGTCAGATGGGGGCGTGCCGCTTCGACTGCGACACCAGCGTTGCGGCGTGCATGTGCCCCGGCCCCGGCGCGACGTGCAGCGGTTCGTTCTCCCTGCCCGGCGCGACGGGGGTCTGCAGCCTGGTGGGCGGCCTCGCGACGTGGACGTGGAACTTCCAGAACGTGACGTTCAACAACATGGCCGGCGCGATCACGGTCACCGGTTGGACGGTGACCAGCTCGGCGAGCGTCCCTCCGATGGCGGACCCCGGCCCCGCGTGCCCCAACGTCGATGCGGTCACCGGCCTCTCGGGCGACTGCAACGAGGAGTACCGGATCACCGGCACGTTCACCGACGACAACCACTTCATGGGCATGTTCCGCGCGACGTTCACCGGCGCGATCCTCGGGCAGAGCTGCGCGCCGTGCAGTCAGAACATCATGGTCAACGGCACGCGCATGTGAGCGCGAAATCGTCTCCACGAATCTCGACGCGACGAATCAGAGCGAGTCGCTCGCTCCGTCGGATCGATCGTCGCTCGGGCCCTCGACGGTCGGCGGCGGCTCGTGCGCGGGATCGCCGCCGCCGTGCTCGGGCGCCGTGGGCGTGGAGCCCGGACCGCGATCGATGAGCGCGTCGCCCCGCCCGCGCCGGCCCGGCGCCTCGGCGAGGATGTACGGCTCCGCGTTGAACGTGCCGCACTGACGCTGGTTCCGATAGAAGCTCCAGTGCATGTACGTCAGCCCGTCCGGCGAGCGGATCCGCTCCGGCGGTGACTCGAACGGCTGCGCGCCCATCACCGCCTCGAACGCGCCGAGGTCGAAGAGCGTGTCGCCGCTCGTGCCGACCACGCTCACGTGCTCGACGCGACCCTCGGGATCGATCGCCAGCTCGAGCTTGGTGTGCATGTCGGAGTTGGCGCGGTACACCGCGTCGACCGTCGAGGGTACACGAAGCAAGTAACCTTCCGCGAACCGAGGGTGGATGCGCCGGTGCATGCTCGCGATGTAGGCGGCGAACGGATCCGCGCGGGTGTTGAGAGCGGTCTGGTTCCCCGGGCGCACGCGCACGTCGTAGTTCTCGATCGCGGCGCGGAAGCGCTGCCAGCGCTCGGCGCGGCTCACCCCGCGCGAGCGGCTTCGACGCTGCTCGAGATACGCCTCTCGCTCGCGCTCGAGCTCCTCGTCGCCATAGATCGAGGAAAAGTCGTTCCAGCTGACGCGCAGGTTCGGCGCCCCTCCTCCCGGCGCGCCGCCCCTCCTCCCGGCGCGCCGTCCGCGCCCCGCCTCGCCGCGCGAGGATCCCTCGCCTTCGCGGCCGGTGCCGAGCGCGGCTACCGCTTGCCCCCCGCCGTCGCCCTCGCCCTCGCCCTCCGGCCGCTCGGCCGGCACCAGGATGGTGAACGTCCCTTGCCCGTCGGTGACGATCACCTCGCGCATCGGACGCGTGCCGCCCCCCGTGGCCACCCGCCCCCCGCCCGGCGTGCGCTCGCTCGCGGGCGCCGAGTCGGTGCCGCCGCCGCGCTGCCCGCCCTCCGCCGCCTGCGCCTCGGTCGGGTGCGGCGAGCGCGACGGCTCCGGCGGCCTCCGGCGCGGAGGTGGAGGAGTCTCGACTTCTTGACGCGTCGGCGTGCGCTCGTCGCTGCCCTCTCGCTCGTCGAGCTGGGCCATGCGCTCCTCGTTCGAGTCGCCCTCGTCGGTCGACTCCGAAGGCTCTTGCGTGGCGGCCGGGCTGGTCTCTTGGTCGTTGAGGTTCGGGTTGCGGAGCCGCGCCATCATCTCCTCTTCGACGCGGCTGTTCTCCTCGGCGAGGTACTGCGCGTCCGGCGGCGGCTCCACCGTCGGATCGGCGGAGCGATGCTCGACCGACGTCTCGCGACGACGCTCCGGTTGGGCCTGGGGCACGGGCGGCTGCGGCTCTGCGATCTCGATGCGCGGCGGTGGACGCTCCGGTCGCGGGGGCGCCGCGGGCGGAGGCGCCGTCCGCTGCCGCGGCGGGCGTTGGCGCTCGGGGTGCTCGGGCGCGTCGGGTTCTTCCGGGTGCGGATCCGGCTGACTCTCTTCGGGCTCCGGCTCGCGCGCGTCGGCCGGCTCGCTCACCGCGATCTCGATCGTGACGGGCTCCGAAGGAGGCGGCGGCTCGGAGACCTCGAGGAGGCTCTTCAAGAGCCCGAGGCCGACATACACGGGCAGGTGCACCGCGACCGAGAACACCAGCGCGACCGCGATGGCGAGCGCGGGCGGGAGCAGCCACTTGCCCTGGGCGGTCCTCTCCGACACGTCAGTCCGCGCTCACGACCTCATCGTGAAGCATCGCCAGCCTGCTGCCAGCCCCGAATCGGAACTCGAGTTCACGGTGGGGCCGTGCACCACGCTTCACGATCCAGCCCCAAAACGAACGCGCCGGACACCCGTGAGGGGGCCCGGCGCGCAGAGAGATGGACGCGCGATCAGCGGGGGCGGACGGTCACCGTGGCGCCCCTCGCCGCACCTCCGCGATAGACCACGCCTCCGCGGCGCGGCGGCGACTGATAGACGCGACGCTGTTGCTGAGGGCGCACGACCACCGATCCTCCGCGGGGACCGACGTACCCGCGCGGGGCGACGTAGGTCCGGCGCGGCGCGACGTAGCCGCGGCGCGGGCCCACGTAGACCGTCGGGCGGGGCGCCACGTAGCCGGGTGATACGTAGTGCACCACGCGACCGTTGTTGCCCCAGCCCCCCTGGGAGTACACGTAGCCGTTGCCCTGCCGAACCCAGCGCGGCTGATAGAACGTGTAGCCCGGGCGCTGCTGGACCCAGTAGCCATCGACCCAGACATACTGGTTGCCGTTCCACTGCCAGTGACCATCGACCCACACGGCGTTGCCGTAGGGTTGAGCCGGGCGCGACACGACGACCTGGGCGGGCGGCGGGGCCTGATACACGGTCACTCCGGCGTACGGAGTCGTGGTCCGGACCGCCACGCGGCGCGCGCAGCCCGTCGATGCGACGACCAGCAGCCCTACGCCGAGCAGGAGCCCCCACCTCACGAGACGTCGATCAACACTCATTTCGAACCACCTCCATCGGGAGCATCGGACGATCGTCCGATCGGATCAACACTGGCAGAGACCTTCGAGCCGTCCAGGGTTCTGCAATATCGATTCCGTCCTCCGTCGTTCTTCGCAAACCCGCGCGCCATCACTTCTTTGCTGTCGGCCGACCGCCCACCTGGGGTAGACGGATCGCGTGGACGACCTGCCGCTAGACGACGAGACCCGCGCGCTTCTTCATCAATACGGGTTCGAGGCCGAGACCTTCCGCGGGCTGCGGGCGCGCCTCCGGGACGGCCGGGCGAGCGCGGAGTCGAACCGTGTCCGCGGCACGATCGAGCCGCCGGCCCCGAACGACGTGACGGCGCTGCCGGAGAGGGGGAGCCGCGCGCGCGAGGAGCTCGACGCGATCGGCCGTCAGGCGATCCGCGACGGACGCGTCGGCGCGGTGATCCTCGCCGGCGGGATGGCGACGCGATTCGGCGGGGTCGTGAAGGCCGCGGTACCCGCGATCGACGAGCACACGTTCCTGGATCTCAAGCTACGCGACTTGCGGAGTGCGGCGGCCGGCGCGGGCGGGACGGTGCCCGCCTACCTCATGACGAGCTTCGCCACCCACGAGGAGGTCTCACGGCTCGGCGCGGCCGCGAGCACCGCGTCGGTCCCCGTCCAGGCGTTCGCCCAGTTCATCTCGCTGCGCCTGTCACCCGACGCGGGGTTGTTCCTCGAGGACGACGGCTCACCGAGCGCGTACGCGCCAGGTCACGGCGACCTCCCGGCCGCGCTCGCGCGCGCGGGGATCCTCGAGCGATTCACCGAGAGCGGTGGGCGTTATCTCTACATGTCGAACGTCGACAACTTGGGTGCCACGCTGGACCCCGCCGTGATCGGGTTCCACGTGCGCTCCGGCGCGGAGGTCACCGCCGAGGTAGTCCACAAGGAGCCGGGCGATCGCGGCGGCGCGCCCGCCCGCGTGGACGGTACGCTCCAGATCGTGGAGTCGTTCCGGTTCCCGCCCGACTTCGATCAAGATCGCATCGACGTGTTCAACACGAACTCGTTCGTGCTCGACGCGGAGTGTCTGAAGCGTGAGATCCCGTTTACATGGTTTGCGGTGAACAAGACGGTGGAGGGCCGACCCGCCGTGCAGTTCGAGCGCCTGGTAGGGGAGATCACCTCGTTCCTGAAGACCGCATGTCTCGTGGTCGAACGGGGCGGCGCCGACGGACGGTTCCAGCCCGTGAAGGATCCGGAGGAGCTGGAGCAGCGGCGCGGCGCGATCCGCGAGCTCCTCGTGGCCCGGGGCGTCCTCTGATCCGAGTCGGCGCGCAGGTCGCTCTCGCGCTCACCTGGCTGTGCGCATGCGGTGAGGAGGGCCCGAGCACCGAGGTGGGGTGCGGCTTCGCCGAGCGGAGCCACGAGCTCGCGCGGGCGAGCGCCCCCTACTTCGACGGCATCGCGCTCTCGCCCGGCGAGCACGGCGCGACGGCCGTGTGGTCCGAGCGAGGCGGGCTCTTCACGCGGGAGCTCGACCGCGACGGCGCCCCGCGCGGAGAAGCACGGCGCATCGGCCAGGCGTGCCCCGGCGGCGTTGCGGCCACGCGCGCTCGCGGGCGCCTCCGTATCGCGTGCGGTCGACCGGCCGACGTGGACCGCGACCGCGCGGGCGGCGTCGACGTGCTCGATGAGAGCGGCCGCGAGATCATGCGCTTCGCCTCGGCGTTCGACCGGCTGGACGGAGTGAGCATCGACGCCGACGACGAGCGCCTCGCGGTCGCGTTCCGCAACGCGGACGCCACCACCTCGCGCGCGATGCTCGCGGTGGTGGACCGTGGCGCCGCGCCCGAGCTCTCGACGCTGTCGCAGCCGAGCCACGGCGCCGGGGCGCCGAGCGTGCGGTTCATCGATGGACGATGGCACGTCGCGTGGACAGAGTCGCGCTACGAAGGCGGCGCGCCCCTCGTCCAGGTGCTCGTCCAGCGCGAGGGCGAGGCCCCGCGTCCATCGCTCCGCATCCGCGAGATCGACGGACCGGTGGAGCTCACGGACGACGACGGAACGCCGATCGTGACCCTTCGCGACCAGCGCCCGGCCGGCGCGTCGACGCGCTCGTTCACCGGGCACCTCGACGAGCACCTCGCGCTCGACGAGGATCACCTCCGCAGCCCGAGCCGCGCCGATGGCGACGGGGCGCGTCCGCTCGTGCTGAGATGCGACGATGCGCGGTTCAGCGTCTCGACGCGCCAGTCGAGCCGCGGGGTCACGATGGTCGCGATCCGTCGGCTCGACGAGACGCTCGCGCACGCCGAGGACGAGCAGCAGATCTACGAGTACCACCGGCGATTCGAGCGCGCGGTCGCGGCGTGCGTCGACGGGGGAGTCCTCGTGCTCGTCGGCGAGCGTCAGACCGATCTCCGCTCGTCGCCTCGCCTCTCGACCTACCGGCTCGAATGCGGCGCCGGCCGCGCACACGACCGTACCCCACATTGATGGCCACAGATTGAGAGGTCGCACCGTGCGCCCGGCGCGCAGCGGGCGTCAACACGCTCGGCATGGAATAGTGCCGCCGATGCTTGACCACCTGAACAGAAGCTCCGTGCGGTCTCCGATCCTGCTCGTTTGCGCGCTCCACATCCTCGCCGCTTGCGACTCGGCGATCGTCCTGCCCGACGCCGGGCCCTCGGTCGACGCGGGAACCGCCGACGCCGGCGGACCGCTGGTGATGTGCGACAACGACGTGCGCGACCCGAACGAGACCGGCGTCGACTGCGGCGGCGTGTGCTCGCCCTGTCCGCCGGGCGAGCCATGCGAGTCGGGGGCCGACTGCACGACGTCGGTCTGCAACCGCAGCCGATGCCTCGAGGCGACCTGCCGCGACGGCGTGCGCAACGGGGAGGAGACGGGGACCGACTGCGGTGGCAGCTGCGGACTCTGCCGCGGGGGCGAGCCGTGCACGAGCGACGCCCAGTGCATCAGCGACCGATGCCAGGGCGGCATGTGCACGATGAGCTCGTGCGAGGACGACCTCCGCAACAACGGCGAGACCGACGTCGACTGCGGCGGCACGCTCTGCCCGGCCTGCCGGGGCGGGTACACGTGCGCTCGAAACAGCGATTGTGAGTCGCTGGTGTGCTCCATGGGGCTGTGCACCGACGCGTCGTGCGGCGACGGGGTGCAGAACCAGGACGAGACGAGCGTGGACTGCGGTGGCTCGACGTGCCCGGCCTGCCGCGACGGGCTCGGCTGCCTGATCGACGCGGACTGCATGGGGCTGCGCTGCTTCATGAACGGCTGCGTCTCGTGCATCGATCGCATCCGCAACGCGGAGGAGACGGACGTCGACTGCGGCGGACCGATCTGTCCGGGCTGCGCCGACGGACGCATGTGCATGATGGACGACGACTGCTCCGGCACGACGTGCGAGGCCGGGAGCTGCGTGAGCTGCACCGACGGCGTCCAGAACCAGGACGAGACGGACCTCGACTGCGGCGGCGCGCTCTGCCCCGGCTGCGCCAACGGGCGCATGTGCGCGGTCGACGGTGACTGCGGCGCGCTCGGCGCGACGTGCGTGGGGAGCCGTTGCGTCTCCTGCACCGACGGCGTGCGCAACCGCGACGAGAGCGACACCGACTGCGGTGGATCGCTCTGCCCGGGTTGCACGACCGGTCGCATGTGCGGCGTCGCGGCGGACTGCGCCTCGAACTTGTGCGACGCGGCGACGATGCGGTGCAACGCGCCCGGATGCGGCGATGGCGTGCGCAATGGCGCGGAGACCGACCTCGACTGCGGCGGCGGCACCTGCCTCGGGTGCGCGACCGGCCTGATGTGCGCGCTCGGGCGCGACTGTCTGAGCGGCGTGTGCACGGGGGGCGTCTGCCAGGCGCCGACCTGCTCCGACGGCGTCCGGAACGGCGGCGAGACGGACATCGACTGCGGCGGCGCGACGAGCTGCGCGCGCTGCCTGGACCGACAGATCTGTACGGACGCGTCGGACTGCATGACGGGCGTGTGCACGATCCCACCGGGACGCTGCGGCACGTTCAGTGGCTGTCACTGGGCCCTCATCGGTCAAGAGACCCAGTTCACCGACACGACGATTCAAAACCTGTTGACGCTGAACGGACACACGTTCGACGTCTACAGCAACGACGGCACGACGGCGGTGCACGGCTCCAACGCGGCGCTGATCGCCGGCTACACGCACGTCATCTACCACCAACACGATCGCGTGATGTCCGCCGCGGAGCTGACCAATTACACCGACCTGTTGAACCGAGGCGGCCGCCTCATCGTGACCGGCTACGACTCGCTCGGGAGCCCGACCGACTCCGTGCTCGCCGGGCTGGTGCGCTGCGCGTCGCCGGCCGATGGTCCGTTCAGCAGCGCGCTCGTCGTCGACATGGCGAGCCACCCGATCATGATGGGCCCCGCGCAGATGTTCACGATGGGTCAGGCGCTGACGGCATCCACGACCGACCATGACACGTGCGTACCGACGATGGGCTCGGTGCGCCTCGTCAGCGTCGGGAGCACGAGCAGCAAGATCAACATCGCCGAGGGCATCGGGGCGAGCAACGGCATGGCCGTCTACTGGAGCGGGAACGGTTCGACGACCGGCCCGCTGACCGACTGGACCGGGCCGAGCGGGAGCCAACCCGCGCTCCAGAACCTCCTCGTCAACACGCTCGACTACCTCTGCCGGACGCCCTGATCGGCGTCGGGGAAGGAGCTCAGCGAACGAGCCGTCCGCCGCGCGCGCGGTAGCGGACGGCTCGATCGCTCCACGGGAGGAGCAGCGGCTCGACGGGGTCGTCGGTGTTGCGCGCGAACGGCCAGTCGTCGGCGCCCCACCCGCGCGCGCGGCCCGGCGCGATGCGGAGCGCGCCGCGATCGGTGCTCACCTCGTTGACCACGCTGTCCTGACCGCGTCGACGCGCCACCTCGACCTGGAGCATGCGAGGAAAGTTGCTCCCCGCGATCTGGTGGACGAGGAGCACCTCGCGCTCGACGTCCCCCACCTGCTGACGGAGGCGGAAGAGCAGCTCCGCGCGGCCGTCCCCCGTCACGTCGGCGGCCCGCACGTCGAGCACGTCCGCGTCGTTGGGAGCGGGGATCTCGTAGTGGAACCACGACGTCCCGCGTTGGATCCCGGGGCCCACCGCGACGAGGTCGCGACCGTAGACGAGCGCGGTCTCCTCCGCGCGATCTCCGGCCAAGTTGGCCCGCAGGGTGAAGCGCGGCCGCGCCCCTCGCCGGATGCCGCGCTGACGCCGGAACTCGGCCAACAGATCCTCGTGCGACGGCGGCACCGGCTCGCTCGGCGCCTCCTCCATCTGCGTCGCGGTCGGGCGTGTCGCGGATGGCGGCGGCTCCTCCTCGTAGCGCGGGTTGGCCCGCTCGGTGGTGCGCGCGAAGCGCTGGCCGTCCCAGCGGTAGCGACGCGCCGCCACGGGACCCCACGGGAGGAGGATCGGCTCGGCGTCGCCCGCCGGCGTCTCGCGGAAGCTCGCCCGGTCGAGGCCCTCCGCCCGGTGCGCGCTGACCTCGATCTCGGGCGCCCCACGACGCGCGCGCTGGATGGTCACGCGCGCCTCCACGAAGCCCGCGCCGATCGCCTTGCGCACCTCGATGCCGAACAGCTCGCGGATCCGCTCGCCGCTCAGCGCGATCACCTGCCAGAGGTCGCGCTCGCCCTGCGCGTTGCGCTGACGGACCACCAGCACGAGCTCCGCGTGTCCGTCTCCCGTCAGGTCGCGCAGCTGCGCGCTCCGCACGTCGCCCGCGCTGTCGATCGAGAGCTGGTGATAGGCGTAGCCGCCTCCCGGCACGCCGGGGCCCGTCAAGACGACGTACCGATCGACCACGAACACGCGCTCGGGTTGTCCGTCGCCGACCGCGTTGCCGCGCAGATCGAAGCGTGGCCGCGCCGCCCCGATCCCGCGCTCGGCGAGGAACGCCTCGAGCGCCCCCGCCGCGCCGCCCGACGGCAAGAGAGGGATGAGCCGATCGAGGTGTCGTGCGTCGACGTCGACGAGCGAGGGCTCGGCCTCCGCCTCGGGGTGGGCCTCGGAGTCCACGTCGCGCAGGCGGATCGACGCGCGCGCGGTGTCCCAGCGGCGCGGGTCGGGGAACGCGCGGAACGGGATGAACGCCTCCACCGCGTAGCCACCCTGGCTCGGTCCCTCCACGATCTGCGCGCCCGAGAGCGCGCGCGGGCGCCCGCCGAACGAGCTCGCGACGCCGACCGACGCGGCGCTGCCTCGCACGCCCGCGAAGAGGTAGACGTCCACGACGCGCCGGCCGCTCGCGAGGGTCAGGATCACGGCGTCCTCGCGCGTCCCGCGGTCCGAGGTCCGGACCAGTCGGTCGTCGGTCACCTGCGCCGCCACATAGAGGCCTGCCCCGTCGTGCCCCAACGCAAAGCGCATGGACGCGTCGGGACCGCTGCCCACCGGGGTGAACGTCGCGGCGCGCCACTCCGAGAGCGCCCCGTCGATACGCACGCCCTCGATCTCGTGCACGCGGATGCCCGCCTGCGCGGACGCGAGAGACGGCGACGCGAGCGCGAGCGCGACCACGAACGGGCTGAGTGCGAGCTTCGTCATGAGACGGTCGAACGTACCACCCGGTGGGAGGCGCGCGTCCCTCTGACGCCGGCGCGGCGGATTCGTTCTAGACCTCGCGATCTCGGTCGCGAGGATCTAGCGCGTGACCGGGACGCGGACGCGGACCTTCTTGGTCTCGCCGGCGAGCGCGAGCTGCCCACACGCGGCGGCGATGTCGTCGCCCTTCTTGCGTCGCACGAACGTGGAGACGCCCTTGTCCCACAACCGATCGTGGAACGCCTCGACGACCTCCCAGCCCGGCGGACCGAGCGGGTTGTCGGGGATGGGGTTCATCGGGATGAGGTTCACCTTCACGTTGAGCCCGCTGAGGAGCGCGGCGAGCCGATCCGCGTCCGCGAGCTCGTCGTTGTAGCCGCGGACGAGCGTGTACTCGATCGTGATGCGGCGGCGCTTGCGGAGCGGGTATCGACGCAGCGCGGCCATCAGCTCGCCGAGCGGGTACTTCTTGTTGATCGGCATGAGCTCGCCGCGACGCCGGTCGTCGGGCACGTGGAGCGAGATCGCGAGCTGGACCTTGCCCTCGAACTCCTCGCCCAGTCGATCGATCTCCGGGACGAGGCCGCTCGTCGAGAGCGTCACGCGGCGCGAGCCGAAGCCGAGGCCCTCCGGGTGGTACATGAGCCGCAGCGCGCGCGCGGTCGCCTCGTAGTTGTGGAGCGGCTCGCCCATCCCCATCAGCACCACGTTGCGGAGACGGTCGCCCTCCTTCACGAGACCCTTGCCGACGAGGAGCTGCCCGACGATCTCGGCCGCGCTGAGGTTGCGCTTGAGCCCGGCCATCCCGGACGCGCAGAATACGCACGCCATCGCGCAGCCGACTTGGGTCGAGATGCACTGCGTCACCGGTCGGCCGTCGGTCGGCTCCTCGCCGCCGATCGGATCCTCGAGGCCGCTCGAGCCCTGAGGGATGAGCACCGCCTCGATCGTCCGTCCGTCGGAGAGAGACAGCAAGAGTTTTTGCGTATCGTCCTCGGAGACATGGCGCTGTGCCACCTCGACGACCGGCCCCAGCCCGTCCTCGGCGAGACGCTCGCGCAGGCGCTTCGGGAGGTCGCTCATGCGCTCGGGATCGGTGACCCCGCGCCCGTGGATCCACCGGAACACCTGGAGCGCCCGGTACTTCGGCTCACCCCACTCCGCGAGGGTCTCGGCCCACTCCTCGGGCAGCCGCTCGATGGGGTGGAGCGCCATGATCAGACCGAGACGCCGAAGTCGCGGAGCGCCGACTCGAGGGACGTCTTCTTGTCGGTGCTCTCGTCGCGCCGGCCGATGATCAGCGCGCATGGAACCCCGAACTCGCCGGCCGGGAACCGCTTGGGCCGGGTGCCCGGGATCACGACGCTCCGCGCGGGGACGCGCCGCACGTGCTCGACCGGCTCGGGTCCGGTGACGTCGAGGATCTTCGTCGACGCCGTCAAGACGACGTTCGCACCGAGCACGGCCTCCTTCTCGACGTGCACGCCCTCGACCACGATCGAGCGCGAGCCGAGGAACGCGCCGTCCTCGATGATTACGGGCCGCGCGCCGGGGGGCTCGAGCACGCCGCCGATCCCGACCCCGCCCGACAGGTGAACCCCGCTGCCGATCTGCGCGCACGAGCCGACCGTGGCCCACGTGTCGACCATGCTGCCGCGGCCTACCCGCGCGCCGATGTTCACGTACCCCGGCATCACGACGACGCCGGGCTCGCAGAACGCGCCGTACCGGACGACGCCCGGCGGCACGACGCGGACGCCCTGCTCTTCGAGCCGCGTCTTGACGGGGATCTTGTCGTGGAACTGGAGCGGGCCGAGGTCGAAGCGCTCCATCTCGGCGACGCTGAAGTAGAGCAAGATCGCTTGCTTGACCCAGGAGTGGACGACCCACTCGCCGTCGTCCGTCGGGCTCGCCACCCGCAGCTCGCCGCGATCGAGCGCGTCGATCGCGGCGCGCACGGCGTCTTTGGTACGCGGATCGCCGAGGCGAGATCGATCGGCGAACGCCGCTTCGATCGTGCTCGCGAGCGCTTCGTGCGATCCGGTCATGAGGGCCGTCATAGCGGGGCACGAGAGCAGATCAAGGCGGGGACCGAGTGACGAGTGATCGGATTCGGGGCGGAATCGGAATCGGACGCGGACACGGAACGGAATCGGAAACGGAATCGGAATCGGAATCGGAATCGGAATCGGACTCGGAATCGGACACGGATTCGGAATCGGACACGGATTCGGAATCGGATTCGGAATCGGATTCGGATTCGGAATCGGATTCGGATTCGGAATCGGAATCGGACACGGAATCGGATTCGGAATCGGAATCGGACACGGAATCGGAATCGGACACGGAATCGGAATCGGACACGGATTCGGAATCGGATTCGGAATCGGATTCGGAATCGGAATCGGAATCGGAATCGGATTCGGATTCGGATTCGGACACGGAATCGGATTCGCTCACGGTGCGCTGAGTCGTCCCTGCGCCATCGCGGTCAGGAGCTCTACGAGGCGCTCCGAGCGACCGGGGGCGACGCAGCGAACGTACGGTCCGCCGACGCGGCACGCGCCCGGGATGACGGCCTCCGTCGACTCGCGGAGCGAGCTCGCCTCTTCGTCGCTCGCCGCGCGCACCGTCAGCTCGGGCGGTGGGAACAGCGCGGTCGGCAGCGCGGCGATCGGGGCCGCGAGGTACCGCTGCACCGCGTCCCAGCTCGTGTGCGCCAGCGGCGAGGACACGCGCGTGATCCGGAGCTGCTCACCCTCGCGACGCGCCGACAGCCGAACCGCGATGCCCGGGCTCCCCGGCAGCGAGAGCTCGACGACGAGCTCGACCGGGCCGGCCGGGATCGCGCTCGCGAGCGCCGCTCCCATCGCGCGCAGACCCTCCAGCTCCATGCGCGGCACCACGCCGACCGCGAGCGAGCGCGCGCCCGTCGCGCGGACGACGAGGAGCTCCGGGGCGCGGTGGCCGATCGGACGCACCGTCGCCGCTCCGGGCCAGCTCGCGACTACGTGCACCGCGGCGCCGTAGAGCTCACGGTCCCCTTCGCGGACCGCGAGCGCGATCGCGCCCACCGCACCCAAGATGTCGAGCGTGCCCGCGTTGGGCGAGCTCGCCGCTGGATGATCCATGAGCGCGCGAGCGTGGTGCAGCGCGCCCTCCGCCCACTCGTAGACCACGCCCGCCTCGACCAGGCGGACGAGATCCTCCGCCATCAGCGCGGCCGCCGCACCGCGCGCGAGCGACGCCTCGGCCAACGCACGCGCGAGGGGGGCCGCGCCGATCCGGGCGAGCGCCTCCCGACGCACCACCGCGAGCGCCGCCGGATCCGCCGCGACGCCGCTCGCGAGGGCGCGCTCCATCGCTTGCGCCGCGCGCTCGGGGTGACCCAACACGTCCATCTCGAGGCGCGCGAGGAGCGTCGCGAGCTCGCCGCGCGCCGGGTGAGCGCGCACCGCGCGGGTGAGCAGCAGCGCGAGCTCGTTCGCCGCCGCTTCGCGCCGCTCGCCCCGCGCGCGAGCGAGCTCGGCCTGACGCAAGCGGACTTGATGGCGCACCACCGCGAGGGTGGTCACGGCGATCTCTTCGAGGGGGGTCGGCGTCGACCGCTCGCGCTGGTGGAGTTGCGCGCGGCGCTCGAGGCGCTCGTCCTCGAGGCGAAGCTCGAGCTCCTCC
>JBFWYI010000116.1:0-24691 GCA_050186575.1 Sandaracinaceae bacterium | reverse complement strand
ACCCGATCTCGACCCTCGTCGCTCCTCGACGATACTCCGGCATCGCCTCGTCCCGCCGAGGGCCAATCTCGCGCCCGATCATCGACGCTGAACCCATCGCGATCTCCGTCGCGAGGGTCTAGTCCTCGCGCAGGCCGAGCTCCTTCATCTTCGTCTGCAGGCTCTTGCGCGAGATCTTCAGGAGTCGCGCGGTGTGCGTCACGTTGCCGCCCGTCTGCTCGAGCGCGCGCACGATCAGCTCGCGCTCCACCTTCTCGGTCGCCTCGCGCACCGCCTCCTTGAGCCCCGGCGTCGGCTCGGGCTGACCGGGCTTCTCGCTCGGCGGACGCGGCGGCGCGGGCGCGGGCGTCATCGCGCTCACCCCGAGGACCTCGGTCGGCAGATCCATCAGCTGGATCCGCTCCGCGTCGGTGAACAGGATGCAGCGCTCGATCACGTTCTCGAGCTCGCGGATGTTGCCCGGCCACGGGTGCTCGAGCAGGCGCTCCATCGCTTCCTCGCCAATTCCGATGACGCGCTTCTTGAGCCGCTCGCTGAAGCGCCGGATGAAGTGATCGACGAGGAGCGGGATGTCCGACTTGCGCTCGCGGAGCGGTGGCAACCTCACTTGCACGACGTTCAGTCGGTAGTAGAGGTCCTCGCGGAAGCGCGCGGCCTTGATCTCCTCGGCGAGGTCGCGGTTCGTCGCCGCGACGAGCCGGACGTCCACCTCGAGCGTGCGGATGCCGCCGACCCGTTCGAATTCCTGCTCCTGGATCGCGCGCAGGAGCTTCACCTGCATGTTCACGGGGATCTCCCCGATCTCGTCCAGGAACAGCGTCCCGTCGTGGGCGAGCTCGAAGCGACCCGGCTTGCTCGTCACCGCGCCGGTGAACGCGCCCTTCTCGTAGCCGAACAGCTCGCTCTCGATGAGGTCGCGCGGGATCGCCGCGCAGTTGACGCGGATGAACGGCTTGTCCTTGCGCGCCGAGTTCTCGTGGAGCGCGCGCGCGATGAGCTCCTTGCCGGTGCCGCTCTCGCCGGTGATCAACACCGTCGCGGGCGTGTCCGCCACCTTCTCGATCACCTGATAGACGTCGAGCATCGGCGGCGACTGGCCGATGAGGCGGTAGCGGCCCGGTTCCTCGCCGACCGCGACGTCCTGCTCGGCCAGCTCGCGCGTCCGCGCCGCCTTCGCGACCACGTTGCGAAACTCGGTCTGCTCGAACGGCTTCGTGATGTAGTCGAACGCGCCGATCTTCAGCGCTTCCACCGCGGTGTCGACGGTGCCGTGCGCGGTGATGAGGATCACCGGGATCTCGGGGTGCGTCGCGACGACGCGCCGGAGCAGCGTGAGCCCATCGACCTTCGGCATCCTCAGGTCGCTGATGATCACGTCGACGTGATGCTGCTCGAGCGCCTCGAGCGCGCGCTCGCCGTCCTCCACCGCCACGACGTCGTAGCCGTCGCGGGTGAGCTGCGCGCTCAGCACGCGCCGGAGGTTCAGCTCGTCGTCCGCGACCAGGACCTGTTTGCGTACCGAGCTCGGCACACTCACCTCGGCTGGCAGCGCGTGAACGCCACCGGGTCCTCGGCGTCGCCGTCCAACCCCGTGCAGAGGAAGACATACACCTTGTCGGACCCCGGAGCGCTCGCCGCGATCTCGAAGCGGTCCATGCCCGTCGAGATCCCCGGCGGCACCGCGAGCGCGCGGCCGAGCGACGCGTTCGGCTCCGGCGCGGGGTGGGACAGCGTCGCGGTGCGATCCGTGAGATCGGTGAGCGCGGCCGCGCCCTGGAACACGAAGAGCGCGCCGGCCCCCGCGACGCCGTCGACCTCGGCGGCCGGCGCGGCGACGATCAGCTCCGCGCGCCCGTCGCCGGTGAGGTCGCCGATCGCGACGGCGGCGCCGAACTCGCTCGCGTCGCAGGAGACGCGCTCGTCGTTCGGACAGCTCACCTCGACCGCGTGGGTCCAGCTGCCGTCGCACGTGCCAGGCGCGCCGCGCGCGGCGCCGTCGTAGACGCGGACCGCCGCCAGCCGGCTCGGTTCGGGGCTCGAGCCGACCGCGACGTCGGGCACGCCGTCACCGTCGAGATCGCCGACCGCGAGCGCGCCGCCCCAGCCGGGGGAGCTCGCGTCGAGGCAGCCGACGACGCTCGAGGTGATCGTTCCCCCGCCGTCGATCGCGTGCGTCGACACGATCACGCGCTGACCGCCGCCGCCGAGCGCGATCATCACCGTGCTCGCGTCCATCACGCCGAGCGCGATCGACTCGCCGAACCCGCCGCCGACCCCGAAGCCGGCCGACACGTCGAGCGCCTGCGCGCCGCTCCCGTCGGGCAGGCGATACACGCCGCCCTGTCCGCCGTTCGCGCCCGGGGCGCCGAACACCGCGCGCGCGAGCGGGTGATCGCCCGGCACGCCGGCCGCGCTCGCCCCGAACCGCTCGCCGCCCGCGCCCGGCACCGTCTCGAAGCGCGTGAGATCGTCCTCGCAACGGATCGTGATCTCTCCACCCATCGTCGACGCGGTCGACACGCACAGCTCGCGCGTCCCCCAGCGCGCGAAGCCGGCCAGGCTCGCCGCCGATCCGGCGGCGCACGGCGCGGTCGACTTGCAGCCGTCGGCCGAGACGTCGTCGAGGTCCACCGTGTCTCCGGTGAACACCGGGTAGACCACGTAAGGCGTGTCGACGCCGGCGCTCGCCGCGACGCGGGAGGTCTCGAGGCTGCGAAGCGTCCCGCCGTACGCCGCGAGCACGCGACCGAGGCCCGTGTTCGGGTACTCGTCCGGCTTGTCGAGGGCGACGACCTGCGCCTCGGCGCGGCGGTCTTCGAAGTCGGTGGGCACGCAGCCGGTGAGGGCCGCGAGGCCGACCGCGATCAGCGTAGCGGTGCGCATCAGAACCGCCCTCCGATCTGCATCCCGCCGGCCCCGCCGACTGGATCGAGGAACGGGGCGAACGCCCAGTCTCGCGCCTCGTCGACCGAGCCCTCGGAGGGAGGCAGCGGGTCGTAGAGGAAGTAGTAGAGCGAGAGCCCGCCGAGGATCACGGCGAGGCCGAAGCCCACGTCGGCGCCGATCCAGAGGAACAGACCTTGATCGAGGCGCGGGTCGTCGCTGGTGAGCCGCCCCGCTTCGCGATCGGTGATCAGCGAATTCATGAAGTCGTTGCCGATCACCGCCGTCGCGATGCCCCCGCCGAGGAAGAGCGCGGCGAAGACCGCCGCCACGTAGCCGCCGCCGCGGCCGACGTCGGGGCGCAACCTCGCGTGCACCGGTGTGAGCTGGCCGTTGCGCACCTCGAGCTGCGTCTCGAACGACTTCATGCCGTCCGACTCGACGCGCAGGCGGTGCGGCCCGCCGGACACGTCGCCCTCGAACGGGACCGTGCCCACGAGCCGGTCGTCGATGACCACGCGCGCGCCCGTGATGTTGCTGACCACGCGGACGCGTCCGAAGTCGACGCGCGTGAGATCGATCCGCACCGTCACATCCTCACCGATGTTCACTTCGGCGTCGGTCTGCTCGAGCCGGTAGCCCGGGCGCTCGACCCAGACGGTGTGCGCGCCGACGGGGATCGGCGCCTCGAACGGCGTGCGGCCGCGCGCGCCTTGCTCGCGATCGTCGATGAACACCTCGGCGCCCGCCACGTTGCTCTGCACCCGGAGGTAACCGAGGAACTGACCTTGACTCATCTCGACGATGACGACGTAGACCTTGCCGGGCTCGATCCGCATCTCCTGCTCGACCGTCTGGTAGTCGGGGTGCTCGATGCGAATCGTATAGCGGCCCTGGACCAGGGTGTGCGCGAACGGCGCGGGTCCCGCCGCCGCGACGTCGCTCCCCGCGAGCACCGTGACGGTCGCGCCCTCCGGGTTCGTGCGCACCGAGAGCAGCGACTTGAAGTCCTCGGGCAGCGCATCGGGCGGCGGACCGGGGTCGGGCTGCGCGGTGTCGGGGTTGTCCGGGTTGTCCGGGTTGTCCGGGTTGGTGTCGGGGCCGGGCGTCACCGCGGCGAGCGCCGCGCGCAATCGGGCGATCCGCGCGCGCACCGCCGCGGCGTCGGCGGCGTCCGGATCGCGCTCCAGGTATTGCTCGAACAGATCGGCGGCGGGCCCGGGCTGACCCGCGCGCTCGAGGGCGACCCCCGCGTTGTACAGGAACGCGCTGAACGGCTGCGCCTCGTAGGCGGCCTGGAACTCCGCCGCGGCTTCCTCGAAGCGGGCTTGGAGATACAGCGCTTGTCCGCGCTCCATGTGTCCGCGCGCGATCTCGATCGGGCTCGGCTCGGCGTGCGACGTGGTCGGCGTGGCCTCCGGGGCTCCTTCGTCGTCCTGAGCTCGGGCCTCGGGCGTGGCGAGCAGCACGACCATCCCCATGCCGGCGATGAGCAGCAGCGTCGCCCGCAAGGGGAACGTCGTCTCGCGATTCATCGGCCGGAGAGTACAGGATGAGCGCGCAACCCGCTCGAGATGCGAGCCGCCCGGGACATGGGCGAGCGAGCGCGCGCCGCGGTATCCTGACCGGGCGCCGCCGCACCGCGATCGCGCGTAACGTTCCGCCCGCTCCGACGTCCGCCCTACGCCGTGTCTTCCTCCTCACCCACCCGCCGAGGCCTGCGCGCCGCCTGGCCCTGGCTGTTCTTCGCCGCCGCCATCGGCCTCTGGGTCGTGGAGTCGCTCCATCACGACGAGGCGCTCCCCGAGGGCGCGACCGCGCCGTCCGTTTCGTTCGAGGGCGAGCGCGGCTCGTTCGCGCTCGACGAGCTGCGCGGCCACACGGTCGTCCTCGCGTTCTGGGCGAGCTGGTGCTCCGCGTGTCGCGCCGAGGCACCCGTCTTGTCGCGCGTGCACCGCGCGATCGAGGCGCGCGGCGATCGTGTGATCGGCGCGAGCGTCGACGAGATGGAGCTCGCGGAGATCCGCGGCCACGCGCAGCGGTTCGGCATCACCTACGAGGTGGCGCGCGCGACCGCGCGGGCGGTCACCGAGCTTCGCGTGGATCTCTTGCCCACGATCTACGTGATCGCGCCCGACGGAACGATCGTCGAGTCGTTCACCGGCGTGGCGAGCGAGGAGACGATCCTCGACGCGGTGGAGCGCGCGCGCACCCGCACGGCCGGCGCTACGGCGCGGTTCGAGGGTCCAGCCGTCGCGGCGGGCTCGCCTCCGTCCGAGCGAGCAGCGCGCGAAACACGATGACGTGTCCGGCGAGCGCCGGCGCGACGGCGAGCGGCACGATCCACGCGTACGGAAAGTAGTAGCCGAGCAAGAGCGGCTGCCCCGAGTAGAGGCGCGCCGGCACCGGGCTCGACGTCAACGCGATCGTCATCACCGCGAGCAACAGCGCGCTGCCCATCACGTTGAAGCCCCACGCCCACGCGCGCGGGATCTCGCGGCCAATCCCGTACACGGCGAGCGCGAGGGCGAGCGTGCCGGTGACGACGTCGAAGTTGTGTCCCCCGAACGTCATCTGGACGGGGATCGAACCCTCCGCGTGCCATCGATGGAGCACCAGCTCGAGCGGGAGCCGGAACGCCTGGAACCCGATCAGCGCGGTGAGCGGCAGGGCGGCGATCCTCCGTCCGATCGGGGAGAGCGCGACGACGAGCGCGGTCACGTTGCAGACCGCAAAGAACGCGATCAGGGGGGCAGGGCTCTCGAGGCTCCGCACGATCCCGCTCGCGCTCGGGAGCGCGGTGATCGCCGCCCAGCCCAGCACCGCGAACGTCAACGCGTTCCGCCGCTCGGGCATCGCGCGGCGCACCGCGGTGATCATCGCGCCGAGCACCAGCGCGATCACCGCGAGGAACGCGGCGGTGGACGCTGGCGACGGCGCGATGAAGGCGTCGTGCTCACCCATGCGAGCGGAGGTGGGCTCAGCCGCGCGCGCCGTCAAGCGAGGCGCCGGGGAGGATCTTGCCCGGGTTCATCACGCGCATGGGATCGACGCGGGCCTTGGCCGCGTCGAGCACCGCCATCCCGAGCGCGCCTTTCTCGGCCGCCAGCCACGGCACGTGGTCGGTGCCCACCCCGTGATGATGGCTGATCGTCCCGCCGTGCTCGCTGATCGCGCGCGACGCCGCCTCCTTCGCGCTCTTCCACTGACCCACCGGGTCGTCCGCGTCGCGGCGGAACAGGAACGTGAAGTAGAGGCTCGTGCCCGTCGGGTACGTATGCGAGAGGTGCGCGAGCACGATCCCCGGCGAGCCCCAGTCGGCGAGCGCGCCGCGGATCGCGGAGGTCACCGCCGCGTAGAGCGTCGGCACGTTCGACCACCACGTCGACGTCTCGAGCGTGTCGATCCCGATCCCGCGATCCATGAGCGGATCGCGCAGGTACGGCATCGCGAAGCGCTGCTGGTACCACGCACGTCCGGGCCCGCGTCCCACGTAGAGCCCGCGATGCGACGTCGCGATGGCGAGCGCGCGGCGCCAACTACGTTTGACGTGTGCAGACCCGCCCTCGAAGCCGACCATGAGCACGCACGGCTTCTCGAAGCCCGCCGAGCCGAGCGCCTTGAGCGCCCAGCGCTGCGCGCCCGACGGCCGCAGCACGTGGCGCAGCTCGCCGTAGAAGTGCGTCTCGTCCACGTCGCTCAGCCGCAGCGTGGACACGTCGACGCCGCGCTGGGTCATCGCGCGCACCGCCGCGGTCCCCTCCTCGAAGTCGCGGAAGAGGAACGAGACGAAGTCGCGCGCCTCGGCGATCGGGCGGATCTTCATCGTCGCCTCGGTGATCACGCCGAGGATGCCCTCGCTGCCCGCGATGAGCTGGTTGAGGTCGGGCCCCGCCGCGCTGTTCGGGAAAGGCGACGTGCGCATCTCGCCGGTCGGCGTGGCCACGCGCGCGCCGACCAACATCTTCGCGGCCGCGCCGTACCGGTTGGACTGCTGGCCGGATCCGCGCGCCGCGATCCATCCGCCGAGCGTGGAGAACTCGAACGACTGCGGGAAGTGTCCGAGCGTGTAGCCGCGCTTCTCGAGGACCTCCTCGAGCTCGGGTCCGTAGATGCCGGTCTCGAACGTCGCCGTGTGGCTGAGGTCGTCGAGCGCGAGGAGGCGCCGCATCCGCGTCGTGTCGAGCGTCACCACCGGCGTCGCGTCGCTCGCGCCGCGCGCTTCGACGCCGCCCACCACGCTCGAGCCTCCGCCGAACGGCACCACCGCGATGCCGCGCTTCGCGGCCCACGCGAGCACCGTCATCACGTCGTCGTGCGAGCCCGGATAGACGACCGCGTCGGGCGCTACCGTGAGCGTGCCCGAGCGGATCCTCACCATGTCGTAGTAGCTCTTGCCGACCGCGTGAAACGCGCGCTCGCGCTTGTCCGTGTGCGTCGGAGCGAGCTTCGCGAGCTCCGCGAGCGCGGCCGCATCGAGCCGGCTCTCGGGCAGCTCCATCGTCTCGAGCGGTGCGGCCGGGGTGTAGGGGAGGGGACCGCCCAGCGCCTCGCCGACGAAGTCGAACAGCGCCTCCTCGCGGCCGTGCATCTCGAACGTCCGGGCGTCGAGCCCCCACCCGTTGAACCGAAGATCCTCGCGCGCGTACGCCATGGCGCCGAAGGGTGGCCCTGACCTCGGACGGACTCAACTCCTCGATCCGCCCGCTGGTTGACTCGCGTCCGAGGGGCCCTAGAACTGGGACCGCGGGGGCCCGTCGGGCCCGTTATCCTCCCTTCACACGCGAGCCGATGACCAGCCCCGTCCAGTCCGACCTCACCGTGGTCCGCTACGCGGAGGCCGAGGTGCCCACCGAGTACGGGCACTTCCGCATCCTCGTATACCGCGAGCCCACCCTCGGCGGCGGCACCCAGGTCCCGCTCGCGCCGGTCGAGCACGTCGCGGTCATCCGCGGCGACCTCGCGGGGCAGGAGGGCGTCCACGTCCGTGTGCACTCCGAGTGCCTCACCGGCGAGGTGCTGCACTCACTCAAGTGTGATTGTCGCGAGCAGCTCGACCTCGCGCTCCGCCACATCGCGGAGCGCGACCTCGGCGCGGTGCTGTACCTCCGCCAGGAGGGTCGCGGCATCGGGCTCGGCAACAAGATCCGCGCGTACGCGCTCCAGCAGAAGGGCCTCGACACCCTCGACGCGAACACCACGCTCGGCTTCGCGGCGGACGAGCGGCGCTACGGCGTGGCCGCGTCGATGCTGCGCGACCTCGACGTGCGCTCGGTCCACCTGTTGACGAACAACCCGGCGAAGGTAGACGGACTGACCGCCGAAGGGATCACGGTCGTCGGTCACCTCCCGGTGCGCGTCCTGCCGAACGAGCACAACCGCGACTACCTCTCGACGAAGCGCGCACGCATGGGCCACTGGCTCGGCGGCTCGATCGACGAGCAGTTCGACGCGGAGTAGATCGGCGGGCCCGCAGATCGGGAAGCCGTCCGCCGCGAAGCCGATCGCGGGAGAGGGCTCCGCGTCCGCGTCGCCGTACATCGCGAGCGGGTCGCCGGGGCAGTGGTGGCGCCCGTCGGGGTGGGTGTCGGCGTGGTGCGCGTCGGTCCCGAGGTGCGCGGTGGACGCCATCGGTACGCGGGAGGCGATATGCTTCACGCCCATGGCCTACGACGAAGACGTCCGGACACTCGCCAAGCTCGAGAAGGTTCGGATGATGGCGATGATCCTCGCGATCGGGATGCTCTTCGTCTCGATCGCGTTCGATCTCGACGTCCTCGACTATCCGCGCGCGGCCGCCTGGGCGACGGCCGGGATCGTGTCGATCCTCGAGGCGAGGGTGCTCAAGCGGATGGGGCGCGACCCCGACATCAGCTACCTCTGGGCGGTACTCTATTTCTTGGTGGCCGGGCTCACGCTCTGGTGAGCGCCCGCGCGAAGCGCGAGACAATCTCAGTTGAGCACCTCGGGCTTGCCACGGAGCGACGCGGTCAGCTCGAGGATCGCCTCTCGCAGCAGCGTGAGACGTACCTTGACGTCGAGCGTCTCGAGGAGACGCTGGCGCATCAGCGGGTGGACGACCACGCGGTGGGCGAGCCGATCCGCGAGCTCTCCGGGCGCGAGGTCGTCGCCGAGGTCCCACTCGAACCCCGGCGCGCACTCGCGCACCACGCCGAGGAACGCGGGCAGCACCGACAGCAACGCGGTGTGCGCATCTGCGACGAGCTCCGGGTGGCTCACGCGATCGTCGAGGAGCCGCGCGTGTGCGACGCGGTACTCATCGCGTTCGCGTGGGATCTCCTCGAGGGACAGGCGCCCGACGCCGCGGAGCAAGAGATCGAACCGTCCGTCGGGCCGACGGCGCCAGTCCATGATGCGGCCTCCGCCGGCGATCGGCTCGATCGGCGGGTGACCCTCGTAGTCGGCTTCGTACCCCGGCCGGAGGCGCGCGATCGCCATCGCCATCGGGCCGTCGCTCACGCAGCGCTCCATCATCGCGCGGTAGCGCGGCTCGAAGAGGTGCAGCGACAGATCGGCGCCAGGGAACAGCACCACGTTGGGCAGCGGGAATACGGGGAGCGCGGCGAGCTCCGTCTCGCTCAGTATCTCGGCGTCGCTGGCCGAGCTCACTTCGGCGGCTCGTCGTTCCACAAGAGGCGCATCGCGCGCGGCAGCCCCGGGCGATTCACCACGTCACAGCCGGAGCACGCCACGGGGAAGTCTTGCCGTTCGCAGGAGCGACACTCGCGCATCATCGCCACCGTCAGCGCGAGCTCTTCGCGCAGGCGGCGGAGCGTCTCGATCTTGCGATGCATCGCCTCGATCTGATCCTCGAGCATGCCGCTCATCGCGCGCGACGCGGCTTCCGCCGTCGGATGCTGCGCCTTGAGCTCGAAGAGCGCGCGGATGTCGCTCAGCGAGAGGCCGGCCTCACGCAGATCCATGATGAGCTGGAGCTTGGTGAGGTCCTGCTCGTCGAACATCCGATGCCCACCGTCGGTGCGGGCCTCGGGGCACAACACGCCCGCCTCCTCGTAGAAGCGGACGGTCCGCACGGTCGTCTCGCACGCTCGGGCGAGGTCGCCGGTCGTCAGCCCCTTCGCCGCCGCGCACTCGCGCTCGCGCTCGAGTCGGTCACGCTCGAGTCGGTCGAGTCGGTCACGCTCGAGTCGGTCACGATCGCCTTTGAGCGCGTCGCACGCCACGTCGTGCCTCGGATCCTCCGCCTTGGCATCGGTGCTCACGTCGCGCCCGCTCCCCGCCCGCGGCACGAACGCTCGTCCGCGCGGCAGATCCAACGATGACATCCTTCCGGCGCGAGTCACGCGACCGGACGCCCAAATCTATAGGGAACCGCGCTCCTCCCTGTCAATCCCGCCCCTCGTCGGCGCGCAGGCAACCGCGCCGGACCCCGCGCGATATGCGCGAGTCGGCCGGCGGCGTTCCTTGCTTGCGCGGCGCGGCGTTCGATATCCTCCCGCGGAGTTACGAGCATGAGTGATCCCATCAAGCCCCCGGGCGGCCCACGCCCGCCCCACACGACCCAGGGCGCCGACGACGTCGCCGGCCGCGCGCCGGACGGGGCCGAGAAGGTCGGTGGTCCCGAGGCCGGGCGCGGCGAGTTCCGCGCCGAGGTCGACGCGGCGGCGTCGAGCGAAGCGGCGAGCGCGCCCGCGGCCGCGCCCCTCGACGCCGCGATGGAGCGTGCGATCGAGCGCGCCATGGCGAGCGCGAAGGGGCTCTCCCCTGAGCAGCGCGACGCGCTCGAGGCGCAGCTGCGCGATGCGCTGGCCGAGGATCCGACGCTCCTCGCCCTGCAGCGAGACGTGCGTCGTGCAGGTGGCGGGTGACTCGATGAACGCACGCTTCCCCGCCCTCGCGCGCGCCTCGAGCGCGGCCGTGCTCGCGCTCGTCGCCCTCACGGGCGCGACCGCCTACGCGCAGGACGCGCCGCGCGCGTACATCGTCGCGGTGCCGACGTCCGAAGGGCTCGACGCGGTCGCGACCCGAGTCGGCGCGGCGTCCCGCGCCGCGCTCCGCTCCGTCGAGGGCGTGGACTGGCGCGGTCCCGACCAGCTCTTCCTCGGCTACGACGACTCCGCGCTCAGCGTCCTCGACCGCGCGCGCGAGCAGCTCGAGGCCGGGCGCCAGGCCTATCTCAATCTCGAGTTCGATCAGGCGATCCAACAGCTGAGCGGCGCGGTCGACAACTTCGACGCCGCGTCGGCCGCGCTCGAGGACCCGTCGGACCTCGGCCAGGCGCTCCTCTTCCTCGGGGCGAGCCATGGGTTCAACGGGCAGCGCCGCGACGCGCTGAACGTGTTCCGGCGGCTGCACACCCAGATGCCGCACATCCAGCCCGACCCGGACACGTTCCCGCCCGACGTCGTGAACCTGTACAACCAGGCACGCCCGCGCGATGCCGGTCGCCCCGAGGGCGTCGTCGTCATCGACTCGAATCCGCAGGGCGCGATCGCGTACGTCGACTTCCTCGCGCGCGGTCGTACGCCGCTCCAGGTGCGCGAGCTGATCGGCGGTGAGCACGTCGTGCGCGTCACCCGGCCCGGCGCGACGCCGTTCGTCGAGTCGCTCACCCTGCGCTCGCGTCAGGCGGGCACGTCCGACGCGTACCTCGTCGACAACCAGGAGCTCGAGGGGTTGAGCGAGGCGATCGAGCAGATCGCGACCGCCGACGTCGACGCGGCGAGCGACGGACCGATCGCGCAGGTCGCGACGATGCTCCAGGTGGACAAGATCGGAGTCATTCGCGTGTCCGACGCGGGGAGCGACGAGGTACACCTCGAGCTGCTCCTCTTCGACGCGCGCACGGGACGACGTCTGGTGCGCGGCGAGGTCAGCGCGTCGACCGAGGTCGGGGTGCTCGAGCAGACCGTGCAGCGCTCGGTCGGAGCCGCGTTCCAGGCCGCGTTGAGGCCCACCCAGGTCGGCGACGGGGAGCGGATCCCGGCCATCCAAGAGGGCGAGAACCCGATCCACTACGAAGACCAGACCACGGGCCCCTCGACGCCGATCACCGAGGAGTGGTGGTTCTGGACGATCATCGGCGTCGTCGCGGTGGGCTTGATCGTGGGCGGCATCGCGATCGGTCTCGCTACCCAAGGGCCCGCGCAGGGCAGCGACCGCGGCGGGCAAGTCGTGTTCACTTTCTAACCTGCGAGCTCACCGTGGTCTGGCCCTCGAACCTCTCCGACGCCTCCTTCGTGATCCGACTCGCGTGCGTCGCGGCGATCCTCGCCGTCGCCTCGCTCGGCTGGGCTCCGCCCGCCCGCGCGCAGGTCGGCGTCACCGCGATCGTGATCCGCGACCTCGGCGCGTCGCGTGCGCAGTCGACGATCGCGGGCACCGGGATCCGGCGCGGCGTCCAGCGGGTGGAGGGCCTCGAGTTCCATCACCCGGTGGACGAGCTCGACGTCGCGGACGCGAACGAGGATCTCGAGTTCGCGCTCGCGAGCCTCGACCCGCTCGCCGATCAGATGCGCACGGGGGACACGCACGACGCGGCGGCGCGCGCCGACGAGGTCGTCGAGGTGCTGGAGAGCAACCTCTCGCAGGTGCAACGCACGCAGCTCGTCGACGCGTACATGATCGGCGCGGTCGCGCGATGTCTCCTCCGCCAGCAGCGCGAGTGCGAGCGGCGCATCATGCAGGTCCTCACGTTTCGCGAGGGGCTCGAGTACGACGCGGAACGCTACGGCGAGGAGTCGCACGACTCGTTCGATCGGGCGCGCGCCCGGGCGCAGAACGGCCCGCGCGGCGATCTCATCGTGGCCACCGAGCCCGCTGGGGCCGAGGTGTTCGTCGACGGACGCAGCTACGGGCCCTCGCCGGCACGCGTGCCCGGCCTGCTCGTCGGCTGGCACTACGTCACGATCAAGGAGCTCGGCTTCGAGCGCCTCTTCGCGCGCGCGGAGGTCGTGCGCAACGACGAGCGCACCGTCAGCTACGAGCTGAGCTCGGGCGACCGCTCCGAGCTCCTCAACGATCGCGCGCTCGAGCGGCTTCGCAGTGAGGTCGGCGAGGCCCGCGCGGGCTCGGCCATCCAAGGCCTGCGCGGGACGATCCCCGCGGCGACCCAGGTGATCATCGCGGTGGTGCGACCCGCCGCCGCCGGCGCGCTGCACGTGCAGCTGTACCTGTACCACCTCGCCACGCGGAATCTACAGGCGCAAGACGAGCTGACCGTGTCGGGCGACGAGGCCGGGATGGCCACCCTCGAGGAGCGCACCGCCGCGCTGTTCGAAGGCGTCGATCTGAGCGGTGGCCTCGAGGCGCCCGACGACGATCCCATTCCGACCGGACCTCAGCCCGAGCTCTACGAGCAGTGGTGGTTCTGGGTCGCGGTGCTCGGCGGTGCGGCGCTCGTAGCGGCGGGCATCGGCATCGGCTTCGCGCTCGAAGGTCAGAGCCGCTTGCCGTCGAACGAGTTCATCCGCATCGGCGGTAGCCTCTGAGGTGAGGGCCCCTCTCGCGCTCGCGCTCGCGCTGCTGCTCGGCGCGTGCGAGCCGACGACATCGCACCCGAGCGAGGTGATCGTCGAGGAGAACCCGCCGGCGATCTTCGAGGAGACCGAGCCGCCCGGCCCCGATGAGGCGCCGCCTGCGATCGCCGATGGGCCGATGGCGCTCGCGCATCCGCGCTCGTACGACCGCATGCCGACGGTGACGCCGGCCGCCCACGCGGACGGGGAGTTCGACAGCGCCGCGCCGGTGGTCGCGCGGCGCTATGTGTATCGCGCACGGATGGTTGTCCCCGCGGGGCTCGGCAACGACGACGCGCACCTCGCCGCGCCGGCCGCCGAGCTGGTGATCGACGTCGCGCACGAGCGGCTGCGCGCGCGCTTCTTGGGGACCGGTTGGCCGATCGCGGGGCCGGCGGAGGTGCGGATGCGGCGCGACCGTCCGGGCGTGTACCTGTTCGACGGGTACGGGGGTCGACCGCTCGAGCCGGGCGAGCTCGCGCGCTGGTTCGAAGGTGGTCCGGTCAGCCGCCGCGGTCCGCCGCTCCGGATCTTCTCGAGCTACGGCCACCCGCGTCACCAAGCGCCGCCGGACGACGAGGAGATCCCCGGCGAGCTCGTCTGCGCGTTCCTCGCGGAGTGGGCGGGCGAGCCGCGCGAGAATCAGCTCCGTCGGTGCGAGCTCGGTGCGCCCTACGTGTGGCGCATCGGATTCTGGTCGGCGGAGCAGACGGCCGGCGTGTCGATCGAGATGACGCGCGCGCAGCTCCGCGGCGATGAGTCTTCGCCGCCAGAGTGGCCACCGCGGGTCAACGGCGCCGCGTTCCTCGAAGAGGAGGCGACGGCGCGGCTGTCCCCGCGCCCGCCGGACGGCGAGATCCCGGAGGGCGCTCCTCGGTCGGGCCTCCGCGTCCAAAACGAGAGCGCAAATCGCGTGATCGTAACGGTCGAGGGGCTCGCGCTCGGCTGGGTCGACGCCGGCGAGACGCACGACTTCGTCGGGCTCTCGGAGGGCATGTACGAGGTCGGGTCGATGCGCCCGCTCGGCGCGGTGGTGCAGCGTGGTCGGCTCGTGCGCGTGCCCGGCATCCACCGCGTCTGCGACGGTCGTTGTCCGCGCCGGGCCGATCCGGATCCTCACTCGGAGTGAGCAACGATCGTTGCGTCGCTCAGTGAGCGAGCCACCTCAACGCCTGCTCGAGCACCTCGTGGCGCACCGCGAGCCGATAGTAGTCGTCCTCGCGCACCGGACCTTGGTCCTCGAGCGCCTTGTCGAGCGCCGCGCGCATGGTGGGCCGCACCGCGAAGTGGCCGTGCCATCCCTCGACCGGCGCGCGATAGATCGCCTCCAGCACGACGCCGATCGGGTTGAACTCCAGCGCCTCGTCGTCGCGGCCCATCCTCCACTCCTCGTACTCCTCCGGCGTCGCGGTCCAGGCGAGCCCGGGCAGGCTCCGCCGGCACACCTCACCGAAGTACGCGCCCGCGCACGGCGCGACCACCGCCACCGAGCTCTCGTCCGGCTCCCCGTCCTCGCCGGCCACCAGCTCCGCGAGGTAGTGGTCCAACAAGGGCAGGGTCTCCGGCGTGAAGTCCAGCTCGAAGCCCTTGGCCTTCACCATCCGAAACGCGCCGAGCGCGAGGTCTTGCACGACGTCCTGAGGCTCGCTCATCGGCGGACGATAGACCGCTTTGCGCCCCGCGCCATGGGCGCGGAGTTGTGATAGGACCTCGCGATGGCCATCGGGGAGACCACCGGGGCGAGCGTCCCGCGCGCCCAGGAACAGGAGCCGATCTACGAGGGGGAGCCCGGGCGGACCCACCTCACGGCGATCCACGTCCCGCTCCCCAACGGCTACGCGCGCACCGTTCAAGTCTACGACGTCGTCAACGTCGGCACCGATCCGCACCTGCGCGAGCCGACGCTCGCGGGCGCGCTCCATCGCTTCGATAGCGGCGAGGCGCTCGCGATCCCGTTCGTGTTCCACGACCCCCACGCGCGCCGACTCGCGTTGGTCGTCCCCGAAGTGCTCCGCCACGAGGAGCTGGCTCTCCGCGCGAAGCTCCTCACGCGGCTCGCTCAGCACGCGGACGTCTCGATCCCACCGTACGCGCGCGAGGCCAAGACGGTGATCGGCATCGCGGAGCTGACCCAGTACTTGAGCCGCGCGCCGGAAGCGCGGGCGGCCGATCTCGGGAAGAAGGAAGCGACGCTCGCGCAGCGCGAGGCCGCGCTCGCGCAGCGCGACGCGCAGCTCGAGACGCGCGGCAAGGATCTCGAGATCCAGGCCGAGGCGCTCGCGCAGCGCGAGTCGCGGCTCAGCACGCGCGCGGAGCAGGTCACCCGGCTGGAGGACGAGCTGCGCGAGCAGGCCGACGAGCTGGAAGCGGCGCGCGCGGATCTCGCCGTACGCGAGCGTGAGCTCGAGGCGCGCCTCGAGGGGTTGGTGCAGCGCGAGGCGGAGGTCGCGAGCCAGCGCGCCGACTCGAACGCGCGCCGCCTTCCGTCGGGCCGGCCGCCTCCGTCCGATCTCGTCGCCGAAGTGGTCTCCCTCTACGGCGGTCCGACCGAGGCCGACGTCGTCGACGTCCCCGATCTCGATCGGCTGCCTACGTCGCCGGGCGAGATCGCGCCGCTCGACGCGAACCAGGAGCTCGCGCGCGCGGTCGAGATGGTGGACGACGGACCGGCGTCGATCGACGCGGCCGAGGATGTCGAAGAGATCGTGGACGACGTCGAGGAGCTCGAGGAGGTCGAGCCGCTCCCCGAGGAGACGACCGGCATCCACCCGCAGACCGACGAGGACCAACTCGAGGAAGCGCGCACCGCGCTGAGCGGGGTGCCCTCGCCGCGTCCGTCGAGCGTCCCGCCGCCGCCCCCATCGCGCAGCGCGCCGCCGCCGGCGCCCGACGGACCGCCCCCGCTCACCGCGCCTCCCCTCGGGTTCACCGAGCTGCGCGGGACCGGGGCGAGCGCGCTCGTGCGCGACGGCGTGGTGTGGCTCTTCGCCCGCGTGCCCGAGAGCCGGGGCGTCGACCTCTACGATGACGCGCCGCCGCAGCTCTTGGTTCAGCTCGTCGTGATCGAGGAGTGTCCCGTCGTCCTGCTCAGCCTCGTCGAAGCGTCGGGGAGCCGGCCCCTCGTCGTCCGCGCCCCGCTCGATCCGCGCGGCGTGCATCGCCCGCTCCTCGAGCAGCTGGCGCAGCGCTTCGAGGTCTCGGTCGAGCTCTACGGCTCGGACGGTCGCTACCTCAAGAACCTCCCGCTGAGCGCGCCGCGCGAAGGCAACGTCGAGCGGATCCTCGAGCGGCTCTCGAAGATGCGGACGGCGGTCGCGGTCGACGTGCACACCGCGATCGATCGTGTCTTGAGCGCTCCGCCTCCCGTGCGCGAGAGCGGCGTTCCGTTCGAGCGCGAGCCGCTGCCGGCCGACGCGTCCGCGCGGGATGTTCTCGACGCGCTCACCCAGCTCTCGCGCTGGAGCAATCACGAGCGATTGGACCACGCGCTCCACGTGCTCAGCATCCCCGCGCCGGTGGTCGACGCCGCGATCCGCAACGTCGTGGAGCGCGCGCTCGATCACGGTTTCGCGATGCCGGAGTTCCTCACGCGCCGCGCGGTCGCGCTCGGGATCGCGGACGACGACGCGAGCTTGGTGACGCGCCAGCTCGAGCGCTTCCATGCGCTGAGCCGCAGCGCCGACCACGGTGGGCTCTCCGACGACGAGCTCGCGGGCGGCTGGGAGAAGCTCCTCAAGGCGGCGGCCGACGCGGAGGTCGCGATCGATGCGGACACCCACGAGCACGCGTGGGATGTGATCCGCAAGGTTCGTGGTCAGGATCAGGGGCCCTCGCGCGTCGATCCCGAGAAGTTGCCCGAGCTCGGCGTGCCGCAGCTCGTGATGCTGCTCGAGCACCCGCGTCACCGTCGGGACGCCGCGATCGAGCTCGCCAAGCGCAAGGACGCCGAGCTCGTCGACAAGCTCATGAAGGCGGTCCGCAAGATGCCTCGCGGGGAGGTGGCCCGCGTCGTCCCGCACATCGTGTTGATGGGCGACGCGGTCGGCGACGCGCTCATCGACGGGCTCAGCGCGCGCAAGACGTTCGTGCGCCAAGCGTTCGCGCTCGGGCTCGGGCACCTCCGGCTGCGTCGATCGGTGGTGCCTCTCCTCCACCTCCTGACCGCCGAGGAGAGCGACGTGTGGCGTGAGATCGCGCGCGTGATCGGCTCGTTCGGCACGGCCTCGCTCCGCACGGTCACGCGGCAGCTCAAAGACCCGCGCGGCCGCGAGGACCGCTACGCGCTCACCTTGGCCTACCTCGCGAACCACGGCTGCGAGAAGCAGATCACCAGCCTGACCGGTGAGTCGAGCGCGGTCGCCGCGATCGCGAAGGAGGCGCTGGAGCTCCGTGAGCGGGCCAAGGGGCTCGAGACGCGGATCGTCGGCGCAGCCCCGCTCGGCGCCGACGATCCCATCGCGCAGTTCTCGCAGCGCTTCTACGCCGAGCTCGAAGGTCGCACCGACGACCCCGAGCTCGACGCGGCCAAGCCCACCTAGGTACGCTGCGGAGCACAGAGCGCCGCGACATCACGGGGAAAAGGGGGATGGACAGAAACGGGGCGACACCGTATACCGGGGGCTTGGTACGCAGTCCGCCATGCGGCTAGGCATCTTCAGCGACGTCCACGCCAACATCGAGGCCCTCTCGGCGGTGATGGAGGCGTACAAGACCGAGAGTATCGACGAGTACTACTGTCTCGGCGACGTCGTCGGCTATGGCGCCAGCCCCAACGAGTGCGCCGACATCATCCGTCAGCGCGCGAAGATCACGATCCTCGGCAACCACGACGCGGCGGTCGCGGGGCGGATGGACTACTCGTACTACTACGAGGCGGCCCGCCACGCGCTGGACCTCCACAACCGTCAGCTGACGTCGGCGAACATGGAGTGGCTGAAGTCGCTCCCCTATCGTCACGACCTCAAGCAACACGACGTGACGCTGTGCCACGGCTCGCCGGTGCGGCTCGAGGAGTTCGAGTACATCTTCGCGCCCGAGCAAGCGCGCGAGTGCATCCCGATCCTCGGCGAGCTCCACTCGATCACGCTCATCGGTCACTCCCACCTCTGCAAGGTGTTCGCGCTCAAGCCCGGCGAGGTCGAGGAGCTGCCGCCGCGCAAGTTCCAGCTCCGCGACGGCTACAAGTACATCGTGTCGGTCGGCTCGGTCGGCCAGCCGCGCGACTACGACAACCGCGCGAGCTACACGATCTACGACACCGAGACGCGCGAGTTCGAGTTCAAGCGCGTCGAGTACGACATCGAGGCCGCCGCGATGAAGATCTTCGAGGGCGAGCTCGAGCGCAACTTCGGTCACCGCCTCTTCATCGGCGTCTGATCGCGTGGCGGGTGAGGCGACGTGCGCGTCGTCGGTGAGCGCGTCGTCGGTGAGCGCGTCGTCGGTGAGCGCAGGGCTCCTCGCGTCGAGCGGCGCGCTCGTGACCGCGCTCTTCGTCGTCACCGCGACCGCGCACGCACAACGGATCGACGATGCGCAGCGCGCGTATCGTGCGGCGGAGTATCCGCGCGCCCTCGAGCTCCTCGACGCGGCCGAGGCGAGCACGACGCTGAGCCGCGACGACGCAGTGACGCTCTATGTGTTGCGCGCGCTGGTCTATCGCGCGCAGGGCGCCGAAGAGGACCGCGATCTCGCGATCGTGCGGCTCGCCCACCTCGCGCCCGACCTGCGCCTCGGGGAGGACATCCCGCCCGATCTCCGCGAGCAGCTCCGGGCGGCGCAAGCCAACGTGCACGAGCGCATCGGCGTGGAGGCGCGCGCCGAGCGCAGCGACGGGAGCGTGACGGTGCGCGCGGCCGTACAGAACGACATCGCTGGCCTGGCGACCGGCTTTCGCGTGCACGCGCGCATAGCGGGCGGAGCGTGGCAGGAGACCGCGAGCCCGGAGCTCCGCATCGATGCCGCGGCTGCGGAGCCCGTCGAGTATTGGGCCGAGGTCACCGGCCCCGGCGGGGCGACGCTCGTCAGCGCAGGCAGCGCGAGCGCGCCGCGCGTCGCGGCCGCGATCGGCGACGCGGCGGAGACCGTCCCGGCGGGCGAGGATCTCAGCTGGCTCGCCTGGGCGATCCCGCTCGGCGCGGCGGTGGTCGTGGCGGCGGTGGTCATCGGGATCGTGCTGAGCCCGAACGACACGACGGGGGTCGAGTGCTGCAGCTTCGCGACGAGTGGGCTGAGGGCGCCGCTCGTGCGGTTCTGAGGCGCGCGGGTACGTGGACGAGGACGAGTACGTGCACGTGCACGAGGACGTCGACGCGGGACGGCGCGTCCGGATCTCGTGGCTCAGTCGGGTTGGAAGACGCGCTCCTGCGACATGTCGTTGTCGTAGAACATCGGCACCCGATCGAACGTGATCGCGCCAAACGTGTTGACGATGATCGCGAACACCAGCGCGCCGATGGACAGCTTCGTGAAGAGCGCGCGTCCGCCGAGCGCGAGCAGCACGATGAGCATCGGCAGGTAGTCGAGCGCGAAGCGATAGCCGAACTGCACCCAGCCGCTGTTCTGGTAGCAGAGGTCCCACACCGCGACGATCGCGACGGTCACGAACAGCGACCGCATCAGCGTGTCGACGCGCTTGGGCCAGAGCACGGGCACGAGGTTCGGCGAGGTGAACCAGAGCGCGAGGCCGTGCAGGCTGATCGTGAGGTAGGGGAACGTCCCGCTCAGCCACGGAAGCGACGCGAGGTACACCGCGAGGTTCTTGCTGAGGTAGTGGTAGTTGAACAGGCCCCACTTCTCGATGCGCGGGCGCCACCGGATCATCAGGAACGCGTGGCCGAACTCGAACGGGTCGTCGAAGCGCGCGTGGTTGTGCCACATCGCGATCGCGCCGATGACGAGGACGGGCGCGGCGAAGATCGCCGACTGACGCAGCACCGCCGGCCACCTCGCGCCCCTGAGCCACTCGAGGAGACCGCTCGTCTCCGCGTCGCTGGTGCGGTGCGCGCGGATCGCCTCGAGGAGGAAGAACAGCGCGAACGGCGCGGTGGTCGGTCGGCAGAGGAACGAGAGGCCGAGGCAGAGCCCCGCGAGCGCCGCGTTTCGCGCACCGATCGCGAAGTAGAGGAACCCGATGAGGAGCGCGGCGTCGAGCACCTGCGCGCTGAACCACACCGAGCCCTGGACGGAGACATAAAAGTAGACGCTCCCGAACGCGAACAAGACGACGAGGAAGAGGTCGTCGCGGAGCGTACGGGGGCTGAGCTCCTCCTCGCGCAGACGCCGCAGCAGCATGAAGAGCAGCGCGGGCGCGAGGCCGGCGAGGATCGCCCAGATCAGCGGGTCCGAGAAGTCGCGGCCGAACATCGCGACGAACGGCACCATCACCACCGCGGGCAGCGGCGGGAACGAGACGTACCACTCGTAGCTCGGGTTGGTTCCGTTGAACGCGTTCGGCGGGCAGACCTCTCCGGTGCTCCGATCGAAGCACGCCCAGTCGTTGAACCCCGGCGGCCGTCCGCCGAGCACGCCGAGCTCACCGTGGAGCCAGCTCTCCGCGAGGTGCGCGTAGTGGTTGTTCGGCGACGGCGCGAGGGCGCGCGGGCCGGTCGTGATCGCGTAGAGCGCGGCGGTCACGAGGAAGATCGCGAGCGGGAGGGCGTGCCGCTTCCAACGCGGGCTTGGGCTGGCTTCGGCCACGGGGCGGGAGAGAGTAGCGCATCGGCCCGGCGCGTCTCCTCCCCGTGTGGTTTGTGAGCTGCCGCATGCGCGGGGCCCCTCCATTCGCTATCGTCAGCCGACTTTGCCGGAGAGACGAGAATGAATCGTGGATGGCCTATCGGTAGTGCGCTGATCGTCGCGCTGTGCGGCGTGGCGGTCGGGTGTGATGACGGGAACCCGGAGACGGACGCCGGGATGGACGCGGGACCCCCGCCGATGAGCGACTCGGGCGTCGACGCTGGCGGTGGCGGGACCGACCTCGCGCTCGATGGTCTCGACGGTCCCGTCGAGGTGATCGTCGACGATCGCGGGATGCCGCACATCTACGCGACGACGATCAACGACCTCGCGGTCACGAACGGCTATCTCATGGCGCGCGATCGCTTCATCCAGATGGAGTTCCTGCGCCGCCTCGCGACGGGCCGGCTCGCCGAAGTGCTCGGCACCTTCGACGCCACGCTCGTCGATCAGGATCGCGACTTCCGCTTCCTCGGGTTCCGTCGCGTCGCGCAGGAGACCTACGACGGCCTCGAGGCAGACGATCCGACCAAGCTCTACGTCGACGCGTTCGTGTCGGGCATCAACCAATACATCACCAACGTGGTGATGGACGAGGACTACCAGCCGCCAGACGGCTTGCTGCTGTTCAACCCCATCCGCGCGAGCGAGAACTTCGGGCTCTGGGATCCCGTCGACATCCTCGCCCTCGCGCGCTTCCAGGCGTGGAACCTCAGCTACGACGCGGGCGCCGACACGGGCCGCACCGAGCGCCTCATGGGCGTGCGCGCCGCGTTCCCCGCGGACGGCGTGGTCGGCGGCAATCCGGCGGACGCTCGGCTCGCCGACCGCGTCGGCCTCTACGCCGACTTCTTCACCGAGATCCAGGCGCGCCGCGTCTACACGCGCGACGGCTTCCCCGACGGCACGACCCACGCGATCCGTCCGCCGCTCCACGACCGTCCGCCGGTCGGCCTCCTCGGCCCTGCCAACCTCGACGTCGTGCGTCGCGGCTCCGCGTTCTTCGATCGGATCGACAACAACCGTTTCAACTATCGTGACGAGGCGATCGGCAGCAACAGCTGGGTCGTCCACGGCGACCACACGATGAGCGGCAACCCGATCCTCAGCAACGACCCGCACCTCTCGCTCGTGGCGCCCGGCGTGTGGTGGTACGTGCACCTCAACACCGCGGAGGCGGGCGGCGAGGGCAACTACGACGTCCAGGGCGTGGGCTTCGCCGCGCTACCTGGCGTGGTGCTCGGCTACAACCGCAACCTCGCGTGGAGCGCGACGACGACGGGTTACGACGTCACCGACGTCTACCTCGAGCAAGTTACGTTCGTGAACAACGGCACCGCGGCCGAGCCGGACTGGGAGCCGCAGTCGGTGTCGTTCAACGGCTCCGAGGTCGCGCTCACCAGCGTGACCGAGGTGATCAAGATCGCGGGCGGCGACCCCGAGAACTACGTGATCTGGCAGGTCCCCCACCACGGCAACATCATCAGCGACACGATCAGCGAGCCCACCGTCGCCTCGCCGCCTCCCGGCAGCACGGCCACCGGGAGCGCGCTATCGGTCCGCTACACCGGCGACTATCCGAGCAACGAGCTCGCGTTCTTCGCCGGCCTCTGGACGGCGGAGAACGTCGACGACGCGCTCGCCGCCCAGGACAACTTCATGTTCGGAGCGCAGAACTTCAGCTTCGTCTCGAGCGATGGCGACATCGCGTGGTCCACGCAGTCGCGCATCCCCCAGCGCGAGGCGATGGCGTGCACGTTCGCGATCGCAGACAACGGGGAGATCATGGGCGTGTCTCCGCTGTTCGTGTTGCCCGGTCAGGGCGGGTTCGAGTGGACGACCGACCTCACCGAGGATCGGATCCCGCACGACATCAACCCGGCGGCCGGCTTCATCGCCACCGCGAACCAGGACAACGTCGGCGTCACCGAAGACGGCAACCCTTGCAACGACATGTACTACATCGGCGGCGGCTTCGACACGGGCTACCGTGAGCACCGCATCGTCGAGCGCCTCACCGCGCTCACCACGGCGGGCGAGATCACGACCGACGACATGATCGAGCTTCAGGCGGAGACGCGTTCGAGCCTCGGCGAGACGATGCGCGATCCGATCGTGGCTGCGCTCGACCACGCGCTCGGCGATCCCTCGGACGACGCGGCGCTCCAGGCGCTCGTCACGGCGACCGGCGCGACGCGGATGGCGGACGTGATGGACGTACGCGACCGACTCGCGGCGTGGAGCCTCGCGACGCCGCACGGCGTGGGCGCGAGCGACGCGGACGAGATCGCGGACAGCATCGCGACGACGATCTTCAACGCGTCTTGGATCCGGATCGCGAACGCGGCGTTCCGCGACGAGGAGACGCGCATCGGTCGCGGCCTCGACAGTCAGGGCCGTCCCCGCACCCTCGAGTGGGCGCTCGGCGACACCGCGACGCAGCAAATGTTCTTGCACACGTACCGCGCCGACTACAACGGCATCACCGGTTGGGACGACACGGTCCTCTGGGACGACCTCGACACCGACACGGTCACCGAGACGCGTGACGAGCGCGTCCTCACCGGCGTGCTCCAAGCGCTCGATTGGCTCGAGATGCAGCTCGGCACCGATCGCGCGATGTGGCGCTGGGGCCGACTGCACGCGGTCCGGTTCAACCAGGTGGTGCCCGCGGCGGGCGATCCGGGCATCGTCTCGATCCCGCCGGTCGGCTCGACGCAGTTCCCGATCGGCTTCCCGCGCCACGGCGACTGGGGCGCGGTCGACGTCGGCAACTTCAGCACGGGGAGCGGCACATCGTTCACCCACGGCAGCGGCGCGTCGCAGCGGCTCGTCGTCGAGATGACGCCGACCGGCCCGCGCCCGTTCAACGCGCTCCCCGGCGGCCAGGTCGAAGATCCGACGAGCCCGCACCACGCGGACGAGGCGGAGCTCTGGCGCATGAACGAGCAGCCGGCGCTCTACTACGAGCGCGCGGACGTCGAGGCGCACATGGAGTCGACGTTCCAGATCGTCCCAGCGCCGTAGGCGCGGGAGCGAAGAGGGAGAAAGAAGAGGCGGGGAGCGAGGCTCCTCGCCTCTTCGTCGTTTGGGCGATCGGAGGCGAAACGGCGTCGGACTCGGACTACTCGGACACGGACACGGACACGGAAACGGAATCGGAATCGGACACGGAATCGGAATCGGACTCGGAATCGGAATCGGACTCGGAATCGGAATCGGAATCGGACACGGAATCGGAATCGGAATAATCGGAATCGGAATCGGAATCGGACACGGAATACACGGAATCGGAATCGGACACGGAATCGGACACGGAATCGGAATCGGAATCGGAAGTCGCCTTGCTCTCGCGTTCGCGTTGCGAACGCACCTCCTCGCTTCCTGAGCTTCCTCGCTTCCTCAGGGATCGTTCGGTCGGAGAGCGGGACGGCGTTGGCGGGACGTGGGCCGGGGGCTTCGTCCTCGTGGTGCCCCCAGGGTGCCGGACGGGCGCGCACCGCCTCAAGGAGGGCTGCGCCCCCAGCGCGATGCGCTGGCTTCGTCGCTTCGGTGCGCCAGGTCAAGCCTGGGAA
>JBFWYI010000115.1:0-25071 GCA_050186575.1 Sandaracinaceae bacterium | reverse complement strand
AGCTCAAGCGCAGCCGGCGCTAGGCCGACCGACGATCACGGGCCCACGCGGGTCCGTGATCGTCGTCCGCGGCGTCGGGCGTGATCCAGATCGACGATCCCGGAGCGGCATCGCGGCCGCTCCGGGACCCGTCGGGTCTGCTCAGTGCCGCCGATGCTGACAGCGCCAGAGCTGCGCAGCGATCCCATCGGCGAGCCGGTGCGCGCGCTCGCCGCCATCGAGGACCCGGAACGCCCACGCGACCTGGAGGTGCGCCTTCACCTCCTGGGCCGAGCCGTACGCGGTCTCGAACCGCTCGCGCTGGTGACCGCCCTTCCGATGGAGACCCTCCGCGATGTTGGCGACCACCGACTTCGTTGCGTCGTTGAGCTGCGTCGCGAGCTTGCGATCGTGCTTGGCGATCGAAGCGACGAGCACCCGAACCTCCGCGCACAGCTCGATCGAGTCGTCGAGCACCCGGAAGCCCGTGCTCCTCCTCACCGGCCCGCCCGCTCCATCCCGCGCACCCACCGAACCCTCGCCAGCCTTCGAATCCGACATGACAACCTCGTGAGCGACGTCTACCCGAGCGACCTCGCGTCGCGCTTCGTCCGTCGACTTGCCCACCTGCCAGCCGGACGGGCGCGCGCCGGGTCAAGGACGAGGAGCGAAGCGACGAAGCCAACGCGTAGCGTTGGGGGCGCAGCCCTCCTTGAGGCGGTGCGCGCCCGTCCGGCACCCTGGGGCATCACGAGGACGAAGCCCCCGGCCTACGTCTCGCCAACGCCGTCGCGCTGTCCGACCCAACGATCCCTGAGGAAGCGAGGAAGCTCAGGAAGCGAGGACGTGCGTCCGCAACGCGAACGCGAGAGCAAGGCGACTTCCGATTCCGAATCCGAATCCGAATCCGAATCCGATTCCGAATCCGATTCCGAATCCGATTCCGATTCCGAATCCGAATCCGAATCCGAATCCGAATCCGATTCCGAATCCGATTCCGAATCCGATTCCGATTCCGATTCCGATTCCGATTCCGATTCCGATTCCGATTCCGATTCCTGCGCGTCAGCGTTGCGTGCGGTGGTCGACGCGTCGTCATATGCGCCGTGTTCGGTCCCCTCTCCCGCTCGCGGGGGAGGGTGAGGGTGGGGGCGTCGGCGATCGTGACATACACGTCAGCTTCGATCGCAGTCGGGGCGGCGCGGGGATCGGAGCACACGACTCCGACTCCGAGATGTCCGATTCTGTGTCCGATTCCGAATCGATTCTCCTTCCCCCTTCGCCGCGTGCTATGAGCTGCCCATGTCACGCTACGTAGACGCCCCGCGCGCCCTCGCGGTCGTGGTGTGCGTCGCGCTCTCCGGGTGTGCGCCTCGGACGGCGCAGGTGCGTGCGGCGAACATGGTTCAGGTCGTGACGCGCGACGTCGAGCTCGACACCGACCTCGGGCCCGACCGCGCGCGCGACCTCGCCGAGGAGCTCCAGGCGCTGCACGACTACTTCCACGAGCGGCTGTTCGTGTGCGCGCGTGACATCGAGCTGCCTCGAGTGTCGGTGTTCGCGATCGAGAACGCCGACGACGCGGCGTTGCTGTTCGTCGAGGGGAGGGTGGGGGAGTACCAGCCCGCGCTGTCTTCCTGGTCGCGCGACGCGATCGTCGTGCGCGCGCCGCGTCGTGGGGGCGACGCGCTCGGCACGTTCAGCCACGAGCTCGCCCATCGCTACGTCGGCGCGTGCTACCCCCGCGCGCCCGTCTGGCTCAACGAGGGGATCGCGGAGCTGTTCACGACCGTCCGCTTCGTGGACGACCACACAGCCGCGATCGGCGAGCCCGCGTTCGGCTTCGATCGGGCCCGCGGAACGGTGCTTCGCTCCGGCCACCTCGTCTCGGTGGTCGTGGAAGAGGACGTGCCCGCGTTCAGCGCCGTCCGCGCGATGGGCTCCGCCGCGTTCTACGCCGAGCAGATCGAGGGGCCGCGGCGCTCGGTCGTCTCGTCCCTCCACTACGCGGAGGCGTGGGCGGCGGCGCACCTGCTCGAGCTCGGCGATCCGGATCTTCACGAGCGCTTCGCGCGCTTCCTCTATCAGCTCCGCACTAGCCCGCGGTCCGTCGAGGAGCTGTTCGACGAGGCGTTCGTCGGCGTCGATCTCGACGCTCGCGTGCGGGAGTATCGCCGCCGGAGGACCTTCAGCGCGCCGCTCGATCCGCGGCCGCCGCTCCGCGATGCGGAGGCGCGCGTGGAGGCGATGTCACCGTTCGTTGCGCACCTGCGGTGGGCGGAGCGGCTCTCGAGCGCGGGCCGGATCGCGCTCGCCGAGGAGCACTTCCGCGCGGCCGAGGCGGGGGCGGTTCCCGCGGAGCTCGAGCTGGCGAGGGCGCGCGCGTCGCTGTCGACAGGCCGCACGCAGGAGGCGCTCACGCTCACCCAGCGCGCGATCGAGCGCGACCCGAGCTCCACCGAGGCACTCCACGCATGGCTCGCGCTCCGCACGGTCGGCGTGGCGCGCACCGACGAGATGAGCGAGCGGATCGATCGCTTCCTCGCCGCGGCGACCACCGCCGAGGAGCTGGCGCTGGCCGCGAGGCTGGTGTCGATGCGCGGGAGCACGGATGAAGCGTTGCTCCTCGCACAACGCGCCCTCTCGCTCGACCCCACGAGCTGGCGAGCGCTCGCGGTGCTGGGGCACGTCTACCTCGCCCTCGGCGACGTGCCCCGGGCGCTCCGGTCCTACGAAGGAGCGGTCGCCCAGGGTGCCCACGCGCCGGAGAGCGAGCTCGCTCCCGCGCGACGCGGCCTGTCCATCGCCGAGCGGGCGCGCACCGCGGTGGCCCACGTGGCCGTCGACGCGATCCGCGGCGTGATCCACGAGCGGATCGACGACGTCCGCATGTGTTGGATGACCTCCACGAGCGGACGCGAAGGACGCGGGGGGCGCGTGATGGTCCACTTCGAAGTGAATGCGCAAGGCGCGGTGACGGCCGCGTCGATGGCGGAGTCGAGCCTCGGCGATCCCGCCGCGGAAACCTGCATCGTCGAGATGTTTCGCGATTGGCTGTTCGACCCCGTCGGCGAGCATGTCGAGGTGAGCTACCCGATCACGTTTGGCGACTGAGCGCTCGTCAAGCGCCGCGTCGACCGAGGGACGCCTACTGCCGGATCGCCTGCGGCGCCGGCGCGACTCCGTCCTCGAGCCGGCCGTCGTCGACCACCTCGATGCCGACCTCGGCGAGGAGCCGCAGCGCGTTCGACGTCTTCACGACCCCTTCGCGGAGGTGGTAGTCGAACGTCATCACCCCGTCCTCGATCACGTCGGTGAAGTGGACGTTGTGCACCTGCTCGGGGCGTTCGTCCTCGAGCTTGCTGAGCGCGATGTCGTGCGTCGCCACGATGCCCATCGCGCCGCGATCGAGGAGGTGCTGCACGACCGCGCGCGCTCCGATGTGACGCGCGCGCGCGTTCGTCCCGCGCAGGAGCTCGTCGAGGAGGAACAGGATCGGCGGCGACTCCTCGGCGCGGTGGACGACGAGCCGGAGGCGACCGAGCTCGGCTTGGAAGTAGCTCGCCCCCGACTGGAGCGAGTCGGCGATGCGCATGCTCGCGCGGATGCGGACGCGCGGGACGCTCATCTCGCGCGCGAGCACCGGGCCGCCGGCGAGCGCGAGCGCCACGTTGACACCCACGGCGCGGAGCAAGGTGCTCTTGCCGGCCATGTTCGAGCCGGTGACGATCACGCACGTCCCCGGTCCGTCGAGCGTGAGGTCGTTCGAGACGCGCGTGTCGGCGGGGATCAGCGGGTGCGCGATCCCCTTCGCCGTGAGCCCGTCCTCCGCGTCGACGATCGTCGGCATCGTCGACTCGAGCTCCTGGTGCTTGAGCACCGAGAGGCTCGCGAGCGCCTCGATCTCGCCGAGCGTGGCGAACCAACGGCCCGACTTCCGCCCGACCTTCTTGATCCACGCCTCGATGCCCATGAGGCAGTTCAGATCCCAGAGGAGCAGCGGGTTCAACACGATGTGGCCGAGCCCCGACTCGCGCAGCTCATAGAACGACATCCACCGCTCGAGCCGCTTCATCTGTTGGCTCGGCACGCTCCCGTCGATCTCGAGCTTCTTCTTGAGGTCGCCGAGGAGCGGCGAGGTGAACGAGGCGCCCTCGACGACGCGGAACAGCTGCGCGAACGCCTCCGCGAAGCCGCGCCGCGCGCCGAACGCCTCGTAGATGGCGCGCGACATCGGCTCCGTCTGCCGCACGATCGCGCCCTGGATGAGCAGCGGGATCGCGGGGATCCACAGCGGCACCATCCCGGTCGACGCGAGGTAGACGAGCGTGACGGTGGCGATCGGCAGCGTGGGCGCGACGAAGCGCAGCCACGGCATCTGCTCGTGCACGCCCTTTTGTCCCATCATCTCGACGAACGGGTCGGCGTTGAGCCGATCGCGCCCCGAGTCGAGCGCCGCGCCTTCGAGCTCCTGGCGCAGCTCGACGTTCGGCGCGAGCTCGAGCACCGCCGTCTGGCGCCGTTCGATCTCTTCGCGCGACGCCGGGTTGCTCAGCCACGAGGCGAGCCCCTTCGCGCCGGCCGCGGTGTGGGTCGTGTCGATGCGCTGGAGGATCGAGCTCGGGCCCGAGAGATCGAGGTCGGACGCGTACGGATGCCCGGGCGGGATCATCACCGCGGGCGGGGGCAGGTCGGCGAGTCGACCGCACATCCGCTTGACATGCCGATCGTGGATGTCGCGCCGAACCTCGGCCGCCGCGCGCGCCTTGATCGTACGCGACTGGAACATGCGCACGACGAAGAACGCGACGAGCGCCCCGACGCCGCCGCCCAGCATCTCGAGTGATCCGCCGAACAGCCCGGTGCCGAGCAGCACGACCGTCACGCCGGCGAGCCCGAGCACGACGAGGCCGTAGCGTGCGTCCACCGCGTCGTGGCGCGCGCGCTCCTTCTCGAAGCGCTCGCGCAGCGATCGATGCAGCGCGAGCGGTCCCTCGCCGCCAGCGTCGTCGTCGCTCACGGCCTCGATGGCCGCGCCATTGCCGCCCGACGATCCTTCGCTCACGGATCCTGATCGGTCGGCTTGAAGTCCGGCGGGAGCTCCGAGCCTTCGCCGAAGAAGAACTCCTCACACTGCTTGAGCAGGAACTCCGTCCCCTGCTTGCTGCTGAGGTCGAGCCGGAACTCGTTGATCAGCATCGTCGAGTGCGCGATCCACAGCTGCCAGCCGTCTTTGCTGACGTTCTCGTAGATCCGCTTGCCCAGCTCGTTCGGGAACGGCGGGCGGTCGAGCTTCTCGCCCTCGCGCTGGGTCTTCACGCAGAACACGGTGTCAGCCATCTCAGGGACATCTCCTCTTCGAGCCGAGGCGAGCCTAGGGCCCGCCGTCGACCTACGCAACAGACGCGATCGGCCGGGCGCCGAGCCCCGCTCGCTTGCCCCTTTCGCCCGATTCGGCCTTACTGCTCGGGTGGGTGGAACCCGGCCCGTCGGCGCGCTGCTCGCGCTCGCTCTCCTCGCGAGCGCTTCGGCGGGCTGCGATCGGCGCCAACCGTGGGAGATCACGAACGGGTCGGGCCTCGGGCCGGAGCGCCCGCCGCTGATCATCGCGGAGGTGTACCAGGGCGGGCAGTGCGGACCGTGCGAGCCGGTGGGCTCGAGGAGCTACTGCGCGCAGATCACCGACGAGGGGCGCGCGCCCGCTCCGATCGGGCTCCAGAACGGCGAAGGATACTGTTTCATGGCGACCGCGCTCGACGCCGCCGGCAACGCGTACGGGATCGGCTGCCAGGTCGCGGAGGCGGGCGCGGGGCCGATCCGCATCACGCTCGCCCCGATCCTGCCGGGCCGCTTCATCGTGCCGATCTGCGAGCAGGGCACGAGCGTCGGCTTCGACGCGAGCTTCCCCGACGCGGGTCCGCCCGACGCGGGTCCGCCCGACGCGGGGCCGCCGGGCTTGGACGCCGGCCCGCCGCGCGATGCGGGACCGGGCCTCGACGCGGGCCCGGGGGGTCCGCCGGTGGGGACGCCCGTCAATGTTCGTTTCTCGACGGTGGGTGACGGCGCCGCGTACCTCTTCATCCATTCGACCGGCCAGCTGCTCGGCGAGATCCCGCCCGCGCCCGGCTACGGTCAGCTCACCGCCGAGGTCGGCGACATGATGCGGATCGAGGCGCAGCCGTCCGCGGGATCGCGGCTCAGCAACATCTACGGCGGCGGATGCGGCACCCAGAATCCGTGCGTGATGCGCGTGTCCGGTTCCGAGAACGTGAATGTGGTGTTCGACACGCTCTGATCGTCGTCCGCACGGCGCATTGTCAGCGCTCGCGCGGGCGCTTCCGGCGATCGGCGTGGCCGCGCTCGCGCTCGCCGCGGGTTGTGATCGCACGCAGCCCTGGCGGTTCACCAACGGAGCGAGCCTCGGCGACGCGCAGCCCGCCTCGATCGTGGCCGAGGTCTTCGAGGGCGACTGCGGTCCGTGCGAGCCCGACGGCGCGCGGCGCTACTGCGATGTCCTCGCGATGGGCGGGACCGGCGCGGCGCCGCGCGACCTCGTCGATGGACAGACGTATTGCTTCGTCGGGACGGCGCTCGACGAGGCGGGCACGGCGTACGGCGTCGGGTGCGCGAGCGCGCGCGTCGGGGCCGGTGCGATCGAGGTGACGCTCGCCGCCATCGAGCCGGACCGGTTCGTCGCGCGGCAGTGCGGGCCGCGCATCGACCTCGACGCGGGCGCGTTCGACGCCGGTGATCTCGACGCAGGCGCCGGCGGATCGGACGCGGGCCTGCCCGTCGGGACGCCGGTGCGCGTCCTCTACGTGCCGGAGGGCGCGGGCACCGTCGTGTTCCGCGACGCCTCGGGGACCCCGCTCATCGCCCAAGCGTTCCGGCAGCCGATGCGCTTCCAGCTCGACGCCTACGTCGGGTTCGTCATGCAGATCGATCCGATGCCCGACCCCGGCGCGACCTACCTGGGGGCCGATGGAGCGTGCGGGACCGAGGACCCATGTCAGGTGCGGCTGGACCGGACCGAAGAGATCCACATTCGATTCTCGCCGTAGCGCGGGCGACGTCATCGAACGCGCGGTGGCTCGTCGAGCGGCCAGCTGTCGGCTCGACGGACCGCGATCGCCCCGAGGCACGCACGGTGCAGGGCTGGCGACCATGCGACCGGTGTTCCTGGCGCGCCATCTGGATCGCTCGATCGGCGAGCGCGTCCGCGTGCGCGGGTGGCATCACCCCGGCGGGGACACGATCGATGGGGCTGGCGTCCACCACGAGTTCGAGGTCGCGTGGGTCGAGAAGGGCGCCGTTCGCTATCGGGTCGGGCGCCGCAGCTTCGAGGTCGGCGAGTCGATGGCGATCGTCCTGCCCGCGCAGCTCGAGCATCACACGTACATCGCGCCGGGGACGCGCGCGGGCTCGCTCTGGATCGATCGAGGCATGGCCCAGGGGGTGGCGGCCGCGCTCGGGCGGCCAACCTCGGATCCGGTGGTGGTCCCGCGCGCGGATCGAGCGCGCGCCCTCGGCGCGGTGTTGCACGAGGAGGCGGCGAGCGAAGGAGAGGGGCAGCTGCTCGCCGTCGAGGCGATCGTCGAGGCGGTGCTCGTCACGCTCCTCCGCGCCACGCCGCACGAGTCGCGTCGCACCCCCACCGATCCGCGCATCGCGGCCGCCGTCGAGCGCATCCGCGCGGAGCACGCGAGCAGCCTCGCGGTCGACGATCTGGCGCGCACCGCGTCGATGAGCCGCTACCACTTCAGTCGCTTGTTTCGCGAGCAGACGTCGATGAGCCCGTACCAGTACCTCACGCAGGTGCGGCTCGAGCGCGCGGCCGAGCTGCTGCGCTCCGATCGGACGGTCACCGCCGCCGCGATCGACGCCGGCTTCCGCGATCTCGGCCGCTTCGCCCGCGCGTTCCGCGATCGCTACGGCGTCTCGCCGAGCGAGTACCCCGAGCCACGCGCCGCACGAAGCGCGCACGGGAGCGCACGAACCGCGTAGTCCGCACCGCCCGCGTCGAGAACGCTCGACGCATGCACGACACACGCGCGATCCGCTTCGCTCTCCTCCTCGCCGCTTGCCCCCTCGTCGCCTGCGACGGCGGCACCGCTCTCCCGGACGCTGGCCCTCCGCTCGGCGACGCCGGCGGCCCCACCGACGCCGGTCCGCCGCCCGCCGAATGCCCGGAGGGCTATCCGCTCGCCGACCTCGCGGGCAAGCCCGTGTTCTCGGGGACGATCAACGGTCAGCCTGCGCGCATCGTCTGGGACACCGGTGCGCCGACCTCGGCGCTCGACGACGGCGCGTTCGACCGGATCGGCGAAGGGCCGTACACGATCGAGCTCGGCGGTCGCACGATCACCTCGCGTCCGCTCTCCGTCGTGGACTTCGCGCGCTACGGGATCGACGGGGTCGACGGCGTGTTCGGCGCCGACATCTTCGGCGACTACGCCGTCACCATCGACGTCGATCGCGCGCGCTTCTGGATCGACGACGCGATCGACGAGGACGCGCTCCTCGCGTGCAGCCACGTCGCGGGGAACCCCACCACCGTGCAGGCGGTCAACGCGGGTTACTTCTATGTACCGGGCAACGCCGAGGGACTCGAGGGGTGGTTCCTCCTCGACACCGGCGCGTCGCTCGGCGCGATGCCGGACTCGACGTTCGACGCGATCGAGGCCGCGAACCCGCGCCCGTACCTCTCGGGGTTCTACACGCAGGCTGCGATCGGCACGTTCTACGCGCGGCTCGCCCCGGTCGCGCGCCTCGAGATGGGCGACCTCGGCGTCGATCACATCCTGACGCGCACGGTGCGCGACGATCTCATCCCCCCGGCGCCCGGCGGAGGCACGTTCCTCGGCGTGGTGCCGACCGGCTTCCTCCGACACTTTCTCTTGACCGTCTACTACCCGACGAGCGAGATCCGTCTCGACGCCTACGAGGGCGACACGCTGCGCGAGCCGTCGCAGTTCTTCGTCGTGGGCATCTCGATCGAGGATGGCACGGCCGACCCGGTGCACGTGGCCGGGGTGCTCGAGGGCAGCGCGGCGGCGGAGGCGGGCGTGATGGTCGGTGACGTGATCGTGAGCGTGCGCGGCACCCCGATGGCCTCGCTCACCCCGAGCGAGCGCCCGTGGGCGTTGGTCTCGCGCGGGCTCGGCGAGATGGTGGACGTCGTGATCGAGCGCGATGGAGCGCCGATGACCCTGATGCTCGAGGCGCGCGACCTCCTGATCGCGAGCCCGACCGACATGTGAGGTCGACCCACGAGGAAGTCGCGCTCGTCGGCGCGCGATTTTCTCGTGCGACGTTGGTCCACCGCGCGGAGCTGGCGGTACCTACCTCCATGGACGCGATTTCCGCACGCGACGCGTGGTTGGGGTGCCTCCTCGTGCTCGCTGGATGCGACGGATCGGATCCGTTTCGCCCGCCGAGCCCCGACGCCGGACCGGGCGGTCCCGGCGGTCTCTGCACCGAGCGGCAGATCGAGCTCCAGACGGAGGTCGGCGCGTGGCTCGAGGAGACGTGCAGTCACGCGGGTTGTCACGGCCCCGTCGGCGCGCGCGTCCCGTACGTGTCCGCCGCCGATCTGCCCGAGCTCGTCGAGGCGGGCTACATCACGCCGGGCGATCCGACCTCGGGACTGATGCGGCGGATCAACCCCGAGAACCCGACGCTCATCATGCCGCCGACGCGGCACGAGAACCCTCCCGAGGCGGTCGCCGCGATCGAAGAGTGGATCCTGCTCGGCGCGCGCACCGACTGCGTCGAGCTCCCGCCGCGTCCGCTCGCCGCGCCCAACTCGCTCGATCAAGACGAGTTGTTCGTCTGCACGACGCCGACCGCGTTCGCGCCGGAGCTCGCGCTGATGGGACACGACGAGCTCATGCACCGCGTGGGCGGCTACCTCGGCGACGCGCCGCTCCAAGGCACGCCGCTCCCGGTGGACGGGGCGCCGTTCAGCACGGCGACGATCGGCGCGACGCTCGACGCCACGCTCCTCGGGCTCCACCTCGACGTCCTCGACTCGTCGCGATCGTTCCGGATCTCGGATCGCAACCCCGACTTTCGGGTGGTGTCGAGTCGCCGCGGGATGAACGAGGCGAACCGCCTGTGGCAGCGGAGCTTGTCTGCGGACGAGACGGCGCGCATCGCGTGCCTCACCGACGGATCGAACGCGGCCGCCGACCTGCTCGCCGATGAAGCATGCAAGCGAGATTACGTCTCGCTCCTCCTCGAGCGGTACGCGATGCAGCGCAGGCCCACCGACGCGGAGGTCGACGAGCTGGTCGCGTTCCTCGACGACGAGCTGGCCATGGAGGCGAGCGGCGGACGGCTCACCACGCAGGATCACCTCGTCGAAGCGTCGATGGTGATGTTCGGCACGCTCCACCGCTCGTTGATCGGCGACGACACCGGCGCGCTCACCCCCGACGAGTGGGGCCCCGCGCTCGCGGCCACGCTCGGGACGACGCCGATGAACACGGTGGAGATCGCGACGGTCGCGCGGCCGGAGATGGCGTGGGTCGACGACTTCCGAACGCGGCGTGACGCGGGTCAGCTCGACACCACCGCCGACGCGCGCGCCTACATCTCCAGCGTCCTCGAGCTCGAGGCCGGCTACGTCGGCGGCGAGTTCCCCGCGTCGCTCGAGCGCGCGCGGCCCGATGTCTTCTACGACGACCGCACGCAGAGCAGCTTCCGCCGCCCGCGCCGCGGACGGTTCTGGCTCGCGCCGCGCATCGCGGCGTTCTTCCGTGAGTACTTCGACTACGGGGCGGTCTCCACGATGGCCAAGGACGCACCCGCGGCGACGAGCCGCTGGGACCGGGAGTGGATCTCGGGCAGCGCGCGCGGTGGGATCTCGGGGGGCTACACGATCGAGCGCGACGGCGCGAACCCGAACCGGCCCCCGCACGGCGAGCCGCCGATGGTCGACCAGCTCGACGACTTCATCGCCCGCGAGGTGGTGATGGCCGAGCGAAGCGGGCAAGACGTATTCCGCGCGTTGATGACCGGGCGCACCTACCGACTGCCCGCGTCGCTCACCAACCTCGAAGGCTTCGACGGGCGCGGCGTGCGATCGACGGGCGCGTGCGATCCGATGGTGTGCTCCGACGCCTCGTGTTGCCCGAGCGGAGGCTCGTGCATGCTCACCTCCTTCGGGAGCGATGGGACGCCGATCGGCGAGTGCCTGGGACTCTCGTTCCGCCAGTTCCACTACCTCGCCGCGGTCTACGACCACGGTCCGATCGAGGAGAGCGAGGCGGCGTCGCTCGCCAACGGTGACGATCCCACGGTGGCGATGGATCCCGCGAACGAGGCGCGGTGGGTCGAGATGGAGTCGGGGGTCCGCTCGGGCGTCCTCACGCATCCCACGTGGCTCACCATGTTCGGCGCGAACGAGGAGACCGGGCCGTCCGCGATCCATCGCGGGCGCTGGATCCGCGAGCACCTCTTCTGTGAGGACGTGGCGGGCCTCGAGCTGGTGAACCTCCAGGCGCAGCTCGCGGATGCGGAGGACGGCCAGCGCGCGCGCGACCGGATCGTCGCGACGTTCGGCGATCTCTCGCTCCCCGCGAGCGAGCGGTCCTCCCCCGAGCCGCTATGCGCCAATGCAGCTTGCCATGGTCGAATGAACGAGCTCGGCCTCGCGTTCGAGACGTTCAACCACGCGGGGTTCAACCGGTTCGACGATCACGGTCACGTCCCCGACGGTCACGCGCTGATCCTCGACTGGCCCGGTCAGCGCGACCCGGTGGAGATCGACGACGCGACGCAGCTCACCGAGCTGCTCGCGGACGATCCGCACGCGCGCCGGTGCTTCCTCCGCCACGTGTTCCGCTTCTTCGCGGGCCGCTACGAGACGCCGGCCGACGCGTGCCTGCTCGCCGAGATGGAGACCGCGTTCGCGTCGGGATCGTTCCTCGCCGCGGTGGAGGCGCTGATGACGAGCGAGAGCTTCTTGGTTCGGAGCGAGCGGGAGGTGGGGCGATGAGCAAGCTCGGACGACGCGTGTTCCTCTCTGGCCTCGGGGCGAGCGCCGCCCTCGCGGCGACGCGGCTCCAGGGTGGCGCACGCGCGCAAGCGACGGCCAAGAAGCGCTTCGTGTTCGTGCTCAGCGGCAACGGGTACGACGCGCAAGTGACGATGTCACCCGCGATCAAGGATCACATCGCCTCGACGCGTGGCCGCCCCGTCAGCGAGGCGTACTGGTGGGGCGAGGGCTACGCGGAGGGCTACTACGCGACCGATCAGAGCGCGCCGGTCGCGCTGAGCGGCGCCCTCGACGGCGCGCCGGGGCTGCGCGCGTTCGAAGCGGCGGGGCTGCTCGACAAGTGCGCGATGGTCTACGGGCTCTCCTCCGCGATCACCGGCGGCGGGCACAGCGCGTCGCACGGTGTGTTGTCGTCGACGCGCACGATCGCGGGGCGCCCCGGCGGCGAGACGATCGAGCACGCGCTCGCGGACCTCGAGACGGTGCGCGGCACCGGGAACGCGCGCGCTCCGCTCTCGGCGATCCGCGTCGGGGCCACCAAAGGGCAGGGCGGGATCAACTATGGTCTCTGCGCCAGCGCGCGAGGCGCCGCCGTGCCGGTCTTGAACGCGCCGGACGCCGCGTGGAGCGCGTACGTCCGACCGTTCGTCGATCCGATGGGCCGTGAGTCGCTCGACTATCGCCAGCGGCTGCTCGAGCTGTCGCAGCGCGACGCGATGCGCGCGGTCGCCGAGCTGGGGGACCGAAACGTGCAAGCGCAGGCGATGCTCCGCGCGACATCCGATCAGCTCGACGACCTCGACGTGTTCCGCGAGCGGGTCGAGACGATGAGCGGCCGCCTCACGTTCGCTCCCGCCGCGCCGGGCGCGATGGACACGTTCGAGTACAAGCAGTTCCAGATGGACGTGATCGCCTCGACGCTCGAGGCGGACCTCGCGCGGGTGGCGGTGCTCTCGCTCGGCGCGGGCGCGAGCGGCTGGGACTTCCCCTACGACGTCGGACCGCTCACGACCGCAGACTCGAGCCACGGCGCGCTCTATCACCCGTACAACGGTCCGGGGGAGACGAGCGACGAGATGGACACGAAGGCGCAGCGGCGGAGCGAGCTCCGCGAGGTGTGGAGCCGCGAGCTCGATGTCGTCGCCTCGCTCGCGCAGAAGCTCGACTCGCTCCCCGAGCCGGACGGCGGCGGGACGATGCTCGACCACACCGTGATCACGTACGTCGCGGACAACGGCGTCGGTCATCACGCGAACGCGCGCGACTACCCGCTGCTCATCGTGGGTGGCGGAGGCCTCGGGCTCGAGACGGGCAACCGCGCGATCTTCTATCCGGACGTGCGCAACACGTCTTCCGAAGGGCGGCGCGAGCTCGTCAACCTCTGGAGCACCTACGCCGTGACCCTGGCCGGCGGCACGGCGGGGCGCGACGGATGCCTCGCGGGGTTCGGTGACCTCGGCTCGCGGATCGCGGGCGGTGTCTTGCCGGAGCTGATCGCCTGATCGACGCCCGAGCGGGTTCGAAACGCGGGGCGACGGTCGTTCGCTGCCTCCGTGACGTGGACCATTCACCCGATGCCGGCCGGCAAGCTCTGGTTTCGGCGTGAGGGTGCGGTCCTCGAGAGCCGCGCGGAGGGACAGCTCCACGAGTCGAGCGCTGCGCTGCTCACGCGGGAGCTCGAGCTCGCGCACGCCGAGCACGGGTGGTGCGGAGCGCTCCACGACTGGACGGGGGTGACGGGATACCGCACCAAGACGCGGATCGACTGGGTCAGGTGGGCGACCACTCCGGCCGGCCGGGCCGTGCGCTTCGTCCACTTCCGGCTCGGGCCGGACAAGCTCGTGAGGATGGCGGTGGCCGTGGCGAGCATGGCGTTCAGCGGGGTCGTGTTCACGACGCACGAGAGCGCGGCGACGTTCGAGGCGGTGCGCGCCGAGCACGTCTCGTCACGGCACGAGGGCGACGGGTCGGTCGAGGATCGAAAGAGCGCCTGAGCTCGCGGTCGGCGCGTGCCCGCTTCGCCGGGGGTGTGCGAGAGTGTCGCCGTGTCGGAGAGCGGATCGCAGGACGGCGTGAAGTACGACGCCGCGCCGGACGGGTACTTCGAGAAGCGCGGCCTCCGCCGCTACGCGCGCGTGTGGTCGCTCTGGGCCCTCGGCGTCGGTGCGGTGATCAGCGGCGACTTCTTCGGTTGGAACTTCGGCCTCGAGGCGGGCGGGTTCGGCGGGATGCTCATCGCGACGGCGATCATCACCGTGATGTACGGCGGGCTCTGCTTCTCGATCGCCGAGATGTCGCCCGCGCTCCCTCACACCGGCGGCGCGTACTCGTTCGCGCGCACCGCGATGGGACCGTGGGGCGCGTTCATCACCGGGCTCGCCGAGAACCTCGAGTTCGTGCTGACCCCGGCCGTGATCGTCGTCGCGATCGGCAGCTATCTCGGCGCGGTGTTCGGCACGCCCGAGGCGTACGAGCCGGTCTACTGGGCGCTCGCGTACTGCGTGTTCGTCGGGCTCAACGTCTACGGCGTGGAGGCGAGCTTCCGGTTCACCGTGGTGATCACCGCGATGGCGCTCGGCGTCCTCGGCGTGTTCTTCATCGGTGCGTTACCGCACTTTTCGTTGTCGCACGCGCTCGACGTCGCCGGCGACGGCTCAGCGTGGTTGCCCCACGGCTTCGGCGGCGTGCTCGGCGCCCTCCCGTTCGCGATGTGGTTCTACCTCGCGATCGAGGAGCTGCCCCTCGCGGCCGAGGAGGCGCACGACCCTGCGCGCGACATGCCCCGAGGCATCTTGTTCGGCCTCCTCACGCTGGTGATCACGGCGTTCCTCACGCTGATCCTCAACACCGCGATCCCGCCCGGCGCGGCGGCGCTCAGCACGAGCGAGGAGCCGCTGTTCGATGGGTTCCGGACGATCTTCGGCGACGGCATCGGGGCGCGCGTGCTCGCGCTGATCGCGGTCACCGGCCTCGTCGCGAGCTTCCACTCGATCGTCTTCGCGTACGGCCGGCAGATCTACTCGCTCTCGCGCGCCGGCTACTTCCCGCGCGCGCTCAGCGTCACCCACCCGACGCGACGCACGCCGATGGTCGCCCTCATCGTGGGCGCGGTGGCGGGCTACGCGGTCGCGCTCGCCATCCACTTCACGGAGGGCGACCTCCCGGTGGGAGCGGTCCTCCTCGCGATGGCGGTGTTCGGCGCGGTCATCTCGTACATCCTCCAGATGGCGTCCTACGTGATCCTCAAGCTTCGTTTCCGCGGCCTCCCGCGGCCGTACACCAGCCCGTTCGGCGTATTCGGCGCGATCGTCGCGCTCGTGATCGCAGCGATCACGCTCGTCACGCTGTTCGTGGTCGACGCGAGCTACCGGTACGCGGTGGTCGGCGCGGCGGCGTGGTATGCGGCGGGGCTCACGTACTTTGCGGTCTACGCGCGGCACCACCTCGTGCGCTCGCCGGAGGAGGAGTTCGCCGACCAGCATCGGGATCGCGGATGAGCGCGCGGCAGCGCGAGCCTCGGCGGGTCCTCATCGCGCGGGCGGCCGGCTCGCCGCGCGAGATGGCGAAGAAGGCGGCCGCGTTGGCCCGCGGCATCGCGACCTACGCGAACGGCCGCGCGCTCGATGAGCGGATGCGGAGGCTCGAGCGGATCGGTCAGATCGAGCGCGCGCCGAACCGCGTCCAGCTCGTCGTCGGCTCGATCGACATGCTCCGCTTCTGGATCAGCCCGGCCGCCGCCGAGTACTACGAGGCGCAGGGGATCGACTACGGCTTCCATCAGCTCCTTCGGATCCTCGACGACCCGAGCTCGATGATCGATCCGACGGGGTTCCTCAGCGCGCGCGACACGATCATCGGGCACCTCATGCAGGTCGTGCACGCCAACCCCGCGTACGATCTCCAGCTCCTCGAGAGCCACGAGGACGGCTTGCTCGAGCTCGAGCGTCAGCTCGAGCGGATGCTCGACGGCACCCACCCGCGCGCGCGATCGATCGGCGCGATCGTCGAAGAGCCCGACTATCACGCGCGTCTGCTCGCGTACGTGAAGGCGTACCGCGAGCGGCCCGACGTCGACGCGCCGCTCCGCGACAACGTCGAGAAGAACCCGCGCTGGGCGCTCATCGCGCGGACGTTCGGCACGCTGCCGAACGCGATGCGCTACTTCGCGAAGCTACCGGACGAGCCGCTCGCCGCCGCGTGGCACGTGCTCTCCGTGCGCGAGTTCCCGGTCGCGCTCGCGAGCTGAGCGCGCGTGCGTCGACCCGCACCCGAAGGGCAGACGCGAGCGCGCTCGTCGGGTCGAGTTGCGACGCTCGTGGCGGAATGCCTCGTCGGTCCGCGTCCCGCGTCTGCGTCTGCGCTTGGCGCGACACCTGCTTTGCCGGCGCTCATGAAGAAGAACCGATTCTGGTGGATCCTGGTGATCGCGCTCGCGGGTGGGTTCGGTTGCGGTGGCTCCGAGGGCACGCACGCCGACGACTCCGACGACGTCGAGTTCGACGACGACGCGGACGACGACGTGGAGAACGGAGTCGAGGAGGCGGTCGACGAGACCGGCGACGCGGCCGAGGCCGTCGGGGACGGCGTCGAGGAGGGCGCCGAAGAGACCGAGGACGCCTTCGAGGAGGACGACTGATCATGGGAGCGCTGCGCTCGCTCACCGCGCCCGAGCTCCGCGCGATCGTCGACGTCGTCCTCGCGGTCGCCTACGAGGACGGCGTCCTGTCGACGTCGGAGCAACACAGCTTCCGTGAGATGGTCGTGCGCCTCACTGGCACCGAAGAGGACGTCGCCCCGCTCCTCGCGCTCGGGACGCTCGATCTCGAGCGCGACGGACCCGAGGCGCTGGTCCGGAGCGCGGCCGCCCAGCTCGGCGATCCCGACGCGCGCGCGATCGTCGCATCGATGGCGGCGCGCGTGCTCGACGACGACTCGTCCGAAGCGGAGCGGCGCCGACTCCGCCGCGTGTGCGAGGCGCTGGACGTGGAGCTGCCCCGAGCGTAGAGCGCGAGCTGCCGCGATCTGAGGGATGCGCGGCGGACACTCCGACTCGGGTGGGCGGCCGCGCCGACCGTGAGACGATCATCGCGTACCGAACGGAGCGCGGGTCGTCGTTCGCTCGAGCATCGACTACGCCGGAAGAACGCGACGCACCACGGCGACTGCTCCCGCCGGGGCTCGCGAGCCGAGGAGCTTCGACGATCGCGTGAGCCGATCCGAGCCGCTCGAGGAACTGGGCATCGTCCGACGCTCACCGTCGCCGCGCGCGACGGGCCGCGGCGGCTACTTCCCTTTCACTCCGGAGCCTCATGACGACCTCGCTTCGCTTCTCGCTGCTCGCTTTGGTCCTGGTCGCCGGCTGCGCCGAGGACCATGAGCGGGATCCTCTCTACGACTGTGTCGTCGCCGGACCGCCCGACGCGGGAGCACCCGACGACGGGGAGCCGCTCGACGTCGACCTCCTGCTCATGGTGGACAACTCCAATTCCATGGCCGAGGAACAGGTCAACCTCGCGCAGGCGCTCCCCGAGCTCATCCGCGCGATCGTGAGCGGGGACGTCGACGGTGACGGCGTGCCGGAGACGACCCCGGCGCGGACCGTGCGGGCCGGCGTGATCACGAGCGACATGGGCACCGGCGGGTTCACCGTGCCGAGCTGTCTCGACAGCATGTGGGGTGACGACGGGGTGCTGGCGGACGGCAATGAGGGGCGCCTCGACGGGTGCAGTCCTGCGTCGGGCGGGCCACGGTTCCTCACGTACGACCCGGCGTCGTCGCTGACTCCGCGAGCCTTCGCGGACGAGCTCGCGTGTGTGAGCGTGACCGGCACCGGGGGATGCGGGTTCGAGCAACCGCTCGAGGCGGTGCTCAAGGCGCTGACCCCGAGCACCTCGCCGATCTCGTTCTTCGGCGGGACGACCGGTCACGGCGACGGGCCCAACGCGGGGTTCCTCCGCGACGACTCGGTGCTGGCCGTCGTGCTCCTCACCGACGAGGACGACTGCTCCGCGCGCGATCCGGATCTGTACAACCAGGCGTCGACGACCTACCTGAGTGACGTGAACGTCCGTTGCGTGCTCGACGACGAGGCGCTCCATCCGATCGAGCGGTACGTCGACGGGTTGCTCGCGCTTCGCCCGGGAGCGCCGGGCCGGCTCGTGTTCATCACGATCGCCGGCGTCCCGATCGATCTGTCGGGATCGCGTGAGGACAACTTGCTCTCCGACGTCCGGATGGAGTCGACCGTCGACCCGACCAATCCGCAGCGTCTCTCGAGCGCGTGCAGCGCGGACACGGGAATCGCGTATCCGCCCAGGCGGATCGTCCAGGTGTCCGACGAGCTCCGGCGCCGAGGCGCGCACACCGCGGCGGTCTCGATCTGCATCCCGAGCTTCGTCGACGCGGTTCGGCTCGCGGCAGAGAGCGTCGGCGACGCGATCGTCGGTCCCGCCTGTCCGGGTGCCGGCTGAGCGGGACACGTGGGTCGACGGCACGGCTCGGGCGAGCCGGTCTGCGCGTGCGCGGCGTCGTACCCCGCGTGCGACATCCCGCGAGGCTCGTCTGCGTCCCTGCGCTCGCCCGGACGCTGACGTACGTGAGCGCGGCGCTGCTCGGCGTCACCTCGTCCGCGCGGGCGCAGCGCGCGTCGGACTCGGCGTCCCTCTCCGAGCTCGCGCCTCCACCGCGGGCGAGCGCGGCGGACGGTGAGCGGGCTGCGTTCCTCGACACCGACACCCATCGACTCGACGAGCGAGCCGCGCCGACCGCCGACCACGCGGAGGCGCGGGCGGCCGACGCTCGCAGGCGCCTGCTCAGTTACCTCGAAGGGTCGGAGTGGTGGCGGCAGAACATGGACCACCCGGACGCCCAGCGCCGGGCGCGGCAGCTCGCCGAGACCGCGTGGATCGCCGACGCGGTCCGTCATCATCGCGCGGCACGAGCGCTGCGGCAGCGTGCCGTCCGTAGCCGCGACCCCGCGATGCTCGAGGAGGCGAACCGCGAGTACGCCCTCGCCATCGAGGCGTACCGCGCTCACCTGGAACGCCATCGCAACGAGCCCATCGCCTACGAGCTGCAATACGACTTGGCCGATGCGCTGTACTGGTCGGAGCGCTACGAGGAGGCCGCGGATGCCTACGCGGCGGTCCGCGACTCGAACATCGACGACGCGTACCTCTCGGAGTCGGCGCGTCGCGTGGTGGAGTCGCTCCATCGTCTCGTCGAGCGCGCCGAGACGCGCGGCGAGATCGTCGTCCGCCGCTCCGCCGAGGACGTGCCGCGTCCCGAGGGCGCGCCGCGCCGAGTGCGTCCCGTCGAGGTCCCCGCGCCGCTCCAGCGGCTCGCGAACGCGCGCGAGGTCTACCTCGCGCGCGTGTCCGATGCGCAGGATCGCGAGCATGTGCGGCCGGCCTACGCGTACAACGACGCGCTGCTCCTCTATCACTACGGCTACTGGCCGCAGGCGCGCGAACGTTTCTTGCGGATCTACGAGGCGTCATGCGCGGGGCCTCGATCGAGCGAGGCGGGCTTCGACGCGTGGCGGGTGCTCTACGACATGGCCGCCGCGATGGAAGACGCGGACGAGGTGGAGCGCCTCAGCCTCGACCTCGATCGGCGCCGGTGCACGTTCGGGAGCGAGCTCACCGAGGAGGCGCGCGAGCGGTTCTGCTCTCTGGCGGAGAACCGTGAGACCGCCGCGTGCCGCGCGTCGAGCGCGCCCCACCTCGGGTACGTGCTCGTCCGGTACGCGCGCGCGATGGAGCTCTACCGACGGGCCGAGGCGGCGAGCGGCGAGGCGGAGCGACACCTCTTCGAGCGCGCCGCCACCGAGCTCGTGAGGGCGGTGGACGAGGCCCCGGATGATTCGGAGGCGCCGCTCGCGCTGCTCCAGGCCGCGTATGCGCTCGAGCGCGTTCGGCGCTTCGACTCGGCAAGTCAAATCGACGCGCGCGTCATCGCGATGGTCACGCCGATGCTGTCCGCCGCGGACGGCGAGCGGCGGACCGAGCTCGAGGCGATCCTCGCGACCGCGACGTTCCGGAGCGCGTTCACTCACCATCGCTTCTTCGAGCTCGATCGCGCGGTGGAGGACTACCGTCGCCTCTCCGACTCGGCGGTCTTCGCGCGCTCCGTCGACCCAGAGATGCCGGAGCGCATCACGGACGCGCTGATCAACACCGCGCGGATCCTCGAGCAGCAACAGCGCTACGACGAGGCGGCCACCTACTACGCGCGCGCGGCGGAGCGGCTCAGCGATCCCGTCGAGCGAGAGACCGCGCGCTACCGCGTGGCCGAGATGGCGTTCCGCGCCGGCGACTGGACCGGGGCGCGGCTCGCGATGGTCGACTTCGTCGATCGATACCGCAACGATCGTGGCGCCGTCGAGCTCGTCGTCCAGGCGAATGCCCGCATCGTACAGACGTACGTCGAACAGCGTGCGCGCGCGTCGAGCGTCCGCGATGCGCGCGAGGCGGTGGTGAGCGCGTTCGAGAGGCTCGGCGGAGCGCCGGGCGGCTCCGCGGCGGAGCACGCGGCACAGAGCCGCTTCCTCCTCGCTGACGAACCTCTCGCCGATCTCGAGTCGCTCCGCATCGATCCCGGTCGCCGCGCGACTACCGACACGTTCGTCGCCGAGCTCACCCGGCAGGTCGAAGAGAGCGCGCGCAGGGTGCAGATCGTCGCGCGAGGCTACGAGCCGATCCTCGCGTATCGCAGCCCGACCTGGACGATCGCGGCGCTCACGCGCCAGGCCCGCGCATACGAGCTCCTCGCCCGCGCCGTGCTCGACGCGCGGATCACGATGCCCGCCGATCTCCAGCGTCGGACTCAGCGTGCCTCTGCCGCGGCGCGAGACGAGGTGCGCGTCGCGTTCGAGGATCGCGTGCACGAAGTGTTGGATGCGCAGGCCCGCCCCCTCGAGTGCGTCGCGATCGTTCGCTACGCGCTCGCGGCCCGCGCCGCACAACGCGCCGACCTCGACGACGATCGGTCTCGCGAGGCGACCGATCGCCTGCAGGCGTACGGCGACGAGCGCATCGCGGAGTGCGTCGCGCAGCGGCGCGCGCACGATCCGACGCTCGAGCCCTATCGTCCGGGTGAGCTCATCCGCGCGCTCCGCGGCCGACACGAACCGATGCCGAGCGGCCTCGCGCCACCCCCGCTCGTGGCCGACCAGCGATGACGACGTCGGACTCGGGATTCCGCGCTCACTCGTCGGCGTCTCGCGGGCGCGCCGTCTCCGACGCGCGCTCCAGGAGCCCGTCGATCGCACGAAAGCTTGCCTCTTCGTGCTTCGCCGGTCTCCCTCAGCTCCGTCCGAGCCTCCTCCAGCGCCCCCGGTGCCTGGCGGCGCCTCGACGGGTCGAACGCATTGCGTCGACCGCACTCCCTCGACCGTGCGCCGTCGACCGTGCGCCGTCGACCGTGCGCCGTCGACCGTGCGCCGTCGTCGCCGTCGTCCGTGCGCCGTCGACCGTGCGCCGTCGACCGTGCGCCGTCGACCGTGCGCCGTCGACCGTGCGCCGTCGACCGTGCGCCGTCGACCGTGCGCCGTCGACCGTGCGCCGTCGACCGTGCGCCGAAGGCCGCCCGCTCGACGCGACTGACGCCCTGCGTTCCGTATTCCGTCAGTTGCGTCGACCGCATCGCGTCTTGACGCCTCGCCGCGCTCTGGTGCGCGCGCTAGCCTGGAGGCACCGATGACCGAGGCGGAGAACCTGACCGTCGAGATCCTGAAGCAGATCCGCGAAGAGATCGTGAAGAACGGCGCGCGCATCGACCACGTGCGCATCGACCTCGGCGAGCGGATCGACGGCGTGGCCGCGCGGGTGGAGGTCGTCGAGGGCGCGGTGCTGGAGATCGCGGAGCAGCAGCGGTTCGTCGTCCGCCACCTCGGGGCGCTGACCGAGCGCGATCGCCGCCTCGAGACCGAGGTGGACGCGCTGCGCGGGCGCGTCGACGCGATCGAGGAGCGGCTCGGACCGCGCTGAATCGGATCCGCCGCCGAACCGGTCTGACCGGTCCCGGCTCCCGAGCACTCGTGGCACGCTCGGAGCGGTGAACGGGATCGAGCGTGCCTACGTGCAGGTGGAGGACGCGAGCCGACCGACCGTCGAAGCGCGCGCTCTGCTCCGTGTGCTGCCGACGCGCGGGGTAGAGGTCACGCCGTTCACGAGCAAGCGGATGCGTCGCCGGCAACTTTCGATCAAGAGAGGAACTCTGGTTGCGGGCCACCTCGACGTGGTGACGGCCGCCTTCGCGATTCTGGGTGTCACAGGTCCTGCGCTCGGTAGCTACCCGCCCTCGCTCGCTCCGCTGCTCGGTCGACGCGTGTGGCGCTCCACCCTGGACGCGGTGTTGGAGTCGGGAGAGCGCGTCTTCGTGAAGCCCGCGGAGCGCGAGAAGCGCTTCACCGGCTTCGTCGTCGGCGGCACCCCGGGCGGCTTCGAGGCCTTCGGCGCGTCGCGCCGGCTCCCCGTCTTCTGCAGCGAGGTGGTCGCGTTCGACTCGGAGCACCGCGCCTACGTCGTGCACGGCGAGGTCCGCGCCGTGTGTCGGTACGCAGGCGTTGAGGCCGACGTTCCGCGCGGGCTGCTCTACGACGCGATCGCGCGTCTCGACGCGGCCGGCGAACGGGTGGCCGGCTTTGCGATCGATGTCGGCCTCACCGCCGATGGACGATGGCTGCTCGTAGAGTGCAACGACGGCTTCGGGCTGGGTCGCTACGATGGGGTGAGCGCGGAGGACTACACGGATCTGATCTGCGCTCGGTGGCGCGAGCGCGTCGCCTGACCAGCGCACATCTTCGCTCTCTTTGTCGCGAGGGCGTCAGTTGCGTCGACCGCATCGCGTCTTGACGCCTCGCCGCGCTCTGGTGCGCGCGCTACCCTGGAGGCACCGATGACCGAGGCGGAGAACCTGACCGTCGAGATCCTGAAGCAGATCCGTGAAGAGATCGTGAAGAACGGCGCGCGCATCGACCACGTGCGCACGGAGCTGAGCGCACGCATCGACCACGTGCGCATCGACCTCGGCGAGCGGATCGACGGCGTGGCCGCGCGCGTGGCGGTCGTCGAGGGCGCGGTGCTGGAGATCGCGGAGCAGCAGCGGTTCGTCGTCCTCCACCTCGGGGCGCTGACCGAGCGCGATCGCCGCCTCGAGACCGAGGTGGACGCGCTGCGCGGGCGCGTCGACGCGATCGAGGAGCGGCTCGGACCGCGCTGACGGTCCGCGCGGCTGAGCGAAGCGGCTTGCGATGGCCCGCACCGTGAAGCGCCTCCGCGGCTTGAAGGGCCTGGTGCACGACTTGGTGGACGCCACCACCCACCTCGTGATGGAAGGCCACGAGTCCACCGCGCGCTCGGTGCGAAGGGTGACCGACCTCGCGCCGGAGCCGGTGGCCGACGTCGCGCGCACCGTCGACTCGGCGCGGCGCATGTCCACGGACGGCGTGCTCACCACGATCCGCGTCGTCAACCGCGCCGTCGAGGTCGCGACCGATCTCGGCATCGACGTCGCGCAGCTCATCGCGGCGCGCCGCGCGACGGAGGAGGAGCCGAGGCCTGGGCTGGCCGCGCTGCCGATGCGCTCCGACGCGATCGAGAGCTGGCCTTGGCTCGGCGACGCGACGCTGGGGTTGCTCAACGGTGCGATCGGCGATCGGCTCGCGTCGCGCGACAACGGGCTCGACCTAGGCATGCTGTTCCGCGTCGGCGATCGCTACGTCGCGCTCGACGACGTCGACGCGATGGGCGAGCTCATGCGGGACGCCGGTCCGCGCGTCGCGATCTTCGTGCACGGGCTCGGGACGACGGAGTGGTGTTGGTCGCTCGAGGCGGAGGCCTACCACGGGGATCCGGCCGTCCACTTCGGTTCCCTGCTTCAGAAGGACCTCGGCTACTTCCCCGTGTTCGTCCGCTACAACACGGGGCGCCATGTGTCCGAGAACGGTCGCGAGCTCGCGGCGGGGCTCGCGAGCCTGATGACCGCTTGCGCGACCCCGCCCGAAGAGCTCGTGCTGATCGGACACAGCATGGGCGGCCTCGTCGTTCGGAGCGCGTGTCACTACGCTCAGGAGGCCGGCCACCCGTGGGTCGAGCTCGTGCGCCGCGTGTTCTGTCTCGGCTCGCCCCACGGCGGCGCGCCGCTCGAGAAGGCGGGCAACGTGCTGACCGGGATCCTCGGCGCGATCGATCTGCCGGCGACGCTGGTGATCGCGCGTCTGCTCGAGGGGCGGAGCGCGGGCATCAAGGATCTGCGGCACGGCTCGCTCGTCGACGAGGACTGGGCGGGGCGCGATCCCGACGCGCTGATCGCGGAGGCGCGGCGCGAGATCCCGATGCTGCCGCACGCGAGCTACCACTTCGTGTCGGCGACGCTCACGCGCGATCCAGCGCATCCGATGGGCGCGCTGATCGGCGATCTGCTGGTCCGCGTGCCGAGCGCGCTCTTACCGGCGTCGGAGCGCGGCCCGCGAATGCAAGACGTCGTGCGGGAGCGACACTTCGAGGTGGAGACCGCGACGTACGGCGGTGTGATGCACCACCAGCTGCAGTGTCACCCCGACGTCTACGAGGTGATCCGACGTGCGTGTGCGGGCGGGGACGACGTGGCGCGACCGAGCGATGGCTGAGCTCGGCCGGGAGATCGGAATCGGACTCGGAAACGGAAACGGAATCGGAATCGGAATCGGAATCGGAATCGGACACGGAATCGGAATCGGACACGGAATCGGAATCGGAATCGGAATCGGAATCGGACACGGAATCGGACACGGAATCGGAATCGGACACGGAATCGGAATCGGAATCGGAATCGGACACGGAATCGGAATCGGACACGGAATCGGAATCGGAAGTCGCTTTGCTCTCGCGTTCGCGTCGCGGACGCACTTCTTCGGTTCCTGAGCTTCCTCGCTTCCTCAGGGATCGTCCGGTCGGAGAGCGCGACGGCGTTGTCGGACGTAGGCCGGGGGCTTCGTCCTCGTGGTGCCCCCAGGGTGCCGGACGGGCGCGCACCGCCTCAAGGAGGGCTGCGCCCCCAGCGCGATGCGCTGGCTTCGTCGCTTCGGTGCGCCAGGTCAAGCCTGGGAA
>JBFWYI010000114.1:0-26242 GCA_050186575.1 Sandaracinaceae bacterium | reverse complement strand
GACAGGCTCGCTGACGGCCGCATCTCACCGCCGACACCGCTCGTCGCCCCCGTCGAAGCCGCGATGCGCTCGCCACCTCGATGAGCATGCGGCACGCCGCTCTCCCACGACTCCGGTCGTCGGACCCGTTTTAGCGCCTCGAGCAACTACGGCGTGGCCGACGCGCCCGTCGACTCTCCGACGACTCCGGTCGTCGGCCCCGTGAAGCGTTGCGCGCTCGGCGCGATCGAGGAGCCAGCGAGTGCGCTCTCCGACGACTCCGGTCGTCGGCCCCGTTGAAGCACGTAACCTGCACGGCTCATTGTCGGCGCGCTCGACTCTCCGACGACTCCGGTCGTCGGCCCCGTTGAAGCCGCTCGACCGGCGACGACGTCGACCCGGGCGACGACTCTCCGACGACTCCGGTCGTCGGCCCCGTTGAAGCCCGTCCTCGGTGTGGTAGACGCGCGTCGCCGGGTACTTCTCTCCGACGACTCCGGTCGTCGGCCCCGTTGAAGCAAGCGCGGAGCACTCCTTCGAGACCGTCTCCGCGAGCACTCTCCGACGACTCCGGTCGTCGGCCCCGTTGAAGCCGCATGGGCCTGCTCGAGGTGCGCCATCTCGTGGGCGAGTTCTCCGACGACTCCGGTCGTCGGCCCCGTTGAAGCGCGTTGTCGAACGTGACGCCGTTGCCGCTCGACGCGACTCTCCGACGACTCCGGTCGTCGGCCCCGTTGAAGCCGCAACGGGGTGATCGTCTTGACGCACGACCTCGACGTTTCTCCGACGACTCCGGTGGTCGGCCACGTTGAAGCCGGGGCTTTCGCGTTTCGGCTCCCCGCTCCGTGTCCTCTCCGACGACTCCGGTCGTCGGCCCCCTTGAAGCATCTTCGGGTCCGCGCCGCCGCGGTAGAGGCCGCGCGCTCTCCGACGACTCCGGTCGTCGGCCCCGTTGAAGCTGCGCCTTGCGCTCGCGCGCCCACCACCACAGGGCACGCTCTCCGACGACTCCGGTCGTCGGCCCCGTTGAAGCGTTGCGTTCGGCCAGATCGGCACGATGACCGGCTCAGCTCTCCGACGACTCCGGTCGTCGGCCCCGTTGAAGCGCAGCGAGCACGCTGTCGGGGGAGAGGATGCGCGCGACTCTCCGACGACTCCGGTCGTCGGCCCCGTTGAAGCCAGCCGCCCTACAGCTTCCCGCTCGTCGACCAGTTCCTCTCCCACGACTCCGGTCGTCGGCCCCGTTGAAGCGAGTTCCCCATCGGTGCTCCCTTCGTCGCCGCGGCGGCTCTCCGACGACTCCGGTCGTCGGCCCCGTTGAAGCACAGCATCCCCTCGATCGCGGCGCGCTCGGTGGCAGTGTGCGCGTTTCGCGGCATCGTGATCACCCGGATCGGCGCATCGTGATCACCCGAATCGGCATCGTGATCACCGGGATCGGCGCATCGTGATCACCGCTCACGAGGTCCCGGTTCGCGTCTCGATCGCCAACACCACGAGCGAGGGTCGGCCCCCGCTCACGTCCTCCACGCGATGTCCCATCGCGGGTCGTCGAGATACGCCGGCCGGCTCGGGGGATGCGGAAGCGTCTCACCGGCCGCTTCCGCGGAAGCGCGCGCCGCGGTTCGTTCGACGCCGAGGATCGCGTCGACGCACATCTCGTAGTCGGGGGTGCTTCCGTCCCACATGGGGTATGCGGTCTCGTCGTCGATGCCGAGCTCGGTCTGACGGTCGTGCATCGGCTGGCGGAGCTCGGGGGCGGTGAGCTGGGGAGGGATCCAGCCGTTGGGTTCGAGGCGCCGGCCGCGCGGGTCGAAGAAGGCGGCGCGGCCGGTGTCGTCGACCGCGACGCGGAAGCCACCTTCATGGACGAGGTGGTGGTGGAAGGTGCAGAGGCACACGAGGTTGCGCTTCTTGGTCTCGCCTCCGTTCGCCCAGTGCTCGATGTGATGGGCGTCGATGAAGCGGTCGTGGGTGCAGCCGGGGAAGGCGCAACCTTTGTCTCGGAGGACGAGGGCGCGGAAGAGCGCGGGCGGGATGGTGCGGGCGCGGCGACCGACGTCGAGGGGGTCTCCATCGCGATCGACGTTGACGCCGATCAAGGCGCAGTCGCAGGCGAGGCGACGGAAGGTCTCCGCGGTGAGGCGGGTGCCGTCGTCCAACGTCGCCGACCAACGCGCCTCCGCGGAAACGCGTGCGTCGTGGGCGGGGCAAGCGCACGGCGTCTCCGCGGAAGCGCCGCGCGGCTCGGTGAGGTCCGCGGTCGGCGTCTCCGATGAAGCGTCGCCGTGAACGAGGTCCGCGGAAGCGTCGACGCCGCCATCGGCCGGCGAGCGCTCCGTGTGGGAGCCCGACGCTTCCGCGGGAGCGTCGCCCGCGAGCGCGGCGAGGCGGTCCTCGGCAAAGTGGATGACGATGGCGGCGCGGTCGGCGCCTCCGCGTGACGCCGATGTCTCGGGGGTGGTGGCTTCGATGTGCTCGGCCAGCCGGACGAGGGCGTCGGCGAGGGTCGGTCGGGGGAGCTCGACGTCGGCATCGGCGCGCTGCTCTCCTTGCATCGTGGCTTGCGTGCTGCGGATCGCGGCCATGACGAGGGTGGCTTGGTCGGCGGTGAGCTGCGCTTCGATGCGATGGGATCCATCCGGCATGGGTCGCTGGAAGACCCAGCGCTCGATGGCTTCCTGCTGGCGAGTGGGATCGTCTTGGGCCTTCACCTGTTCGACGCCGCGGATCATGCGCTCGAGCTGGGACGCGGTGCTGTGCTTGGCGAAGCGGATGAGCGTCTCCTCGGTGGCCGGGGTGGCGCCGCGGGTGATCGCGCGGACCTGCGAGTAGGTGACGCGGCCGTGCTCGAGCTCGTCGGCGAGGCGCGGGAGGTCCTTGAGCTTGGTCGCCACGCGTACCTGCTCGCGCGCGGTGCTGGGCTTGATGCCGAGGCGCCAGGACAACCAGTGGGCGCACGACTTGCAGCCTTGGTGCGCCCAGCGGCCGGATTCATCGATGAGGCGGATGAGCTCGAGGCGGCGATGAATGGCGCTATTGATGCTGGCTTCGAGCGTGGCGAGCTCGGCTTCGACGGCGTCCATGTCGACGGGGGCGGAGTCGCTAGGTACTGGCGATGCGTTCAGCATGTAATGAACCTAGCATCGTGCGATCTCAGAGGGTGTAATCAAATGTACTTTCTTCGTGGGAACGAGGGCGTCGCGCCGGCTTCGCGGTCGCGAGCCGGTGAGGTTTGTTGACGCGTCTGACCGTCGGTGGGGCGAGCTCAGCTCTCGCGGCCGGCGTAGAGCGCGTCGGTCTCGAGCTCTGCGTTCTCTACGCCGAGCTCGATGACCTCACCGGGGCCGGCGTCGCGGAGCAGCCAGCCATCGCCGTTGCGCGTGTAGACCTAGATGCGCTCCGCGGTGGAGTCGACGAGGACGTACGCAGAGAGGCTCGGGATGCGGCGGTAGTGGTGCCACTTCTCGCCGCGCGTGCTCGGGGGTACCCCCGCCATGGCGTAGACCTCGCCGTTTACCCACTCGTGCTTGCGCGCCGCCGTTCGCTCGAAGGCGACGTACTCCGCATAGGTCATGCGAGCGAGGGGGTCGCGATCGACATGAGATGGAGGGCACTCGGACTCGCGTGCTTCCGCGGGGTGCTGGAGGCCAGTCGTGGTCGGATCGGGGTACGTGGACGTGCACGCGAGACGTGCACGTGCACGAGGACGAGGACGTGCACGAGGGCGTGCAGCGGCGCGCGGAGGGTTCCGAGTGCAGTGCGGCACGACGATCGGATCGGTGCACATGGATGTGCACGTCGGATTGACGGCTACTCGGGGAGCTGGGCCCAGCGGTCGGTGAGCTTCTCCTGGAGGGAGCTCTGGCGGAGGCGCTGCTTGAGGTGGGCGAAGTCGACGCGGTCGAGCGGCTGATCCTGATCGAAGCAGGAGTAGACGAGGCGCTCCTCGCCGGTGACGGGGTCGACGTGGCGCTGGAGGCACTGCGCGCAGACCTCCTTGAGCATGCACTGCATGGGAGAGTTGATGCTGCCGATGGCGATGTGATCGGGCTTGAGGTGCGACTTGAGGACGCCGTGCCGCGCTTCGGTGACGGCGCGCATCATGCCGTCGCTGCCGATCGCGAGGATGCGATCGACCTGGTCGAGCGGGACGAGGGGCCTCGTGAGCTCGCCGTTGGCGTACGACAGCATGGCTTGCACGATGTTGCCGCGGACGTGGGCGTCCTGGGGACGCGAGGGGACGATCTCGGCGCCGGTGTCGGTGGCCCAGATGACTTGGTCGCACGCGGCCTCGATCGACTCGCGCTCGAAGAGCAGCGCACCGTCGCGGTAGCCGGCGAAGTAGAGGACTTCGCTGCCGGCGTCCTTGAACGCCTTGGCGATCGAGAACAGCACGGCGTTGCCGAGGCCGCCGCCGACCAAGGCGACGCGCTCGCCCTCGGCGATGTCGCTCGGGCGGCCGGTCGGGCCCATGACGACCACCGGCTCGCCGACCTTCAGGCGCTCGCAGAGGCGGGAGCTGAGGCCGACCTCGAGGACGATGAGGGAGAGGATGCCTCGCTCGGGGTCGTGCCACGCGCCGGTGAGGGCGATGCCCTCCATGACGAGGGGGACGTCACCGCGCCGCGGCGCATAGCGCTCGTAGGTCTGGAGGCGGAAGAACTGACCCGGCGCGAAGTTCTTCGCGGCCTGCGGGGCGCGGACGCGGACGTCGACGATGCCGGGGGCGAGGGTGCGGACCTCGATCACCTCGGCGTCGAGGCGGTCGTGGAGACCCGCAAAGAACGTGTCGCGTTCGGCCGGGTCGGCGACGGCGTCGAGCGCGTCGCCGAACGACTCGACCACCGCGCGGTGGCCGTGCTTCGCGCTCGCCATCGCCTTGACCACGCTGCCGGCGTAGGTGGGGTGGTTGTCGCCGTAAAAGCTGACGGTGCGTCCGTCGGGGCCGAGGTGGCTGGTGAAGAAACCTTGACCGGGCTCGAGGCGCACCGCGTCTCCGTCGCGAGCCACGCGGTGCGTCTGGAAGTAGCCGCGCCGATCGAGCGCGAACGTGCCGGGGTACTCGCGCTCGTAGGAGACGTTCGGTTTGGTGCCGGCCGCGACGAACATGGAGCGCGCGGGGAGGCGGAACGTCTCGCCGGTGCTCGTGAGCTCGGCCCCGTCGGACGCCATGCGCTCGAAGCTCACCGCCTCGAGCGCGCCGAAGCGATCGACGTGGACCTCGGTGGGGCTCGCGAGCTCGACGTAGCGGACGCCCTCTTCGAGGCTCTTCGCGACCTCCTCGTGGTTGAGGCGGTACGCGGGCGAGTCGACCATGCGGCGGCGATAGACGAGGCGGACGCCGCCCCAGCCGTCGAGCAGCTCGCGCAGGCGAGGCTCGCGCCCCTCGCGCGCGGCGAGGGCGCGCTCGTCCCGGATCGCGCGGCCGTGCTCGAGCGACTCCTCGAGGAGGAGCAGCTCCTCTTCGTCGAGGCCCGCGCGGGCTGCCGCGTCGCCGTGCTCCGCCGCGAGCGCCTCGAAGCGGTCGAGCGTGCGCTCGACCTCGATCACGTAGTAGGCGAGCGCCTCGGTCGCGGTGTCGATCGCGGTGAGGCCGCTGCCGATCACGATCGCGGGCAGACGAAGGCCGAGGTTCGCGACGCCGTCGCGCCGGAACGCGCCGCTGAGCTGGAGGCCCATGAGGAAGTCGCTCGCCTGGCGCACGCCGCGCGCCATCCCGTTCGGGATCGAGAGGAGGTTCGGCCGGCCCGCGCCGCTCGCGATGGCGACGTGATCGAAGCCGAGCGCCCACGCGTCGTCGAGGGTGAGGGTGCCGCCGAAGCGCACGCCCCCGAACGCGGTGAAGCCGTCGCGCCGCGCGAGGTTGAGGTAGAGCATCGTGAGGAAGCTCTTGTCCCAGCGCACGGTGATGCCGTACTCGCTGACCCCGCCGAAGCCGAGCACGGTGCGGCGCGAGAGATCCTCCTCGAGGAGCGCGGCGTCGCGGATCGCGATCGGCGCGCCCTCGTGCCGCGCGTCGATCGGCTCGATCTTCAGGCCGTCGATCGCGACGACCGCGAAGCCCTCGTTGACGAGGTAGTGCGCGAGCGTGTAGCCGGCCGGACCCAGGCCGACGACGAGGACCTTCCTGCCGTGGTAGGGCCGCGGGACGACGCGCTCGCGCGCGAGCGGGGACCAGCGCGTGAGGAGCGACCAGATCTCGTAGCCCCACGGGAGCGAGAGCACCTCGTCGAGCACGCGCGTCTCGACGAGCGGGACGTTCACCGGCTCCATCGTCTGGAACACGCACGACTTCATGCAGTCGTTGCAGATGCGGTGGCCCGTACCCGGGCACATCGGGTTGTCGAGGGTGATCGCGGCGAGCGCGCCGAGGACGAACCCGTCGCGGCGCAGCGCTTGGGCCTCGCCGATCTTCTCGTCGAGCGGGCACCCGGCGAGCGCGGCGCCGAGCGGGTTGTTCTTCACCTGGCCCTGCTTGTCGAGGAGCCCGGTGCTGCACGAGTCCTTGCCGCGCGTGTGGCAGTAGAGGCACTCCGCGATGTGGCCCGCCGCCTCGCGGCGCGCGCCGCGGTGATCGGTGAGGGCGAACGGCTCGCTCCGCTCGCGGCCATGTCCGCTGGATCCGGAGTGGACGCCGACGAGATCGCCGTGCGCGCTGGTGCGGAGCGGCACGAGGCGATCGAAGTCCTGCGGGTGGACGACGCGGAGCGAGGGCCAGGCGCTCGCGGGATCGGCTGGGTCGGCGGCGCGCTCGGCGAGGCGCGCCTCGAGCGCGTCGACCAGCGCGGTGAGCCAGGGCTCGGGCGCTTCGGTCCCGTCGTCGCCGAGCGCGGCGCGCAACGAGGAGAGGCGCGCCGTCTGCTCGTCGGTCCACGCGTCGCCGCCCGCGCGCGCAACTTTGCGTGCGGTGTCGAGGAGGTCGTCGATCGCGAGGGTGGCCCGCGCGACGCGGAGCTCTTCGTCCCGCTCTCGCGCGAGAGGGTCCCCCGCGAGGTGCGCGATCGCCGCGCCGACGCGCGCCCGCGCCTCCTCGGGGAGGGGAGGGCGCGCCTTCGGCTTGAGGAGCCGCTTCTTCGCGAAGCGCTTACGGAAGTCGAACACCACCGCGTCGGCGTCGTCGGCGGGGCGCCGCGCGCGGAGGGCCTCTTCGATGCCGAACAGCTCGGTGAGGTACGCCTCGACGTGAGGGGCCAGCTCGACCACGCGCGCCGAGACGGCGAGCGCGTCGAGGTCGCGCGCGCGTCCGTCGAGGAGGAGCGCGTGCGCCGCGGCGTCGCGCGCGGCCACGAACCGCACGAAGTCCGCGTCGAGCCGCGCGAGCCCCGCCGTGTCGAACAGGTCGGCGAACGCGAATCCGGGCCGGCCCAAGGTCGGAGGCGGCGCGGCGTATCGGGGCCGAGAAGGACGCTGATCGGGGTCGCTCACCAAACGTCTCGAGGCCGGTGAATCTTGTGTGCGTGGGGGAGCCGGTCAAGCCCGCGAGCGCACGGCGGATCGCTGGCGGCGGGCTTCGGATCGGGTACGGTCCGCCGATGCGAAACGGCCTCACGTATCGAGACGCGGGGGTGGACATCGACGCGGGCGATCGGTTGGTCGATCGCATCAAGCCGCTCGCGATGAAGACGCGGATCCCCGAGGTGCTCGGCGGGATCGGCGGCTTCGCGGGGCTCTGCAAGATCCCGGACGGCCTGCGCGAGCCGGTGCTCGTCTCGGGGACCGACGGGGTGGGGACCAAGCTCCGCGTCGCGTTCCTCACCGGGGTGCACGACACGGTCGGGATCGATCTGGTCGCGATGTGCGTGAACGACATCGTGACGGTGGGGGCGCGTCCACTCTTCTTCCTCGACTACTTCGCGACGGGCAAGCTCGACGTCGACGTCGCGACGGCGGTCGTCTCGGGCATCGCGAAGGGCTGCGAGCTCGCCGGCTGCGCGCTCCTCGGCGGCGAGACGGCGGAGATGCCGGGCAGCTATCCCGCGGACGAGTACGACCTCGCGGGCTTCGCGGTCGGGGTGGTGGACCGCGCGCAGCTCCTCGACGGCACCCAGGTGGCGGAGGGCGACGCGCTCATCGCGGTGCCCTCGAGCGGGCTCCACTCGAACGGGTACTCGCTGGCCCGCAAGGTACTTTTCGATCACGCGGGGCTCGGCGTCGAGCATCGGCCCGACGGTCTCGACGCGACGCTCGGCGAGCTCTTGCTGACGCCCACGCGCATCTACGCGAAGACGGTCACGGCGGCGCTCGCGGCGGGCGGCGTCCACGCGATCTGCCACGTCACGGGGGGAGGGCTCCCCGGCAACTTGCCGCGCGTGCTCCCGGACGGGCTCGGCGCGGAGGTGCACGCGGACGCCGGGACCCGGCCGGCGATCTTCGAGCTGCTGCAGCGCCTCGGCGGGGTGAGCGACGCGGAGATGCGCCGCACGTTCAACCTCGGGGTCGGGCTCGTGCTCGCGGTCGACGACGCCTCGAAGGCGGCGGTGACGGCGGCGCTGGAGGCGGCGGGCGAAGCGCCGTTCACCCTCGGACGCGTGATCGCGGCGCCCGGCGCCGAGGACGAAGCGCGCGTCGTCTACGCCTGACGGCCACGACGTTCGAGAACCATGCCGTCCGTCGCCAGCTCGTACGACGTCATCGTCATCGGCACGCAGCTCGCTCCGCTCACCTGCGGCGCGCTGCTCGCCAAGCGCGGCTTCCGCGTGCTCCTCGTCTCGCAGGACGAGCTGCCGCACGAGTACACGATCGGCGACGTCACGCTGCCGCGCGAGCCGTTCGCGCTCACCGCGGCGGGCACGCCGATCGCGCGGCGGGTGTTCGCCGAGCTCGCGCTGACCCAGCTCCTACGCCGCCGCGCGGTGCACATCGATCCGGCCTTCCAGATCTGCACGCCGCGTTGGCGCTTCGAGGTGCCGCGCGCGACCGAGATCCTGGATCGCGAGATCGAGCGCGAGTTCCCGGAGGTGAAGCGCCCGGTCGAGGACTTCTGGAAGGCGCTCGACGCGCGCGGCGCGCTCCTCGATCGGCTGATGGAGCGCGATCTGTTGTGGCCGTCGCAGACGTTCTTCGAGAAGCGCGAGAGCGCGCGGCTGATGGCGGAGCTGCCGTTCGGCAAGGACGGCAACGCGGTCGATCCGCTCGGCGAGTTTCCTCCGCAACATCCCTTCCGGCTCGCGGTCGAGCTCCCCGCGCGGTTCAGCGATGGGATGGATCCCGATCAGACGACCGGGCTCCGGCTCATGCGTCACTTCGGGGCGTGGGCGAGCGGCGCGGCGGCGCTCGAGGGCGGCTACGCGGGGCTTCGGAGCCTCCTCGTCGACTCGGTGCGCACGCACGGCGGCCAGGTCCGCGAGCCGGAGAAGATCGACGCGATCCGAGTGAAGCGCGGCAACGCCACGGGCATCCGTGTCGCCGCGTCCGGCGAAGAGATCGGCGCGACGTGGATCATCAACGGGGCGCCGATCGGGTCGCTCCTCCGGTGGGTCCCCGATCGATCGCCGTTCGAGCGGCTCTTCGAGGAGATCGGTGAGCCGGTGGTCCGCTACTACCGCTACACGCTGAACCTCGTCCTCAGGAAGGACGGGCTGCCCGCGGGGCTGAGCCGCGACGCGTTCTACGTCGGCGATCCGGGCCGGCTCCTCGCCGACGCGAACGCGCTGCGCATCCAGTCCGAGCCGCTCGACGCGGAGCGACAGCTCATCACCGTGGAGGCGCTCCTGCCGCGGCGCGGCATCGAGGACATCCCCGACTACGCGTACTCGGTCCGCGAGCGCGTGCTCGCGTCGCTCGGCGAGGTGATGCCGTTCTTCGGCGATCACGTGGAGCTCATCGACTCGCCGCACGACGGGCGGGGCGCCCAGGACATGCGCGCGATGGTGAGCCTCACCTCGAGCGAGCCGTGGACGCGGGGGACCGCAACGATGCGTGCGATCTACGGTTATCCGGTGAGCTCGATGCTCGGGCTCTCTGCGCTGCCAGTGCGCATGCCGGTGAAGCACCTCCTCTGCTGCAGCGAGCAGACCGTGCCGGGCCTCGGGATGGAGGGGATGCTGCTCGCGGCGTGGAGCGCGGCCAAGGTGGTGAGCGAGTCCGACAAGAGCCGCGACCGGTTGCGCCGCGGCCGCTGGGGCAAGCTCGAGCTCTAGTTGGCTGGAGGGGCTGAGGCAGCCCTCGCTCGGGTCGGCCGGCTCGATGGGACATCGGCGCGGCTCGGATCGACTATCATCTCGGCGATGGACGGGACTCAGCCGCGCTTCACCATCCACCAGCTGCTCAAGGTGATGATCGATCGGGGCGCGTCCGATCTCCACATCACGACCGGGTCGCCGCCGCAGCTCCGGATCGATGGCTCGCTCGTCCCGCTCAAGACGCCCCCGCTCGATCCGGTCGAGACCAAGCAGCTCTGCTACTCGGTGCTCAGCGAGGAGCAGACCGTCCGGTTCGAGAAGACGAACGAGCTCGACCTCTCGTTCGGCGTGCGCGGGCTCAGCCGCTTCCGCGCGAACCTCTTCATGCAGCGCGGCGCGGTGGCGGGCGCGTTCCGCGCGATCCCGTTCAAGGTGTTGACGTTCGAGGAGCTCGGGCTGCCGCCGGTCGTCGCGGAGCTCGCGAACCTCCCGCGCGGCCTCGTCCTCGTCACCGGGCCGACCGGCTCTGGGAAGTCGACGACGCTCGCCGCGATGATCGACAAGATCAATCGCGAGCGACGCCAGCACATCCTCACCATCGAGGATCCGATCGAGTACCTCCACCCGAACAAGCTCTGCGTCGTGAATCAGCGCGAGGTCGGCGCCGACACGACGAGCTTCAAGAACGCGCTCAAGTACGTCCTGCGCCAGGACCCGGACGTCGTGCTCGTCGGCGAGATGCGCGACCTCGAGACGATCGAGTCGGCGCTCACGATCAGCGAGACGGGTCACTTGGTGTTCGCGACGCTCCACACCAACGGCGCGATCCAGTCGATCAACCGCATCATCGACGTGTTCCCCGCCTACCAGCAGCCGCAGGTGAGGGCGCAGCTGTCGTTCGTCGTGCAGGGCGTGCTCTGCCAGAACCTCCTCCCGCGCGCGGACGGTCCGGGGCGCGCGCTCGCGCTCGAGATCCTCGTTCCCAACCCCGCGATCCGAAACCTCATCCGCGAGGACAAGATCCATCAGGTCTACTCGATGATGCAGACCGGCCAGTCCACGAGCGGGATGCAGACGCTCAACCAGTCGCTCTACGCGCTCTACGCGCGCCGCATCATCAGCCTCGAGGAGGCGCTCGGTCGCTCGACGGACCCGCGCGAGCTCGAGAGCATCATCAAGGAGGCCCAGGAGCGGGCGAACGCGGCGGCGCGCACCCGGCGCTGATGTTTGGACCGCCATGAGCGCGGTTGATAGGATGCGCTGACCCATCCATGGCGGAATTTGTCTACGAGGCGAGAGCGCGCACCGGCGAGACCCGCAAGGGCGTCATGGAGGCCGAGGACGCCGACGCGGTCCACAACCGCCTGAAGGCGCAGAACCTCACCCCGGTCAAGGTCAAGAAGAAGCCCAAAGAGTTCAACATCCAGATCGGCTCTCCGGTCTCGGACAAGGAGCTCGTCATCTTCACCCGGCAGTTCGCGACGATGATCGACGCGGGTCTGCCGCTCGTGCAGTGCCTCGAGATCCTCTCGACGCAGGGCGAGAACAAGGAGCTCGCGAAGATCCTCAAGGACGTGAAGGGCTTCGTCGAGCAGGGCGGCACGTTCAGCGAGGCGCTGCGCCGACACCCGAAGGTGTTCGACGAGCTCTACGTCAACCTCGTGGCGGCGGGAGAGCTCGGCGGCATCCTCGACACCATCCTCGGGCGCCTCGCCGTCTACATCGAGAAGCGCGTCAAGCTGAAGAGCCAGATCCGCGGCGCGATGATCTATCCGTCGATCATCGCGTTCGTGGCGGTCGCCGTGCTCGTGATCCTGCTGACGTGGGTCATCCCCGCGTTCCAAGCGATGTTCGCGGACTTCGGAGGGGAGAGCTCGCTCCCCGCGGTGACCCGCTTCGTGATCGCGGTGAGCGAGGGGTTCGTGTCGAACCTCCCGTTCCTCATCGTGTTCAGCATCCTCGCGGTGGTCGGCTTCGTCGTCAGTTACCGGACCGTGGGCGGCAAACGGTTCTGGCACAACGTGTTGCTCACCGCGCCGCTCCTGGGGCCGGTGATGCGCAAGATCGCGGTGGCGCGGTTCACCCGCACGCTCGGCACGCTGCTCGCCTCGGGAGTGCCGATCCTCGACGGCATGTCGGTCGTCGCGAAGTCGGCCGGCAACGTCGTCGTCGAGCGCGCGATCAACCTCACGGCCGAGAAGATCCGCGAAGGCCGCACGATGGCCGAGCCGCTGATGGAGACGAAGGTGTTCCCGCCCATGGTCGTGCAGATGATCGGGGTCGGCGAGCAGACCGGCGCGCTCGATCAGATGCTCAACAAGATCGCCGACTTCTACGAAGAGGAGGTCGACTCCGCGGTCGCCGCGCTGACGAGCCTCCTCGAGCCGATCATGCTGGTGGTGATGGGCGGCCTCGTCGGCTTCATGCTCATCGCGATGTACCTGCCGATCTTCTCCATCGCGGGCAACATCCAGGCGGAGTAGCGGATTGACCGGGCCTGCCTCCGAGGGCGCGCGCCCCGTGACGAGCAGCCCCGGCGCATCGGCGGGCGGCGCGCGCTCGGTCGGGGCGCGGCAGCTCTGGCTGCTCGGCGGCCGGCTCGTCGCCGCGACGCTGCTGCTCGGCGGAAACCTCGTGGCGGGGCCCGCGCAGGGCAGCGTGACGCAGGATACGTTGCGGTTGCTCATCGCGGCGACGTTCGGCATCAGCCTGCTCGCCGCGGTGGCGCTCCCCCGCGCGGCGCGACCCTCGGTGGTGGCGTGGGCGCAGGTCGCGTGGGATCTCTTGCTCGTCACCGGGCTCGTCTACCTGTTCGACGGAGCGGCGAGCGGGTTCAGCTTCCTCTACGGCGTGGTGATCCTCGGCGCCGCGCTCGTGATCGGTCCGCGGGCCACGCAGATCACGACGGCCGCCGCGATCGTGATGTACGCGGCGACGGCGCTCGGCCTCGCGAACGGATGGATCCACGGGGTGCCGGGGAGCGGCGAGGACACGATCACGCAGCAGGAGCTCGCGCTCGCGCTCCTCCGCAACGTGGTGGGCCTGGTGCTCGTGGGCCTCCTCGCGGGCGGGCTCGCCGAGCGGCTGGAGCGCGCGGGCGGTGAGCTCGCGTTGGCGGAGGAGAGCGCGGCCGGGTACGCGCGCCTCAACGAGGACATCATGCGCTCGCTCGCGTCGGGGCTCGCGACGCTGGATCCCGAGGGGCGCATCTCGCGCATCAACCCGGCCGGCGCGGCGCTGCTCGGCGCGCGCGACGAGAGCGAGCTGATCGGACGCGCGGCCGTCGAGCTGTTGCCGTTGCGCCACTCGGTCGCGACGGAAGCGCGCTCGGAGGGCGAGGCCACGCGGCTCGACGGGAGCACGTTCGCGGTGGGCTACGGTCGGAGCGAGCTGCGCGACGCGGACGGACAGGTGGTAGGCACGCTCGTCTTGTTCCAGGACCTCACCGAGCTCAACCAGCTCCGCGACACCGCGCAGCGCGCGGAGCGGCTCGCCGCGTTGGGTCGGTTGAGCGCGGGCCTCGCCCACGAGATCCGTAACCCGCTCGGATCGATCGCAGGATCGGTCGAGCTCGTGATGGACGCGTCGAGCCTGGGCGAAGAGGACCGCCGCTTGCTCGAGCTCGTCCTTCGCGAGACCGATCGCCTGAACGACCTCGTCGGCACGATGCTCGACATCGGACGCCCGCGCGATCCGGAGCTCGCCCGGGTCGACCTGACCGCGCTCGCCACCGAGGTCGCGAAGCTCGCGGGGGGCGAAGCCCGGGTGGCGGTGCGCGCGCCCGACGCGCCGGTGATCGTGCACGCCGATCCCGGACAGATCCGCCAGGTGCTCTGGAACCTCGTGAAGAACGCGCTCCAGTTCTCGCCCGCTCGAGAGAGCGTGTCGGTCCACGTGACGGCGGACGAGGGCAAAGGGGCGGGCTTCGCGGTCACCGACCGCGGCCCGGGGATCGCGCCCGAGGATCGCGCGCACGTGTTCGATATGTTCTTCAGTAAGCGCCACCACGGCGTCGGGCTCGGGCTCGCGCTCGCGAAGCAGATCGTCGAGGCGCACCGCGGGGCGATCCTCGTCGAGAGCGAGGTGGGGGAGGGCGCAACGTTCCGTGTCTATCTTCCGTCGTCGCCGCGCGAGTCCGCGTCGCCGGCGCCGTCCGCCCCCGCGTCCTTTGAGCCGCGCCCGTCCGAATCGCGTGCGTCCGAGGCCGCGCCTTCGGAGCCGGGCACGTCCGCGCCAGGGTGATCGGCGCGGAGCGCGTCGAGCACCGCGTCGTGCACTGCGTCGTGGAACAGCATCTCGTTGTGCCCGACGTCGTCGAACCAGCGCACGTCCGCGCCGCTCAACGCCGCCGCGCTGGCGGGGGGGCGGATCATCAGGTCCGCGCCGGCCACGAGCGCGGTGTGGACGACCCCCTCCGCGCTGGCGCGCGACGCCGCGAGGCGGGAGAGGACGGGGCTCCGCGGCGAGAGCACGGAGCGCACCGGGCCGAGCGCGAGCCGCGCGTTCGTCGTTCCGTCGTGCGGCGTCGCGAGCAGCACCGCGCGGCGGACGTGCTCGGCGCCGCCCAGCTCCTGGAGGTACCAGCGCGTGACGAGCCCGCCGAGCGAGTGACCCACGATGTCGAGCGTCACGCCGTCCCGCCGCGCCGCGCCGAGCCGTTCCGCGAGCCCGCGCGTGATCCGGTCGAAGCTCCACCGCGAGCCGTAGGTGTACTCGAGCGTCGCCACGCCGAGCTCGCGCTCCACCCGCTCGCGGAGCGGGAGGAACACCGCGCCCGACGCGCCGTAGCCGTGCACGAAGGCGACGAGGTGCCGCGCGTCCCGCGGTGCCCGATCGCGCCGGGCCGTGAGCATGAGCCTCCCCTGGCGGGCGATCGCGATCGCCTCCGCCCCCACGTGCTTGAGGCGGCTCGGCATCACGCGTAGCGCGGGACCCAGCGCTCCGCCTGGTACCAGCGCAGCACCTGACGCCAGCCCTCGGTGAAGCGCGGGTAGCGGGGCAACCACCCGAGCGCGCGCAGGCGCGAGGCGTCGACCACGAGATCGTCGTGGAGGAGCGACAACGCTTCTTGATCGAGACGGACGCGGAGCGCGCTCTTGAGGCCGTGGCGGAGCACCACGAGGCGCCACGCGGTGAGGGCGGCGCGATCGGACGCGTGGTAGGCGCCGGGGAGCGCGGCCAGCTTGGCCAGCCGATCGAGGACCGGGCGCGGCAGGCTGCCCGCGCCCACGGTGGGGAGGCCGTAGGCGCGGAGCGTCTCGGTGACGCGATCGCCGAGCGACATCGCGTCCTCGTCGGCCACGTTGAAGATCTGGTTCGCGCAGTCCTCGCGCGTGAGCACGAACACCGCCGCGCGCGCGACGTCCTCCGCGTGGACGAGCGTCGCGATCGGTCCGCCCGCGGGGCGCGGCAGGACGGGCGTGACGAGCCGCATGATCGGACCCACCGCGAGCAGTGAGGCCGCGTAGTGGCGCCCGCGTCGCCCGTAGAGCGGCGCGGGGCGCAGGATCGTCCACGTCGGCGGGCCCTCGGTGGCGCGCACGAGGTTCTCCGCCTCGAGCTTGGTGTGCCCGTAGTCGCCGCGCGCCTCGATCGGCGCGTCCTCGTCGAGCGGGGTGGGGCCGTCCGAGCGGTAGAGCGTAGCGCTCGAGAGATGCACGAAACGTTGCAGCTGCGCCGCGCGGGCGGCCTTGAGCAGCGAGCTCACCGCCTTGACGTTGACCTCGTGCAACGTGCGCGGGGTCGCGCCGACGTCGAGCACCGCCGCGGTGTGGATGACCGCGTCGGCCTTCTTCACGAGCCCGTCGACGAACTCCTGATCGCGGAGATCGCCGGGGCGCACCTCGCCGCGGACGGGCACCGGGATGCCCTTCGGCGTGAGGTCGCTCGCGATGACGCGCATCCCCTGCGCCTCGAGGAGCGGCACCACGTAGTTGCCGACCGTCCCGGCCGCTCCGGTGACCACCACCGTCTTGATTCGACCCGTCGTCACGTCGCCGTACCCAGCAGCTGCGCGAGCTTATGCCCGGGATCGGGCGCGCGCATCAAGTGACTGCCGATGAGCACCGCGTCGCAGCGCGCACCCGCGAGATCGAGGAGGTCCTGCCGCGACGCGATGCCGCTCATGTAGATCGCCACCCGCGGCTCCTCGATGTCGGCGAGCGCGGCCCTCGCGGCCTTCGGATCGACGCGGAACGTCGCGAGGTCGCGCGCGTTGACGCCGATCACCTCGGCTCCGAGCTCCCTGGCGATCGCGACCTCGCGCGCGTCGGCCGCCTCCACGACGGGGACGAGCCCGTGCGAGCGACAGCGCCGCATGAGCGTGACCAACGGGTCAGCGTTCAGCGCGCGCACGAGCAGCAAGACGAGCGAGGCGCCGACCGACGCCGCGAGGTCGACCTGGATCGGGTCGAGCACGAACTCCTTGAACAGCACGGGGCGATCGACGGCCGAGACGACCCGGCGCAGATCGAGGACGCCGCCGCCGAACCCCGCGCGATCGCAGAGCACGCTGATCGCGGCCGCCCCCGCGCGCTCGTAGGCCTTCGCGATGGCGACGCTCTGCCCCGGCTGCCACGCGCGGATCGTCCCCTCGCTCGGGCTCGCGCGCTTCACCTCGGCGATCGCGCGCGGCTCGCCGGTCGAGGCGCGGCGGAGCGCGCGGATCGTCGCCTCGGGGTCGCGCCGAGGGTGAGCGAGTCGCGTGGGATCGTGGAGCGCGAGGTGGGCGTGGCGCCGCTCGTTCTCGCGGCGCTTCCGATCGAGGATCGCCGCGAGGAACCCGCTCACGCGGCGCCTCGCCGCGCGGCCCAGCGGCGAAGGACGGCGGCCGCGGCGCCTCCGTCGATCGCCGCGCGCGCCCGGTCTACCGCAGCACGCAAGTCGTGTTCGGCGCCCGACATCGACAGCGCGGCGGCCGCGTTGATCAGCGTCGCGGTGCGCGTCGCCCCGGGCTGGCCGGCGAGCACGGCGCGGGTGATCGCGGCGTTGGTCATCGCGTCCCCGCCGCGGAGCTCCGACAGCGACACGGCGGGCAGGCCGAAGTCGGACGGCTCGAGCACGCGCGTCGTCACGCCGGAGCGGTCGGCCATCGCCACGGCGGTCGGCCCGCTCGGATCGACCTCGTCGAGCCCGCTCTCGATCCCGTGCACCACCCACGCGCGCTCGGCGCCGAGCTCGACGAGCGCGCGCGCGAGCGGCTCGGTGCGCGATCCGTCGTAGACGCCCATGAGCTGGTGGCTCGCGCCGGCCGGGTTCGCGAGCGGGCCGAGCAGGTTGAAGAACGTGCGCATCCCGAGCTCGCGGCGGGCCTCGGCGGCGTGGCGGAGGGCGGCGTGGAACGCGGGCGCGAAGAGGAACGCGATGCCGAGCTCGCGCAGATCGTCGGCCGCGTCCTCGGGGCTCGCGCCGAGCGCGACTCCGAGCGCCTCGAGCACGTCGGCGCTGCCCGAGCGTGAGGAGACGGCGCGGTTGCCGTGCTTGGCCACTTTCACGCCGCACGCCGCCACCACGATCGCGGCGGTGGTGCTGATGTTGAACGTCGACGCGCCGTCGCCCCCCGTGCCGCACGTATCGAGCACGATTTCTTGCGTCGCGCCGAGCGGCCACGGCGCCGCGCGGCGACGGAGGACGCGCGCCGCCGCCACGATCTCGGTCGTCGTCTCGCCCTTCATGTGGAGCGCCACCGCGAGGCCGGCGATCCGCGCCGGGCTCACCGCGCCGGCGAGGATCGCCTCGAGCGCGGCCTCCATCTGGGCGGCCGACAGATCCGCGCGGGACGTCGCGCACGCGAGCGCGACCCGCACCGGATCGTCCGCGCTCACCGTCGGCCTCGCGTGTCGAGCGAGTCGAGCCAGCGCTCGAGCATCGCGTGGCCGTGCTCGGTGAGGAACGACTCGGGATGGAACTGCACGCCTTCGATCGGGAGAGTGGCGTGCCGCAGCCCCATGATCTCGCCCTGGTCCGTCCACGCGGTGCGGACGAGCACGGCGGGGAGCGTCGCGGGCTCGACGATGAGCGAGTGATAGCGGGTGGCCACGAACGGGCTCGGTAGATCGCGGAACACACCTTGCCCGTCGTGATGGATCTCCGAGGTGCGTCCGTGCATCAGCCGCTCCGCGCGCACGACCCGGCCGCCGAAGCGCTGCGCGATCGCTTGATGGCCGAGGCAGACTCCGAGGATCGGCACCTCGCCGCCGAGCTCCGCGAGGACGGCCATGCTGATGCCCGCGTCCTCGGGGCGACCAGGTCCCGGCGAGACGAGGATCCCTTCGGGCCGGAGCGCGCGCAGGGCGTCGACGGAGATCGCATCGTTGCGGTGGACCTCGACCTTCGCCCCGAGCTCCGCCAGGTACTGGACGAGGTTGTAGGTGAAGGAATCGTAGTTGTCGATGACGCAGATCACGGCGCCCCCGGCGGTTCGAGCTCGCCTTCGCCGTCCTCGGGCGCGAGCTCGTCGACCGGCGGCTGCGGCGGGCGCGGCTGGCGTGGCGCGATCTCCGCCATCTCGTGGACGAGGTCGGCGAGCGCGACCTCGGCCTCGCGGCGCGCGCGGATCGCGTCGAGGAGCGGGGTCGGATCGGCCGACGCGCCGAGCGCCAAGGCGGCCTGATAGCGCTCGAGCGCGCGCACGCGATCGCGGTACGCCCGGGTCGCGCGCCGCCCGTAGGTGCGACCGCGCGAGGTGGTGAGCTCGGCGTGCTCGAGCGTGTCGAGCTGCTCCTCGGCGGCGGGGATCCCGCGCTCCTCGAGGATCTCGGCCGCGTGCACCGGGCGGTCGTCGGCGATCCGGTCGACCTCCTCGAGCACCGCGGGGGCGGGGTCCGCGTCGAACAGCGTGAAGAGCTGCATGACGTCGGCCCGGAGATCGGGCGGCGGTCCGTCCTCTCCGCATCCGACGAGGACGAACGCGAGCGCGACGGTCAGCTCACGCATCGAGGCCACGCTCACGCAGGAAGCGTTCGATGCGATCGTTGATGAGGTCCGGGTACTCGACGGCCGCGTAGTGCGTCCCGCCGGGCACGATGAAGAGCTCCGCGTCGGGGGCCTCGCGCACCATGGCCTCGGCGGCGGCGCGCGGGGTCATGAGGTCCCGGTCGCCGGCCACGACGAGCGCCGGCACGTTCAGGCGGCGCAGCACCGGTCGCGCGTCGTGATCGCCGATGCGCTGGAGGATGTGGAAGTAGAGCTCCATGTCGAGGCCGGCGAAGCTCTCCGCGAGGTCGCGGAACACCGACTCGTCGAGAGTAGGGGCCGCCACTCCGACGCGCTTCACGAGCCCGACCGCGCCGGGCCACATCACGACGCGCTCGGTGACCTTCTGGGCCAAGGAAGGGAACTTCCGCATCACGCCGAGCACGTGGGGGAACGTGCGGCCGAGCCGCGGTGCGTTGAGCACGTACTCGTAGGGCGAGCCGGCCACGCCGTTGAGGAGCACGAGGCCGCGGACCCGCGACGGGGCTTGCGCGTAGAGCTCGAGCCCGACCTGGACGCCCATCGACCAACCGAACACGACCGCGTCCGGCTCGCCCGCCGCGTCGAGCACGGCCAGCGCGTCGCGGACGTGATCGGCGATGAGGATCGCGTTGCGGTCGGGCGGCGGCCCGGAGCGATAGAGGCCGCGGTAGTCCCACGAGAGGAAGCGGTGGCGGGGGGCGAAGCGGCCGAGCTGGTGTGCCCACGCCTTGTAGGATCCGCCGAGGCCGTTCGCGAGGAGGATGGCGGGTCCGCGCCCGATCGAGTGGAACGCGATCCGCGTCCCGTCGAACGACCTCACGAACCGCTCCTCCACGTCGAGGCCGGTCCGCGCCAGTGCTTCCAGAGGGCTCATCGGCCGAGTGTGGGCGGGACACTACCGCGAAGCGGTGCAGGAAAGAACCCGCCTGCGGGCTGGCCGCGAACCTGTTGGCTTGACACGATCGAGGCACCGCGCATACCTTCCGGCGTCCGAAATCCTCGGCAATTCGCCGTAATCGCAGGTGTTCCTCCTCCACCGCACGTGCTCTTTCGCAACGTGTTCCCTCAGCCGTAAGGACCCCCGTTAGACCATGGCCAAGCCCAAAGAGAAGAGGGATCTCCGAGCACGACTCGGACGGACGATCACTCCCAAGACCAAGGGAGAGGCCCCTGCGCCGCCGCCGGGCGCGGCTGCCGTCGCGCCCAGCGCGCCCGCGGCGACCCCCGCGGCGCCCAGCGCGGCCGCGCCGGAGGTAGCGAAGCCGGCCGGTGTGACGCCGCCGCCGGCGGGGGTCGCCAAGCCGCCGGCGGGGATCGGCGCCGCGCCGTCGCGCGGGGTCGCCGCGCCTCCGTTCGCGCAGCCGGCCGCACCGGCCGCCGCGCCGCGCGCCGCGGCCGCCGCGGATCCGTTCAGCGCCGCGAGCGCCGCCCCGCCCCCGCAACAAGTCGTGCGCGTCGAGTTCGACGAGCGCCTGGTGACGGATCAGGAGGTCGGTCGCCGCAACTGGGGTCGCGTCCTCGTCGGCGCGGTCGTCGTGCTCGCGGTCGGCTTCGGGATCGGCTGGGGCGTCGGCCAGATGCTCGAGCGCCGGGCGCTCTACAACCGAACGGTCCAGGACGGCCAGGAGATCTACAACACGGTCAATGAGGCGAGCACGACGGTCACCGCCGCGCAGCGCCATATCAACGCGATCGTGACCGCTGCGGTCGGTGATCAGGGGTCGAACACGCCGCCGCACGTCGACTACGACGCGATCGAGGCGCTCCGGGCGCTCGAGCGGCCGTTCGACGCGACCGCGTTCACCGACAAGAACTACGGCGCGTTCCAGCCGGGGGTCGTCAACGACCTGTTCGAATACATGATCAAGGTCCAGGAGCTCTGGGATCAGTTCCGCGTGCTCGCCGCGCAGTCGCTCCCCGAGGCTCGGCGTACCGAGCTCGACCGCACCGCGACGGAGACGGCGGAGGGCGCCAGCACCCAGTACGGCGCGGTGCTCAGCCTCACCGAGGACGGCATCATCGGTGGCTCGCTCGCCTTCCTCGGACCGGGCGCCGACGAGACGCACCTGATGGCGCGAGCCACCCGCGGTGGTCCCGGAAGAGAGTTTGCGCTCTACACCGGCGTCGAGCAGGAGATCACGGGAAGCCCCGAGTTCGTGATGCTGATCGACAACGGCACGAGCCGCGGCGTGCTCGCGGAGCAGACCGGCGCGTTCGGTCGCTTCCTGCTGATGGTCCGCGAGATCAAGCAGAAGATCGACGAGACGATGGAGATCCAGGGACGCCTCATCACGTCGCTGGGCGAGGTCGCGCGGCTCGAGACGCTCTGACGTAGGCGGCTCACGAAGAGGGCGCGTCCGCTTCGGCGGGCGCGCCTTTCTCAATTGCGGTGGGCGCGATGCGGGCCGTTCCCGACGAGCGCCATTCCCGATTCCGAGTCCGAGTCCGACACCGAGTCCGAGTCCGAGTCCGAGTAGTCCGAGTCCGACACCGATTCCGAGTCCGATTCCGAGTCCGAGTCCGATTCCGAGTCCGAGTCCGATTCCGTGCCCCTGCCCCAGTCCGACTACTCCGATTTCGCCGAACGATTTCGCCGAACCGGTCCTACGACCCGCAAGATCTCTGTCGTCCTCGGCGGCGTAGCCGACGGACTCTCCTCGTCTCCCACTCTCCTGGTCTCCCGGCCGCCCGCCGCAGGCGCCGCTCCGAACACCAAGACGCACGCGGTCGCCGACGGCGCCACGAACGAACGCGGCCGCTAGCTCAGTAGGGAGACTCGGAGACGAAGCCGGCGCTGCCGCGTCGTCCGCGGCGGCCACCTTCGCGCCCGCCTTCACGGGCATGGCGGCCAGCGTGGCTCGCAGCCTGGTCGCCGCGGCGTCCCGCGCTCGCGTGGGCCGGCGGGGTCGGCGAGAGGCGCAAGACCACCTCGCGGTCGCGCTGGAGGCGGACGCTCTGTCGCTGCGCGCGGTGGCCGTCCAGCTCTGCGACGAGCCGATGGGTGCTGCCCATCTCCAAGGCGCCGGTGTACGGGTTCGGGACCGGCGCTCCGTCGAGGAGCAGGGTGGCGTTCGCGGGGAGCGTGCGGACCTGGAGCTGCGCGGTGCGCGGGGCCGGCGGCGGCTCGGGCTCGGGCGGCGGCTCGGGCGCGGCGACCTGCTCGACCACCGGCTCGGGCGCCGGCTCGGGGGTGGGCTCCGGCGTGGGCTCGGCGACGACGTCCTCGGGAGGCGGCGCGAGCTCGGCGGTGGGCTCCGGCGTCGGCGCGACCACCGCGGCGGGCGGGGTCTGCGCGACGGTCGGCGTCACGGCGGCCACCGTCGCGACGGGCGAGGGCTCCGCGGTCGTGGCGGTGGTCGATGCGCTCGCGGTCGGTGCGCTCGCGGTCGCCGTGGTCGCGACGTCGTCGTCGCCGCCCCAGAACGCATACACGAGGCCGATCAGACCGAGGCCCACCGCGGCGGCGCCCGCGAAGAGGAAGATCCGCGCGCTGCCGGAGCTCGGGAGCTCCACCGTGTCCGAGGACGGGCTCGCCGCGTGCACCACCGTCACGGTCGAGCCGTGGGCGGCTCGCTGCGGTTGCTCCGTCGGGACCTGCATCGCGAGGGGCGCACCGTCGACGACCGTCGGATCGTGATCGGACGGACGGCTCGACCGGGGCGCATCCGTCGCGCTCTCGGACGCGGTCGGCACCGGGCCGGCGGTCCAACCGGACGCCACATCGTTCGTTGCGCTCGCATCGGTCGCCGCGGCCTGGCTCGGGGCGGCCGACGGATCCGTCGCGCGGGGCGCCTCTGGGTCGTCGAGCGTCGTCGCGTCGCCGGCTGCGGCCTGGCTGGACTCCGCAAGAGGAGTGGCGGCGGCCGCAGCGGGGGTAGCGTCGTCCGGAGCGGAGGCGTTCGCGGCCGCCGCGTCGGTCGTGCCCTCCGCCGCCGCGGAGGTCTCGGCGGCGGTGGGGTCGGTCTGGCTCGTCGGCGCGTCGGTCTTGGCGGAGCTCGCGGCAGCGGCGCGCGTGGCATCCGGCGCGTCGGTCTTGGCCTCCTCCGCCTTCGCGTCGGCGGCGGGCGCGCTCACCGCGACGGGCGCGCTGACCGGGGAGAACGCGCCGGCGCTGGGGGGCGCGTCGACGACCGGAGCGCCCATCATCATCGTGCGCTTGGTGCGCGCGGGCTTGGCGGGCTTGGCGCTCTTCGACTGCGAAGCCTTGGCCACCGCGGGCGACGAGGCCTTCGCGGGGGACGGAACGACGCCCACCGGCTTGGCGCCGAGCGGCTTGGCGGCGAGCGGCTTCGCGGAAGCGGCCGCCTCCGAGTCCGTGCCGGTCGTCGGTGAGCTCTTCCCGGCGGCGGGCTTCGCCTTCGACTCGACCTTCGACTCGGCCGCCTTCGACTCGGCCGCCTTCGATCCGGCCGCCTTCGACTCGGCCGCCTTCGACTCGGCCGCCTTCGACTCGGCCGCCTTCGAGCTCGACTCGGCTGCGCTCGAGGCTGCTCCGGACGCGGCGGGCGACGCATCTAGCTTTGCGTCTGCCGCAGGCGCGTCGGCGGCCGCGCCATCGGCCGTCCACTCGGGCTTGTCGTCGGCGCCCTCTTCGGGCTTCGCGAAGTCACCGCCGAGCTCCCACAGCGCGAAGATCTTCGAGGCGTGCTCCTCGGCGACGGCGTCGAAGCCCTCCGCCGCGGCCCCCCACATCCCCTCGTCTTCCGACGACTTTTCCTCGGGCTTGGTGCTCATCGCAGGGGCCAGCGTATCACCCGACCGACCGCCCATCCACGCATGGTCCCCGCGCTCCGGCTCAGTCTTGATCCTGGAAGAGCTCCCCGAGCCGGTCGTCCCACTCGTCGGCGACCGTCGCCATGGTGTGGAGCAGGTCCTCGAACTCCTCGAAGTCGAGCCCGCTCAGCCGCCGGAGCGCGCGCAGGTAGACGGCGTCCTTGTCCTTGTCGACCGCGAACGCGGCGTCGCTCGTGACGAGGAAGTTCAGCTCGAGGAGGCGCCGATAGAACGTCTCCCGCGAGTCCTTGGGGACCTCCATGATCCGCGAGAGGAAGAGCAAGATCCCGTGCTCCTCGAGCACGTTGATGCCCACCGTGGCGGAGCCGCGGCGCACGTCGGTGTATCCGTCCTCGTCCAACGGATCGAGCTCGACGCCGACCTGCTTGCCGAAGCGCGCGAGGTAGTCGTCGACCATTTCGTTGGCGTCTCGGTACGTCGTGCCGGTCCGACGATCGTGGTACGTGGGCGGCGTCTCGCTCATGCGCCTCTCCAAGCCGTGGTATCGGTACGGTCGATGACGGACGACCTGTCCGCGCGGCCATCCTATCTCAGCGCAGCCGGCCTGGGGGTGCTCGTGTTGGCGCTCGCGAGCTGCGGGTCGTCGGGCGAGCTCGACGCGCCCGATCCGACGCCGGCGCCGCGCGCGCCGGTGGTCCCGCCGAGCGCCGAGCAGGCGTGGGCGATGCCGCTGCCGGAGCTCCGCGAGACGGTGAGCGCGCTCGGCGCCGAGGTGACGCGCACGGCGGGCACCGAGGAGGGCGTCGCGGTCGCGGTGGGCGCCGCAGAGGCCGCGCGCGTGTTGGCGCTCCGCGATCCCGATGGTGCGGACTGGATCGCGCACGCGCGCGCGTGGCTCCACGAGGCGTCGCGGCGGCGTGAGCTCACCGGCGCGTGCGAGGCGGCGCTCGATCTCCTGGCCCTCGAGTCGCGCGACGCGGCCGATCTCGAAGCCGCGTACCGCGTCGCGTTCCGCACCACGCTCCGCTTCGGTGGCCGCAACGAGACGTGCGTCGATCGAGCGCAGCGGGCGCTCACCCAGCTCGAGCCGTGGCGCCCGTCGGCCGGTGAGCTCGCCGCGATCCGTGCGGACCCGGACGCGGACGATCCGAGCGTGCGCGCGGCGGCGCAGGCCGCGCAGGATCCGATCGAGCGCTGGGCGAGCGAGAACGCGGACGACGCCGAGCGCGCGACGCTCGAGTCATTGACGGTGTACGGCCACGGAGCGGGAGACCAGGAGCGAGCGGATGCGGTGCGCGTCGTGCTGCGTTTCGATCGCGTGGTCGCGTTCGAGCACGGCGAGGCGCCGGCGGAGGATGGACGGCCCGCGCGCACGTGGTTCGAGCTCGCCGCGGTGGGCCCGGGCCCGTCGGTCGCGACGAGCATGCCGATCGAGGAAGGCGGGTTGACACGCGTCCGGACGAGCTCCCACGCGCGTGGGATGCGGGTGAGCTTCGACCTCGCGGAGGGCGCGCGCTTTCGCGCGTTCGCGATGGAGGAGCCGTTTCGCATCGTGCTCGACATCGAGCGCGGCGGTCCGCGCGCCGCCGGTCCGGTGCGGACGGTGCTGCTCGATCCGGGTCACGGCGGAGACGACTTCGGAGCGCGCGCGTTCGGCCAGCGCGAGGCGCGGCTCGTGCTCGACATCGCCACGCGCACGCGCGACGCGCTGCGCGCGCGGATGCCCGAGGCGCGGGTGCTGATGACGCGTGAGACGGACGACTTCGTGTCGCTCGAGCAGCGCACCGCGATGGCCAACGCGGTCGGCGCCGACGTGTTCGTGTCGATCCACCTCAACGCGGCCGACGAGCCGGTGAGCCGCGGCGGCGTGACCACGTTCGTCCTCGACACGAGCGGCGACGCGCAGGCGGCGCGCCTCGCCGCGCGCGAAAACGGCACGACCCCCGGGCAGGTCGGCAGTCTCGCGACGCTGCTCGCGCAGATGCACCGCGAGGACCAGAGCGTCGCCTCGCGCGCGCTCGCCGAGCAGGTCCACCGCTCGACCCTCGCGGCCGGTCGCACGCGCTTGCCCGGCTTACACGATCGCGGCGTGCGGAGCGCGCTGTTCTACGTGCTCGTCGGCGCGCGCATGCCCGCGGTCCTCGTGGAGGCCTCGTTCCTCAGCCGTGAGGACGAGGCGACGGCGCTGCAGGAGGAGGGATATCGGCAGCGGTTGGCGGAGGGGATCGCGGAAGGGATCGCGCGCTGGGCGGGCGGCTGAGGGCGGAATCGGACTCGGACTCGGACACGGACTCGGAATCGGAATCGGAATCGGAATCGGACACTGACGGCTCCCCTCATTTCGAGGAGGAAAGTTAAGTAGTTTCGATCACTTCGGAGTTTGATCAGCAGGCAGAGCGCGCATGCAGCATCCTGGAGTCTGCAAGAACCACAAGGAGTCGCTGCATGCG
>JBFWYI010000113.1:0-27309 GCA_050186575.1 Sandaracinaceae bacterium | reverse complement strand
AGAACGGCCTCTGCACACATCGAGTCGGAGCACACCGCGAGTCCCGCAAGGCTTGCTGCGGGTTTGCGTCGGTGCATACTTGTCAGCCGGGCCACTCCATAGTCGATTCCGATTCCGATTCCGATTCGGTGCCCTGCCCGTGTCCATGCCCGATTTCCGACTCCGACTCCGACGACTCCGATTCTCGTCGTTCACGTGTTCCGTGATGGGGACGCCCCGTCGCGGTCAGCGAACAACGTTGTCGGTCGGTGTGAGTTGAGCTTGCACAGCGCACGGGGGGGAGAAGCAGTAGGTGTCCGCGCTGGAGAGGCGAGACCGCCTCGGATGCGCGCCGGACGAGAGGGGGCTACGATGGCCGGACAAGTGCTCGAGCTGATCCCACGGACGAACTTCGACTTCACGTTCCTCGGCAGCGGGTCCCAGACGCGCGTGCTGGTGGGGCTCGTGGCGTGTCGCGTGGGCGGTGTCTCACGCGATGGTGGGTGGCTTCATTCCGCGGATCCCTCCTGAGCCGCCTGAGCTCTGGAGCTATTCAGCCTTGAAGACCAGCGTGTACATTCCCAGTCGACCCGGTACGACCCGCACGGCGCTCATCTGCCCGTTTGGTCGAGGGCTGCCTCGACAGGCCGCATTCTCACCGGAGGTCGTGGGCCCGATCCAGATCAAGTGATGCGGCTGTTGCCTCACAGCAGGGACCTCACGCTCGGTCACCTGTGCATCTACCTGGGTGTCGGGCTGGTCCTCATTGGGTGTTGTCGAACGGGACTGGTCGTAGGTGACGGCGGGACGCGACCGCAGGATGCCGGACGCGATTCTGGCGGGACCGACGCGGGCCTGACCGATGCAGGCTCGGCGTGTGTGGCGCCGACACCGATCGCGACAGTCCAGGCGTTACGTCGTGAGCTTCTCCGAGCACGATGCGAGCTCAAGGCGGAGTGCGGCATCTCGAACATCGCGCCGTATCTCAGCGTCGACGATTGCGTCGATCACGACATGAACGTGCGGATTCCATTTGAGGGTTTTGTCGAGCCGGCGCTCCGAGCGGTCGAGGAAGGTCAGCTGGTCCTCAATGAGGTGCTCGCCCGAGCGTGTATCGCGAGTACCGCGACTGCGTGCGAAGACTTGACAGCGTATCTCGTTAGGCTCTTTGACGACACGGCGGCCTACCCTTGCCAGAACATGTTTGAATACCGCTGTTCGCAGCCGCCGCGCGCGCGTTGCTGGGACGGGAGCGAGTGCCCAGACGGCACGTACTGTCGCGTGGATGATGTCTTCGTTGGCCTGACGTGCGGAGTCGGGCAGTGCGCCCCGTTCCACGTGGCCGGCGACCCCTGCTTCCGCGGCATCGACACGGACTGCTTCCATCCGAACGACCCTGGACCCCCGCTCTTGTGTCTCGGCCCCCCGGGTTCCGGTACGGCGGGCGTCTGCCGACGGGTCGTGCTCGGGCCAAGTGCGGGTCTAGGTGAGCCCTGCCACGCGCAGAGCCTCGGGGAGGATCCCGTGGTGGTCGTCCCGTGTGACGCGGGTCTGCGATGCGAGCGCCGCTTCCCGCCGGACCTCGACTCGGAGTGGATCTGCAAGCCCGAGATCGACGGCATGGAGGGCGATCCGTGTGTCGACTTCTGCGCGCACGGCTTCTCCTGTAACCCGGACACGTCGCGTTGCGAAGCCTGGGTGCGCGTCGATCCGCCGCGTCCGGGGGATTCGTGCGACGAGACGCAGTTCAATCTCTGCGACTGGCAGATCGGCACCGCGTGCGTGGCTGGCACGTGCGTCGTGGCTGGCGGCGGCGCGGGATCGACGTGCGACGCGCGTCCTACGGCGGACTTTCGAATCGGTGCGTACTGCGCTCCCCCCGCGGCGTGCAACATCGACACCTTGACGTGCGGGGAGGCGCTCGAGCTGGGCGCCGACTGCTACGACGACGCGGTGTGCGCCTCGGGATGCTGTGACTTCCTCGGTAGCTCACCGCGGTGCGCGGACGTCAGCGTCTGCGCAGGGCGCCCTCCCTGCCCGTGAGGATCTGCAAAGGGAGATGGATGATCCCTCGCCCGCGCCGACCGGTCGACTCGGGTGCGGGGGATCGGTGTGGTGCTACACGACCCCCGCACCGGATGCGACCGATTCACTCCGTCCATGTCGTCCTTCGTGACGTTCTCCGGGGGGCAAACCGGCGCCTTCCGTCCGCGCTCTCTTCTCGCCTGAGGTGCCTCGAGACACAGAGCGTCGTCGGCGCACGCAGCGCTGCGAAGTCGGCAGCTGCGTGGACCGGGTGTAGGAGGCGGCCACCGTGACCCGAGCATTCCCCTAGCGCACGTAACGCTCGCGCCGCCTCACCCATGCGAACGCGAGCATCCACGCCGCGCACAGCGGCGTGACGAGGTCGCCGATCGTCACGTACACCGTCCGTCCCGACAGCCGTCGCACGGTCGCAAGAAACGTGGCCCGCTCGAACGTCCCCGTCGTGACCTCGTCCTCGCCCGTCGCGGCGACGAGCCCGCTCACCCCGGAGTTCACCGCGCGGACGAGATCGCGGCGCGTCTCGATCGCGCGCATGCGCGCGTTCTGGTGGTGGAGGTACGGGGCGTTCGTGTCGCCGAACCACGTGTTGTTCGTGAGGTTCGCCCAGAAGTCGGGATCCGCGTGGGCCTGCCACCGCACGTGCTCGTAGAGGAGATCCTCGTAGCAGTTCAAGACGCCGATGCGCGCGCCCGCGACGGTCACGCTCTGGATGCCGTGGCCGCGCGTCATCCCGCGCGGGAACCGCTGGAGGAGCTCGATCTCCTCCCAGAGCGGGGTGTACTCGCCGAACGCGAGGAGCTCGACCTTGTCGGCGACGCCGACGATGCGGCCGTCGCGATCGATGGCGATCGCCGAGTTGTAGTGCTCGCCGCGCGCGGCGCGGAAGCTGCCGATGATGCGGCCCCCGCCCATCATGGCCTGGGCAGGGCGACGGATGCGGTGAGCGGCGGGCATGAGCGTGGCGACGGCCCACGCGCACGTGGTGGCGGCGCGTCGAGGCGCTCGGCGGCACGCGTGAACGCGGTAAACGATCGCAAGATCGTTTGCCAGTGTCCTCGACGCGCGCCTGTTCCCCGATGGGGACGTCACCGCGGTCCGCGAACAATCTTGTCGGCAGCAGGTAATTTCACTTGCATCGCGCTCGGGGAGGGGGGCGTAGAAGCAGTAGGTGCTCGCGCTGGAGAGGCGAGACCGCCTCGGGTGCGGGCCGAACGAGAGGGGGCTACGATGGCTGGACAAGTGCTCGAGCTGATCCCACGGACGAACTTCGACTTCACGTTCCTCGGCAGCGGGTCCCAGACGCGCGTGCTGGTGGGGAAGATCCCGACGGCGCAGTGGACCAGCGGCACGCTGATCGTGCGCGTCCACAGCGTGCAGATGGCGACGGACAACAGCATCACCGTGAAGCTGGTGCTGGATGCGTCCACGCCGGAGGACCCGATGAATCCGTTCGTCAGCAGCGACGCGATCACGGGGGCCGACATCGACATCGACGATCAGATCAACACGCCGACGTTCATCCCGTCGGCGATCACCGGCGACCTGGGCTACATGGCGGCCCTCATCTTGTCGGGCAACTACGGCGGCGCCTCGGGCGCGTGCCAGGCGGAGCTCAGCGTCGTCCTCGTCATGAAGGCGTCATGAGATGGTCCGCGCACCTCGGGTCCTCGTTCAGACACTCCCACCGGGCGTTCGGGACATCACGGCCAGCGCCGGCAGCATGATGGCCGGCGCACATAACGGATGCGGTTGCGCCGGGGGTCTTCCGCCCGGCGCGCTCCCGATCCTCGAGCGGTCGGGCTTCACCGACCAGGTGGTCCCGTTCCCGCAAGACATCCTGCTTCCCTACGGAGCGGAGCGTCGACGCTCCGCGTCATCGCAAGTCGGGACGCCGACTCCACGTCCGCCGTTCGGACAAGGTGGGCTGAATTGTCAGCCCGTATTCAGCGCGACATGCGAGGGATGCAGGGCGACCGGTTTGAGATGCTGGCAGGCACAGACCCGAGCCGGTGGAGCGTGGATCAGCTTCTGCAGTCTTGGACGGTCCCCCACGGATCGACTCACGTTCGACGACGCGACACGAGCATGTCGGACCGCACGAGACCGAGGCATGAACGTCGACCTGACGCACTGCCCGATCCACGTCCGGGGTGAGTTGCCGGAGGGCATCGAGTGCACCTGAGACGAGCGCGGTGATCGCCTTGCGCGGCTTGCAGGTCGCCTCCGTGATCTGTCTCGCTGTCGGCTGCGCGCGTTCGCACGTGAATCGAGAGCGTGACGCCGGCGATGCGAGGCGAGTGGATGCGCGCGTCGTCGCCGATGCCGCCTGTGCAGCACCCGGGACGGTGGACGACGCGTTGTCGTGGTTCGAGGCCTACGTTCGCGCGCGTTGTGAGTTCCAGAGGGGCTGCGGGACCGTGACGGATCTCGCGGCGTGCCTGGATGCCGAGCGCGCCACCCAGGCCAGCCTCCTGCCGCGCTGGGATCAGCTCGTCGGGGGGGAGGTCGCTTTCGATCACGACGCAGCGGGGGCGTGCCTCGAGGCGACTGACGTTCCCTGCGGCACGTTCCTCGACACGGGCTTCCTCGTCACCGGGGACGAGCGTGAGGCGTGCCAACGTGTCTTTCGTCCTGTGTGCCGCCCTGGCGAGGGCGATCCGTGCGACCTCGGTGTTGGCTGCGGGTCAGGGCTGCGATGCTCGCCGCGCGTTCCCGTCCAGATGTGCGGCGCGGCGAGCTGCGAGGCGCTGGCGTCGGTCGGCGCGAGCTGCATCGATGCGTCGTGCGATCCGGAGACGTCTTCGACGCGCTTGGTGTCATGCCTCGACCTTGCGGGGTGGGGCGACTATCGGTGTTACGCCGTGGAACGGCTTTCACCGGCCGACGCGACGGGGGCGCGCTGCGGAGTCGAGTCAGTCAGCGGGGATCGCGTCCTCGCACGACCGTGCGCCGCCTGGCGCGTGTGCGAAGAGAGTCCCGTCGATGGCCAATACCGCTGCGCGGAACGTTCCGCGGGGCCATCCCAGCTGTGCGCGGCGACGGAGCCGCCCTGCGTAAGCGGTCTCGAGTGCCGCAGCGGGCGCTGCGAGCAAGCCCCCCCCGAACCGCAGGCGTCGGAGGGTGATCCGTGCACGACAGGCGACCGCTGCGATGAGCAGGATGGGACACGCTGCGTGAGCGGCCGCTGTATGAGCGCCGGTGGCACCGGCGAGTCGTGCGAACTGCGTGCGCTCGAGACGGGCGGGGTGGCGGGCTGGTGCCAGCCTCCGTTGCTATGTGATCCGATGACGGATCATTGCGTCGACTCGGCGGTGGTGGAGGAGGGGTTTTGTCGAGGGGATTCCGACTGTGCCTCGGGCTGCTGCCGGCGCGCGCCCGTGTCGTATGTGTGCCAGCCGCCCGCGTGCTGCGGGTGAGGTCGCGTCACGAGGGACTCACGAAGGGATGGTCTGGATCTGGCTGCGCCGGGGTCTCGGCTGTTGCTCCTCGCGGGCCCGGATCGGGTGCTCGTCGCGGTTCATCGCGCTCGGCTGGGCCTTCCTCCTCGCCTGTGCGGTCAGCGTGCAGACGCCATCGGCGTCGGTCGCGCAATCCGATCCGAGGGCACTGATGTGGTGGCGAATCCGTGTGGCGGAGATCTCGTTGCCACCGAGTCCCGACGCGGAGTCGGGGCCGCCCCCGAACCCGAGCTGGGAGCATCGCCCGATCGGTCCGGAGGAGACGGTCGAACGGATCGGGATGCTGGAGTGCCGAGCCTCCGTCGTCGAGCTCGTCACCAACCACTACGGGGCGACTCGACGCACCGAGCACCACTATTGGCAGAGACTCACGCGCGCGCATCGGCGGTATCCGCGCATCGCGTTCGAGACCGGGTAGGTGCAGCGCAGTCGGGACGCGGAGGGAGCTTTTCGCGCTCCGTCGGAGACCGACTTCACGACCCGTGTCGACGGTCATCCGCCGATCGTGATGCGGCTGGCCTGCGAGGTCTACACACCGGCCCAGCCCACGGTGCCGCGCCCTGAGGACCGATGGACGTCGACGGGAGGCAGGGATCGTTGCTCCCGTGCGGGACGTCAGCGCCGCCTCACCCACGCGAACGCGAGCATCCACGCCGCGCACAGCGGCGTGGCGAGGTCGCCGATCGTCACGTCGCGCAGGCCGAGGTTGTGGCGCCTGCGCCGCCCATCATGGCCTGGGCAGGGCGGCGGATGCGGTGAGCGGCGCGCATGAGCGTGGCGACGGCCCACGCGCACGTGGTGGCGGCGCGCCGAGGCGCTCGGCGGCACGCGTGAACGCGGTAAACGATCGCAAGATCGTTTGCCAGTGTCCTCGACGCGCGCCTGTTCCCCGATGGGGACGTCACCGCGGTCCGCGAACAATCTTGTCGGCGGCAGGTAATTTCACTTGCATCGCGCTCGGGGGGGGGGCGTAGAAGCAGTAGGTGTCCGCGCTGGAGAGGCGAGGCCGCCTCGGGTGCGGGCCGAACGAGAGGGGGCTACGATGGCCGGACAAGTGCTTGAGCTGATCCCGCGAACCAACTTCGACTTCACGTTCCTCGGCAGCGGGTCCCAGACGCGCGTGCTGGTGGGGAAGATCCCGACGGCGCAGTGGACCAGCGGCACGCTGATCGTGCGCGTCCACAGCGTGCAGATGGCGACGGACAACAGCATCACCGTGAAGCTGGTGCTGGACGCGTCGACGCCGGAAGATCCGATGAACCCGTTCGTCAGCAGCGACGCGATCACGGGGGCCGACATCGACATCGACGATCAGATCAACACGCCGACGTTCATCCCGTCGGCGATCACCGGCGACCTCGGCTACATGGCGGCGCTCATCTTGTCGGGCAACTACGGCGGCTCTTCGGGTGCGTGCCAGGCGGAGCTCAGCGTCGTCCTCGTCATGAAGGCGTCATGAAGGGCCCACTCCCCAAGGCGCCGTTCGTGCTCGGAGCCTCCGTCGGCCGCACCACGCAGCAGTTGCCGCCAGGAGTGCGAGACATTACGCGGTCCGATCCCTTCGTAGCTCCCAAGCCGGGTTGCGGCTGCGCAGGCCGATGCGGCGGTTCGGCGGCCCGCCCACCCGCGCACATCACGCCAGTCAATCTGAACGCCTGGGTGGCCGCGGAGCTACCCGCCCGGATTGGTCAGACCTTCCGGCCGAGGCACTTCGACGGACTGGCGAGCACGAAGATCTGGCGCAGACCCCGGTGCGTCGAATCGGAGTCACGCGATGCCACGATCATCGACCGACGTATCCTCGACGCCATCGGCGGGTGCGCTGCAGTTGCCGAGTCGATGTACCCCAAGAACCCCATCGGCATCGCTGCTTTCGAACAGCGCGAGATGAACTTTTACGATAAGTTCCGCGAATGTTGGCTCGAATATGCGGCAGCGAGAGGGCTCTCCGGCAGTCAGATGTTCAATTGCATTTGGGCATATACTCGAGCGGAGTATCGCGTTTTTGCGAACCACCAGGAGTGCCTTGATCTCAGGCACGATGAGCAGTTTTGTGCCGGTGATCCTCGGATTGCGGATCCGGACTGGCCGGACGAGATTCGAGTGTGGGGCGGCATCCGCGACATCCTGCCCGGGGTTCCCATCCCGTGTTTCGAGTACCACTGCCTTGGGTGGGAATGGACGGAGTAGACTTTGCCGGCTTGATCGGAGCGGTGCTGCTCGTTGGCTGCGGCCCGACGCCGGCCGCACCGGTCCAATCCATCTCGAAGCCTTCCTCGTACTCCCTTCTGGGTGCGCCGGAAGCTGTCGAGGCTCCGACGGCCGCAACGTGGGGTGCCGCGTTCGATGCAGTGCTTTGCGCGCGTGAGCACCGCGAATGCCGAATGACCCCGCCCATGGCGAGCGATGAAACAGCTTGCAGAGAGAAGCGCGCGGCGCGGGGGGGACGGTCAGCCCTTGCTCTCGATGCTCGCCTGCGAACCGGCGAGCTACAGATCGACCAGGAGCTTGCGCTCCGGTGTCTTCGCGAGACCGCGGGTGTCTGCGGTGCAGAACGCACCGGCGTGCCCCTCAGCGCCCAGAACGTGTGTCGCATCGTCGTGTTCACACCTGGGGCGCGGACCGGGACGGATTGCGCCATTGATGCAGACTGCCCGCGCGGCGACCTTTGCTTCCACGGACGAGACGAGTGCCGGAGCGTCGGGTGGTGTCGGCCCCCTATGCGTGTCGGTGAGGCGTGTAGGTTGAGCTCGGACTGCTCATACGACAAACCCACAGTTTGCCTCGACGGGCGGTGCACGTCGGTCGTGGTCAGCGAGACCGTGGGCGTGGGAGCCCGGTGCGGGCTCTCGGAGGGCGTGCTCACCCCCTGCGCCCGATCTCTAGTTTGTGTGGGAGGGCGGTGCATCGTGCCGGTGGCGGACGGCGGGGCGTGTCGGAGCATCCACGAGTGCGCGAACGGTGGGCTTTGCCTCGGGGGCGTGTGCGAGGTCGAACAGGAGAGTCCCGATACCTGCGGACCTGCCTGTTTGCTCGCGGTGGACCGGGCCTGCGTGGACGGCCGATGTGTTGACACGGATGGGGAGCTCGGAAGCCCATGTGAGGGCGACCCCGAGTGCGTGGCCGAGCTGCGATGCGTCGAGTCGCGATGCCGCGCGGTCGTGCCGAGTCCGGTCGGGAGCGAGTGCCTCGCCGACACCCAGTGCGCCTCCCGTTGCTGTGCCGCGCACCGCTGTGTGGTGCCGCCGCCGCGTTGACCACTCACGATGCGCTCCGCCGCCTCACCCATGCGAACGCGAGCATCCACGCCGCGCATAGCGGCGTGACGAGGTCGCCGATCGTCACGTAGAGGGTGCGCCCCGGCAGCCTCCGTACGGTCGCAAGGAACGTGGCGCGCTCGAACGTCCCCGTCGTCACCTCGTCCTCGCCGGTCGCGGCGACGAGCCCGCTCACTCCCGAGTTCACCGCGCGGACGAGATCGCGGCGCGTCTCGATCGCGCGCATGCGCGCGTTCTGGTGGTGGAGGTACGGGGCGTTCGTGTCGCCGAACCAGGTGTTGTTCGTGAGGTTCGCCCAGAAGTCGGGATCCGCGTGGGCCTGCCACCGCACGTGCTCGTAGAGGAGATCCTCGTAGCAGTTGAGGACGCCGATCCGCGCGCCGGCGATCGACACGCTCTGGATGCCCCGACCGCGCGTCATCCCGCGCGGGAACTGCTGGAGGAGCTCGATCTCCTCCCAGAGCGGGGTGTACTCACCGAACGCGAGGAGCTGCACCTTGTCGGCGACGCCGACGATGCGGCCGTCGCGATCGATGGCGATCGCCGAGTTGTAGTGCTCGCCGCGCGCGGCGCGGAAGCTGCCGATGATGCGGCCCGCCGCGTCGTACGCAGGGAACGTCGAGGGTGGGCCGTCGGTCGTCACCACGCCGACGAGCAGCGGTCCGTGCACGCCGTCGGCGAGGAGCGCGAGGTTCCCGTCGCGGTCGCGCGTGTCGGTGCGGAGGATCGGATAGCGGTAGGCCGTCTCCGGCCACAGCACGAGCTCAGCTCCGGCCGCTTCGAGCGCACGGGTGCTCGCGCGTTGATCGACGAGCTGCGCATAGAAGAGCCGCGGGTCGTGCTTGTCGAAGATCGCGACGTTCGGCTGCACCACGCCGACCACCAGCGACGGCGCCGCCTCGCGCGCCGCGTGGATCTGCGAAATACGGATTGCGCCATAGAGCGGAGGCAGCGCGAGCGCGAGGACGGACGCGATCAACGCGGGGCGCCGGCGATGGCGGAGGAAATCGATCAGCCCGCAGCTCACGAGCGCGACGCATAGGTCCACGAGCGCGAGGCCGCCGAGGTCGGCGATCTGCGCGTAGGGGAGCCACCCGAGCTGGCTCACCCCGTAGCGCCAGACGAAGAGGCGCGGCGCGATCGACGCGGCCACCGTCAGCGAGGCGGGCACCGCGATCCAGCCCGGCGCGCCGCGGCGCATGAGGAGCGCCGCGAAGAGGGCGCCCGCCATGTAGGGGAGCGACTCGCCGAACCACAAGAGCGCGCCGACCGCGAGCCCGGCGGGGAACACGAAGCTTGCGAAGTCCATGAGGAGGCCGACGATCCAACCCTCGACGATCGCGTTGACGACCATCCCCGCGACGAGGCCGAGCATCACCGCGCGCCCGGCGGTGACGACGTGGCCGGGCCGCGGCTCGAGCGCGAGGAGGAGCGCGCCCGGCGCGAGCAGCGTGGCGAACGACCAGGAGAGCGGCGCGCCGCCGAGCGCGATGAGGACACCGCAGGCGACCGCGCACGCGACCGATCGCGCGCCGTCGATCCTACGCACCGCCCGAGGTCCGTTCGATCGCTCGGTCTCGGTGAGCGCGCGGTCTCGCTTCCGAAAGACCGACGCCGCCTCGGTGCGAGCACGTCGCGTGGCGCGCGCCAGGCCACCGAGTCCGCGCGGCCCGGGCTCGAGGTCCGGATCGAACGTCGGAGCCCATGACTACCCGCGCAGCCGGATCGCGCCGGGGCGGATCGTGAACGTGGCGGGGAGCCGCCCCGGGGCCTCGCCGTCGACATCGAGCAAGACGTGTTCGCCCGCGTCGACGGGCTCCGCGCGCACGCGGCGCGCACGCGCGCTGAACACGTCCGCGCGATCGATGTGGGCGCCGCGATAGATCTGCGACGTCAGCCCGAGGCTGGCGAGCACGTCCATCTCGAGCGCGACGACGTCGAACGAGCCGTCGTCGATCTCGGCGTTGGGGGCGACCTGCATGCCGCCGCCGAAGAAGCGGCCGTTGGCGACCGCGATGTTGAGGATCGACGCGACGCGCTCCGGCGCGTCGTCGAGGAGGAGGCGCACGCGCGGAGGGCGAAAGCCGATCATCGCGCGGAAGGTGCCGAGGAGGAACGCGGGCGTGCCACCCATCCATTTCGGTCCCGCGTTGACCGTGCGATCGACGCGACCCGCGAGCCCGAAGCTCGCGATGTTGATGAACGCGCGCTCTCGGGACGCGCCGTCGTCGTCGGTGAACGCGAGCCAGCCGACGTCGATCGCGCGGACGTCCGCGCGCATCATCCGCGTGACCATCGCCTCGACCGACTTCGGGATCCCGAGCGTGCGCCGGAAGTCGCCGCCGGTGCCGCACGGGAGCGGCGCGAGCCACGCGGTCTCCGACACGACGGCGCCGTCCTCGTCGAAGAACCCGTTCACCGCCTCGTTGAGCGTGCCGTCGCCTCCGACGACCGCGACGCCGGCCGCGCCTTCGCGCAGCGCCTCGCGCACGAGATCCGTCGCGTGCCGCGGTCGCGCGGTGAGCCGGGTCTCGAAGTCCGCGCCGGCCTCCGTGAGGGCGCGCTCGAGCCGCGATCGACGCCGGCCGGCGAGGCCCGCGCCGGCGCGCGGGTTGAGCACGAGCACGAAGCGTTCGCTCATCGGGCGGGACGATACCGCAGCGGTCGATCGACGTCTCCGTTCTCTCCGCCGGGCGTCCGGCGCTGACGCGCATGGTGTCGTTGAGGAGGAGGAGGCGCGAAGCGCGAACGACGACGGATGGCGCATCGCCCCGCGCGCAACGCATTCGCGAACCGGCTCGTGCCCGTCCTCGTGCACGTGCACGTACTCGTGCTCGTCCACGTACACGACCCATGAGCACGGATTCCAACGCCGCGCTCTCCGTCGTCACGCTCTCCGATGAGCGACGCGCGAGACCACGACCGCGCCGCACCGCGCGCAACGTGTTGGACAGCCGGCTCGTGCCCGTCCTCGTGCACGTGCACGTGCACGTACTCGTGCTCGTCCACGTACACGGCGCACGAGCACGGATTCCATCGCCGCGCTCTCCGGTCGCCGCCTCTGCGTGAGCGCGTTCTCCGTCGACCGTTCGCCCTTCACCCTTCTCCCTTCACCGTTCACCGTTCACCGTGACCCACCGTAGCCAGTAAGAAACATGGACGTCTGGTGCGCTCCGGAGCCCGCTCCGCGCCCGCCCGTCGCTGCGCGCCGTGCGTCGCTGCGCGGGTCTCCTCCGCGCGCTCCGCGATCCCGTCGTGCGCACGTCGGCTTGCGCCGACGCGCTTCGCCGGTCTCGCTCCGCTCCGTCCGAGCCTCCTCCGGCGCCTGCGGCGCCTCCGGAGTCTCGGCCGGCGCACGCGAGCCGCCTGCGGCGTCTCTCGCGCGGCGCTGACGCGCATCGTGCGTTCGACGAGGAGGCGCGAAGCGCGAGACGACGACGGATGACGCATCGGCTGCGCGCAACGTGTTCGCGAGCCGGCACGTGCCCGTCCTCGTCCTCCTGCACGTGCACGTACCCGTGCTCGTCCACGTACACGACGGCCGACGGAGGACGAGGACGGAGCACGGCCGACGGATGACGGATGACGGATGACGGCAGACGGGATGACGCCCGACGGGAGCCAGGAGTCGACGCGGGACGAGCGACGAGCGACGCGGACGCCTCGAGGTCGCCACCGCGCCGGGCGTTGAGTACAGTCCGCCCCCGATGCGCGAAGCGCGACAATGGCGGCTCTGGCGCGCGCGCGAGCTGCTCGGGTCCGCGGTGGTCGGCACGTGGGCGGCGTTCCATCTCTGGGAGCAGTGGTCCGCGTTCGGCGGGCGCGCGGCGTGGACGGCGCGGATGCTCTCGACGTCGCAGCGCGGGGTGCACGTCGCGATCGAGGTGATCCTCGGCGTGCTGCCGATCGTGCTCTGGCTCGCGCTCGAGCTGCGGCTCTGGCTCACCGACGACGAGCCCGCGGAGCTGCGCGGCGCGATGGCGGAGGACGACGAGGTGGCGCGCCGGCTCGGACTGATCGTGCGCGTCGGCTCGCGCGTGTTCTTCCTCTGGCTCCTCTATCACGTGGCGTGGCTCTGGTTGCCGAAGCTCCTCGGCGACGGCGACCCGGTGTACACCTGGCTCCGCCTTCGCCTCGAGCTCGGCACGTCGGCGCGCGTCGCGGTGCTCGCGGTCGGGCTCACCGCGTTCTTCCTCCACGCGTGGGGATCGTTCCCGCGCGCCCTCATCGCGCTCGGCTTCGATCGCGACGCCCCCACGCGGCGGGCGGCGCGGCTCAGCGGGGCGATCCTCGCGACGGGGTTCCTCGTGCTCTACGCGGAGCTCGCGGGGTGGCACATCGCGGGCGCCGGGACGGTGTGGCCGCTCGGGTGAGCTCCGGCGTCGGACGGCGCTGAGCCTCCGCTGACCGGGGCGCGGCGTTCATTGCGCGAACCCGGTCCCATCGGAGTAGGATCCGCCGCGCGATGGGACGGGTCTGGGCGATCGCGATCAACACCTTTCGCGAAGCGGTGCGCGACAAGGTGCTCTTCGGGATGCTCGGCTTCGCGAGCTTCGCGCTGTTGGTGACGCTCGCCCTCGCCGAGCTGTCGCTCCACCAACAACGGCGGGTGGTGCTCGACATCGGCCTCGCTTCGATCTCGCTGTTCGGCGTCGCGATGGCGATCTTCCTCGGCAGCTCGCTCCTCTACAAGGAGATCGAGCGCAAGACGTTGTACGTCATCCTGCCGAAGGCGATCCGGCGTTGGGAGTTCCTCCTCGGCAAGTACACCGGGATCGTGCTCACCGGCGCGGTGTTCATCGCGATCATGGGCGCGGTGCAGCTCTGGGTCGCGTCGATCCAAGCGGACCCCAAGGAGGACGGCGCGATGTTCCTCCTCCGAGCGCTGCGCGTGCCGGGGATCGGGGGCGCCTGCCTGGCCGCGGCGATCGTGTGGGCGCGCCGTCGCGGCGCCGATCCGAGCGGGATGGTGTTCGGGTGGAGCTTCGCGTTCCTCGCGCTGAGCGCCGCGCTCGCCGAGGCGATGGGCGTCACCACGCCGCCGATCCTCGCCGCGCTCGCGCTCTCGCTCACCGAGGTGATGGTCCTCGCGTCGGTCGCGATGTTCTTCGGCAGCTTCAGCACGCCGTTCCTCACCGGCGCGTTCACGTTCGGCGTGTGGTTGGTCGGCCGCTCCGCCGACGAGATGGCCGACATGCGCTCGGAGGCGGTGGCGGACTCGGTGAAGGTCGCGCTCCACGCGCTCGCGCGCGTCGTGCCGAACTTCGATCTGTTCGTCCCCGGCTCGTCGTTGCTCGAGGGGACCTCGGAGGCCGCCGTGTCGATGCCGGCCTACGTGTTCAACGCGGTCGCCTACGGCGTGCTCTACGCCGCGCTCGCGCTCGCGCTCGCGGCGGTGATCTTCCGGCGTCGAGATCTCTTGTGAACGCGCGCCTCCGGCTCGGCGCTCGCGCGATCACGGTGGTCGGTATCCTGCTCGCGGTGATCGCGGTGCGCGTCGTGACCTCGTCGCGCGCCGAGTACTACCGCGCGGAGCAGCTCGCCGCGCGCGGCGACGTCGACGGTGCGATCCTCGGCTATCGGCGCGCCGCGCGCTGGTACGTGCCGGGCAATCCGTTTTGCGATCACTCGCTCGAGCGCCTCGACGCGATCGGGCGCAGCGCGCGCGCCGAAGGGGACCTCGACCGCGCGATCCGCGCGCATCGCGCAGCCCGCGGCGCCATCCTCGCGTCGCGGAGCTTCTACGTGCCGCACCGCGCGGAGCTCGCGCGCGCGGAGGCCGAGATCGTGAGCCTCACCGCCGAGATGGCGCCGGCGGCGGAGCGCGACGAGGTGCGCGCCCGCACCCGCGACGCGTTCAGCGCCCCCGAGCGGCCGTCGCTGCTCTGGACGTTGCTGCTCCTCGTCGGGTGGCTCGGCTGGACGCTCGGCGCGTTCGCGTTCGCGATCTACGCGATCGACGACGACGACCGGCTCAAGCTCCGACCCGCTCAGATCTGGGGCACGGTGGTGGTGGTCGGCCTCGGCCTGTTCGCGCTCGGCTTGGCGATGGCCTGATCGCGATGGCCTGACGCGCGGGCTGGGGATTGCTGCGGGGCCGCGGGTGCGTTACTCCCGCCGCCGTGGACAACCTCCGCATTCAAGGTGGCGCGACGCTCGTGGGCACCGTCCGGATCAGCGGAGCGAAGAACGCCGCGCTCCCGATCCTGTGCGCATCGCTCCTCGCCGACGGCGAGTCGACGTTCCGCAACGTCCCCAACCTGACCGACATCGGGACGACGGCGGCGCTGCTGCGCCACCTCGGCCTCGACGTGACGGTCGACGCGCCCGTCGTGAAGGTGATGTCGCGCCCCGTCGTCGAGCCCGACGCGCCGTACGACCTCGTCCGCAAGATGCGCGCGTCGGTGCTCGTGCTCGGTCCGCTCGTCGCGCGCTACGGCCGCGCGCGCGTGTCGCTCCCCGGCGGGTGCGCGATCGGCGCGCGCCCGATCGATCAGCACCTCAAGGGCCTCGAGGCGATGGGCGCGACGATCACGCTCGAGCACGGCTATGTGAACGTCGACGTCCCGGGCGGGCGCCTGCGCGGTGCGGACGTGTGGCTCGACATGCCGACGGTGACGGGCACCGAGAACTTGATGTGCGCGGCGGTGCTCGCGCGCGGGCGCTCGACGCTGATGAACGCGGCGCGCGAGCCGGAGGTCGAGGAGCTCGCGCGCGTGCTCAACAAGATGGGCGCGAAGGTCGAGGGCGCGGGCACCGACACGATCGCGATCCAGGGCGTCGACGCGCTCGAGCCCGTGGATCACGCGATCATCGCGGACCGGATCGAGGCCGGAACGTACATGGTCGCGGCGGCGGCGACGGGCGGGAACCTCTTCCTCGACGGAATCACGTTCGAGCACCTCCAGGCGGTGTCGGCGAAGCTCCGCGAGGCGGGCGTGCACGTGGAGCGCGAGGGCGACGGCGTCCGCGTGAGCGGCAAGCCTCCGTATCGACCGGTCGACGTGACGACCGCGCCGCACCCCGACTTCCCCACCGACATGCAAGCGCAATTCATGATGCTCATGTGCATGGCGGCCGGGCACAGCGTGATCACGGAGACGGTGTTCGAGAACCGGTTCATGCACGTCTCGGAGCTCAACCGCATGGGCGCCGACATCGAGGTGCAGGGCCGGCGCGCGACGGTGAAGGGCCCGTCGCAGCTCCAGGGCGCGCAGGTGATGGCGACGGACCTGCGCGCGAGCGCGTCGCTGGTGGTGGCCGGCCTCGTCGCGAGCGGGATCACCGAGGTGCTGCGCGTCTATCACATCGATCGCGGCTACGAGCGCATCGAGGAGAAGCTCCGCGCGGTCGGTGCCCAGATCGAACGGGTCCCGGGCAGCGCGTGAGCGAGCTCCTGACCGTCGCGGTCCCCAAGGGCCGCGTGCTCCGTCCGCTGTCGCGGCTGCTCGAGCGGGCCGGGCTCGACGCCGCCGCGTTGACCAAGGACGATCGCACGCTGGTGCGTGAGGATCGGCAAGCAGGGTTGCGGTATCTCTTGCTCAAGCCCGACGACGTGCCGACCTACGTCGAGTACGGCGCCGCCGATCTCGGGGTGGTCGGTCGCGACGTGCTGCTCGAGCGCGGCTACGACGTCTACGCGCCGCTCGACCTCGCGATCGGCAAGTGCCGCATGATCGTGGCGGGCCCCGTCGATCCGCGCCCGACGCATCGGACGCTGCGCATCGGCACGAAGTATCCCGCCATCGCGGCGCGTCACTTCCGCGAGACGGGCCGCTCGGTGGAGGTCATCTACGTCTCGGGCTCCGTCGAGCTCGCGCCGCTCACCGGGCTCAGCGATCGCATCGTGGACCTCGTCGAGACGGGGGAGACGCTGCGCCAGAACGGCCTCGAGGAGCTCGAGGAGGTCGTGCCGATCTCCACGCTCGTCATCGCGAACCGCGCCGCGTTCAAGCTCGAGCTCCCGCGCGTCCGCACGCTGCTCGACGCGTTGTCACGGGCGAGCGCCGGGGCGTAGCGCGCGGAGAGGACGCGCGGGGCAGGGCGCCGACGAGCGCCCCGCCCCGCACCGTGATCACGCTTCGCTCGCGATCACTCTTCGGTCGGCTCGGCGCCGCTCGCGTCGGAGCTGCGCGTCGCGCGCTGCGGCGCGGTGAGGGTCGTCGGACCCTGCACCGTGATCATCGAGCTGAGGCGGCGGTACGTCGAACGGCCGATCCCGCGCACCCGCATGATGTCCTCCGGCCGGCGGAACGCGCGCTGCTCGCGATGCGCCACGATCGCCTGAGCCTTCGACGGTCCGATGCCCGGCAGCAGCTGGAGCTGATCGAGCGTCGCGGTCTGGATGTTCACCACGCCGGCGTCCGGCGTCGCGGGCGCCTCGGTGACGCGCGCGCGGCCGCCGCGCTGCGCATGCGCGCTCGGGGCCGACGCGGTGAGCCCCGCGACGAGCGCGAAGGCGCCGAGCGCGAGGAGGAGGGAACGATGGATCGAAACGAGACGGGTCATGTGAGATCTCCTTGTCGGCGACGCGAACACCGCGCCGCGTACGACGGCGCCCATCGCACGGCCCGTGCCGTCTCTCGCGCGGTGAAGCTCGCGTCGACGCGGTGGCGAGATCGACGGATCCGCCGGCGGGTGGCCGGCGATCGCCACCGCTTGTCCGCACCTCGGACGCATGCGAGGATGCAGCCCTTTCGCGTCGTCCAGGGGGTGTGGCGCGGCCATCGCGAATCGACACTGAACCTGAGCTGGAGAATCGACGGAACCATGAAGGTCTCTCTCTCGACGGACGCACTCACCACCGTGAAGGCCGATCTCTTGGCGATCGGCGTGACGGGCTCGCCCCTTCGCGACGCATCGGTGAAGTCGTGCGACTCGCGCTCGCGCGGCAAGCTGCGCGAGCAGATCAAGCTCGAGCGCTTCGACGGCGCGCCCGGTCAGACGCTGCGCGCGCCCGGCTCCGGCGTCGGCGCGAAGCAGATCCTGCTGGTGGGTCTCGACCCGAAGGCGACGCCCGAGGCGCGCGCCACCAAGTTTGCGAGCGCGGCCGCGCGGGCCGGCGCGAGCTACGGCTCGATCGCGATCGTCGCGCCTGACGAGTCCGCCGAGACGATCCGCGCGCTGAGCACCGGCGCGACGCTCGGCGCCTATCGCTTCACCCGCTACCTCACCGGCGCGCGGCTCCCGAAGGGATCGCTGTCGACCGCAAAGATCCTCGTCAAGGACAAGAAGGCGGTCGCCGGCCTGCGCGCGTCGACCGACGCGGGCGCGGCGCTCGCGGAGTGCGTCAATCACGCGCGCGATCTCGTGAACGCGCCGCCGAACGATCTCCACCCGACCGCGCTCGCCGACTTCGCGAAGGAGCAGTGCAAGCTCGCGGGCGTCGACTGCAAGGTCTGGGACAAGAAGGGCATCGAGAAGCTCGGCATGCACCTGTTCCTCGCGGTGAACCGCGGGAGCGCGCAGCCGCCGCGGCTCATCCACATGACCTACAAGCCCAAGGACGCGCCGACGGACGGACCGCGCATCGTGTTCGTGGGCAAGGGCCTGACGTTCGACGCGGGCGGCCTCTGCATCAAGCCGCCCAAGGCGATGCTCGACATGAAGTGCGACATGGCCGGCGCGGCGGCGACGATCGGGATCGTGCTCGCGGCGGCCCGGCTCGGTCTGCCGATCGAGGTGCACGGGATCATCGGCTCGACGGAGAACATGCTCGGCGCCGACGCCTACCGGCCGGGCGACGTGTTCCCCTCGCTCGACGGCAAGACGGTGGAGATCATCAACACCGACGCGGAGGGTCGCCTCGTCCTCGCGGACTGCCTCGCGTACGCGCGCACCCTCGAGCCCACCTACCTGATCGATCACGCGACGTTGACGGGCGCGTGCATCGTCGCGCTGGGTCCGTGGACGAGCGGCCTCTTCACCGACGACGAGGAGCTCGCGTCGCACTACGAGGCGGCGTCACAAACCGCGGGCGAGTCCTTCTGGCGTTTGCCGCTCGACAACGAGCTCTTCGAGACGCTGAAGAGCGACATCGCGGACCTCCAGCACACGGGCGACCGCGGCGGCGGATCGATCACCGCGGCGCTGTTCCTCCGCGAGTTCGTCGGCGAGAGCAAGTGGATGCATCTCGACATCGCGGGCCCGGCGTTCATGGAGCGCCCGCACGGCGTGATGCCCAAGGGCGGCACGGGGTTCGGCGTCATGACGGGCGTCCGGTTCCTCGAGCGTTTGGTCGCGCCGGCGGAGTGAGCCACCTCGGGACGGGCGCGCGATCGCAGCTCGCGTCCGTCCCTGTCGCGTCCGTTCCTGTCGCGTTTGTCGCCCTCGCGCTCGTCGCGATCATCAGCGCGGTGATCGGCGCGTTCCCGCCGGTTGCGTCGGCGCACATCGGGCACGTGATCCTGAGCGCCGAGCGCTACCTCAAGCTCGACCTCGCCGGTCGCGACGCGCGGCTCGTGGTCTCGCTGACCCTCGGCCCGGCCGAAGGCGAGCGGGTGCTCGCGGAGGTCGACGCGGACGGCGACGAGCGGGTGAGCCGCGCCGAGGTCGACGCCTACCTCGCGGCGTGGGCCAGCGGTCTCTCGGACGAGCTGCCCGTCACGATCGACGGTGAGCCTGTCGAGGTCGCGTGGGGCGACGGATACCTCCAGCCCGCGGATCGCGTCGCGGCGGTGCCCGTGACGGTGGAGCTCGTCGGTCGCTTCACGCTCGGTGGCGGCGAGGAGCGCGTGCGCTTCGAGGATCGGATGGTCCGCCGCGAGGTGTTCGACCGCACCGACGTCGCGTTCCGTGCGCGCGATGGAGCCGAGCTCCTCGCGTGCGGCACCGCGGATCCCGATCCGACCGACGCGGCGCTCGACCTCGCGTACGGGGCCGACTTTCGCGACGGAGCGCCGGTCCCCTTCCTCGCGCGCGTCCGCACCCCCGAGGCTGCGATCACGTGGTGGCCGTACGCGATCGGCGGCAGCGTCCTCGCGGTCGCGCTCGCGGCGCTCGCGCTGGTCCGACGGAGGCGACGCGCGTAAACGAAGCCACACGCGCCCCCCGGGGCAGAGTGTGGAGTGCGCCGAACCAGCGAGCGCCGAGCCGGGAGCAAAGGCGCGCCGAAGGCGTGCCGGAGCGATCGGCGGGCGAACCAGCGAGCGGCGGGAGGCCGCGAGCAAGGCGAGGGCCGAGCCGGGAGCAAAGGCGCGCCGAAGGCGTGCCGGAGCGATCGGCGGGCGAACCAGCGATCGGCGGGAGCCCGCGAGCAAGGCGAGCGCCGAGCCGGGAGCAAAGGCGCACCAAAGGCGTGCCGGAGCGATCGGCGGGCGAACCAGCGAGCGGCGGGAGGCCGCGAGCCACGCGAGCGCCGAGCCGGGAGCAAAGGCGCGCCGAAGGCGTGCCGGAGCGATCGGCGGGCGAACCAGCGAGCGGCGGGAGCCCGCGAGCAAGGCGAGCGCCGAGCCGGGAGCAAAGGCGCGCCGAAGGCGTGCCGGAGCGAGCGGCGGGCGAACTACAGCCGGAAAGGATAGTTCACGCGGAACGACGACTGCTGGAACTCGGGGACGCGTGCGCCGCGCACCGCGCGGGCGATGCAGGAGCGAACCGGCCCATCGAACGAGCCGCCGACGTTCGCGCTCGTGACGCGGCCGTTGCTGCCGAACGTGATCTGCACCGGCGCGAGCCCGTGCGCGCCGTTGCCGCACGCGGTGACCGCCGACGACACGCTGTTCATCGCGCTCACCACGTCGTTCCGGCTCGGCGTCTGCGGTCCGGACCCGCCACCGCCGCCGCCACCGCCGCCACCGCCGCCGCTGCTGCGGCTGCGACCACCGCTGCTACCACCGCTGCTACCGCCGCCGCCGCCGAGGGCGTTGTTCAGTAGGTCGTCGATGTCATCGCCACCGCCGCCGCGACGGCCACCGCCGCCGCCGCTCGAGGCGGGCGTCGGATCGGCCGCCGCGGTCGAGCCGCCGCCGCCGCCACCGCCGCCGCCGCTGCTCCGACCCCGGCGATGTCGCCCGCCGCCCGAGCCGCCGGCCGAGGAGCCTTCGTCCTCCTCGCCCTCGTCGTCACTCTCCTCGCCGGTCGTCCCCGCCGCGGTCGGCGTCCCGCCTGCCGGCGGGGTCTCCGTCGTCGTGCTCGGCTGCGCCGCGGTCGGCTCGGTCGGGGCGCCCACCGCCGTGGTCGCCGATCCCGGCGCGGCCGTGGTCGTCGTTCCCGGCGCGGTGGTCTCCCCGCTCGTGACGGCGCCTGCCGCCACCACGGGCGTCGGGTCGTCCTTCATCATGAGCACGACGACGAGGACGCCGAGGAGGCCGATGATCACGACCGCCGCTGCGGCGAGGCCGATCATCAGGCCCTTGCTCCCACCCTCCTCGCGCGCCTCCGGGATCAGCACCGGCGCCCCGAGCGACGAGCCCAGGCCCGCCGCGCCCGTACCGCCGATGGAGAGCAGGTCGTCGACCTTGTCGTCGCTCGCCGACGTCACCGGACCCGTGCCCGCGCCGGTCACCCCCGTCGCGGCCGCGAGCGCACGGATGTCGATGAGACCCGAGCCCTCGCCGGTCGCCATCCCGGTCGACGCGGAGGGGCCGGCCGACGAGGACATCGACGGGCTCGGCGACGGCCCGCCGCCGCTCCCACCCGTCGCCAGGGCTTGCAGGTTCGAGAGCGAGAAGAGCACGGAATTTTCGTTGCGGGCTCCGGTCAGCGCCTGGTCGGCGCTCACGCGCGGCGTGCCGGGCGCCGAGGCCACTACGTCTTCGTCCTCGTCGGCGCCGCCGAACGGGCTCGCGGTGTCGGTCTGCGCGAAGAGATCCGCGCCGGCGTCGCGATGGGACACCGCCGCGGCTGGCGCCGGCGCCCCGAACGCGTCGGGCTGCGCGTAGCCCGCCTGCGGAGCGAACGGGTCGGCGCCCATCGGGGCTCCCGCCCCCGGGTCGGCCGCGGCTTGTTCCTCGCCGCCGCCCATCACCGCCGACACGAGCTCCTCGACGTCTTGGGCGGGCTTCCAGTCGTCGAAGCCCTCCTTCCAGACGTAGACGTCCCAGCCGATCGAGCCGGCCGACAGCATCTCGCCGATCTGCGCGGGGGAGAACGGGCCCTGCTGGTCTCCCTCGACCACGATGTGCCACACCGCGTCGCCCGCGTAGTTGGCGGCGGGCGGCTGGGACTCGACGGCCCCTCCGGCGTCGAGCTGGTCACCGCGAACGACGATGGCCGCTCCGCACTTCTTGCAGCGGATCTTGAAGACCCGACCCGCCACCTTCTCATCGGCGATGGAGTACTTGGCGCTACAGCTGTCGCAGACGATCTTCATTTCACTCTCTCTCGGGGCGCTGCCGGCTTTCGTTCACGGCGCGAGCAGCACGATCCTGGGTGACGGGTCCAGAGGGAATCGCGCGTGTTTCCACTAGGTTCCGCGCACGGTCCGCGTGGGCGCGAGGATATCGTTTTCGTGCCGACGCGATCAAGAACCACCCGAACGCGCCGGCGTCTCGGTGTCGGGGGTACTAGAACCCGAACCCCCCTCGCACTTGGGAGAAAAGATCGGCGCGGGCGGAACGTCAGCTCGCCGGCTCGAGCGCCACGCCGTCCTTGCCGCAGAAGCGGACGGTCGCGGGGAACCGGTCGCCGCACACGGGGCAGACGTTCTCGTTCGCGCCGCCGCTCGCGAAGTCGCGGTAGCGGACGAGCGCGGTCTCGTCGTGCGGGCACGACGCGGTGCCCGGCGGATAGCCCCGCCGACACGTCGGACAGATCATCTCCTCGCCCGGCTCGCTCGGCGGCGGGATCGTCTCCGGCGCAGGACCCGGCGGCGGCTGAGAGAGCGGACGGCGCGCCGGCATGTCGATCGCGACGTCGCCGAGCCCGCCGATCCGAACCGTCCCTCGCGCGCGCGCGCGCCGACGCAACAGCACCACCGCCGCGCCCACGATGAGGAGCGCCAACGCGAGCACGCCCGCGGGCAAGAGCAGGCTCACCGACTCCTCGCGCTCGCTCGCGCTGAGGCGCGCCGCCGTCTCCGTCTCCGCGTCCTCCGGCGAGCCGCTGCCGACGGATCCGCTCTCGCTGCGACGCGCGATCAGGTCCGACATGTCGAGCGTCCGCACCGCGATGGTCGCCTCGTCGCGCATGCTCCCGGACGTCGCGACGACCCGCACGGTGCCGGTGCCGGATCCCACCGTGACGCACAGGCCTTCGAGGTGTCCGTCGCCCTCGGCGACGCGCACGGTCGGCCGCGTGCCGAGCGCGCAGCCCGCGGAGTCCACGACGCGCGCGGTGAAGCACTGTTGTCCACCCGGCGCGACCTCCGCGCTCGCCGGCCGCAACACGACTCGCGATGCTGCACCCGGCGTGCAGCGCGGCGTCGGCGGCTCGCTCGGCGTGTTCGACGCATTGCCTCCGGAGCCGCCCACCCGGGTGAAGGACTGCGTGGTGACGATCGTCGCCTGGCATCGTGACGCGTTGAGCTGCCAGTCGTAGCGGCTCTGATCGCGGAACTGGAGCTGGTCGTCGCCGAGCGCTTGGATCGTGTACGTGCCGGTCTCCGCGCGCGAGTCTTCCTCGGGTGTTCGACACACCACGCGCCACGTGCCCGCCTGGTAGCTCGACGACACGCGGCGCACCGCGCGGTTCTCGCTCCAGCATCCGCGCGTGGTGCGCTGGGTGCGGAGCTGGAACGTCAGCTGATCGCCGGCCTGCGTGATCCGGAACGTGCCCCCGCCGGTCGTGGTGGTCGACTGCGGGCGCGGTCCGCAGTCGGAGCCCCAGCTCTCGACGTTCACGTTGATGCTCATCGGACCCTCGCGCCACGTGCCCTCGTACGGGCCATCCGCGCGCGCGGTGGCGCTGAGCGAGGCGAGCGTCGTCAGCGCGATCACGGCGGTGAGCGCCGCGCCGTGCCCTCGGCTCCGCGAGGGCTGGTCTCGAGCCCGATCATCGACGCCGAACCCGGCGCGATCGCGGTCGCGAGGGCCTGGCCGGGGCGCGGGGCGCATCAACGCACCGATATCACGTTTCGGGTCCTGGGGCGCGCCGTCGGCGAACGCCCCGGACCCGACGAGGTCAGCCCTTGAGGGCCTTGACCGCCTGCGTCATCTGCGGGACCGCCTCGAACAGATCGGCGACGAGGAAGTAGTCGGCGACCTGCGCGATCGGCGCCTCCTTGTCCTTGTTGATCGCGACGATCGTCTTGCTGCCCTTCATCCCCGCGAGGTGCTGGATGGCGCCGCTGATCCCGACCGCGATGTAGAGCTTGGGCGCGACGACCTTGCCGGTCTGACCCACCTGGAGGTCGTTCGGCACGTAGCCGGCGTCGCACGCCGCGCGCGAGGCGCCCATCGCCGCGTTGAGCGCGTCGACGAGCGGCTCGAGGACCGTCTTGAAGTTCTCGGAGCTCTTGAGCGCCCGACCGCCGCTCACCACGATGTCCGCCTCGGTGAGCTCGGGGCGCTCGCTCTTCTGCGACTCGAGGCTGATGAACTCGACGCGCGCCGCCGCCGCGTCTTCCTCGATCGACACGCTCTCGACGCTGGAGCTCGACCCCGACTCGGCCGCCGGCTCGAACTCGGTCTGCCGCACGGTCACGACCTGGATGTCGCTCGTGATCGTACAATAGCCAAACACGTTGCCTGCATACATCGGGCGCTTGTAGGTGAGCGTGTCGCCGTCGATCGACACCGCCGCGATGTCGCTCGCCACGCCCGCATCGAGCTTCGCCGCCACGCGCGGCATCAGGTCCTTGCCCGTCGTGCCGGCGGCCGACGTCACCACGCCGTAGCCTTTGTCCTTCGCGAGCGACGCGATGGTCGCCGCCTGCGTCTCGGCCACGTAGCCGCCGTCGATCTGCCCTTCGTAGACCGTGCGCGCGCCGTACTTCGCGGCCTCCTGTGCCGCGTCGGTCGCGCCGTCGCCGAGGACGACGATGTCGTAGCTGCCGCCGGTGCCTTCGGCGACCTGCTTCGCGAACGCGACCGCGCTCAACGTGTTCTTGCGGAGCGCTCCCTCATGGAGCTCCGCCACCACCAGGATATCCGTCATGACCGTCTACCTTCGTTTCGGTGTGTAGGAGGAGGGGCGCTCAGATGACCTTCGAGACCGTATGGAGCTTGTCGACGAGCTCCTGGACCGACTCGACGTAGGTGACGTTGCCGGAGCGCGCCGGCGGCAGCTCGAACTTCGCGTAGCTCACCAGCGGCTTCGCATCGGCCGCCACGTCGGCGAGCGCGAGCTGGTCGATCGTCTTCTTCTTCGCCGCCATGATCCCCTTGAGCGACGCGTAGCGCGCGCCCTCGGCGTACGCGTGGCTGTCCGGCGTCACGCCGTTCTTCACCGCGGTCGGCGTCACGATCCGGAGATCGACGGTGACCACCGCGGGGAGGGTGACCTTCAGCGTGAGCACGCCGGTGTCGACCTCACGCCCGACCGTGAGCGTCTTGCCGCCGTCGTCCGTCGCGATGCTCATCGCGAACGTGGCCATCGGCCAGCCGAGGAGCTCGGCGAGCATCTGGCCGGCGGTGTTCGAGTCCCCATCGACCGCCTGCTTGCCCATGAGCACGAGGTCGGGCTTCTCTTTGTCGACGATCGCCTTGAGCGCCTTGGCGACGACCGTCGAGTCGAGCTGACCGTCCTCCGCCTTCACGAGGATGCCGCGGTCGGCGCCCATCGCGAGCGCCTGACGCATCGTCTGCTGCACGTCGTCCGGCCCGAGCGAGACGACGACCGTCTCCCCGAGGGACTCGCCCGCGCCGCCCTTCTCGTTGAGACGCAATGCGGCTTCCACCGCATATTCGTCGAACGGATTGAGCTTGAACGCGAGGCCGTCGGCGACGACCTCGGTCCCGCTCCCGGAGACCTTCATCTTGTTGGCGTTGTCGGGGTCGGCGACCCGCTTCACGGGGACTAGGATCTTCAACGCGGCCTCCAGTACGTTTGCGTCCGAGCTCGCGGGGCATCTACGAGCCCCATCCATGGGTGTCAAGCGCGTTCGGCGCGGACTCCATGCAGGAAAATGCGTGCGATCTGCGTCGCGGCGCGGCGCAGTCGTTCGTCCGAGCTGACCTTCGAACGGCCATCCTCGCGCGCTTTGTCGTCCTTCATCTGCGAGCCGATCGCCCACGTGAGGGCGACCCCATCGAGCGCGCCCCACAGCGCGGTGGCGACGACCCGCGGCGCGAGCTCCGGCGCGACGATGCCCTCGCGCTGCCCCATCGCGATCACGGACGCGAGCACGTCGAGGTATTCGGTGAAGAGCGGCGCGGCGTACTGCTTCAGGAGCAACGACGATTGACGGAGGTTTACCGTCACGACCTCGGCGAGGTCGCGCTGCCCCTCGAGCAGCCCGAGCTGCAGCTCGATCGCGCGGCGGAGCTTCGCGTCGAAGTCCGGCGCCGCGTCGATCTCGCGCCGGAGCACGGTGAGGAGGCGCGTGAGCCGATCCGAGAAGATGGAGACGAGGACGTCGTCCTTGTTCTTGAAGTAGAGGTAGATGGTGCCGTCGGCGACGCCGGCCGCCTTCGCGATCTCGCTCACCCGCGTCGCGTAGAAGCCCTTCCGCGCGAACACCTTGATCGCAGCGCGAAGGATCCGCTCGCGCTTGTCGGGCGGCTCCTTGTCGGCGCGGCCCTTCTTGCGCGGTGCGTCGGACGCCGTGAATGGAGATTCATTCTTCGGCACGGGCGCTGGCTAGCACGGCCGCTCGGCGAGGGCCAGACGCTCTGTTCAAGGTGACGGCGGTGGGCGGGCGATCACGAACAGAGGCGCCGCTCGGGCGAGCGCTCGCGCGGTCGGGGCGGCCGACGGTGCGGGGGCGACGTCGCGGGCGAGCTCGATCGCGCGCCCGGCCGCGCTCGCCCCGGCCCATCCGCGCGTGCGCTCGGCGTGCGCGTCCTCGCGCGCGAGCGACGCCGAGGGGTCGGAGAGGGCGCGCGACGCCAACTCCGCGAGCTGATCGAGCGCCTCCGGCGCGCACGCGACCTCGACGGCGGCCCACGCGAGTCCGCCCGTCGCACCCCACGCTCGATCGAGCACGCGCAGCCCACCCGCGTGGGCGAACGCGGCGCTCGCGGTGAGCGCCGTCGCGCGCGCACCCGACTCGCTGGCCCCCTCGACCCGCGCCGACCACGCGATCCACGCGCGCGCGCCCTCCTCGCGCGCCTCGGCGGCCACGACCCCGCTCGTGGGCTCCCAGGACGCGACCTCGGGAGCCTGCCCTCGCGGCAACGATCCGAGCGCGCGAGCCGCGCGGCGCACCGCGAGGTCGGCGTCGAGCGGACCGACGATCGCGACCCGTGCGCGCGCGGCGCCCGACGCGCGGCGACCCCATCGCTCGACCTCGTCGAGCGCGAGGGCGGCGAGCTCCGCCGGATCGCCCTCCGGAGCCACGCGCCCGGGCGCGTCGGCCGAGAGCGCGTGGGCGAGCGCGTTTCGCGACGCGCTCGCCCCCGGGGTCATCTCGATCCGCGCCGCGTCGAACGCGCCGCGCGCGAGCGGTGCGCGAGCGCAGCGCGGAGCCAACGACGCGAGGGCCAGCGCCCGCTCGGGCGGCCCAACGAGCG
>JBFWYI010000112.1:0-29403 GCA_050186575.1 Sandaracinaceae bacterium | reverse complement strand
TGGCGTGCTCATCCTGAGACGGTCATCGCACGAATCGTTCGACGAGCTCGACGTCCACAACATGCAGCAGAGAATCTCCAGCGCCTAACGCTTAGATTTGAGGGGATCCATCAGATTCCGAATCCGAATCCGAATCCGAATCCGATTCCGATTCCGATTCCGATTCCGAGTCCGCCGGAATCGACGTGGGGTTGGGGAAGGAGTCCTCTCCGCGACGTCGTAGGACACGTTCGGCGCGGTCCCTCCCCTCGGTACCGCCGCCCTTCGGCGGATCCCTCACACCCCGCTCTCGTTGTCGGAGCGGCGCCGACGTAGCGTGCCGTCCCCTTCCACCTCAGGTGTCGTCGCATGTCCGTGTTGCGGGCTTTCGCGGTCGGTCTGGCTCTGTTCGTGTGGGGTCTTACGGCGACGGCGTTCGCCGCCGCGCCGAGCGCGAGCACGTCGCCCGCCTCGTCGATCACGACGAGCTCGGCGCTGCTCAACGGCGCCGGCACCCCCAACGGCGAGGCGACGACGGGGTGGTTCCGGATCAGCGCCACCAATCCCGGCACGTGCAACGACACGTTCGGGACCCGCGTGCCCGCCACGAGCGGGACGGCGCTCGGGAGCGGCGCCGTGTCGGTGCCGTACTCGATCACCACGACGGGATTGAGCTCGGGCGTCACGTATTACTTCTGCGCGATCGTCGCGAACGCGTCCGGCACCGCGTTCGGCACCGTCCAGTCGTTCACCGTCCCCGGCGCGCCCGTCACCACCACGACCGGCGCGACGCTCGTGCTCAGCACGACCGCGACGCTGCAGGGCTCGGCCAACCCGGTCGTCACCAGCACCACCGGCTGGTTCCGCTACGCCACCACCGATCCCGGCTCGTGCAACGACACGTTCGGCACCCGCGCGCCCACGAGCAGCGGCTCCGCGCTCGGGATGGGCAACACGCCGGTCGACTACACGCGCGGCATCACCGGCCTGCTTCCCGGCACCACCTATTACTACTGCGCGATCGCGAGCAACACGTACGGGACCACGTTCGGCGCGGTGAGCTCGTTCACGACCCCCGGCACGACGCCCACCGCGTCGACCAACAGCGCAACGTTGCTTACGGGATCGAGCGGTCAGCTCAACGGAACGGCGAACCCCGGCGGCGACGCGACGACCGGTTGGTTCCGCTACTCGACGACCAGCCCTGGCGCCTGCAACGACTCGTTCGGGACGCGCGCGCCGGCGACCGGCGGAACCTCGCTCGGCTCGGGCAACTCGTCGGTCTCGTTCAATCAGGCGATCAGCGGGCTGTCGCCGGGCGTGACCTACTACTACTGCGCGATCGCGAGCAACTCGTACGGCGACGGGTTCGGCTCGGTCGTCACGTTCACCACGCCGTCCGCGCCGAGCGTCACCACGAACGCGCCGACCTCGCTCACCGCGACCGGGGCCACGCTGAACGGCGCCGGGATCCCGAACCGCGCCGCGACGACCGGCTACTTCCGCTACAGCGCGACCAATCCGGGCACCTGCAACGACACGTTCGGCTCGCGCGCGCCGGTCACCGGCGGCACATCGCTGGGCTCGGGCACGTCGAGCGTCATGTTCTCGCAGGCCATCAGCAGCCTCTCCAGCGCGACGACCTACTACTACTGCGCGATCGCGAGCAACGCCGAGGGCACCGCCTTCGGCGCGGTCATGTCCTTCACCACCCTCGACGCGCCGACCGTCACCACCGATCCGGCGAGCGCGGTGCTCTCGAGCTCGGCCACGTTGAACGCGACCGTGAACCCGAACGGGGCGACCACGACCGGATGGCATCGCTACTCGACGACGAGCCCCGGCACCTGCAACGACACGTTCGGGGTGCGCACGCCGACCACCGGCGGCGCGCCGCTCGGCGCCGGGTCGACCGACGTCTCGCATCCGCGCGCGATCACCGGGCTCACCGCGAACACCACCTACTACTTCTGCGCGATCGCGCAGAACGCGTACGGGACCACGTTCGGCGCCGTGCTCTCGTTCACCACGCCGCCCGCAGGGCCGGCCGTGACGACCAGCTCGGCGACCTCGATCACGGGGACCGGCGCGCAGCTCAACGGCTCGGCGAACCCGGGTGGAGATCCGACCACGGCGTGGTTCCGCTACTCGACGACGAGCCCCGGCACCTGCAACGACACGTTCGGCACGCGCGCGCCGACGTCGGGTGGAAGCGCGCTCGGCGCGGGGACGAGCAGCGTCTCGTTCAACCAGACGATCGGCGGGCTCAGCCAAGGGACGACCTACTACTTCTGCGCGCTCGCGATGAACTCGGTCGGGACGTCGTTCGGCAACGTGCTCAGCTTCACGACTCCGTCCGCACCGAGCGCGGTGACGAACGCGGCGAGCAGCGTCACCGCCTCGTCGGCGACGTTGAACGGGGCGGGCATCGCGAACCGCGCGGCCACCACCGGGTACTTCCGCTACGCGACGACGAACCCCGGCACCTGCAACGACACGTTCGGCTCGCGCGCGCCGGCCACCGGCGGCACCTCGCTCGGGAGCGGCACCTCGAGCGTGACGTTCAGCCAGAGCGTCACCGTCTCGCCGGGCACCACCTACTACTACTGCGCGATCGCGAACAACAGCGAGGGGACCGGCTTCGGCGCGGTGCTCTCGTTCACCACCCTCGCGTCGCCCACCGTGGTCACCAACGCCGCGACGCTCGTCGCCGCGACGAGCGCCACGCTGAACGGCACCGGAAACCCGAACGGCGCGACCGCGACGGGTTACTACCGCTACGCGACGACCGATCCCGGGACGTGCAACGATACGTTCGGTGTACGCGCTCCGACTTCGAGCGGCACCGGGCTCGGGGCGGGCACCAGCCCGGTGAGCTTCCCGCGCTCCATCGCCGGCCTCACGCCGAACACGACGTATTACTTCTGCGCGATCGCGAACAACACGTTCGGCACGTCGTTCGGCGCCGTCGACTCGTTCACCACGCCGCCGCAGGCGCCGATCGTGGTCACGAGCAGCGTCAGCATGCTCACGGGGGCGACCGCGCAGCTCAACGGCTCGGCCAACCCGGGCGGCGCGGCGAGCACGGGCTGGTTCCGCTACTCGACGACGAGCCCCGGGACGTGCAACGACACGTTCGGCACGCGCGCGCCGGCGAGCGGCGGCACCTCGCTCGGCTCATTGAACGCGAGCGTCGCGTTCAACGAGGCGATCACCGGGCTCAGCCAGGGGACGACGTACTACGTGTGTGCGATCGCCTCGAACTCGGTCGGCACATCGTTCGGATCCGTGATCTCGTTCGTGACGCCCGCCCCGCCGACGGTGGTGACGAACGCGCCGACGAGCGTGACCGCGAGCTCGGCCACGATGAACGGCGCGGGGATCGCGAACCGCGCGGCCACTACGGGGTGGTTCCGCTACTCGACGACCAACCCGGGCACCTGCAACGACTCGTTCGGCTCGCGCGCGCCGGCGAGCGGCGGCACGTCGCTCGGCTCGGGGACCTCGAGTGTCTCGTTCTCGCAGAGCGCGAGCGCTTTGAGCGGCGGGACGACCTACTACTACTGCGCGATCGCATCGAACGCAGAGGGCATCGCGTTCGGGACCGTCATGTCGTTCACCACGCTGGCCGCGCCGAACGTGACGACCGTGGCCGCGAGCGCGCTCACCTCGAGCGGCGCGACGCTCAACGGATCCGCGAACCCGAACGGTGCGACGTCGACGGGCTGGTATCGCTACGCGACGACGAGCCCCGGCACGTGCAACGACACGTTCGGTACACGCGCGCCGACGACCGCCGGCACGGGCACCAATCTCGGTGCGGGCACGGCCGACGTCAGCTTCCCCCGACCGATCGGCGGGCTGACGCCGAACACCACGTACTACTTCTGCGCGATCGCGCAGAACTCGTTCGGCATCGCGTTCGGGACCGTGCTGTCGTTCACCACCCCGGCCGCGCTGCCGGTGGTGACGACGAGCAGCGCGACGATGCTGACCGGCACGACCGCGCAGCTGAACGGCTCGGCGAACCCGGGCGGCGACGCGACGACCGGGTGGTTCCGCTACAGCACGGTGAGCCCCGGCACGTGCAACGACACGTTCGGGACGCGCGCGCCCGCGAGCTCGGGCGCCTCGCTGGGATCGGGCAACGCGTCGGTCGCGTACAACCAAGCGATCACCGGCCTCGCGGCGGGCACGACGTACTACTACTGCGCCATCGCGCAGAACAGCGTAGGCACCGGGCTCGGCGCGGTGCAGACGTTCGTGACTCCGTCGCCGCCGACCGTGGTGACCAATCCCGCAACGAGCGTTGCCTCGTTGAGCGCGACGCTCAACGGCTCGGGCAACCCGAACCGCGCCGCCACGACGGGGTACTTCCGCTACGCGACGACGAACCCCGGCACGTGCAACGACACGTTCGGCTCGCGCGCGCCGGCGACCGGCGGCACCTCGCTCGGTTCCGGTAGCGCGAGCGTCGCGTTCTCACAGTCGATCGGCAGCCTCTCGCCCGGCGCTACCTACTACTTCTGTGCGATCGCGACGAGCGCGGAGGGGACCGCGTTCGGCTCCGTGCTCTCGTTCACTACCCTGAGCGCGCCGAGCGTGACGACGGTCGCCGCGACGTCGATCACCGCGAGCGGCGCGACGCTGAACGGCCTCGGCAACCCGAACGGCGCGACGGCGACCGGTTGGTATCGCTACGCCACGACGAGCCCCGGCACCTGCAACGACACGTTCGGTACGCGCGCGCCGACCACCGCTGGCACCGGAACGAATCTCGGCGCGGGCACGGCGGACGTCAGCTTCCCCCGATCGATCGCCGGGCTGACGCCGAACACGACCTACTATTACTGCGCGATCGCGAGCAACACGTACGGTCCCGGCTTCGGCGCGGTGATGTCCTTCACCACGCCGGCGCTCCCGCCGACCGTGTCGACCTCGTCGCCGACCATGCTCGAGGGCACCGCCGCGGTGCTGCGCGGCTCGGCCACCCCGAACGGCGACAACCCGACGGGCTGGTTCCGCTCCGCGACGGTGAGCCCCGGCACGAGCAACGATTCGTTCGGCACGCGCGCGCCGACGAGCGGCGGCACCGCGCTCGGAGGCGGGATCGCTTCGGTCGCGTACACCGAGATGATCGGCGGGCTCACCCCGGCGACGACGTACTACTACTGCGCGATCGCGTCGAACGCGCTCGGGACCGCGTTCGGATCGGTCGTCACGTTTACGACGCCGTCCGCGCCGACCGTCACGACGAACGCGGCGAGCTCCGTCACGAGCACCGGCGCGACGCTCAACGGGGCGGGCGTCGCCCACCTCACCGCGACGACCGGGTACTTCCGCTACAGCGCCACGGACCCGGGCACCTGCAACGACACGTTCGGCTCGCGCGCGCCGGTCACCGGCGGGAGCTCGCTCGGCTCGGGCAGCTCGAGCGTGAGTTTCTCGCAGTCGGTCGGATCGCTCTCGAGCGGGACGACCTACTACTACTGCGCGATCGCGAACAACATGGAGGGCACCGCGTTCGGCGCCGTGCTCTCGTTCACCACCCTGGCCGCGCCGACGGTGACGACGGCCACCGCGTCGAGCGTGACGTCGACCACGGCCACTCTGAACGGCTCGGCGAACCCGAACGGCGCGAGCGCGACCGGTTGGTACCGCTACAGCACGACGAACCCCGGCTCGTGCAACGACACGTTCGGAATGCGCGCCCCGGCGACGAGCGGAACCCTGCTCGGCGCGGGCATGGCCGACGTCCCGTTCCCGCGCGCGATCACCGGTCTCACCCCCGGGGCGACCTATTACTACTGCGCGATCGCGAGCAACTCCGCGGGCACCGGCTACGGCAGCGTGCTGTCGTTCACCGCGCTCGCCGCGGCGCCGACGGTGAGCACGAACGCGGCCAGCGGCCTCACCACGACGAGCGCGACGCTCAACGGCAGCGCGAACCCGAACGGCGCGTCGACGACCGGCTGGTTCCGCATGGACACGGTTAGCCCCGGCACGTGCAACGACACGTTCGGCACCCGCGTCCCCGCGAGCGGCGGCACCTCGCTCGGCGCAGGCAACGCGTCGGTCGCGTACTCGCAGACCGTCGCCGTCACCGCGGGCACCACGTACTACTACTGTGCGCTCGCTGCAAACTCCGTAGACACGAGCTTCGGCGCCGTGCGCACGTTCACCGCGCCCGCGCCGCCGACCACCAACACGTTCGCCGCGACGCCGGTCACCGCGACGACGGCGACCCTCAACGGCAACGTGAACCCGAACGGCTTCACCACGACCGGCTGGTTCCGCTACAGCACGACGGATCCCGGCACGTGCAGCGACACGTTCGGCACGCGCGCGCCGTCGTCGGGTGGCAGCTCGCTCGGCGCGGGCACCGTGGCGACGAGCTACGGCCAGGCGATCACCGGGCTCTCGCCGGCGACCACCTACTACTTCTGCGCGATCGCCTCGAGCTCGATCGGGACGACGTTCGGCTCGGTGCTCTCGTTCACCACCCCCGCCGCGCCCCCGACCGTGACGACGATCGCCGCGTCGTCGATCGCGCCCACCGGCGCGGTGCTCAACGCGACCGCCAACCCGAACGGGAGCAGCACGACGGGCTGGTTCCGCTACAGCACCACCAACCCGGGCGCGTGCAACGACACGTTCGGCACGCGCACCCCGACGACGGGCGGCACGAGCCTCGGGATGGGGAGCGCCGCGTCGCCGTACAGCGCGACGCTCACCGGGCTCACCCTCGGGCAGACGTATTACTTCTGCGCGCTGGCGCAGAACGCGATCGGCACGAGCGTGGGCACCGTGCTCACGTTCACCACCACCGCGGCGCCGACCGTGACGACGAACGCGGCGAGCGCGATCACCAGCACGGGCGCGACGCTGAACGGCGCGGCGAACCCGAACGCCGCCACGACGACCGGGTGGTTCCGGTACTCGACCACGGATCCCGGCGCGTGCAACGACACGTTCGGCACGCGCGCGCCGACGACCGGCGGCACCGCGCTCGGCGCGGGCACCACGCCTTCGACCTACAGCCGCGCGCTCACCGGGCTGACCGCGGGTACGACGTATTACTTCTGCGCCATCGCGTCGAGCGCGTCGGGCACCGGGTTCGGGAGCGTGCTGTCGTTCGTCACGCCGGGGGCGCCGAGCGTCACCACGGATCCCGCGACGTCGATCACGAGCAGCGGCGCGACGCTCCACGGCACCGCGAACCCGAACAGCTCGAGCGCGACGGGCTACTTCCGCTACGCGACGACGAGCCCGGGCACGTGCAACGACACGTTCGGCACGCGCGCGCCGTCGACCGGCGGCGCGACGCTGGGCAGCGGCACCACGCCGGTGAGCTACGCGCAGCCGATCATCGGGCTCGCCGGCGGCACCACCTACTACTACTGCGCGATCGCGAACAACGCGATCGGGACGCGGTTCGGCACGGTGTCCTCGTTCACCACCCCGGCCTCGCCGACGGTGACCACGTCGGCCGCGTCGAGCATCTCCGGCGCGGGCGCGACGCTCAATGGATCGGCGAACCCGAACCTCGCGGCGGCGACCGGGTGGTTCCGCTACGCGACGACGAGCCCTGGCACCTGCAACGACACGTTCGGGACGCGCACCCCGGTCTCCGGCGGCGCGAGCCTCGGCGCGGGATCGTCCTCGGTCCCGTACTCGCAGGCGGTGAGCGGCCTCACCGCGGGCACGACGTATTACTTCTGCGCCATCGCGTCGAACGCCGCGGGCACCGCGTTCGGATCGGTGATGTCGTTCACCACCCCGGGCGCGCCGACGGTGACGACGCTCGCCGCGACGAGCGTCACCACGACCGGCGCGACGCTGAACGGGAGCGCGAATCCCAACTTGTCGGACGCGACAGGCTGGTTCCGCTTCTCGACGACGAACCCCGGCACGTGCAACGACGCGTTCGGGACGCGCGCGCCCACGAGCGGCGCGGCGACGCTCGGCGCGGGATCGAGCGCGGTGCCGTACTCGCAGGCGCTCACCGGCCTCGCGGGCGGGACGACCTACTACTTCTGCGCGATCGCGTCGAACGCGGAGGGCCTGCGCTTCGGCAGCGTGCTCTCGTTCAGCACGCCCGCCGCGCCCGGCGTGACCACGCTGGCCGCGACGAGCGTCTCGAGCGCCGGCGCCACCCTCAACGCCACCGGCACGGCCAACGGCGCCGCGACGACGGGTTGGTTCCGCTACGCGCCGAGCGATCCCGGGGCGTGCAACGACACGTTCGGTACGCGCTCGCCCGCCACCGGCGGCACCTCGCTCGGCAGCGGCAGCACCGCGACGCCGTTCAGCCAGACGCTCGGCGGCCTCTTGCCCGGCACGACCTACTACTTCTGCGCGATCGCGCAGAACGGCGTGGGCACGAGCTTCGGATCGCTCCTCACGTTCACCACCAGCGCGGCGCCCACCGTGACCACGGTCGGCGCGAGCGCGATCACGAGCACGACGGCGACGCTCGACGGCTCCGCCAACCCGAACCTCAACGCGGCGACGGGTTGGTTCCGCTACGCGACGAGCGACCCCGGCGTGTGCAACGACACGTTCGGCACCCGCGCGCCGGCGACGGGCGGCACCTCGCTCGGGAGCGGGAGCACGAGCGTCCCGTACTCGCAGGCGCTCACCGGGCTCACCTCCGGCGCGACCTACTACTACTGCGCGATCGCGTCGAACTCGGTGGGCACCGCGGTCGGCACGGTGCGGTCGTTCACCACCCTCGCGGCGCCGACGGTCACCACCGATCCGGCGAGCATGCTGAGCAGCACCGGCGCGACGCTGCGCGGCTCGGCCAACCCGAACGCGAGCGCGAGCACGGGGTGGTTCCGCTACGCGACGACCAACCCCGGCACGTGTGACGACACGTTCGGGACGCGCACGCCGGCGAGCGGTGGGACGTCGCTCGGCGGCGGCTCGGGTGTCGTACCATATCAACAGACGTTGACGGGCCTCAGCCCGCTGACGACGTACTACTACTGCGCGATCGCCTCGAGCTCCGTGGGCACGGGCCTCGGGACGGTGCAGTCGTTCACCACCCCGGACGCGCCGAGCGTCACCACCTCGCCCGCCGCCATGGTGATGAGCGCGAACGCGGTGCTCGGGGGCATGGCGAACCCGAACCTCGCCGACGCGACGGGCTGGTTCCGCTACGACACGACGCACCCCGGCACGTGCGACGACACGTTCGGCGTGCGCGCACCGGCGACCGGCGGCTCCGCGCTCGGCGCGGGCGGCGCGACCGTCGCGTTCACCCAGGTCGCGTCGGGGCTCAGCCCCGGCACCACGTACTACTTCTGCGCCATCGCGCAGAACTCGGTGGGCACGCGCTTCGGCGCGGTCGTGTCGTTCACCACGTCGACGGCGCCCTCGGTCACCACCGAGGCGGCGACCGACGTGACCGACGCGTCGCTCACCCTCCACGGCAGCGCCAACCCGAACCTCGGCGACGCGACCGGTTGGTTCCGCTACGGCGAGACCGATCCCGGCACCTGCAACGACACGTTCGGGACGCGCGCTCCCGCGATGGACGGGACGGTCCTCGGGGCGGGCGACACCGCGGTGCCGTTCAGCGAGGCGATCACCGGGCTTCGTCCGGCGACGACCTACTACTTCTGCGCCATCGCGGACAACCCGGCCGGCACCGGCTTCGGCGACGTGATGAACGTGACGACGGAGGCGGCCGCCCCGATCGCGGTCACGGTCGCACCGACCGACGTGCGCGTGACGACGGCCACGCTGAACGGGGAGGGCACCCCCAACGGCGCGGACGCGACGGGGTACTTCCGTTACGACACGACGGACCCCGGCACCTGCGACGACACGTTCGGAACGCGCGCACCCGAGATGGACGGGGCGGCGCTCGGCGCGGGCAACGCGGCGGTGCCGTTCTCCACGATGCTCACGGGCCTCACGCCGGACGTCGTCTACTACTATTGCGCCGTCGTCGAGACCTCGCTCGGCCGCGCGTTCGGCGAGATCATGACGTTCGCGCCAGGCTCGATCGCGCCCGAGGTGGTGACCGAAGCGGCCACCGACGTGATGGGCGGGAGCGGGACGCTCCACGGGAGCGCGACCGCGAACGGGACCGACACCACGGCGTGGTTCCGGATCGGCGACTTCGAGCCGACCGGGTGCGACGACACGTTCGGTCGCCGCGTGCCCGACGCGGCGGGCAGCGCGATCGGCGCGGACTTCGATCCGGTGGCGTTCGAGCAGGAGGCGTCGAGCCTCGAGCCGAACGTGACCTATTACTATTGCGCGGCCGCGAGCAACCTCGGGGGCGCAACGTTCGGTGAGGTGTTGAGCTTCACCACTCCGCCGGCGCCGCCGGAGGTGCGCACCGGCGTCCCGATGATCGGCATGATGGGGATGATCACGCTCAACGGCTCCGCGGATCCGCGCAACAGCCCGACCGTCGGGTGGTTCCGCTACGCCGACACCGATCCGGGGGCGTGCGACGACACGTTCGGGACGCGCGCGCCGCTGACGGGCGAGGTCACGGTCGGCGACGGTCGGAGCGAGCGGCCGTTCTCTCAGGTCGCGACGCTCACGCCCGGGATGTACTGGGTGTGCGCCATCGCGGAGAACGAGGGCGGCGTCGGACTCGGGACTCCCGTCGTGTTCGTGGTGCCCGAGGACGAGGTCACGATGGATGGCGGCTGCGGCTGCCGGGTCACCGGCCGGCCCGCGCCGTCGCGCGCATGGCTCGCCGCGCTCGCCATGCTCGCGGTGATCGTGGTGCGCCGCCGGCGTCGGCGCTGAGCGATGCGGGCTCTCCTCGTTTTCGCTCTGCTCCTCGCGTGCGCCTGCTCCGGCGGCGCGCACGCGGGGACGTCCTCGGAGAAGGCGCCGAAGGCCGAGCTCCAGGTGAGCGCGTTCACGCTCGACAACGGGCTCGAGGTCGAGCTGGTCAGCCATCCCTCCTGCGCCGGGACCGCGATGAGCCTCCGCCACTCGATCGGTGCAGACCACGATCCAGCGCACCGGTCGGGGATGGCGCGGGTCGTCGCGTCGCTCCTCGGAGACGCGGTCGCGGGTCGCCTTTCGACGGTGCGTTCGAGCACCGTGCGCACGAGTGATGGAGAGGTGGAGGAAACGTTGACGCGTTGGGCGGCGGAGATGCGCGCGCTGCCCACCGACGAGCTCGACGCGGCCAAAGCGGAGGTGCGCGCCGCGCTCGCCGCGATGCGCGGAGGCGATCCGACGGAGACCGCGATCGCGTTCGCCGCCGAGTCGGTGCTCCCCACGCTCGGAGACGGATGGCGCGGCGGGGTCGCCGAGGAGATCGATGCGATCGACGCGGGCAACGTGCGAGCGCGTCGGCCCGCCTACGGCCCGTGGGGGGCACGGCTGGTGATCGTCGGGCCGATCGATCCCACTCGGATGCGCGCGCTCGTCACGCGCACCTTCGGGGACGTGCCCGCGGGAGATCCGCCGATGGCTCGCGATCCCACGCACGCCACCGTCACCGGCACCATCGTGATGGGCGACGCGCCGAGCGTGCTCGCGCTCGCGGTCCCCGCGCCGAGCTCCGACGACGCCGCCTATCCTGCGTTCGCCGTCCTCGCCGCGCGGCTCGCGCGGACGACCGACGCGCCGTGGACGTCGCGCTTCGATCCGGTGCACGAGCCGGGGATCCTCTTCGTCACGGCGCCGCTCGCGATGGGTGAAGCGCCCGATGGTGTCGCCGCGTCGATCCGCGCCGACCTCGCGCGCGCGGCGGCGGCCGAGCTGAGTGACGACGAGCTCGCCGACGCGAGGTCGCGCTACGGCGCCGCGCTCGATCCGAGGTCGCGCGACGTGGCGCGCTGCGCCGACGATCCGCGCGCGCTCGCCGAGGTCCGCGCGGTGCGCTTCGGCGATCCACCCGTGGTCACCGAGGATACGTTGCGCGCCGCCGCCGGCCGGTTCTCGGGTCGGGGCGTCGCGGCGGTCGCGGCGGGCGGCGCCATTCGCTGAGCTCCGATTCGCTGAGCACCGATTCGCTGAGCACCGGTTCGCTGAGCACCGATTCGCTGAGCCCTCGTCTCGGGACCGTCGACTATCATCGCGCGCGATGAAGCGCACCGTGAACGTGGCCGCGGTCTGTCCCATCCCGGTGGGTCATCGGGTCGACGTCCGGATCTTCGAGGTCGAGCGCGGCGTCTTCCGGAAGAGCTGGGAAGCGATGGACGACGAACCGCTGATCGTCGATCTCGACACCGGCGTCACGTACGCGCCAGCGTGGTGCTATCGCGAGATCAACATGTACGTGTCGGGCAAGGTGCTCGACGATCTGCCGATGCGCGTCCGCTCCGATCTGCGCGAGGCGGAGAGGTTTCGCGCGACGGTGACGGCCTGTCGGGTCGTGTTCATCGGGAGCGGGGACACGCGCTATCCGCAGACCACGCTGGTGCTCGGGGAGGCGGAGGACGAGTGACGGCGGACGGGGAACGCGTGACGGCGAACGGCGAACGGCGAATGGAGAACGGGTACGGGTACGGGGAATGGGTGACGGAGAACGGTGACGGAGAACGCCGGACCAGCGCAGTGTGGATCGCGAGCGACGGATGAGGACGGAGGAGCGGATGGCGGACGAGGAGCGGGTCGCGCTGGTCACCGGGGCGAGCCGGGGCGTCGGAAAAGGAGTTGCGCTCGCGCTCGGCGCGCGCGGGTGGACGGTGTACGTGACGGGGCGGACGCTGCGATCCATCGACGGACCGAGCCTCGAGGCGACGGTCGCGGAGATCGAAGCGCGCGGCGGTCACGCGATCGCATGCGAGTGTGATCACGCCGACGACGCGCAGGTGCGCGCGGTGTTCGATCGCATCCAGACCGAACGCGGGCGCCTCGATCTGCTCGTCAACAACGTGTTCGCCATCCCGAAGGAGCCGATCTGGGGCAAGCCGTTCTGGGAGCAGCCGCTCGCGCACTGGGACCTCATGCACACCATCGGCCTCCGCTCGCACTTCGTGGCGAGCGTGTACGCGGCGCCATGGCTCCTGAAGGCACCGCGCGGGCTCATCGTGAACATCTCGTCGTTCGCGGGCGGCAGCTATCAGCTCAACGTCGCGTACGGGGTCGGCAAGGCGGGCGTGGATCGGCTGGCGCACGACATGGCCGTGGAGCTCGAGCCGCACGGCGTCGCGGCGGTCAGCCTGTGGCCCGGGATCGTGCGCACCGAGTACGTGCTGTCGCTCGATCGACCGCCGTTCCCCATGGGCGTCACCGAGTCCCCCGAGCTCACCGGCCGCGCGGTGGTCGCGCTCGCCGACGACCCGGACGTGCTATCGCGGACCGGAGAGGCGCTGGTCGTGGCGGAGCTCGCGGAGCGATACGGGTTCGTGGACGTCGACGGGACGCGCCCGCGCTCGCTCCGCCGAAGGAGGGAGGGCGCGTGACCGACATCGCTCCGATCGATGTGGTGAAGATCGCAAGTGAGATGGTCGGGACGCTGCGCGCGCGGAGCGCGGAGATCGAGGAGGGCCGCCGCGTCCCCCGAGATCTCAGCGACGCGCTCGGCCGCACCGGGCTCTATCGGATGCTCGCGCCGAGGGAGGTCGGTGGCCTCGAGGTACGGCCCACCGCGTTCGCGCGCGCGCTCGAGGTCCTCGCGACGGGTGACGCGGCGGCGGCGTGGACGGTGATGACCTCGTCGAGCACCGGCATGCTCCTCGCGTACCTCGCGCCCGACGTCGCGCGCGCGATCCTCGACGAGGCGCCGAACGCCGCGCTCGCTGGCGTGTTCGCGCCGAGCGGACGCGCCGTCCCCGAAGGCGGGGGCTATCGGGTCAGCGGGCGCTGGCAGTGGGCGAGCGGTTGCGAGAACGCGCGCTGGCGCACCGGCGGGGTCATCGTGATGGACGGATCGGCGCCGCGCGCCGCGCCGGGCGGCGGACCCGAGATCCGCTCGTGTCTCTTTCGCGCCGACGACACGCGGGTGATCGACACGTGGCGGGTCGCTGGGATGCGCGGGACCGGCAGCCACGACCTCGAGGTGAAGGACGCGTTCGTGCGGGCCGACCACACGGTGTGCGTGTTCCAGGACGCGCCGCGCCACGACGGGCCGCTGTTCCGCTTCCCGCTGTTCGGGCTCCTCGCGACCGGAGTGAGCGCGGTGGGCCTCGGCATCGCGCGCGCCGCGCTCGACCACGTGATCGAGCTCGCCCGCACCAAGCGCTCGCGCGGAGGAAGCAAGAGCATGGCCGAGAGCGAGCTCGTGCAGGTCCGCGTGGCCAGCGCCGAGGCGGAGCTTTCGGCCGCGCGCGCGGGAGTGCATGCCGTGCTCGAAGAGACCTACGCGCACGCGGAGCGCGGCGCGCCGCTCGAGGATCTGCACCGGGCTCGGCTCCGGATGGCCGCGACGTTCGCCGCGCAGGCGTCGGCGCGCGCGGTGGACGCCGCCTACACGCTGGCGGGAGGAGCCGCGGTGTGGGACGAGAGCCCGCTGCAACGTCACTTGCGAGATGTCCATGTGATGACGCAGCACCTGATGGTCGGCGAGCCGACGCTCAAGCCGGTCGGCCGCGTGCTCCTCGGGCTACCGCCTGACACGAGCCAGCTCTGATGGTCTCCGCCATCGCGCTCGACTAGCCTCGCCGCGACGCCGTCGTCGCGCTGCTCGAGGTGCACCTCGCGTTCGCGCATCGCAGCTCGCCGGCTCGTCACGTCCACGCGCTCGACGTGGACCGATTGTGCGTCCCGACGATCACGTTCGTCTCCGCGCGCGGCGAGGGCGCCGAGCTCCTCGGGGTCGGGGCGCTCCGCCGGATCGATCCCGCGCACGGCGAGCTCAAGTCGATGCACACCGCGGAGCGCGCGCGGCGGCTCGGGGTAGGGCGCGCGATCGCCGAGCATCTCGTCGCCCTCGCGCGCGACGACGGCATGACGCGGGTCAGCCTCGAGACGGGGGCCCAGGACGCGTTCGCGCCGGCGCGGGCCCTCTATGCTTCGCTCGGGTTCACCTCGTGCGAACCGTTCGCGGAGTACACGACGAACCCGTACAGCGTGTGCATGACGCGCGCGCTCTGACGATCGACGTCGCACAGCGCGGGAACGAGGGCGTGGTGGCGGTTCGATCGCGCGGGGGCCCGCCGCGCATCGACGCCACGCGTCGGTCAATGGAACTCGTTGATGAGACGGACCATCGGGACGAGCGTCGGCGATCCGTCCTCGCGGAACAGCGCATAGAGGCTCGCGCTCACGCCGAGCGCGTAGAACGAGCTCAGCGGGATGTCGATGGTGAAGCTGCCGCCGATCGCGAGGCCGGGTCGGTAGAGGTCCTCCGTGTCTCCGTCGGCGCGCACGTGGACCACGTGGGTCGGTCCTCCGAGCACCGAGCCTTCCGCGCCGATCCCGAGGCCGTCGACGTCCACGCGGAACCCGACGGAGGGCCCGGTCAGGTAGTTGCTGAACCACCCCACCGTCGAGCTGCCTCCGAACGGGCTCGTCTGATGCGCCCAGTCGTTGAGGACGTGCATCACGAACACGCCGCCGATCCGGAGCTGGTCGAACCGGACCCCGCCGTCCGCGCGGAGCACGACGCCTTGACGTAGCTGGTCGTCGTCGCCCCAGCGCGGCGCCCAGCCGCCGCCGAAGCCGATGAATGGACGCACCTCGTCTTGCGCCTGGGCGCACGGGCATCCCACCGCGAGCGAAGCCCCGAGGATCGAGGCCAAGAGCCAACCACGCATCGCACCACCTCCGTGATGTGAGGTGCGCGACACGTCGGTGAACGTTGCACGGCGCGCGTGGCGCGCGTGGCTCAGGCGTCGTCGAGCGTCATCCCGCCGATGTAAGGCCGCTTGCCGAGCTTGACGCCGTTGTGGCGCAAGATGGCGTACGACATACAGACGTGGAAGTAGAAGTTGGGCTGGCCGAACTCGTCGAAGTAGTTCGCGCCCGAGATCACCTTGCCCTCGGGGAGGAACGGGAGCTTGATCACGCGCTCCGCGGCGCCGCCGAAGTCCGCCTCGGTGAGCTTCTCGACCGACGACGCGGCGGAGTCGATGCGTGCGCGGAGCTCCGCGAGCGTCGTCTCGGTGTCCTCGTGCTTGGGCGCGTCCTTGCCGGCCAGGCGATGCGCGGCGAGCTTCGCGCTGTCGCACGCCGACTGGACCTGCCGCAGGAGCGCGAACTGATCGGGATAGAGGCGCGCTTGGAGGAGGACCTCCGGATCGAACTCGCGCTCCTTGGCGTAGGCCTCCGCGTCGTCGAGCCAGCGCCCGAGGTTGCGGAGCATCTTGACGTTCTGGACGACGGCGGCGTGGTAGAGGCTCATGAGGGTCTCCCTGGTGGCGACGGGCCTCTAATCCCGGGCCTCGCTGCGTCAAGCGTGGATCAGCGCGCCGGACCCACGACGAGCGCCCATCCCTCGAGCGTGCCGACGTCGGCCGCCGCGTTGTCCGATACGTGGAGGACCCACTCGCCCGCCAGGCTCGCTCCGTCGAACGCCGCCGCGCGGACCGTCTGGTGGATGTCGTCCGCGCTGCCACCGGCCTCGTCCCACAGCACCGCGTCCACGCCGCCGTGGCTCAGCACGATCTTCAGGTCGCCGACGTAGGTGTGGGTCACGTCGAGCTCGACCTCGACCGCACCCGCGGTGCCGGTGTCGCTCACCGTGAGCGTGCTCGTCGCGCCCGCCGGCTCGTCATCGGGGATCGCGACCGCGTCGGTGCTCTCGAAGCGACGCACCTCGCTCGGCGGCGGGGGCGGCGCGTCGTCGCAGCGCGTCCCGGTGGGCGTGAAGCAGTTGTCGGATACGCCGCTCACGCCGAACGTCGAGTCGCCGACGCGCTGGCGGATCGCGACCAACAGATCCGCCCACGTCGGGTAGCGACCCGTCGCGATCGCGCGCTCGATCTGCGCGAGCACCGGCGCGGCGTAGTAGTTCGCGTCGGCCGAGACCTCGACCACGGAAGACACGATGTCGACGTTGTCCCAACCACCCTTGCCGCCGAGGATCGGCTGCAGGTAGTACTCGTAGCCGAGGCAGCCGCCGTACAGGTAGATCTGGTAGAAGCTCGGGTACGTCGGGCGCGACCAGAAGTCGCTCGCGCCGAGCATGCTGTGACCGTCGTACGCGACGATCTCGTGCTCCGCGATCGCGCGCTGGAAGTTGTCGAAGTGCGCGAGGTCCGAGAGGCCGCTGAACTCGTTCGGCCCGTAGAGGTCGTACACGAGCTCGACCCCGTTGACGGTCTTCTGGAAGCGGCGCCCCACCGGCGCGTCGTCGACCTCATGGAAGCCGCCGGTGACGAGCCAGCGCGCGAGGCGCTCGAGGTTCACCACGCCCGGCTCGCGGTTCGTGATCTCGCCGTCGTCGATCTGCCCGAACAGCACGACCGCGGTGACGCGTCCGTCCTCGGTGAGCCGATCGAACTCGGGGTAGCGCGCGCCGCTCTCCTGGAACGTGCGTGACACCGTCAACGATCCCATCTGCGTCTCGAGCGTGCAGCCCGCGCGATCCGGATCCCAGAGGTACCAGTAGATCGACGCGCTCAACCCGAGGTGACCGTCCTCCTCCGCGCACGTGTCGCCCGCTTCGCTCATCACGCTGTACGGCTTGATGGGGAGCTCGACCTCGAAGCGCTGCCCGAGCTCCGCGCCGCGGCTCGCCGAGTGGAGGAGCACCGCGTTGAGCCCGCGGATGCGGAAGTGCCGGAGCTGCTCGACGGGCACCTGGTGCGCGGCCTCGCTCGAGATCCACTCGCCGTCGACCTGCCACTCCACGCGGTCGGCGCTCGTCGCCGCCTCCGCGATCGACTCGAGATAGAACTCGCCTCGGTGCCGCAGGTACGTGACGGCGTACTGACCGAGGTCGGCCGGCGCGTCGAAGATGCGCGAGCGCGGCGCGACCACGTCGGCCTCGAAGTCGACCTCGACCTCGACGCCGTCCGGGTTCTGGTACGCGGTGTCTTCCTTACCGCCGCCGAGCGGATCGGTGAACGGGTTCGAGAGCGGGTCGGCCCCCGGCTCCATCGCGCAGCCACCGAGAGCGAGACAAACCAAGAGCCCCAGCCGAGTCCGTCGCATGTGCACCTTCCCGCCGCGCGGCTAGGCAAAGATGCGGCCAACCGGTTCTCGGCGGGCTCGGGCGTCTTCGACCTGTGAGGTGGCTAGCCGCCAAGCCTGCCCACCGGCCACTCGCCGCGCCTCCGCGAATTCGGGGCTCGGAGACCGACTCCGACTCCGACTCCGATCGGACGCGGATCAGTCGTCGTCGCTGCCGCTGCCGCCGCCGCCCGCGCCGTCGAGGTCGTCCTTGGAGATCTTCCCCGCGTCGAACGCCTCCGCCTTCTCGAGCATCGTGTCGATCGTGCTCTCGAAGTCGGCGGTCGTCTTGCCCCGCTTGAAGCGCAGCGGGTTGATGCGCGCGACGACGAAGTTCTTGAGATACGGGTTGTCGAAGCCCTTCTTCTTCAGCGCCGACACCGCGGCGCTCACCGCGTCGTCGAGCCTGAGCAGCTTGTCGGCGCGCGCGTCGCGAAGAGGGAGCGTCTCCTCGAGCGGCTGATCGAGGAACGCGTCCACGCGCCGCAGCACCGACCCGTACGCGCTCCCCGCGAAGCGCGCGCGCTTCTCGTACGTCGCGCCGACCGTCAACAGATACGGCTCCTCGAACTCGAGCTCGTACGCGGTCTCCTTCTCGCTTCCGAGCTCGGCGAGCGAGCGCGCCATGCGGATGACCTCGAGCGCCTTGTCTTTGAGGTTGTGCGCCTTCTCGGTGTTCAGCGCGAGGATCCGATACATCACGTCGCGATCCGGGATGACGAGCGAGACGATCGACTTGCCCCCCAGCGCCTTCACCGCCGCGATGCGGTGCGCGCCGTTCGGCGAGTGATACTCGCCCTCGTCGGTGCGCACGCAGATCACGGGATCGAGGAAGCGATCCAACTTGTCGATGACGTGCTGCAGCCGCTCGGCGTGGGCCTTGCTGAGATCGCGTTGGAACGGCGTCGGCGCGACCTTCTCGACGGGAAGGCCGGCCAGCACCTGCCAGTGCCCTCCGATCGGATCGCGGTAGCGCGCGAGCACCGAGCCTCCATCGGCCTCGATCTGCGCTGCGAGCGCGGCGACCTCGGGCGGAGGATCGCCGACGAGATCGGTGGGGGCGAGGCCGCGAGACGCGGCGGCGGTGGTCTTCTTCTTGGCGCGTGCCATGGCGAGCGAGCGTGCGTCAGAGCCCGATGCGCGGCAACCGGCGCGGCCGCGAGGAGAAAAATGCCCACCGCGGGAACGCGCGCGGGACGAGCGGGAACGGACGGATATGCTCGGTCGTCTACCCACGCTCCTCTCAGCCCCGATGAGCTCCGTCCCTCGCGCTCGGGGCCTCGAGCTCGCGCTCGTCGGCCTCTTCCTCGGCACGCTCGGGCTGGCCGCGCCCGCGCGCGCGCAGGAGCTCCACGTCACCGCGGAGGGCGTCTCCGATCCGGAAGCGCTGCGGAGCGCGCTCGCCGCCGAGCTCGGATGGACGGTGCGCGAGGGCGCCGACGCGCCGCGGCTCAGCGTGGCGCTCGGCGCCGACGGAGCGGTCCGGCTCGTCTACACCGACGAGGACGGCGTCACGCGCGAGCGGACGGCGGCGCTCAGCGAGGAAGCTCGGGCGGCCCTCGCCGAGCTCGTGCTCGTCGCGTCGAACCTCGTCCGCGATCAGGTCAGCGCGCTGATCGCGGACGCGCCCGTCGCCACACCGGTCCCCGACGCTGCGCCTCCCGAGCCGAGCGCCCCCGTGCCCGCGAGGGAGGCGCCGCTCCTCGAGGAGCCGGCCGTGCCTCGCTTGGAGCCGCCAAACTTCGCTGTCGCCCGCCCGCTCCGCGTCGGCCTCGAGGGCATCGTGGGCATCGCCGACGGCGCGTCGGGGGTCCAGCCGTTCGGCGACTACGGGCTGTCGCTCTTCGGCACGGTGCACGAGGGCGTCGCGCTCGGCCTCACGCGCGTCAACGTCGGAGTCGGCTACTCCTCGCTCGAGTCGTTCATCTTCGCGTTCAGCGCGTCACCGGCCATCGAGCTGTCCGCGTTCATCGACCCGCGCGTCCAGGTGTGGGTCCAGGCGGGGGTGAGCCTGCAAGCGCGCACGATCAACGGCGGGCTCAGCCCCATCCAAGTCGCGCCGTTCCTCGCCGCGGGCGTCCGGTTCTGGGTGACCGAGTGGTTCACGCTCGGGGCGCAGCTCGCCGTGCACCTCACCGCGACCGACGCGTTCCGCATGGGCGGGACCGATCTTCGCCAGCTCGCCACGGTCGGCACGTTCGGCCTGTCGGCGGAGTTCCACTTCGATCCATGAGCGTGTTCATCGAGGCGAACGAGCGCGTGAGCGACGAAGCGGACTCCGGACCCGACGTCGCCGATCTCGTGTGGCGGTTGCGCGAGAACGAGCGCTCGGCGGTCGCCGAGGTGTACGACCGACATCACGACGCGCTGCGACGCTTCGCGCGCCGGCTGTTGGGCTCGGAGGATGCGGCGGAGGATCTCGTGCATGACGTCTTCCTCGCGCTGCCGACCGCGATCCGCCGCTTCGAGGGGCGCTCGTCGCTGCGCACGTTCCTCGTCTCGGTCGCGGCGAACCGCTGCAAGCACCACGTGCGCGCGGCGATCCGGTATCGGCGCGCCAAGGAGCGCTTCGCCGCGCAGTCCCCGGTGATCGCGCCGCCGGGCCCATCGGAGCGCCACGAGCAGCGCGAGCTGGCCGAGCGGCTGGCGCGCGCGCTCGACGAGCTCGACGTCGATCAGCGCGTCGCGTTCGTGCTCATGGTGATCGAGGCGCGGCCGAGCGCCGAGGTCGCGCTGATCGTCGGAGCGCCCGAGGCGACCGTCCGCACGCGCGTGCTGCGTGCCCGACGCCGGCTCGCCGCGGTCCTCGGGCTGGAGGGTGACAACGATGCGTGATCCTCTCGAAGAGCTCGTCGGCGCCTACGTCGACGAGGTGGACCGCGGCGCACCGCGCCCGGACGCCACCCGATCGCGTCTGCTCCGCTCCGTCCACCGGCGCCACGCGCGGCGACGCTGGCTGCTCGGAGCGGGCGTCGTGCTCGCGCTGCTCGCGACCAACGCGACGACCTGGGCCTGGTCGACGGGGGCGCTCGCGCGTCTCTCCCTCGGCGATGCGGCGATCGCTCGCTCCGATGTCCCCGCGGATGTCCCCGCGGCGCCGCGTGAACCGAGGGTCGACGTCCCTCCCGATACGGCCTCGCGCGTCGTCGTTGCCGAGCGCGAGCCCACCGCGCCGCTGGCGTCGGAGCCGCCGGCGCGCTCGGTGGAGCGGGCGCCCGAGGTGACGCAGCGACGCCCCGCTCGCGCGGCCGAGGCGCCGCGTGCCGAGGAGCCCGGGGACGTGATCGAGACCGCGAGCGCCGACCCGCCGGACTCCGCCGACGCGCTGGCCCGCGCGATCGACGCGATCGACGGGACGGCGGTCGATGGCGCGGAGCGGCGCGACTTCGAGCGCGCGCACGCGCTCCACTTCGGCGACGGGACGGCGGCCGAGGCGCTCACCGCATGGGACACCTACCTCGCGCGCTATCCGCTCGGCCGCTTCGTCCCCGAGGCGCGCTTCAACCGCGCGATCGCGCTCCTCCACGACGGCCGGCGCGAGGAGGCGCGTATCGCGCTGGCGGCGATCGCCGACGGCCGCTACGGCGGGAGCCATCGCGAAGACGCGCGTCGCCTCGTGGAGGCGATCGACGAGGGTCGGGTTCGCACGCCGTAGGCCGGATGGTCCTCCGCAAGTGTGTATGCGGAGGCCTCGCTCAGCGCGCGTCCGTCCTTTGCCTTCGCCGTCGCGTCGGCCAGGGTGGGGACCCCCGCGAGCCCGCGATCCAACGACCCAGCGTGGCCACCACGCCGGCGATGACGCGACCCATCGGATCGAGGATCCAGCGACGCGTCCACGTGCCGGCCTCGACCGACGTGACTACGCGCGAGCTCGCGAACCGATGCTGGATCCAGTCCTCGGCCTGGCTCACCACCGTCGGGTCGTCGACGGAGACCAGCGCCTCGAGGTTCGCGAGCGAGAACGGGTCGAGGTTGAAGCTGCCGACGAGCAGCTGCGCGCCGTCGATCGTGGTGACCTTCGCGTGCAGGACCGAGCCGGTCCACTCGTGGATCTGGACTCCCGAGGCGATCAGCCGACGGTAGAGGCTGCGGGTCGCCGCGCGCGCGAGCGGCACGTCGCTCTCGCCCGCGAGGAGGAGGCGTACGTCCACCCCCCTTCGCGCCGCGCGGGTGAGGGCTCGGACGATCCCACCGTCGGGGAGGAAGTAGCCGTGCGCGACGTGGATCCGCGTGCGGGCTCGGTCGAACGCCTCGAGGTACGTGCGGCGCAATCGCCATCCACCGCCCCGTCGAGAGAGCGCGATCCGCAATGATCCTTGCTTCGCTGGCGGCGGCTCACCACGGATCGCGGATCCCAGCCGAGCGCAGGCGGGGCCTCGGATCTCGAGGGCGAGGTCCGCCCAACCGAGCCGCGTGCCCTCTCCGACGTTCTCGTCGCCGATGTTGATGCCGCCGAGGAACGCCACCTCGTCGTCGACGAGGAGCAGCTTGCGATGATTGCGCCCCCATCGACCCACGAGGAGCGAGCGCAGGGGATTGTGGATCGTCGCGTTGGCGCCGCTGGCGCGGAGCGTCGCGACGACGGAGCGTCCGTCCCGCGCGGAGCCGACCCCGTCGAGCCGAACGATGACGCTCACGCCGCGACCGCTCGCGCGAATCAGCGCGTCGACGAACCTCGCGCCGATGCCGTCGCGCGCGAACGCGTAGACCTCGAGGTGGATGCGATCGCGCGCGCGCTCGATCGCGTCGAGCATCGACGGATAAGCGAGCTCCCCTCCGTCGAGAAGCCGAACCGACTCCGGCGCATCGTCCGATGCGCGGCGCGGGAGGAGGAGCTCGAGCGCTCGAAGCTCACTCGTCGGCTGGAGCTCGGTCGTCAACCTTCGCTCCGCCTCGTCGCGGAGCCCGTGACCACCCCGCGACGCGACGTGCCAGCGAGCGGGTGAGGCGCGAGCGATGACCCGTCTTTGCCACCGCGGTGCGATGGATGACGCGGACGATGAGCTTCACACCCATCGACGCGCTCGGAGCCCACGCCCCGATCAGCACGGCCACGGTCAGGACCAGCGCGAGTCCCCAGAGATCGCTCGCCGAGTGCATGTGTCATTCCTCGTTGCGGGTGATGGCGGAGGGTCAACCGAGGAGCAGCGCGTGCGCGGCCAGCACGTCGAGCTCGGCCACCACCGTTCGGTGGAGCGCCTCCGCATCTCCGTGCGCGACGCTGGGGAGCCCACCGCGGGCGCCGATCTCTTCGACGAGCTCCGCGACCGTGCGGTGCCCATCGAGCAGCGCGGCCACGGCGAGCGTCTGATCCGCGAGCGCGACTTGCACGTGGAGTTGGTTCGTCACGCGCCGCCCGCGGGCCGCGTCGCGACGGGTCTTCGGGCTGACCATCGGCCGGGAGCTCGCCGTCGTGACCAAGCGCAACGGGTGGGCGCGGAGCTCGAGGTAGCCGAGGTCGCACATGCGCAAGAGATCTGCCATCGCCTGAGCGCGATCCGTCTCGTCGACCCCCGTGTCCTGCATCAGCTCGCCGACGTGACGGCCTCCGGGCCAGACTTCGGTCAACGCGGAGAGCGCCGTCCTCAGCCACTCGACCTCGCGCGCCGAGCTCGCGACGCCCGTGCGGCTCGACTTGCGCTGCTGCGGCGCGACTCGCGGCGGCGCCGCGACGGCGAGCTCGCAGTCGGCCAGCCGCTCTGCTTGGTCGTGGGCCGCGACGGGTGCGCCGACCGAGCGACAGATCAAACTCGCCCGCAGCTTTCGCCCCGTCAGCAGATCGAGCGCGGTCTCGACCTCACGCGGGGGAAGCCCCTCACGCTCGAGTGCCGCGCGCAATGAATCGTGCGACGTGTACGTGGTCGTCGAGCGGACGAGATCCGCGAGGACCCAGAGGCCATGGGCGTCGAGCGTGTCGAGGAGCTCGACGAACCCGAACGCGCGGTTGTGCTCGCTCAGGTATTCGTGGAGCAGGAACGAATCGGAGCGCGTCGCCAGCCCCTCGAAGACCTGTGCGAGCACGAGGCTCTGGGGTTGTCCCTCCCAGCCGGGTCCGAGGGCGGCGAGTCGGACGATGTGAGCCCGGGCGCTCGCGACCTTCGCGGACGGGTCGTCGATCTCCTGCGTGTGCGCGCGCAAGAGGTCGCGGATCGCGCCGTGCAGGCTCCAGCCGGGCAACGTGTTGTAGCTGAGGAAGGCGACGCCTCGCGCCGACAGATTGGCGTGCATGATTCGGAGGATCCGGGCTCGCGCATGCTCCGAGACCCATGAGAACACGCTATGCGCGACGATGTAGTCGAACTCGCCGAGGTCCTCGTCCAGGTCCTCGATGTCCATGTGGAGGAGCTCGACGTTCCGGATGCCGAGCGCCTCGAGCTCCGCTCTCGCGACGCCGATCTGCGACGCGGAGCGCTCGACGCCCACGAACTGGCTCGAGGGGTACGTGATCGCGAGCGGGATCAAGTTCGTCGCGTCGGCACAGCCGAGCTCGAGCATCCGACAGCGCGCGGGTGGCGTGCACACCCACCCGTTGCGGAGCGCGGCCGCGGCGAGACGATCGGGGTGCGCGATCGCTACCGGACAAGCGTTGTACGGCACCGCGTCGTAGGGATCGATGGCGCGGGGAGCGCGCCCGCCGTTCGTTCGAGCGACGACCGGATCGCCCTCGTCGAGCGCGACGGCGCGGCGCCGCGTGGACGGACGCCGGCTGGACCGCCTCGGTTCGGTCAAGCGGGCCCCCCCCGCGGTCTCGGCGTGCCGTCCGCCCTCGCGCGGCGTCCATCTCCTCGCTCACGCGCGTAGTACGCATCGGATCGTGCAACGACGCGCGCCCGGGCGACCGCGTGGAGCCAGCGCAGCCGCGCCAGGTCCCTCTTCGAGCGCCCGCGCATGCGCTGGACGGACGCCCGCTGGTCCGCGTCGAGCGCGGCCGCGTCGGCGAGGACCGCCCCCGTCTCGTCGTAGACGCGACGCGCCCGCGCGATGGCCTCGTCGGTCGCGCCCGTCCTCAAGAAGTGCCCGGCTTGCACGAGCCAGAGACCCCACTCGGCGGCGCGCTCCGCGTGGCTCGTGGTCTCTCGCTCCGTGGTGGGCGGCAGGGGGGCCGTCGCGCTCATGACGGCAGACCGAAGCACGGGGTAGCCAACGTGACGCGCCACGCGTCGGGCAGCGCGTCGCGCGTGGTCGCGCGAGTCGTGCGCTCGATGAGCCACGCGACGAGCCGAACGAGCGAGCGGTGGATGCGTTGGGCCATGATCTCCTCGGGCGCGCCACCGCGCCGAGACCAAGATCGGTGGCGGTCGGCGACGCGCTCGATGCGACGCAAGATCACGACCGCATGACTTGCGATATAGATCATCGGCGGGCTCGCGTTCACGACCGAGCGTCGCGGCTTCGCCGATCGGCATCTCTGAGCGGCACCTTCGAGCGGTATCGTCGAGCGGTATGGTCGAGCGGTATCGTCGAGCGGTAGCGCCAGCCCCGAACGGCGGGCCCCCTCAGTCCGGTTCGGAGGACTCGAGGCGACGGGACGAACGGGACGCGACCCTGGCCTCGGTCGATCCAAACCGTCCCACCTGGGACAAGAATGCGCAGCCGACGGGGGAGGCAGCCGCGCCGGCTCCGGTCGCCGATTCCCGGGGGCTCGTCAGGCGCGCGCGTTCGGAATCTCGATCCAGAAGTCGCTGCCACCGCCCGGCGCGTCGCTCACGCCGGCGTGGCCACCGTGCGCTTTGGCGATCCCGTTGACGATGTACAGCCCGAGCCCGAGCGTGCCGCGCGCCCCGTTGGGCCCCTGATAGAGCCGCTCGAAGAGCCGCGAGCGCACCTCGCTCGGCACGCCCGGCCCGTCGTCCACCACGTGGAATCGCACCCCGTCGGGGACCGACGAGACGCGGAGCGTGACGCGCGTGCGCGCGTGGCGCAGCGCGTTCCCGACGAGGTTGTCGATCGCCTGGCGAAGTCGACGTTCGTCCGCGACGACCGGCGGCGCGTTCCTCGAGATGTCGCTCGTCAAGACGATGTGACGATCGTCGGCGAGGGCACCGCTCTGGTCCACCACGTCGCGCAGCACACGGCCCGACGGGATCGACGACTTACGGACGACGAGGCCACCGTCGTGCACGCGGCTCACGTCGAGGAGATCGTCGATCAAGAGCCCCATCTGTTCGGCGGTGCGGTTCAGTCGGTCCAGCGTCGGGCCGCACTCGTGCATCGGCGCGTGTCGGAGCGCCGCCAGCCCGAACAAGAAGTTCTGTACCGGCGCGCGCAGATCGTGAGAGACGACCGTGACGATCTCCTCCCGCTCACGCAAGTGGCTCTGCGCCACGGAGAGCAGCGCGTGCTTCTCGATCGCGACCGCCGATCCGCGCGCGAGCTGGGCGGCTGCGATGTGCTCGGCCGGCTCGAACGCTTCGGCGTCGCGCTCGCACCGCAGCTCTCCGGCCGCCTCGCCGTGCAGCGCCGCGAGGGGGACGACGAGCGAGAACGGCCGTCGCCCCGGCCGTCCCTCGAACGGGTCGTGGGCGCCGTGGAAGGCCCGCTCGGCGAACGTGAGATCGAGGGAGACGGCGGCGCCCAACATGATCGACGTCGCGCGGACGGTGGTCGCCACCGCCTCCTCCGCGGTGGCGCTGCGGTGGATGCGAGCCACCACCTCGGCGATGGATCCTAGCATCTCGAGTTGTCGCTCCGAGGCGCCGCGCGCCCGCTCGAGCTCGCGCTCGAGCCGCCTCGTGTACACCGCGTTGCGGACCGCGCGCTCGAGCTCGAGCCGCGTCGGCGCGCAAGTCGCGATCCGCTCGCCGATGCCGGTCTCCGACGTCGCGGGACCGGACGTGGCAGGAGCGGACGTGGCAGGAGCGGACGTTCCGGGAACGGACGCCGCGCGGAGGCCCTCGCCGTCGATCCGCGAGGCGATGAGCACGGACCACGACGCCTCCGAGGACCGGGCGATCTCGCCGAGCAGCCGGCGTGCGTCGGCGTGGTCCGACATCCCGATGAGCACGACCCCGTAGCTCCCCGTGTCTACGCGCGCGAGCGCCTCCTCGCAGCTCTCGGACACGTCGATCCGGGAGAGCGTCCCCGTCGCCATGCACGCGTCACGCGCCGTCCGACGGAGCACCGGATCGTCCGAGATCACGAGTGCGTCGTCGAACGTATCGGCCGAGCGGGTCAGGCTAGGCAAGCTGCGGCGACGCGTCGCCCTCGTCAAGCGAAGGGTCCAGCGTGGAGCATCCCGCCCGCTCGCCCACGCCGCTCAGCCGTCCGCGCGTCGTCGGACGGGCCTGGCATGCGGAGTGCGAGCGCATCTGCCGGAACCGAGAACCGCGCCCGCCTCGGTGGCGCGACGGCGAGGCAATGGGATTGGTGATATGGCTGGTGGAGCGCACCGATCGACGTAGCGATCTCGTCTGGGGTCGCCGCGGTCGCGGACGAAGATGAGCGGGAGAATCCTTTACGTCGACGACGATCCGGACGCGTGCGCCCTCGCCTCGGTGACGCTTCGCGGTCGGGGCTACGACGTCGTGACGCAGACGAACGCGCGTGCCGCGATCGATCTCGCGCTGATCGACCAGTTCGACACCGTCGTCACGGACCTGCGGCTCGGCGCGCTCGATGGTCTCGCGGTGTGCGAGCGGATCGTGGCAGCGAAACCCAACCTGCCCGTCGTGGTGGTCACCGGGCACGCGACGATGGCGGCGGCGGTGGGCGCGCTCCGAGCCGGCGCGTACGACTTCGTTTCCAAGCCGTTCGATCCCGACCTCCTCTTGGCCGCGGTCCGGCGCGCGACGCAGTCGTCGCGGCTGCGCGAGGAGGTGACGTTGCTCCGCGCCACCGTCGCGACCGAGGCCAGCGTCGGCGCGATGATCGGCGACAGCGTGGCCATGCGCGCCGTGTATCGGAACGTCGCGCGCATCGCCGCGACCGACGCGAGCGTGCTGATCACGGGGGCGAGCGGCACCGGCAAGGAGCTCATCGCGCGGAAGATCCATGAGCTCAGCGATCGCGCGCGCGGCCCGTTCGTGGCGATCAACTGCGCGGCGGTCCCCGAGGCGCTCCTCGAGAGCGAGCTGTTCGGCCACGTTCGCGGCGCGTTCACCGATGCCAAGGTGTCCCGCGGCGGACTGTTCCTCGAGGCCAACGGTGGCACCTTGTTTCTCGACGAGGTCGGCGAGATGTCTCCGTCGATGCAAGCGAAGTTGCTTCGCGCGTTGCAGGAGCGCACGGTTCGGCCGGTCGGCGGGGCCCACGAGGTCTCCTTCGATGCTCGCCTGATCTCGGCGACGGCGACCGAGCTCGAGGCCGCGGTCGATGCGAAGACGTTCCGCGCCGACTTCTACTACCGAATCAACGTCTGCAGCGTCCACGTTCCACCCCTGCGCGAGCGCGAGGGGGACATCGCGCTGTTGGCCCAGCGGTTCGTCGTCCGCTTCGCCGAACAGCACGGCCGCGCCATCACGGGCCTCACGAGTCAGGCTCTGGCGAAGCTCATCGCGTACCGATGGCCGGGGAACGTGCGAGAGCTCGAGAACTGCATCGAACGAGCGGTGACGATGACGCAGACGGACCTCATCGTTCCCGCCGATCTGCCCGAGCACGTCGTCGCGTACCGACCGAGCGCCCCGCACGGCCTCATGCCCAGCTCGCTGGGTGAGCTCTTGACCATCGCCGAGCTGGAGGCGGAGTACGTCGCGCACGTCTTGAGCCTAGTGAGTGACAACAAGTCTCACGCCGCACGCCTCCTCGGCATCGACCGACGAACGTTGCACCGCAAGATCCTCGGGGCGCGGCAAGCGCTGCCCGACGGCTCGCCCGCCGTTCCGACCGAGGCTCGCTCCGATCCGCCCGACCCAGCCGCCGTCGAGCGCGACGCCGGGCGGCCCGCGGTGCTCATCGTCGACCGAGACGTCGACGGGCGCGAGATGCTCGGGTTGCTGCTCTCCTCGCGTGGTCTCGCGGTCCGAGAGGCGTCGTCCACGACGGAGGCGCTCTCGCGGCTGGAGGGGGTCGCCTGCGTGTTGGTGAGCGGTTCGCCGAGCGACGGCGACCCACGCGCGCTCGTGACCCGCGACGGTCCGCCCGTCCTGATCATCGATGCCGACGCGGACACCCTCCCGCTCGGCGGCTTCCGTGAGGTGTTGCGCAAACCGGCGCGCGTCGACGACGTGATGGCCGCGGTTCGGCGGGCCCTCGCAGCGGGCGGCTGGCGCTAGCACACGCGCTCCGAAATCCGTTCGTCTTTCGGGTCGCGCGTACTAGACCCTCGCGACGGAGATCGCGATGGGTTCAGCGTCGATGATCGGGCGCGAGATTGGCCCTCGGCGGGACGAGGCGATGCCGGAGTATCGTCGAGGAGCGACGAGGGTCGAGATCGGGTTC